>NZ_CAJHBO010000013.1 GCF_904846645.1 Psychrobacter sp. Pi2-1
TAATTCTCGCCCATTGGTCATCTCGTAGGGCATGGCGTCTTGTCATGAGGGTTTTACTCAGATTGCTAAATATAGAGTTACTATAGCTTATTCTAAAATAACTGTGCTAATTGATGACACGCCCTAGATCTTTTGGTTTTATATCTTTTAATTTGGAATATCTTTCTAAATTATTTGCACATTCTAAAAGGGATTCCTTCCAGTAGTAAGATTCTGAAATCAACTTATATACCTCCTAATTGAGTGAATAAGTATATTTAATATAAACAATGTAAGGTGCGATAAAGTAGCTATCAGTAAAAGTTGATACGCGCGCTATCAGAAGTGTACGTCAAGTTTTACTCAAATATGCTCTAACAACAGTAAACAGTAGCAAGAACATAATATCACCGCAAGCTCTCATTACTTAGACATAAAAAAAGCCTGTCTCTAGTAGACAGGCTTTTGTAAATCAAACTTGTTATTTAAATATTAAACTCAAGTGCTCTATCACCTTCGCTATCTTTGATACGCGTTGGCAGACCAATCTTATTTAGTAGATTGATAAATGGCTTAGCATCTAGCTCTTCGACATTGACCATCTTGCCTGCATCCCATTCGCCAGTTGCGACCAGTATCGCAGCAGCAACAGGCGGCACTCCTGCGGTATAAGAGATACCTTGGCTACCAACTTCGTTGTAAGCATCTTTATGATCTGAGACATTGTAGATAAATACTTCAGTCTCAACGCCATTGATCTTGCCTTTGACTTTGTCACCAATGCACGTCTTGCCTGTATAGTTCGGTGCAAGTGAGCTTGGGTCTGGTAGTACCGCTTTAACGACTTTTAGTGGTACCACTTCTTGGCCTTCAGCAGTCATCACTGGCTGCTCAGACAACAATCCTAAGCTCTGTAGGACAGTGAAGACATTAATGTAATGCTCACCAAAGCCCATCCAAAAGCGAATGTTTGGTACATCTAGATTGGCTGACAATGAATGCACTTCATCATGACCGCTTAGATAGCTGTTCTGTACACCTACAACTGGTAAGTCGTCCGTACGTTTGACTTCAAACATTTTATTAGACTGCCACTTGCTGTCTTGCCAAGAGTAAACCGTACCGGTGAACTCACGGAAGTTAATCTCTGGGTCAAAGTTGGTCGCAAAGTATTTGCCATGGCTGCCCGCATTGATATCTATGATATCGATATCCGTCACAGATCCTTCATCCATCATGTCATAGCCAAGACGCGCATAAGCGTTGACCATACCAGGATCAAACCCTGCACCTAAAATGGCAGTGACATTGTTGTCTGCACAGCGCTCTTTACGTTGCCACTCATAGTTGTTGTACCACGGCGGTGTCTCACAAATCTTACGTGGGTCTTCATGAATAGCCGTATCTATGTAGGCAGTACCTGTCTCAATGCAGGCTTCTAGTACGGTCATATTGATAAATGCCGAGCCAACATTGATGACTATTTGTATTCCAGTGTCTTGTATCAGCTGCACGAGTGCTTGGCTGTCCATCGCATCGACTTGATGCGTATGCAAGACGGCAGCCTGCTTAAAGCTGTCTTTTTCTTTTACACTTTGGGCGATGGCATCGCATTTGTCTTTTGTACGTGAGGCGATATGAATCTCACCAAGTACATCATTGTGCATCGCACATTTATGCGCGACCACTTGAGCGACACCGCCTGCTCCGATGATCAGTACGTCTTTTTTGTTGGGCTTAGCTTGTTGGTTTGTGTTCAATGAACAATCCTCCTTTGTGTCCCTGTCGATACCATTGATAGCGGCTATGCAAAACAGAAACGAGTGAATGATATGCGTGAATTAAAAAGGAAGACCGAGGAAAACCCACGCACCCGTCGGGCAAATAATACTCCATTATTTGCCCGACGCGATTATAACAATTTTTATTCCCTTATCGGTAAAAAATATGTATAAAAAGTAGAGATATTAAAATGTCTACTAATACAGGTTAAGTCTTTGTTTTTTAATAATTAAAATACAAATACTCGATAATAGCATAGTCTTAAAAGCTAAGACTTAAGACAAGCTGGCTTTATAATCTTGATAATCAAACTCACGCTGGATATCGATACTGCCATCTAATCGGCGGATGACTATCGCTGGCATGTTGACCCCATTGAACCAGTTTTTCTTGACCATCGTATAACCTGCAGCATTGCCAAAGGCGATCTTATCGCCTATCTGAAGATTACTCGGTAATGCATACTCACCAAAGATATCACCTGCCAAGCAAGAACGGCCATAAATAATGGTATGGTCTGCCGACTCAGTATCAGCTTCAGACGGTGCAGCTTCTGCAGGATTGCCAATAGGCGCAATATCAGCAGCAGTATTATTGATCGCAGCAATCGGTGCTGACTCACGATAAATCAGTAGATCAAGCATATGTGCTTCGATAGACGCATCGACGACTGCTAGATTTTTTTGATTGTGCATGGTGTCTAACACCGTCGTCACCAAAGTACCTGCGCCGTGAATACTCGCTTCGCCTGGCTCAAGATACACTTGCACGCCATAAGTGTCGCTAAACGCTTTCAAACGTGCAGCCAATTTTTCTAATGGATAATCAGGCGCAATAAAGTGGATACCACCGCCCAAGCTCACCCACTCAAGCTGCGCTAAGATATTACCAAATCTTTCTTCAATATCAGCCAAGCTTTCACTAAAGGCTTCAAAACTGTCATTTTCACAATTGTTATGAATCATGACGCCAGTGATATCGCCAAGTACCGCTGCGATTTTATCTTTATCGTGCTCGCCAAGACGGCTAAATGGACGCGCAGGATCAGCGATCAAAAACGATGAGTTGCTGGTCTTTGGATTGAGTCGTAGACCTACAGGTATATTTTGTGCGGCGGCTTGCGCTTTAAAAGCGTTGAGCTGTGAGATTGAGTTAAAGATGATTTTATCTGCATAGTTCAGTACTTCAGGGATTTCATCTGCACTATAAGCGACGCTATAAGCATGTGTTTCTTTTTTGTCGCTGCTACTGGCATCATCGTTATTACCAAAGGTTTCATAGCCCAATCTCACTTCATTAAGTGAAGACGAAGTCGTGCCATGCAGATAAGGCTGCATCACATCAAACACGCCCCATGTGGCGAAGCATTTTAGTGCCAATAATGCTTTTGCACCAGACAGCTCACATAGCCTAGCAATGATTTTCATATTGGCAACGATGGCCGCTTCATCAAGCACATAGTAAGGCGTTGGTGGCAATGTCGCGTTGATAGAATTCTCTAGATTTTTTGTATTCATAATAGATTACCTAATAGACACTCTGCTGTTGGTATCTTGACAGACAGATATAAATATTTGCGCTATAGTAGACTAAATTCATCATAATTAGAATATCTTATGGCACTCTCAACCGATTATTCCACCTCAGCCAGTCGATCCCACTCATCACAATTGGATCCGAAAAATATAGATTTGACTTATCTAGATCCTGATGCGCGTGCCGTGTTGGATTTTTGGTTTGATAAAAACAATGAAGCTTACTGGTTTGAACAAAACGATCGTTTTGATAAGCAAATACAAGATAAGTTTGGTGACCTTTGGCATGCAGCAAAGCAAGGCGAATGTGTCAGTTGGCGTATCGCAGAGTCTTCATTGGATGGTAATAGCTCGATAACGGCGTTGGCAGGACGCTTGGCAGAAATCATTGTCTTAGATCAGTTTTCACGCAATTTATGTCGCGGACAAGCAAGCGCATTTGCGCAAGACGGTATGGCATTAGCACTCGCCCAAGAAGCCATTCAACAACCTTATTTTGATACGCTACCGATGCAATGGCGTAGATTTATTATTATACCGTTTATGCACTCTGAGTCGGTCATGATTCATAAACGTTATCTACCGCTATTTGAACAATTAGATGATGCAAATACATTAGATTTTGAACATCGTCACAAACAAATCATTGATCAATTCGGGCGATATCCACATCGCAACGAGGTACTAAATCGCGACTCAACCGAAGATGAAAAGAACTTTTTAAAACAGCCTAATTCATCGTTTTAGGCGAGATTCCTAGTACTGCTTAAAGATACTCAAAGTTATTACACAGAAAATTATCACATAAGAAGAAGGTCTGAATCATATCACTGGTTCAGACCTTCTTTTATAATAGTGAGTTGAAACGTATCAGATATTTATTAGTAATTTACCTTACCAGTAGTAAACGTAAATGACTGCTGCTCTAATGTTTTATCGTCAACCAAAATATCAAAGCTGACCTTATACTTACTATTGCCATAAAGTCCACAATTACCACCTTTATTACTACCTGATTCACAGCTTTTGAGCGCATCCGTTAATGGCAAAATAAATGCTTCATTCGTTGGTAACGCATAATTCGTACCTTTGTACGGATCATTGTCAGAATCAAGCAATTGAATCGGCACATCTATATTGCGCTGCATATCTCGAAATTTAACATTACTTACTTTAACTTTGTCAGCAGATGGCATGTTGATATAAACCGGCTGTCCGATAGGATCAGTACGTAAATTGCGCCCAGTGCCGCTGACTGGATTTGGGGTTTCGTTATAGAGTGCAGTGACTGTCTCTGTCACATCTTGACATGGATAAGTAAAAATACCTTCAAGCGTTTTATTTGTCGTGATTTTTGTTCCTGAAGCATTGCTTACTAAAACATAGCCTTTATTGTTAGCAGCATTTTTACCACTAGGCGTATAGGTAACCACTCCTGTTCCTACTACGCCTGAGGTTGGTAACATTAAAGAGCGTAGGTGATAAGGCGCTGACAACAACGATTTTGCCATAGAGCTTGCCACGGCTTCTGTACTGAAAAAATTGCCTGCCGAACTATAATAGACAGACTGGGCAATGTTTTCAGTAACACTATATTGCGAGTTGCCATAGTCTGCATTGATCAATCGATCTGCCAAATCTAATCCCCTGAAAAAAGGGTTATTAGCACCTGTCACACTAGCACTATCGCTAAGTTCATTTTCAAAATGCGCGTTAAAGCTGGTTGGTGAGCTATTAGCAAATACATATTTAATATAATTTGCGTGCTGAATAGCAATATCGTCTAATTCTGTATCAACGGATAGACCATTTAGACCACAGCTGGTTCTTGCTAGACTGAACTGATTATTCGCACTTAATGCTGCTTGTACATTGTTATCAGCTGACCCGTTACCACCAGCGTTAGGAGTACCATCGCTTGGCTCGTCACCTTGACTAGTTGGTGTCGCTATAATCGGCGCAGAAATAATAGGTTCCGACGTTGTTGGCTGAGCTGTTTCATCACTTTGTGAATTGTCTGGTGTATTAGCAGATGTAGAACTGCTATCAGAATCACCGCCTCCGCCGCAAGCGCTTAGAAATATCGTTAAAAATAGCACTGCCGCAAGATTTTTCTGAGAAGTATAAGAAGTCATCGCTCATCCTATAAAATAATAACCTGTTTGTGAAAAGCAATGAGAATAAAAATCAGCCACAAGGTAGTTAGTGATTGATTTAACAGTGTTTTATTTCAATATAGTATCTATTGTATTACAGATTATGAACTTTTGCTCATTTTTTTTGCAAAAAAACCTGCTACTCACTAATTGCAAGTAACAGGTTTCTTTTTAGGCCTATATATTAGCACTATGCTTAGGCTATTTTTGAGGTGAATGTATCATTTATAGAGTACGATTCTTCTGTATCTGCTATACAGTCACTTTTTTATCATCAATTTTTTATAGCTACTGTATTTCTAAAGCCTTTCTCACTGGTGCAAAACTACGTCTATGCGTTGGTAAGACACCATGTTTTTCAATTGCTTCCATGTGCGCGCGCGTCGGATAGCCTTTGTGTTTGGCAATACCGTATTCCGGATATTGATTATCCAACGTATACATCGATTCATCACGGCTTACTTTTGCCAATATACTGGCCGCTGCAATACTAGTATGGCGTGCATCACCTTTTACCCACGCTTGGCAATCAATTGCAAATGGCGCTACCTCTAAACGTTTAAAGCTATCATAGTTCAAATCAGGACAACGATTTCCATCAAACAGTACTTCGACTTTAAATTGATTGAGCGACATGCTTTTATCATTCTCAGTAGTCGAAAAGCTTTCAAAAATCACTGCTAGCAATGATTCAGTACATAAGCGCATACCAAGCATCGTTGCCTGCAAGATATTCACCTGATCGATTACTGCTGCTGGTATATCAGCGATGATATAACCAATTGCCTGCTGCTGAACCAACGGATAAAGGATATCGCGCTTTTTTTCACTCAGTTGTTTGGAGTCCGTCAGTATCGACAACGGCGTGTCTTTGAGCGGTTGTTCTTCAATGAGCCCTGACCAAGTCGCAGGTAATATTGCCGCCGCCACATTGACGCTGCCTAGTAACGGCCCGCGTCCTGCTTCATCAACGCCGATTTGTAGTATTGATTGCTCCGTCTCTTGGTTATCATTAGTTAGATATTGAGTGATCAACTCAGCGGTATTCATTTGCCCATATAAACGTATGGGCGCTGCTAACTGAACATATTGTCCTTTAACATCAATATGCTCAATATTAATATCAATCGTTTGAACTGAGCTTTCTGTGCTGTGTTGAATATGCATAATATTAGAAGGTCTTTCTCGTTTAAGTAGGATTGACGGTATCGGTATTTTGGATAAACCACTGTTCAATCACGCTATTTGCAGGCTCATGGTTACTTTGCTGTTGTAGAGATTGCTTTGTCACTAGTAAGTCATGTAATTGCTCGGCATAAGCGCGTGGTTGTAGCAATCGCATTACCATGCGGCAGATATTGTCACCGCTCGCTTGCTCTTGAATCAGCTCAGGTACGATTGGTGCATTAGCCAATATATTAGGCAATGCCACATATGGTACTTTTACCAGACGCTTGGCAATTTGGTAAGTGAGCTGATTTAATTGATAGACTACTACCATCGGACGTTCAAGCAGCATTGCCTCTAGCGTTGCTGTCCCAGATGCTAGCATCACGATATCTGATGCCGCCATGGCATGTTGGCTAAACTCTGGCTGGGTATCATCATAGACCACCACAATTGCTGCACGTAGCTGCTCTGAGCGTTGGTCGATCACTTCTTGCACGATATATTGATGGTTTTGATCGACCGTTGGAATGATGAAGCACAGCTTAGGATCTAACAGGATTAACTTTTGAATACCATCAAGCATCAATGGCAAAATGGCCATAATTTCACCGCGCCTAGAGCCTGGCATCACACAAATAAGCTGACTCACATCATCGAAGCGTTCGATGAAGAACTGCTGCAACCCATCATTGTCCCAAACGAGCTCACTGCGACGTTGGTTGATTGGCGTATCGATCAAGGTCTGATCAATGGTTCGTAGTAATGGATGACCCACACAGATAGCTGGATGGTTATGTCGCTCATAAACTGGCAACTCAAATGGGAATAGGCATAGCACTAAATTGGTCGCCGCTTTAATATTATGGATACGCGACTCACGCCATGCCCAGATAGAAGGACTGACGTACTGCACACAGAACACGCCTTGGGGCTTTAGCTTTTTGGATACTCGCAAATTAAAATCAGGCGCATCAATACCGATAAACCAATCAATATTAGCAGCCTTAAATGCGCTCAATAGCTCGCGACGTGCTTTGAGCAAATCGGGTAGCTGCGACATGACCTCAACCAGACCCATTACTGCCAAGCGCTCTAACGGGAAAATACTCTGTAGCCCTTGCGCCTGCATCTTTGTACCGCCTACGCCTACCCAGACAATATCATCACGTAGATTATTCATTTGTCGCATAAAATCTGCGCCTAAGCTGTCACCAGATACCTCACCTGCGACGATGCCTATCACTAGCGGCATAGCATTTATATTTGGTACTTGAGAATCCGTCTCGGCTCGATGAATGAGGTCAGTATGGTGATGAGACGTAGCAGAATCTGTCATGACAAGCTCTCGATATTAGAAATACACAAAATAAAATAAACCGTTATTATAAAATATAACGTAATAAATCAGCGATATGGCCTTATAAATAATATAAGCACTCATCCGTACTGTTCTAGTGCTACAGTTTGGGCCACCCATCGCTAATGTTGCTATCATACTTGACGATGATACAAATAGCGAAATTCACACATAAAATCTGAGCGTTATGCACCAAAAACTCAACCAACTCTTATTAATAGATAGAAAAACCAAATGCTAAACGTGCATTTAGAACGTCAAATATCATGCTAAGTCTCTATAAGTATAACTAAGTTTTAGTTTTCTCATTCCAGTTATCAGTCAATTAACTGCTCGACTACCCTTGTCAACCAACACTTTTGTCCGCATAATGAATGTTCCTATAAATCAGCTAGACGATATATAACCATGACAACATCAGTTACCCATAATGCAGATATTGACGACGTGAATATTGAAAAATTTATTCCTTTGATTACTCCCGCCGAGCTAAAAGCCGAGCTGCCTCTGTCAGACGACGCGTATAACACCGTACTAAAAGGTCGTAATACTATTCAAGATATCTTGGATGGTAAAGACAAGCGTTTGTTTGTGGTCATTGGCCCTTGCTCTATTCACGATATCAAAGCCGCTCACGAATATGCCGATCGTTTGGCCGTATTGGCAAAAGAAATCGAAGACAGTGTATTTGTGGTCATGCGTGTTTATTTTGAAAAACCTCGTACCACGGTTGGCTGGAAAGGCATGATCAACGACCCTGACATGAATGACAGTTTTGATATAGAAAAAGGCTTGCGCACGGCTCGTAAATTGCTACTTGATTTGAATGAAAAGGGTCTACCTTGCGCGACTGAAGCACTTGATCCAAATACACCGCAGTACATCCAGGATCTAATCAGCTGGTCAGCCATTGGTGCACGTACCACTGAAAGCCAAACGCATCGCGAAATGAGCTCCGGTTTATCATGCCCAGTTGGCTTTAAGAACGGTACTGATGGTGGTATGACGGTTGCTGTAAATGCTATGCAAGCGGTTAAAGAAGGTCATAGCTTCTTAGGTCTATCATCAGATGGTAAAGTCTCTATCATCAAATCTAAAGGTAATCCTTACGCACACGTGGTACTTCGCGGTGGTAACGGTAAACCTAACTATGATGAAACTGCGGTAGCTCAAGTTGAAAATGAGCTAGCAAAAGGCAAAACCAATAGCAAGATTATGATTGATTCAAGCCATGCTAATTCAGGTAAAGACCCTTACCTACAACCGATGGTTATAAAAAACGTTGCTGAACAAATTCAAAATGGTAATAAATCAATTATCGGCATGATGATTGAGAGCCATTTAAAAGGCGGCAACCAAAAACTAACTGCTGATTTAAGTCAGCTTGAGTATGGCAAATCTATCACTGATGGCTGCCTAGATTGGGATAGCACCGTCACAGCATTACGTGACTTACGTGATATGGTAAAAGATGTACTACCAAATCGCTAATAGCTATCCGCGATAAATTATCGTCGAGCAAACAATAAAAAGCCCCTTTCGCACTGATGTGAAAGGGGCTTTTTATTTCTGAACGTTTTATAAGAAATACTGTATTCTAAAACTTGATTAGCAATGACCATCAACGATACGTGTTTCATTAATTGGTCAGAGCTAACCCTGCTCTCAATTAACTATTTGCAGCATCTAGCACGCTCTCTAAGCTTTCGAGCACATGCTTAGATGAGACATTCTTTTGTAAATCTACCAGCTGCTCGTGCGCCATTTGACGGCGCGGCTCAGCCAACGTATTCCAGCGGGCTAGTACTTGCAATAAGCGCGATGCCAGTACAGGGTTGGCATCATCTAATTTCTGAATCACACCTGTATACATCTCTAGACCTTCTGCCGTCCAAAGTACCGTCGGTTGCGAACTAAAAGCGCTGATAACCGAACGGACACGGTTAGGCGTATTCCAATCAAAGTCTGTGTGCGTCAGTAGCGACTTGACCATATCAGGCGTTACATCGTCAGCGGCAGCTTGTACACTGAACCACAGATCGATAACCAAATCATTTGCTTGGAAACGCTCATAGAAGTCCGCTAAGTACTTATCCGCATCTACCAATTGATGATTGACCATGGCCTTCAATGCACCAAAGCGCTCAGTCATACAGCTCGCATTATCATACTGCTGCTGCGCCCAGTCTGCTGCATCATCTACATTGGCAGTCAACGCCATGTCAAGCACGACATTACGCAGCGCACGAATGCCTCGAGCTTCAGCGCTATCCTCATAAGCCTGCATTGGCAGGTTATTGTACAGCTCAGCCCATTGGTCTTTTAACTTACCAGCTACTTGCTTATATAGCCCATCGCGCTGCTCTTTAACCAGCACTGGATCGTAGTCTTTAGAAATAGCAGAAGCCAACTCTTGCGCTGATGGAATATCAAGTAACCGTGCCGCTAGCATCGCATCATCAGCCGCTAAGACAGGCAGCGTCTGCGCCAATGCTTCCAAATATATATCAGGGCTGCTCTTCGCACCTTGTCCTTGCAGCAAAATACGATTTACTAGCATTTGAGTAACCTGCCAGCGGTTAAACCCATTGGTTTCATGCTTAAGCAAGAACGCTAAGTCTGCATCTTGGTAGTCATAATTAAGCTGTACTGGCGCACTAAAATCACGCAGTAATGATATGACAGGCTCGCTCGCAACGTTTTCGAAGACAAACGTTTGCGTCGCCTCGTCAAGCAATAACATACGCTCAGCGACGATAGCGCCTGAGTCTTTATCAAACAATGCCGTTGCTACAGGGATCGGCAATGGTTTTGGTGCATCAAAGCCTTTAACATGGCGTGTCTGCTGATTCAAAGTGATGGTTAGCGTCTGTGCGGTGTTATCGTAAGTTTGAGAGCCAGATACTACTGGTGTACCAGGTTGACGATACCAATCGATAAAATTCTCGATTTTGTCATCAGTGATACTCAGCGCTGACAAGAAGTCCTCAACCGTTACTGCTTGTCCATCATAACGACGGAAGTACTCATCTGTTCCTTTTCGGAAATCATCTGCCCCTAACGTATTGGCAATCATACGCACAATTTCAGCGCCTTTCTCATAGACAGTCGTCGTATAAAAATTATTAATCTCAACAAAACTTTCTGGACGTACTGGATGTGCTAATGGGCCTGCATCTTCGCTGAATTGATGGGCACGCAAGGTCGCCACGTCATCAATACGTTGTACCGCACTTGACTGTTGGTCTGCTGAAAATGACTGATCACGGTAAACGGTAAAACCTTCTTTCAAGCACAGCTGAAACCAGTCACGGCAAGTAATACGGTTACCTGTCCAGTTATGAAAATACTCATGAGCGATAATGGCTTTTACGCTAAAACTACGCGCATCAGTGGTCGTTTCAGGGCTAGATAACACACAAGCAGTATTAAAAATATTCAAGCCCTTATTTTCCATCGCCCCCATATTAAACTGGCTGACCGCCACAATCATGTAACGATCTAGATCGTAGGCTCGTCCATAATTGACCTCATCCCACTTCATCGCATCTTTTAGGGCTTGCATACCGACATCGCATTTATCGATATCAGCAGACTTGGCATACAACTCAAGCAACACTTCTCGACCTTCGCTGGTCGTATAAGAATCTGTCAATACATCTAAATCGGCAACCACACAGGCAAATAGATAGCTTGGCTTATTGGTTGGATCGTGCCAGATGGCATAATGACGGTCTGGCGCATTGGCCACTTCAGCTGCTTCGACTAAGTTACCATTGGCCAATAATGTCGGATAGCGCTTATCTGCCTCAAGTCGCGTGGTAAATATTGCTAGTACATCAGGGCGGTCTGGATAGAAAGTTATCTTACGAAAACCTTCTGGCTCACACTGAGTCACAAACATCGTATCGTCACCACTACCGGCCATATATAAACCTTCAAGCGCAGTGTTGGTCTGTGGGCAGATGCGTACTTGAATATCTAAAGTAGCTCGCTCAGGGGCATTATAAATCGTCAGCTTACCTGTTTCCTGCTGATAATCCTCAGTGGTTAGTGCCTTACCGTTCATCGTAATCGTTAGCAACTCTAACGACTCACCAAATAAGACAATATCCCCTGCCGTTTGACGTACCATCTCAAGCGTACTGTCTACCTGCGCATAATCTTCAAACAGCTTAATATCTAAATGTACCGTATCGACATCAAAACTTGGTTTGGTATAGTCTTTTAGATTAATCTTGCTTGGCGCGTGGGGCGGCACATCTGGCATTTCAGGATTGATGATTTGTGCATCAGTTTCAGCAGTAGACATATGGTGTCCTATTATTATCGTTGATTTGGTTATAAGGTAGTTTTACTGGGGATAAGTAATATAGTAATGAGCAATATAATAATGAGTAGTATCATTTCGCTATTTGCAAAAGGCAATAGTGTAAATAAAGACTTTATCTATAGGCTAACTAATCAGCTAAGCGCTTAATAAGCTAAGCATATACACAAAAATTTGCAATGATTAAGCTAATTTTACTTTCTCTTTAAGCTTATAGCTAGATTGACCTAAATCGCCAAATTTCAAGTATGTAGAATAAGATATCGTCGGTTCAAGATAATTTAAATATGAAACATACGTTATCAATTGGATAATGTCGTTGAAAATGATTTAATAGTCGTACTGATGACCAACCATTTAACTAACGGCCTATTATATGACAAAAAATACGGTGAAACGCGCAGACATTACCCTACCTTTGCTTATAGAGTATGTTGACGCGCTACTACCCTCATTGACGACTCAGACAGAACTATCACCTGAGCATAACAAAGATAATAATGAAGCATTATGGGTAACACATAACCATGCGGATTTATTAGCACTACAAGCACAACTTGACGATACTACATCTATTAATGAGAACACTGAAGCGAAGCTGAACGCACGCCATTTATCAACGTTATCAGATCTTGCTAAACAGCATGTACCTGATCGTTATGAGCTTGCTTGCTTTTGGCTGCCCACCTTGTCAGAAGAGCTGACTCAACACTATGTGCCGCTACTCATGCGTTACCGTGACCTGTATGCCGCGCATTTACTTATTGCATTAGATAGCTCTGTAGACTTAAAACCTTATGGCTTTACGCCATTTGATATATTAAGTGAGCCCTCTCTAAATATTGACGATATTCAATCTATTACCTCGTCAACCGTTACTGCGACGCTTTGGCAATTTAATCTATATGACTATAAACAACTACCGAATTGGCTCAATGCTGATTACTGGGCTAACCCTGAAAACTGGGGCAAGCACCGCTGGTAATACACTTAATTTTATCTATCGTAATTTACAGTAAAAATACTTACATAAATTAACATTTAGTATATTATAGATAGAGATTGCCTAAGTTTTATCGGAAGCAGTTTAAAAAAACAAATTTAATTAAAATTTTAGGAGCTCGTCATGTCAATCAGTTTTTCTAAGATCGCTGTTCTTGCTGTACTATCAAGCGCTGTTACACTGACCACTGGTTGTGCTACCAAGCGTTCTACCTCAGAAGTTGTCGTTGCCCCGCTAGGTATTCCAGGTGGACAAGTTGGCTACAATGGTGCGGTTATCGTTGATAATTCAAACGCTGTCATCACTGGCGCTGAGAATATCCAAGCAGTGGTCTACTTTGCCTTTGATAGCAGCGAAATTACTGCTCAATCAGCGAGCGTCCTTAACCAACACGTAAGCCTGCTAAATTCAAACCCAGCAGCGACTGTCGTTATCGCAGGTCACACTGATGAGCGCGGTAGCCGTGAATATAACATGGCACTAGGTGAGCGACGCGCACAAGCTGCACGTAACTACCTTGCTGCTCAAGGTGTGACTGCAAACAACATTCGTGTCATTAGCTATGGTGAAGAGCGCCCTGCAGCAGCTGGCAACACTGAAGACGCGTATGCACAAAACCGCCGTGCTGAGCTGTCTTACTAAATTGTGATTTAGCGTTATTTATAGCGTTTGATAGTTTAATGAAAGCCCAGCAATAGTATATTGCTGGGCTTTTGATATTTTTGACCAGATAATTAAAAATAGAGTATTTAGATATAGCTGTTGAGATATAACTATCTACGTATCAAATACATAGCGTTCAAATTTATACATTTTTATACACTCAATTCTATAACAATCGTTTTTGATGACTAGTAATATATGCCGACTTCCAACCTTACCCAGATACAGTACACTCAACTCGACACCAAGACATGGTGTGTGACGGCCCAAGTGAGCGAGTCAATCAGTCATTCAGTCACTGAGAGCTTGTGGAAAAAGTCATTATGGTTGTCATCATGTAATACGTCGTGTAAAGACATCATCAAGTTCAACAGCCTAAATTGGCACTATCAGGTGGCGACAGCAGCACCTAGACACTTAGTGCCTGCTCTAGCACGTAAACAGCGTCAGCAGCAGCGGCAAGGCGTCAGGCAACTATTGCAAGAGCTGCTCAATAAGTTAGAAATAGATGACACCTTGGATGAGTCAAGCTTTCCCTATCGACTCGTTAATAGTCAGCATTACGTATGCTTTAGCCATACAGGAGCTGGTAGTTCAAAGCAAACCACAAAATCGAATCAGACAAATTGTACACGTTTACACAGCAAAATAGCGGTTGTTATCAGTCGTCAGCGCCCTGCTGGTATCGATATAGAGGCCAATAACATTGCATGGCATGTAGTCAAACGTTTCTATTCAAAGAGCGAGTTGGCTATTTTACAAGAGCTATCTACAGATCAGCGAGAACGCGCTGCCAAACTGTTATGGCAAATAAAAGAAAGCTTTATCAAAGTCAACCAATATACATTAGCTCAAGGTCTGGGTATGGATTACTCCCACCTTATTCTTAGCTTAATCGAGAGTGATAATAATACTAACTCTCCTTCTGTACTCAATGATAGTAAGGATACGGATTACCAATCTGTTTACCGCATTGCCACGTTACAATCTCAGCAAACTGTCATTGTTTTTTGAGCAGAGTTTTCTGAGTAAAGTTCAAACCTGATTTTTAGAATATCTTTTAATACTTTATTTTAAGCATAAAAAAACGACCCTAAAAAGGATCGTTTTTTTATTTTCTACTAATAACAGTCTTTAAACTGTGATTAGATTAGAAACGGTAAGTTGCACCAAGTTTAACAATTGGGAACCACTCTAACCAATCTTTATCTTCTAAATCTTTCTCAGCTTGGTCAGCTACAAGTTCTGCATCTGGATTAGTATTACCAGCTACGCGATTAATTGTTGCAGTGGTTTTACCCATATATGCTGCGCCAACTTCACCAAACAAACCAAAATTGTTAGTAATATTAGGACGGAAACCAACTGTTAGGTAAGGTGCTAACTTGTTACGATGTTCAATAGTCCCTTCTAAAGCACCTACGTCACTTAATAGATACTCTTCACCATTAACACTGTAATACGCGTCGTCACCACTACCCTCAGGATTTGCACGCACATCAATATCGTTGTCAGGAACGATGATACCAGCACCCATCGTGAACCAGTTACCAGTAGGACGCAATTGCACACCTAAGTAAGGATTGCTAAAATCACTATCAACATCATAATTGATGTCATTTGCGTCAAAATCACCGCCGAAAAGGTCAGCTACATCGCCACCTGCCCAACCAGCTTGCAATTCAGTTTTCTCATTTAGTGACCAACCGATGTTAGCACCATAACCTAGAGTACCAACTTCAGCACTAACAGATGCTGGGTTGATAGCTGTTTGGAACAAAGTTTTAGTGCTACCAAGTACCGCACCAGTAGTGTTGCGTACTACACCAGCGTCAGCATTGTATGCATAAGCAGCAGGTTCTGCTTCATAGGCTACAGCAACTGGCTCAGCTTCATATGCAACTGCAGCGTTATTATCAACAACGATAACTGGCTCAGCAGCTAATGCAGCAGTTGATGCTAGAACAGCAGCAGAGATTGCCGTCAATTTAATCAATTTCATAATTATTCTCCTAAAGTGTGAAATAAACCCGCCCATAAAAAACGATGATTGTGCTTTTGTTAAACCATCATTTTGTTGAGGTGATTAAAACAATTCTGACTTAAAAAGTCACCCCTACTGATGCTGTTTTTATTTGCCATTATGTAAAGATTGCATAGGTACTGTAATAATTGCTACACCAATCTGCAAAAATTCGCCTTTATGTTACATAACGTCCTTAAAGTAACCAAACAGCGTAAACATGAGACTTATCTTGCTTAATGTTTATGTAAGGGTATTGCAAAACATGTCCACATAATTATCTAAAATATCGTCCGACTCAATGACAGTTATATGGCTTAACCTTACCAAATAGTGTGGCTTGTGAGTTGACGTATCTATTGTTACTTATATAAGAAAATCTACACCAACAAATAAAACGATATAAATGATCTCATATAACGCGACTAACGCTTGCCTCAAGCGAATATTATGCTAAATTAGTTGTTATAATAGATTTGTTATAGAACGTCAGCATTGTCACTATTTGTCTTATTTATGAAAACCTTGTGACGCTGTTTGCTCTATTTCTTTACTCCTACTGAGTCATATATATGCCTAAAGTATCTTCGATTACCCGTGTCCTAGAAATCATCGAAGCAGTGTCTTATGCTTCAAAACCGCTTTCTCCACTCGAGCTTTCACAAGAACTAGATATTCCTAAACCGACCATTCATAGATTGATTCAAAACTTAGTTGATGATGGTTTTTTGACTGTTGATATTGGTGGCAGTATTATCCCTGGTAAGCGCGTACGCAATTTGAGCGTTGAGCTATGGCAACAACGACTGTTCTTTAACGAGCGTCAGATGATTTTGCAAAAACTGGTTGATGAGCTTAAAGAAACTTGCGGTATTGGCATTCCCTATCATATGGATATGATCTATACCAACCGTGCTCAGACGACCTTGCCACTACAGATTTATCTTCCTGTCGGGGCAAAGTCACCTATGTGGTGTACAGCGACTGGCAAGCTCTATCTAAGCCAATTATCTACGACTAGCCGTATGAAAATATTACAAGGGTTACCACTAGATAAGTTCACTAAGAATACCATTACTGATATCGATGCATTAAATGCCGAGCTTGATCGTATCGCTGATACTGGTATCGGCATCGATAACGAGGAGTTTATCTCTGAGATGGTCGCAGTGGCTGTACCTATACTGGACAAAAAGTCACGCTATCTGGCTTCTCTCTATCTGCATGCACCAACCATACGGGTATCACTTGACGATCTGCTGACTCATGTACCACGCCTACAAAAAGCCGCACAAGACGTTCAGACGCTCGTCTACGATCTGCAAAGCTAATACTATCTATTAGCCATCAAAAAAGGTCTACGCTATGATTTTAGCGTAGACCTTTTTCTTTTTAGCAAATGCATTCTCTTAATTAATGCCACCTACTAATGATACGAAAAATTCTTAATATTAGTATCTTTAAGAATTGGTATTCCTAAAAATTGATATGTCTAAGAAGGTTACATTCAAAAGAGAAGCAGTCAAGAGAGTCATGTTTGAGACAATAATGAGACGTCATGACGTCCGATAATACTAGAAAAATCTTTATCACCATTCTCTACAGTATGTGAGGCATATAACTCTGTTGCTTTGGCACCCATTGGCGTTTCTACTTCAGTGTCTTGAGCAGTCTGCATCGCAAGGTTCAGATCTTTTTGCATCAACTTGCTCATAAAGCCGCCTTGATAGCCGTTGCTAGAAGGCACGTTTTCCATGACTTTTGGATAAGGGTTATAAACTTCTAATGTCCAGTTACGCCCTGAGCTCTGTAGCATGATGTCTGATAACACCTTGGGGTCTAAACCATTCTTGACGCCTAGATTAATCGCTTCTGCCGTGCCTGCCATCAGAATACCTAGCAGCATATTATTACAGATTTTAGCCACTTGTCCTGCGCCGTGCTCGCCAGCATGAAAGATATTTTTCCCCATTACGGCAAGTATTGGCTCAGCCTTAGCAAAAGCGGCATCATCGCCGCCGACGATAAAGGTCAAACTACCAGCAACTGCCCCGCCGGTACCACCAGAGACTGGTGCATCCAGGAAGTCTATCCCAAGCTTACTTGCCGCCTCTGCTACTGTCCTTGCATCAGCCGCTGCAATCGTACTACTGTCAATCACAAGCGTACCTTTTGGCAACTCTGCTAACAGACCATTAGATCCGCTATCACCCAAGTACACCGAATGCACGTGCTGGCCTGCAGGTAACATACTAATTACAACTTGAGCATTACTGGCAGCATCTTTAGGACTTTTTGCGACACTAGCCCCTACTTGTGCTAGGCGCTGGGTTGCAGCTTCAGACAAATCAAAGACAGATAGCGCATAACCTGCCTTTAATAAGTTCTCTGCCATTGGCGCACCCATATTACCAAGCCCAATAAAGGCGATATTTGGTTTAGAGTTATTATTATCCATCGTACTTATATCCTTTGTACCCATCTCATCACTCCTTGATGATTTATGATGTAGCAATAGCTACATACTACTTAACAGTATTTATTAGTGAGTATTGCTTATTAATGAATGCTGCTATCTTATGTCTTAACATCTTTCTTTAAAACTTTATGAAATCGCTGATAGTCTTACGTTATAGATCCCTTTTAGGCAATTATCCGACATACTGACTACCCAAGGCATCGTTACCCAGCCAATCGCCCAAAGGATGCTCACCTTTTGGATAAGGATTGACGAAATGTTCATCGATATACGCCCGCCCTTCTACACTTAAACAGTCTGCTAATGAACGTGACCATTTGGGATTTCTATCTTTATCAATTAATAATGCCCGTACGCCTTCTTTAAAATCAGGGTTGGCTGCACAGTGCACTGCGACATTGGTCTCTAAATACAGTACTTGTTCGATCGATAGGTCAGCGACTTTGTGATATAACGCATAGGTTAATGCAGCCGTGACTGGGCAGCCATGCCGATAGGTTGCAACTGCGCGCTGAGTCCAACTGTCTTCTGCAAAGTCTTGGTTTAGCTGCATGAGTGCTTCATCGCTTTGTAGCAATGCATCGATATCAGCCAGACCGCCACTATTCATCAGTTGCTGAATAGTCTGCCAGTATGTTGCAAGCTTACTATCTGGCAGTTCGGCTACTGGCAACTCAGCAAGCGCACGGCTCACAATACTATGCGCACTATTGTTATGGTATTTATCTGAACTACTAACGCTATCTACCGTTTGCCAGTTGCTCTGTTTGAGACATTGGATAACGGCATCATAGTCATGGCTGGCAACAGCATACTCTGCGAGATTGGCCAATAGCGCGTCACTGCCATTGCAAATCGCGCCAGTTAAACCTAAAAACAAACCCGTCTTAGCAGGCATACGCTGCAAAAACCAACTGCCAGAAGCATCAGGGAACAGTCCAATGGTGACCTCAGGCATGGCGAAACGTGTGCGCTCAGTGACCAGACGATGACTGCATCCTGCCATTAGTCCCATACCGCCGCCCATGATGATGCCATCACCCCAAAGTATCAGTGGTTTCGAATAAAAGTGCATTTGACGATAGAGACGGTACTCGTGACTGAAAAACTCAGTGGCATACGGGTTTGGCATTGGTGCACTGGTAGACATGCTGTCATAGAGCTTACGAATATCACCGCCCGCACAGAACGCTTTATCGCCCGCACCTTTTAATACCATTGCCACCACTTGATCATCGGCTTGCCACTGCTCTAGCTGCGCTGAGAGCAATTGGCACATATCGACGCTAAGCGCATTAAGCGATTTGGGTGTGTTAAGTGTCATAACCCCAATCAAGTGTCCGCAATCCGTCGGTTCAGTATTAAATAATACAGACGCTTCTTGGGCTGCCTTATGTACTGATGCTTGGGGGTTAGTATCGTTTGTCGCTGCTGTCATAAAAGTGACCTACAAAATTAAATAATAAAGATGGCTAAAGCATTTTGACCGCTGCTTATTTGTTTTGCCAATTGGGTTTACGCTTATCTAAAAAGGCTTGTACCCCTTCGCGCTGATCCATCGTGTCAAACAATTTCACGAAAGCTTCACGCTCATGGATAAGATTTTGCGCAGGCGGTGTATCTCTAGCCGCTTGAATAAGTTTCTTGGAATAACTGATGGCAACGGGTGATTGTTTCGCTACTTTCTTTGCCAAATCTTGAGCGGCTTGTAATCCCGAGCCTTTTGCCGTGACCTCCTCAACCAAGCCAATACGTAATGCAGTCTCTGCATCAACGCGTTCACCGCACAGTATCATACGCTTTGCCCACCCTTCACCGACTAGCCAAGGTAGGTTTTGGGTACCACCTGCACAGGGCAGTAACCCCACACCTGTCTCTGGCAGTGCCATCTGAGCGTGCGCTTCTGCAATACGGATATCACAGGCGAGCGCACACTCCAATCCGCCGCCCATCGCATAGCCGTTGATGACGGCAATACTGACACCGCGATAGGCAGACAGGGCCTCAAACGCTTCGCCAAATGCAATCGCCATGCTTATTGCGCGGCCTTTATCACCATCTGAGAAGTTGTTTAAATCTGCACCAGCTGAGAAGAATTTTTCGCCATCTCCATGCACAATCAATGCGTAGATATCGTCGTTGGCATTGAGATCTGTAACGAGCTGCTTAAGTGCATGTAGGCTGTCCATCGTCCACGTATGTGCCGGTGGGTTATTCAACGTCAATGTTGCGGTATGGCCATCAATTGATAGCTTTAGATTGGTATAATCTGTCATAAAACATCCTTGTTTCAGTAAATCAAGATAAATTAGCGGAGCTGACTTAACCCTTCATCTTGCAAGACTTGACGTGAAATAATCACTCGCATGATCTCATTGGTGCCTTCTAAGATTTGATGCACACGCAAGTCTCGTATGTGGCGCTCAAGTGGATACTCATTTAGATAACCATAGCCGCCGTGCAACTGTAGGGCTTCATTGGCAACATCGAAACAAAGATCTGTAGACAGACGTTTTGCCATTGCGCAGTAGGTAGACGCTTGTCCATCATTGTTGTCGACTTTATCAGCTGCTAGATACAGCATTTGGCGTGCGGCAATGGTCTGAGTCAACATATCAGCAAGTTTAAACTGTACCGATTGTAAGCTAGCAATCGGACTACCAAACTGGCTACGCTCTTGTACGTAACTGGTTGCCGTCTCTAACGCCGCTTGTGCCGTCCCTACCGCACAAATACCGATATTAATACGACCACCATCTAGTCCTTTCATCGCGATACGAAAGCCCTGACCTTCTTCACCTATCAGGTTCTCTACTGGCACTTTTACATCTTTAAAGCTAATCGTGCGTGTTGGCTGTGCTTTCCAGCCCATTTTGTGCTCGTTTTTGCCATATTCGATACCAGCACTATTGGCGTCTACAACGAACGCTGACACGCCTTTGGGCCCAGCGCCACCAGTACGTGCCATTGCTACCAATACATCGGTTGAGCCTGCGCCAGAAATAAAGGTTTTTTCACCGTTTAGTACGTAATGATCGCCTTGCTTATCCGCTTTGGTACGTAAGGAGGCTGCATCAGACCCTGCATTTGGTTCTGTTAAGCAGTAGCTGCCAAGCCACTCACCGCTGACCATATTGGGTAGATATTTTCTGCATAGCGTATCGCTACCATATTCACCAATCATCCATGCAGCCATGTTATGAATACTCATATACGCTGCCACAGCCGTATCGCCCCATGCAAGCTCTTCGAATACCATCGCTGAATCGAGTCTTGGTAAGCCCAAGCCGTCATATTCTGGATTGGTGTACAGTCCCAAAAAGCCAAGCTCACCAGATTTTTTAATAACATCTATTGGGAAGTGCGAGTTGCGATCCCATTCGGCAGCGTTTGGCTTTAGCTCTTTTTGTGCAAACTGACGAGCCGTTTGGCGAAAGGCGACTTGGTCATCGGTCAATGAAAAATCCATAGGGTCATCCTTGTTCTTATAGATCAAATAGAGGGCTTAAATCTCAGATAAACGTTAATAAAAGCGCTAGTAAAAATGTTGGTCAGAGATTTTATAAGACATTAGCGCGACATGATAGCGGGATGACGATAATAAAATTGCGTTTAATAGTACCGCAAGTCGCATTATCGTCATACCGTAAATACAAAACGTTATACCAAAAATACAGTGAGCTGACGACTAAATTGAAATCGTTGTATTGACACCGCGGCTCGCTTCATCATCAAACCAACGTGCAGTGACGGTCTTTGTCTGAGTATAGAACTGTACGGCTTGCTTGCCATAAGGCCCTAGGTCACCAAGCTTGCTGCCCCGTGAACCTGAGAACGAGAACATTGGAAGTGGCACAGGGATTGGCAAGTTAATACCGATTTGACCGACTTGAATGTCTTGCTGGAACTTATGTGCGGCTGCGCCTGACTGGGTAAATATCGCGGTGCCATTGCCATATGGATTGGCATTCAGTAGTGCAATCGCTTCATCTAAGCTCGCAGCACGCATGATACACAGTACAGGACCAAAGATTTCTTCTTTATAAATTTGCATATCACTTGTGACATTATCAAAGATAGTTGGGCCAACGAAGTTGCCTTTCTCAAACCCTTCAACGGTAATGCCACGACCATCTAAAATCAAGCTCGCGCCTTCTTCCACCCCAGTTCCAATCAAATGCTCGACACGGGCCTTCGCAGCAGGCGAAATCAGTGGTCCCAAATCCTTGTCATTTTTGCCAGCTGAGACGACTAAGCTTTCTGCTTTTGCTTTAATCTCATCAATCCACTCACCAGCTGCGCCTACTAGTACGACGACCGATAGCGCCATACAGCGTTGACCAGCTGCACCAAATGCTGCGCCTGCTAACTGATTGAGCGTTTGTTCTTTGTTAGCATCAGGCAGGATAACGCCATGGTTTTTTGCGCCCATCATGCACTGTGCACGTTTACCTGATTGGCTGGCACGCTCATAGACATGTTTGCCTACATGAGTAGAGCCCACAAAAGAGACGGCTTTGATATCTGGATGGTCACAGATAGCATCGACGGTTGCTTTGCCACCATGTACGACGTTGAGAACGCCTTCTGGTACGCCCGCTTCAATCGCTAGCTCTACCAAACGCATAGTCACCATTGGATCTTGTTCAGACGGTTTTAGGATGAATGTATTACCCGTAGCAATCGCCATTGGGAACATCCATAGCGGAATCATCGCTGGGAAATTAAATGGCGTAATACCAGCACAAACGCCGAGTGGCTGCCAAATGCTATAAGTATCGACACCTGACGCAACATTTTCTACAAAGTCACCGATTTGTAGATTGGCGATACCAGCGGCATGCTCGACCACTTCTAAACCACGAAACACATCACCGCGTGCATCAGCAATCGTCTTGCCTTGCTCTGCGGTCAAGATTTCTGCCAACTCATCCATGTGATCGCGAATAAGAGATTGATACTTTAAAAAGATACGCGCACGCGTGGTGATTGGCGTTTTGCGCCATGTCTCAAACGCAGTCTGTGCGGCTGCGACAGCTTGGTTAATCTCATCATTAGTAGTTTGTGGCACTTTGGCAATGACTTCTTGCGTCGCAGGATCAGTGATATCAATCCATTCGTCGGTGTTTGATTGTACGAACTGACCATTGATGAGCTGTTGAACGTGGTGCATAAGATATCCTTATCTTTTTTGCGAGACTACCGTGTGACGGCACCTAGATATTTATTAGAAAAATAAAAGCGATGAGTATCTGACTATAAAACATTATTAAAAACTAAATTTTAAAATGATTTATTTTGTATCGTTATTGACTATAACAATAAATCATTTTTACGGTCAAGCGCTTTATCAAACTTTTATATAAACGTATTTTTATAGACCCTATTTTGGTTGACTCATAAAATCAAAAAAGCCCATGATTGCTCATGAGCTTTTAGAAAATAAATCTATTTGCTATGTGAAATAACGATCATTGCTGACTTATAGATGATTGGCTTATAGATCGATACATTGGACCAATCAATAGTCCTTCATTGCTTGCTTGATCGCATCGATGGCTGAGGGGTTGTCAAGTGTTGACATATCTCCTGTTGGCTGGTCTTCCGCTAGCGCACGAATTGAGCGACGTAGGATTTTACCCGAGCGTGTCTTTGGCAATGCCTGCGGGAAATAAATAGCAGCGGGTCGAGCAATACCGCCCAAAGATTTGACAACAGCACCTATGACTTGTTGCTCGATACGAAAACGGTTTTCAGTGGTTTCAATTTGCGTTTGATCTTTTAAGACACAGAATGCAATAGGTAGCTCGCCTTTTAGCTCGTCTTGAATCCCTACCACAGCACACTCTGCCATCTCTGGATGCGTACTGATGGCCTCCTCAATCTCTTGTGTGCCTATGCGATGTCCTGCAACGTTAATCACATCATCGGTACGCCCTAAGATGTAGAAATATCCTTCTTCATCTGTCACTGCATAGTCCGAGGTTGAGTACTGCTGACCATCAAACAGACCAAAATAGCTGCTGATAAATCGCTCGTCATTACGCCATACCGTGGTAAGGCAGCCAGGCGGTAGTGGCGCTTTAATTGCAAGTAATCCTTTTTCGCCAGCCTGACAAGGATCGCCCGTTTCCTCATTGATAACATGCGCCTCATAGCCATACATCGGGTAACCAGGTGACCCCTGCTTGTGAGGCTTATGATTGAACTTTGGCGTATGACTCAAGATTGGCCAAC
This sequence comes from Psychrobacter sp. Pi2-1, assembly GCF_904846645.1. Lineage (GTDB taxonomy): Bacteria > Pseudomonadota > Gammaproteobacteria > Pseudomonadales > Moraxellaceae > Psychrobacter. The sequence goes on from NZ_CAJHBO010000013.1 coordinate 24,715, forward strand.
CAGACTCTGTTTGCCAATAGTGATCTAAAATTGGCACGCCTAGGTGCTGAGTCAACCAACTAGCCGTTGATTCATCAAGCGGTTCACCTGCCAAAAAGAACGACTTCACACTAGACACATCGTAGCGCGTCATCCAGCTTTCGTCTTGTTTTTTGAGCATACGCACGCCTGTAGGTGCAGTGAATAAAATATTAACTTTGTTAGCTTCAACAATACGCCACCAAATACCAGGGTTTGGCATATGCGGCAAGCCCTCATACATAATACTGGTCATACCCGCCAGTAACGGCGCGTAGATCGTATAAGAGTGCCCGACGGCCCAACCAATATCAGATATCGCCCAGAACGTCTCGCCAGCCTTGCCATCATAGACATAATCTATCGACGTCGTCAGCGCGACGGCATGACCACCCGTATCGCGCTGCACCCCTTTTGGTGTGCCAGTAGTACCAGAAGTATAAAGCAAATAGGACGGAGTATTTGACTCAAGCCAAACTGGCTCCACGACTGCATTGGCCTCACAGCTATGACGACGCTCGGTCGCATAATCAACATCGATGTCTTTTGTTTCGAATGGCAATATTCCGCGATTGACCACCAGCACATGCTCTGGTTTGACAGTCGCTTGCTCAACGCCTTGATTGACGAGATTTTTATAATTGACGACCTTACCACCGCGTAGCCCTGCATCTACCGTAATGACCATTTTTGCCTCGGCATCGTCCATACGGATAGCCAAGTTATGGGCAGCAAACCCACCAAATACGACTGAATGGACGGCACCAATACGAGCACAAGCCAGCATAGCGTAAGCCGCTTCTAATATCATCGGCATATAGATAATGACACGGTCACCCTTGCCAATACCGTGACGCTGTAGCACATCGGCAAAATAATTAACTTCTTTATATAAGTCATTATAAGTTAGGCGACGCTTGGTATAGTCTGTATAAAATTCAACGTTATTGCCGAGATCCTTAAACGAATCAACGACTGCTGGAAAGGTTTCTATCAATTCTTGATTAATCTCTGATGACACCCACACAAAAGCATCTTGCTCTGCCCGGTCTGCCAGATGACGATCGACGCAGTTATAACAAAGATTGGTCTCACCACCGACAAACCATTTGGCAAAAGGCAGATTGCTGTCATCTAGAATTTGCTCAGGCTCTTTATGCCAATATATACGCTTCGCCTGCTCAGCCCAAAACTGCTCTCGATCCGTAATAGACTCATGATAAATATCAGCGAAGTTTGGCGTGTCTATCATTTGGGTAGAAACTGGGGATTGGGAATGGTCGCTCATAGTAGCTGTCCTTAGCATAAACGAGAAATGAGGCAATAGTATTTTATAGTTAAGGCACTCAATAAGTTGTAACGGTACTCACCTCGCACGGCGCACTGTCTGCGTACAACTGGCTGATACCAACTCTAAAATGCTTCAACTATAAAAAACCATGTCTTAATAAATACTGGTCATCCTTGCCAGAATTAAATAACCGATACGATATGTATCGGTTTAAAATGTAGCAGAGCCTATCGGAAAGGTCAACTATTAAGCGTGTAATACGCACTACATTTTGACGAATACAAATACTTGAAAATCTAACTAATACTAATTAAATCTCAGTTTGATTGGCATACATTTCACGCATGACTTTTTTGTCATGTTTGCCAACGGAAGTTTTTGGTAGCTCATCAACGAATTTAAACTGGCTTGGTACGCCATACTTAGGAATGATACCGCGCTCTACCGCTTTTTCTGCAATCGCTTTGATATCATCAGCACTGGTATCCTTAGCATCAGGCTTTAGCACCACCAAAGCCAACGGACGCTCGCCCCATTGCTTATCACGTACGCCAATCACTGACACATCGGCTACGGATGGATGTAGTGATAAAATAGTCTCAATCTCTAGTGATGAAATCCACTCACCACCTGATTTGATCACGTCCTTTAAGCGATCGGTGATTTTGATATAGCCATCAGGACGTATATAAGCGATATCCTGGGTATGCATATAGCCATTTTCCCACAGATCTTTGCCAGCGTCGTCATTTTTGAGATAGCTTTGGGTCAACCAAGGCGCACGCAATACCAGCTCGCCTGTATTTTCTGGTCCTGTACCTACGGATTTGTTGCCTTCACCCCATACCTGAGCATCGACCATGAGTACGGGTTTACCTGTCATACAACGACGGGCAATATCTTCTTCTTCAGTCATTTCAGGCTCATCGAGACTAAATCCCGTTAAGCTAATAAGCGGCGCGGTCTCCGACATGCCATAGCCTGTATAGACTTCGATACCTTGTGCCATTGCCGTCTTGGCTAGACCTTCTGTCAATCGTGAGCCACCAATAATCATTTTTAGACCATTAAAGCTAGCGTCGCGGTCTTGTGCTTCTTTGAGTACCATTTGCAAAATCGTTGGTACACAATGGGTGATACTGACCTTTTCATTGACAATTAAGTCCATCAACGTATCAGGCGCATAACGACCTGGATAGACTTGCTTTAGACCCACCATGGTTGCTGTAAACGGAAAACCCCATGCATGCACATGGAACATTGGCGTCATCGGCATATAGACATCACCATAGCTCACGCCTTGCTTATCAGGCAGCATCCCCAAAGTTGCCGCTTCTGCTAGTGTATGTAGCACTAGCTGACGATGGCTAAAGAAAACCCCTTTTGGATCACCTGTCGTGCCTGACGTATAAAAGGTCGTCGCAATGGTGTTTTCATCAAAATCTGGGAAATCAAATTCGCTATTAGCAGCTTTTAATAATGCTTCATATTCGCCTGTGACACGGCTTTGATTACTACCAAAGATACCTTCAGCCGTGACACCGTTGTCATCAAGCCAGATAATATGCTCAATGCTTGAGTTCTCGAACTGATAGTCTTTAACCAATGGCGCAAACTCAGAGTTGAGCATGAGCACTTTAGGCTTGGCATGGTTGATGGTATAAAGAATTTTCTCAGGTGATAGACGGATATTGACAGTCTGTAAAACGTACTCTGACATTGGCACGGCAAAATAAGACTCAAGATAGCGATGACTGTCCCAATCCATCACGGCAACCACGTCACCTGCATCAAGCTTTAGGTCTGCCAATACATTGGCCAAACGATTGATACGCTCAAACAACTCTTTATAAGTTAGGCGCTTTTTGTCCGCATACACAATCTCTTGATCTTGCGATACCGTTTTTGCACGGCTTAATAATTGCTTGACCAGTAATGGATAATCGTAGGCAGATGGTGCACTGTGGTAAATGTTTGACATAGAACTGACTTCCTTGTTTGTCGTACTTATAAGGGGTAAATAACAATAATAATAACAATCAAGTTAATAGCAGCATAAAATCTACTGCGCTAACCATTTTAATTTTTATAATAATAGGGTCTGTTAAACATTCAAATGTGGTGCTGGCAGTCACTATTTTTTAGACAATATGCAGTGCAATTTTTGACGCCTAGTCATTCTAGGTTAGACAATTTCGCCATATATTGGCAAAAAATAGTACTGCCCTGAAAGGCTGATGCTAAAATCACCCCAAACGTTGTTGCAAACCTAGCTAAGGTCTCGACATTATCGTCGGCTTGCGCCTCGTTTGGTGCACCTTTAGCAATCAGCAGCCCTAATATTTGAATGTTCAACAGACCCTAACATCGTTATTGATAGTAAGAAAAAAGCGGCGCTGTGTAAAGCGGTCTTACATTAAGTATCATAAGATGGCCGACCACACCTATGCTATATCAGACAGCCAATCACTTCGTACGTACCGTGGTTTTAATCATCCCAAAACTGGCTATTAATAACGCCAATACCTGCACAAACAATAACAACCATACGGTAAGAGACCACTGCCCTCGCGCATAAGCTATGCCACCCAGCCATGCCCCTAGCGTACCGCCTGTATAGTAGCCCATATAATATAGACCCGATGCTAATGAACGGCCTTTTTTCACATTGACTGCAATATAGCTGATGGTCGCTGACTGCGTGATAAATACACCAGACGACATAATGGCCAGTCCTATGATCACCCCCCATAATGGCGTGACCAAAGTTAATAACAATCCGACCATAGATACGACGATAGCCACCCGTACTGTACGCGCTGAGCCAAACCGACGTAGCAATGTCGTAGATAATGGCGTGATAATAACACCAAGCAAATATACTGCAAAGATATTGGCGAGCGCACCAGTACCAAGCTCATAAGGCTTATCTGCCAAATGTAAATTGATAAAAGTGAAGCAGCCTACAAGGGAGAACAGCACGCAAGCGCCAAGCAGACATGCTGTTACCACATAGCGATTGGTGACATGCTCACCTAACGTCTGTATCGCTGAGCGAAAATTGGGGTTTGCCACAAAGTGACGAGACGATGGTAGCATCTTGCCAACCCATATTGCCCCCAATAGCGTCATCGCCGTCATCACATAGTAGCCATGACGCCAGCCAATCAGCTCATGTAAATGCCCTAACAAGAACCGACCCATAAAGCCGCCAAGCACGCATCCTGACACATAAAAGGACATCAGCTCAGTCATTGCCCGGCCCTCAAACTCCTCACCGATATAGGCAATTGTCACCACCGTAATACCCGGTACAGACAATCCTTGCATAAAACGCCAAATGCCGACCCATTCAATGCTCGAGCTCTGGGCAATAAGCGCTGTCGGTATCGCTAAAAACAATAAAGCACCAACGATAAACGACTTGCGCCCGACTGCATCGGAGAGCATACCCAGAAATGGTGACATAATCGCAATGGCTAACACAGTGGCACCAACGATCATGCCAGCCTGTACTTCGGTCGCAGCAAAGTCCACCATCATGACCGGTAGCACCGCTTGAATAGAGTACACTTGCAAAAAAGCAAACATACCTATCAGGCCAATTGTGAGCTTCAATATCCACGATGTTGAATGATTGGATGTGACTGGTGGCACAGCTGTTATATCTTGAATCTGATCTTTAGAATTATTCACAGGGGATCTGACTATATTGGTTATACCATGACTGTAAATAATAACCGTCACTGGCGTGGATGATAGAAAGGAATAACGGTGATTTATGCTAAATGTATAAGCAAAAGCACCGTTATTAAACGATAAATGCTCATCATAATGACAAGCCAATTATGGTAGCACATTCATCAATATACTCAGGTTTAAAAGTGTTATTAACACTTGATAGATTTTTTATTTGGATTCGAGATTATTGTATAAAAACTTGACTAGGAATCACATTTCGACTTGAGACGGTGAAGACAGCTTTCGACTCACAAGTTCATGATCAAAGTTACGTTTACTGCATATACAGGATAGTATGGTTAGATGCTCTTGACGCACTTGTTGAGTACTTAACTGCTTTAACGATTGATGACGTTGACAATTAACAATCACTACCTACGTCTATCTTTTCTAACCCATAGACATGCACGACCACACAACCTTTTAGAATACAATTTACTATGATGAAAAATATGATGCTTTCACAACTTATGATCGCGATGAGCACATTGGTTTTCTCTACAATGGCTATAGCAGAAGTAACTGTATCCGAGACTAGCGTTAAAAGCCTCAACCCAGTTAGATCAACACTCGACGCTACAAACTCACTAGCGGCAGTAGACTGTATAAAGGATGACGCTATCACTGCTACTGAGCTCACAAAAACACGTGATAACGGTCCGTTTTCTATAAAGTCCAAGCATGTGAGTCGCCAATCAGCCAATGGCTTTGGTGGCGGTACCATACATTATCCAACGGATGCTGCTAACTGTGGTCTGCTAGGTGGTATCGCGGTAGTGCCAGGTTATGTGTCTTATGAGTCTTCTATCAAATGGTGGGGACCGCGTTTGGCCTCTTGGGGATTTGTCGTTATCACTATTAATACTAGCTCCATTTACGATAATCCAGATAGCCGTGCTGAGCAATTGAGCGCGGCTCTCGATCACCTTGTCGCTGATGAAACAGTGGGGCATATGATAGATCCAAATCGTTTGGGCGCGATTGGCTGGTCAATGGGCGGCGGCGGTACGCTACGATTGGCAACTGAGCGCAGTACGGTGCAAGCCATCATTGCACAAACACCCTATCACGATACGAGCTATGGCGCGATGGATACGCCTGCTCTATTCATCGCTTGTGAAAATGACCGTATCGCCCCGAATAAAAAATACACCAATACTTTTTATCAAAAAGCTGACGGTCCAAAAATGAAGGTCGAGATTAACAACGGCAGTCATTTCTGTGCCAGCCATCGTTTTAACGAGAAACTATTAAGTAAGCCTGCTATCGCATGGATGCAACGTTATATTAACGGCGATGCCCGTTTCGATAAATTCTTATGTGGCAATGAAAGCTACAAAGATGATACTCGTATATCAGCCTATGATTACGAAGACTGTTTATAAGCTATTTTTAACCTACTTACGAAAGGAAGGACAGACAGCTTTCACTGCTGATGATGACACTTGAATAACAACTCTTTTTTATTTTTACACATTTACATTGCTTCTATCTTTTTTCTTACAGACTTTACTGTCATAAAAATTAATAATCATATAGTCAATATTCTATAAATTGGATACGGTGTCAGGCCCGCTTAGTCTACAACTTGTAGTACTTTCACTCGCCTGCCTTGTATCCAAATTATATTGGACCGACTGTAGGGCGCTATAAACAAGTAAAATGATTGAATAAATGAACGATTAAGGAGCAATGTTGATGACTGATGAAATGTATGATTTAGGTGCAGGATTTTGGAGTATTCGAGGATCATTTATCAAAAACGGTATCCTTGATATCGGTGTCCAATGTGCGCTCATAAGACTATCATCAGAGCGATTTATCTTTTTAGATAGCTATACATTAACTGGTGATGTGCGTCAGCAAGTCATGGCATTGACCAATGATGGTCAAAATGTCGAAGCCGTCCTCAATGTTCATCCGTTTCATACAGTACACTGTGCTCAAATGGCAGAAGACTTTCCGCAAGCGACGTTTTATGGCAGTAGCCGACATCCAGAGCAAGTACCTGAAGTTAATTGGGCAGATGACTTGGTCGAAAGCGATGCCATTGCTGCACGCTACCCTGAACTCCAATTCTCTATACCTCAAGGCATGCATTACATCTCACCTGACGAGACGGTTCATGCCAGCTCCTTATTGGTCTATCATCCTGCTAGCCAGAGCATTTATGTCGATGATACCTTTGAGATACCCCCTTCCAAGTTAATAAATGCCGTGCAGCCTAACCTAGGCTTACACCCTACTACCAAAAAAGCGCTCAAAAATGAGCCAAATGCAGCTAAGCACTATTGTGATTGGGCAGTAGAGCTGGCACACGAGTGGCGTGATGGTCGTCATTTTTGCGGCGCGCACTCGGGATTGGTTATATTTGATAAAGGTCAATTTGAGACAGCACTTATCTCAGCGATTGATTTGGCTCGCCCTGAGCTTGAAAAAGCATAAAAGCGTGAACCTTTAGAAAATATACTACTAAAACAACTCGAAAGACAAAGCTTATAGTGAAAAATTAGCTTTGTTTTATTTACATATTTTATTTAATTAACTAGACGAGGAAAATTATAAATGACTGATCACATTCATGATTTAGGCGCGGGATTTTGGAACATACGCGGAACATTCCGTCTCGGTGGCGTACTAAATATCGGCACTCAATGCTCGCTAGTCAAGCTATCATCAGGAAAATTTATCTTTTTGGACAGTTACGCCCTCACGGGTGATGTTCGAGATGAGATTATGGCACTTACCAATAATGGTCAAGATGTCGAAGCGGTGCTGAACGTACATCCGTTTCATACAGTCAGCTGTGCTCAAATGGCCAAAGACTTCCCGCAAGCGACGTTTTATGGCAGTAGTCGTCACCATAAAAAAGTACCAGAAATCAATTGGGCAGATGATTTGGTAGAAAGTGACGCAGTCGCTGCACGCTATCCTGAGCTTAAGTTTTCAATGTCAGAGGGCATTTATTATATCTCGCCCAATGAGATGATTCATGCAGGTTCTTTATTGGCTTATCATCCTGCCAGTCAAAGCTTGCACGTAGATGATACTTTTATGAGTCCACCAACGAAGCTATTAGAAGCTGTATTACCTGAGCTAATACTGCATCCTACGACCAAAAAAGCCCTGAAAAACGAGCCAAACGCTGGCGCGCAATACTGCGACTGGGCGACCAATTTGGCTCATGAATGGCGTGACGTACGCAATTTCTGTGCTGCGCATTCTTATCTTGTTCAGTTCAAAGAAGGTGGGTTTGAGAAAGCACTGGTGAAAGCCGTTAAGAAAGCACGTCCAAAACTAGAAAACGCCTAACTTCTCACGCCTTAAACATATATTTTTAATAAATATAAAAACGGGTCGCTATTACTGTGCTTACTAATGTAGCGCCCCATTTTTGTGAGCTGATCATAATCATATCGACACTATTATCGAAACAGCAAAGTAGCCAACTCATCTTCATTGTTCAGAATATCTGCCAGTGTATAACGCTTAAGCACATTAACAAATGCGGTGAGCGCTTCAAAAAACACGCTTTTTAGCTGACAGGCTGGACTAATCACGCAGCCTAGTGATTTATTCTTTTTTTCCTCAATAAATGTCACTGGCAAATCCGCCTGATGAGCGCCCTGCTCACTATCATTATGAGACGCTGGTACGGCAAAGCACTCTACCAGATTAAAATCAGGCTCTATCTGTTTGATCAATACGCCCAAATTAATATCTTTAGGCGAACGTGCTAATCGTATGCCACCATTTTTGCCACGCACACTCTCTATATAACCAAGCTGACCTAGCTGATGAATAATCTTGGTCAAATGACTTTTGGAAATACCATAACTATCAGCAATATCGCTAATATTAGCTAGTAGCGACGGATCTGGTCTCACAGCTAAATAAATCAATGAGCGTAGCGCGTAGTCACTATAATTGGTCAGTCGCATGTACTTGCGTTCCTCTTTCTTCGTATAATTTTTTAAGTAGATTAATTTGGTCAAAGTAGTCCATATTTTAGCAATGGCATCATTAGATCGCTCTACCCAAATAAGCCATCGGGTCTGGGGCGTGCCAGCATCGGTAAATAACTGATGCAAAATAGCACAAAACAAGCAATCCAAGTGCCTTGAGCAATCATAATCCATATTAGGTAATGACTCATATCTACTAGCGGTAGTAGGACGCGGCTGATAAATACCAATACCATCAAGCCGTACATAACGCTTACCGTTTTTGGCGGTTGATAAATACTGCGACCTGTATGTCCCAGAGATACTCTAGTCATCATTGCTAACGTCATCATACCAACACCAGCAATCGACAGGCCATGCATAGCGATGCTATGCGGATAACCGAGCCAAGGTTGTAGTGAATACAATAAAAAACTCAAACACATGCCTGAAAATGCAATGTACAACGACCAAAGTAATGGCTTTTGCCAAATACCTTGATGATACCATCCTATCAGACGTACGATATTAATCACTGCTACGCCAAGTGCAGTAATCGTTAAAAAATACTTATTTGGATAAAATACATCACTAATAAAAAAGGCGAAGAAAAACACTAAGCTTGCGATATCTTGTGTCTTACTCTTACGTAGTTTAATGGGTTCTGACGTTTCCACATCTATACCCATACTAAGACCACGTTCAATAAAAAATGGCACTACGCGGCGGCCAATCGTCAGCACCAGCCCGATAATCAAATAGAACCCACTATAAATTCCTATCTTAATTGTATTTGTATCAGCATTGATAATACCCCAATAGCAGAGTCCGTTGCCAAAGGTCAGCAGTACCAGTTTTGCCAAGATACCTATTTGCTTGTATTGCTTAACTTGCCATACTGCTCGACATATCACATATGCCATCGAGGCGACAAATACTACATCAAAAATGGCTGCTATATATAACCACGATATACTATCACCTATGAACGTTATGCCAAGCCCAAAACCTAACCAGCTCAGACGTGCCAGCAACCAACAGACAAAGATACCTAGCAACTTATAGCCATGCGGCATCATCACCCCTGTCCATGTTTTGACTGCGGTTAGCAAAAACCCGGCTATCACTGCCATGGCATAACCATACACCATTTCATGGCCATGCCAGTATAACGGGTTCAAAACTTGTGCATCGATATCCGTGTAACCAGTGAACACAAACGCCCATAGCAGCATCGTTGCCACAGCAAATAGCGCAGCAGCACTAAAAAATATGCGAAAGCTCAAATTAAGGATAGAATGCGGAGAGCTTGGTGGTTTGCTAGGTAACTTGATAGATTGCATAGCCATCTTCTTAGAGGAATATAGATGGCTCTAATTATAACATTCATTTTAAATGAACTTTATAAATCTTTAGTCTAACTATAAAATACTTTACTCACCGAAGTGCGGCGCCTACGGTAGTCTCTCAAAGCGACGTCCCAAGTATAAAAATAGAGAAACCAGGCTGGCTGTTCTTTAGCTGTTATTTGGCCATGACTTAGTTAATATCACTTACAACTGTAATGCCGCAATGACTAACGATACGACCACTATCGCCGTGACATACTGTCTAATTTTAAAATATACATCGCTAATAATCTGCGCGCGATGCAGACTATAATCAATAACCAATAGACTTATATAACCGACAACCAATAGCCAAATAAAGCTACTGGCTGATAAGATTAAAAACCCAAGCCAAAGGCAAAGCGCAATGACATTGCTATACAGTGGAAGCCTAATAGCCCACTTATTGTCGTCAGCTAAATCTAAATGATTACCCCAATGTGCGCCTGCCATAAACGATGCAATCACTAGTCCATAAGCACTTAATATATCGACTACTGAACCAAGCATAGGCACGGTAACAACGTCTACCATCAATAAAAATGCACAGGCGACAAACGGAGTAGCACCTGCAAAAGTGAGATAAGGACTGGGCTTTTTCATTGTTTAAACCTATCTTATGATTAATCTAATAATAGTTGTCACCTGTTGAGTGGAAATTTTCCACATACATTAATAGCTCTTTTGAGTGTTACCTTGCCACTGACGAATAAAATCACCGTTTGGATCGTATTGCTGGGTTTGCTTGTCGAGATTAAACTGTCTGCATCCTCTTGGGTCAGCGCCGACGCCTGCCAGATATTGCCAATTGCCCCAATTGCTGCCGACATCATAATCAACAAGATGTTGCTCAAAGTAAGCTGCACCATACCGCCAATCAAGGCCTAGCTCATGGATAAAGCAACTGGCAACCAGTTGTCGTCCGCGATTCGACATATAACCTGTCGTGCGCAATTGGTTCATGCATGCGTTGACGATAGGATATTGTGTTGTACCACTCTTCCATTGCGCTAACAGATTTTCGTCCAATTGAGTTGAAGGCGCGTGCTGAGCGATGCCTTTAAACCAAAACAACTTTTGCCGATGGGTGACAGCATACCAATAAAAATACTCACGCCACAGCAGCTCGAACCATATCCAGTAGGTAGAGTCATTTGCGATGATATCGCACTCATAACGACGTAGACGATTCAATACTGTGTTTAAAGACAGTGAGCCGTTTGCCAGCCAAGCGGAGAACTTCGTAGAATGTGTCCAGTCATCAAGCGCGTTTCGGGTTGTTTTATAAGTGCTCGGCGCATCGGAATCAAAATAGCTATTTAAGTGCTTGAGGCCATTTAACTCACCACCTGTAAAACTGGATAGCTGCTGTGATGGCTTATCAAGCCCTGCATGATCAGACAACTGCGATTCAAAAAAGTACTCGTCCCTACTCTGCACACTTTCAGGCAATGGAGCAAGTGATTCTGGCGTTGGAGAAATGGCTATATCTTTTTCTGCATGCAGCAAATCATAATCAGTCTCAATTTGTTTACGAAATTGCGTAAAGCTTTTGGGTAAGCTCTCTAGCGGTAACTCGTCAAACAAAGTCGCTGTTGTTTGAATGTGCCACTGTATCTCTGGATATTTCGCCTGTAGAAGCTCATATACTTTGTTTTGATTATAATCTGCCGTTTGACTGATGCAAATATCCGTCACTTGTTGCTGCTCTATTAGATCATTCAACTGAGTAAAGACGTCCAATGCTTTATCGCCTTTTTGTAAATACAGCAACCTATTACCACGCTGTATCAATGACGTATTTAAATCAGCCAAGCTCTCATGCAAAAACTGCTGGCGGGCTTGACCTATAGCCTCATAACGATAGGCGTTGTAATGGTCTTTATCGTCTAATATATCTGTCAACGATGACGCATAAACCAATAGCAATTTGCCATCAGTGGAGATTTCAGATGCTTTTAATAGAGTGGCATTGTCTGCTACTCTCAAGTCATTGTGAAATAGTACCAATGTGACATTGTTATTCTCTGAGCTGTTCACTGCTTGATTTGACATATCTTATCCTTCTGGCTGTTTAGCGCTTATTTTAGTCTTTAACCTTGAAATATCGTATACAGTGTAAAACATCCTTAGCATTCCACTTTGATACTAACCTCATACTTGTAAGGCAATGCGCTCAGCCCCAGAAACTACTTATAAGCATTGACTATCATATGTCTGACTGCTTAAATGGCTTACCTCTAGGAGAACACCATGACTCAAAATAATACTACGACTGAAGAAAATAAATCAGATGAAAAGCGTAAACTTATCAATCGATTTTTGATGAGGCTGACAAAAGAGCAGCCTCAAATGTATTACGCGACCACCTCTGAGATATCGCGAAGTATTCATACAATGATAAAAGAGCACACCAATCGCCTGTCGGTAGAAGAACAAGCATTGGTAAGACGAATGACTATGGAAGAGATTGAAGGCTTACTTGGTTTTCATGCCAGATGAATGATTTACTAATTTTCAGATACATCATTTTCAGTAAGTTGCCAAATATCACACAAAAAAAAGACCGCTATCAAAGCAGTCTTTTTTATTAGCTATTAGCATTCTATTTTAGGACAATTAGAATGGATATTCGCGTGGCTCATTTTGCATTGAGATCCAATGCGTTCTAGTAAACTCTTCTAGTACCCACTCACCGTTAAAACGGCCAATGCCTGAGTTTTTCTCACCACCAAACGGCGTATTGCTTTCATCATTGACCGAGATATCATTGATGTGGGTCATGCCAGCTCTGATACCGCGAGCGAAGCGCAGACCTTTTTGCATATCAGCAGTGAACACGGCACTAGACAGACCATACATAGAATCATTGGCAATCGATAGCGCATCGTCTTCGTCTTTAGCACGGATGATACCAACCAATGGTCCAAACACTTCATTGCGTGATAGATCCATTTCGCGAGTCACTTCGGTAAAGATGTGCGGCGGTACGACTTGGCCTTCAATCTCGCCACTGAGTATCATTTTTGCGCCTTCTTCCTGCGCTTTAGCGATTTTTTCTTTGAGCGATTTAACTTGTTTTTCATTGATGATTGGACCAACAGCGGTATCTTGCTTATTAGGATCACCGACGTTTAGTGTTTTAACGTGCGCTAAGAAACGCTCCACGAAATCATCATATATCTCGTCTTCTACGATGACTCTGTTAATCGCGATACAGATTTGACCTTGATGCAAGAATTTACCAAAGGCAGCCGCTTTTACTGCTTGCTCAATATCAGCATCTTTTAGTACCACAAATGGACTGTTGCCACCTAGCTCAAGCGCCACTTGTTTGATGTATTCACCACCATTGGCCAACTCACCAATATGTTTGCCCACTGAAGTCGAACCTGTGAACGACACTAGACTTGGCGCTTTGTGTTCAACGATTGCATCGCCTATCTCACTACCTGAGCCGACCACGACGTTTAATAGACCTTTTGGTAGACCTGCCTCTTCAAACACTTTGGCCAATAGCAAACCACCTGTCACTGGCGTATCGCTAGCAGGCTTGAGTACCACGGCATTACCAAGCGCTAAGGCTGGCGCGATTGAGCGCTGCGTTAAATGTAATGGGAAGTTCCATGGGCTAATGACAGCGACAACGCCGATTGGCTCACGATAAATGAAGTTTTCTTTACCAGGGGTATTTGATGGACGAATCTCACCATGAACACGATTAGGGAATGTCGCTGCTTCAAGGGTAATCGCGCGCGTCGCACCGAACTCGACCATGGCTTTGATACGAGTACTGCCCGACTCTTTGATTAGCCAATCAACGATTTCCTCTTTGCGCTGATCGAGTATGTTGACCACTTTATACAACACTGCGGCGCGCTCTGCTGGTGTCTGCTTGGCCCATGCTTCTTGAGCTTGGGTCGCCGCATCATAGGCTTCGTTCAACTGATCTTTGGTCGCTTGCTGGATCTCTACAAGCGTATCACCGTTATATGGATTGGTATTGGTGTTGGTGCTATCGTCTTTACCGGTTTGCCATTCACCAGCGATGAACTGTAAATGAAAGTCACTATATGCACTCGTAGTATTGGTTGACATAATCATCCTTATTTTTAGTTTGTTATGTTAAGTATTGGTTTTCGATTATTAAAATAAAATTGTTAAGTCGGCGATATCTTAATGAGAAAATATCTGGCAGGTAGTAAGTCTGAAATCGTTACCAAGCTATCAATCAATAGTCATCAATTAAAAAAAGCTCTAATGAAAAATGATCTTTAGCAATAAATACTAACGGTAACGGATAACAACAAAACCTACCTTGCTAGACGACTGGTCTAATGCTACCATAGCTACTAATAAAACAAGACTATTTTGTCAGTGAATATTGTTGATAAAACGTAACACATATAACTATATCCTATTACAATACGCCATCAACGTGACGTTCAAATGAACGCTAACTGTTTTAACTGACTATCTAATGCATACGCTAATACAAGCAACTACTAAGGGAGATAATCCTGTTTATGTCTAATACAGACGCAACGACACCAGATACTAAAGCTCATTTACTTGCCACTGGCTACCAATTAATCGCCAAAAAAGGTTTTACCGCTGTTGGTCTAAAGCAAATTTTAGATACAGCAGGTGTGCCAAAGGGTTCTTTTTACCATTATTTCGCTTCTAAAGAAGCCTTTGGTGAAGCCATTATTAATCATTACTTTAGCTTATATAAGACTCGGTTGGATGTCATCGATGCACAAGATGTCAGTGCACAGCAAAAGCTATATGATTATTTTCAAAACTGGTATGACACCCAGCAGAATGGCTGTGACCATGAGAAATGCTTGGTAGTGAAGCTCAGCGCAGAGGTAGCCGATATGTCAGAAACCATGCGTAAGGCACTCGATACTGGCTATCAGCAGACGACCATGTGGCTCGCTAAGCAGATCAAAGCTGGCTGGCTCGATGAGTCCGTCCCTCGTCACGATAACATCTCGGCTGAGAGTATGGCCAAGCGTTGGTATTTTGCATGGCTTGGCGCAAGCTTGATTGCAAAGATTAGCCAAACCAATACCCCTTTAGCAGAAATTTGGCAGATGACCACGACCCAAATGGGACGCTAATCGTCAACTGTTCGGATTTCTAGCGACTGCACTTCTAACGTAACTATTAAGGCACATTGAATATTCATAACGCTCATAGATAGTAGCTGTCAGTACTATGCTTGAGTGTTCAGTGTGCTTTATTGCCTTCTCTTTTTTAAACGAATTTCTTAAAGACATCTGCATACGGCTTAGACAGTTATACGAGAGTTTTGTAAATATCACTAGACGACTGGTCTAATTGGTGTACAATGCGCACAAATATTAAGAATGAATGTCTATACGAGCATTGCTTATCATTCATTGATTAATATCAGACAATATCTCATGTCAAAACCATTTAATTGAACCGTTTTTATTAAACACTTTTTATTACTAATTAGGAATCTTATGAATAACTTCCAATACTACAACCCAGTCCGTATCGTTTTTGGTGAAGGTCAAATCGAACAATTATCAGATCTAGTCCCTACTGATGCGCGTGTACTCATTACTTATGGTGGTGGTTCAGCACAGCGTACTGGTACTTTAGACGAAGTGAAAACAGCATTAGCGGCAAGCGGTAACCGTACTGTATTTGAATTTGGTGGCATCGAAGCCAACCCAGAGTTCACCACGCTACTTAAAGCCGCTGATATGGTTAATGAGCACAACATCGACTTCTTATTAGCAGTTGGCGGTGGTTCTGTGATTGATGGCAGCAAATTTGTCGCACTCGTTTCTTCGTTAACTGAAGAGGACGGCACTGTCTCACGTGACCAAGCTTGGGATGCCTTAACTGGTTATTGCAAAAACATCGACTCTGCTGTCGACTTGGGTGCTGTATTGACTATCCCAGCCACAGGTTCTGAGATGAACTCAGGCGGCGTGATTAACTATAGTGAGCGTCAAGCAAAACTACCATTTGGTAACCCACTTGCCTTCCCTAAATTCTCGATTCTAGATCCAATCAAAACACTTACCTTGCCTGAGCGTCAGGTGATGAATGGTGTGGCTGATGCATTTGTTCATGTAATGGAACAATATCTGACTTACCCAGTAAACGCTAAAGTACAAGATGCCTTTGCTGAAAGCTTGCTTAAAATCCTTATCGATGAAGGTCTAGTTGTTAAGCAAGATCCAGAAAACCTAGAAACACGTAAAAACATTATGTGGACAGCAACCATGGCATTGAACGGTCTGATCGGTACTGGTGTACCACAAGATTGGACAACTCACATGGTTGGTCATGAGCTGACGTCACTACACGCTATCGATCATGCACGTACGCTAACCATCGTATTGCCATCAGTCATGCGTGAGCTAAAAGAAAGCAAAAAAGCAAAACTGATTCAGTATGCGCGTAACGTATGGAACATTACCGATACTGACTTAGATGACAATGCTGTCATCGAAACGGCTATTGTTTACACTGAAAACTTCTTCCGCGAGCTTGGCTTGCCAGTTAGCCTAGAAGACGTTGACTTGACGGAATCAGCGATTGATCCAATCATCAAGCAGCTTGAAGTGCATAACATGGTTAAGCTTGGTGAGCATGGTACCAACGACTTAGAAGTATCACGTCGTATCCTGCAGCGTGCTGTAACTAGCAAAGCGTCTTAATAAGCGCTATAGCAAAAACTGTCAGAACAATTATAAGAAAAATCGCGACAGTAATAATAAGTACATATCGTTATGCTATTTATAGTAGTAGCTATTCCATGCTGAGTAGCTGCTACACTTAACACTACTATAATAATGACAATTAATAAATATAAAGGAGTCCTACAATGAGCTTCGACAAACAACAGAATCAACAAACAAACCGTCAAATAAAATTGGCTAGCCGTCCTAATGGCGAGCCAACTGCTGACAACTTTGACATGGCGACTAGCGACATTCCTACGCCAAAAGATAACGAGATGCTACTACGCACGGTATATCTGTCACTAGATCCATATATGCGTGGACGTATGAGTGATGCAAAAAGCTATGCAGACCCATTAGAAGTCGGTGACGTCATCATGGGTGGTACCGTAGCGCAAGTAGTCGAGTCGAATATCGACAACTTTGCGGTAGGCGACTTAGTCGTATCAAACTCAGGCTGGCAGGACTACAGTGTCAGTGATGGCGAAGGCGTCCTCAAACTGGACAAAAACATGTCTAACCCTTCTTATGGTTTAGGTGTGTTAGGTATGCCAGGGTTCACCGGTTATATGGGTTTGACTGATATAGGTAAACCACAAAAAGGCGAGACTTTAGTCGTGGCAGCAGCAACTGGACCGGTCGGTGCCACTGTCGGTCAAGTGGGTAATCAATATGGTCTGCGCACTGTCGGTGTGGCAGGCGGTAAAGAGAAATGCGACTTTGCGGTCAATGAGCTTGGCTTTGATATCTGTATCGATCATAAAGCCGACGACTTCGCTGAGCAATTAAAAGCAGCATGTCCAGATGGTATCGACATCTACTATGAAAACGTTGGCGGTAAAGTATTTGATGCAGTAATGCCATTGCTTAACGACCACGCTCGTATTCCAGTATGTGGTCTGGTATCGCAGTACAACGCAACTGATTTACCGGATGGCAAAGATCGCCTAGGTATGCTGATGGGTCTTATCTTAAGCCAACGCCTAACTGTCAGAGGTTTTATTATCTTTGAAGAGTACGGCGATCACTTCCCAGAGTTCTTAGAAACCATGAGCAAATGGGTGGAGTCAGGCGAAGTAAAAACCAAAGAGCACATTACTGACGGTTTGGATAATGCCCCAGATGCATTTGTCAGTATGTTAAACGGTGATAACTTTGGTAAGACTGTAATCAAAGTATCTGACGTCAAATAGTTACTGGTTAAACATTCGCTAGTTAAGTAGTTACCGACAGTTAGCAATCGTTGTGAATAACTACTTAACAACATAAATTGCTAATATCACTACTGAAAATTGATTACAAAGCAGGAATAATGCTAACAGTCATTATTTGCATTTAGGCTAATTAAGTAAAAACAGCTAGTGATGCAACGGAAAACTTATGACTGTTGGCTATATCGTTACTAACACATAAATAATAAACAAGGATAATTATGAACATTCTAATGGTACTAACTTCTCATGACCGTTTAGGCGATACTGGTAAAAAAACTGGCTTTTGGCTAGAAGAATTTGCTGCGCCTTACTACGCATTTCTTGACGCTGGCGTAAATGTAACTCTAGCCTCTCCAGCTGGCGGTCAACCACCACTAGATCCTAGTAGTGACACAGAAGACACGCAAACCAAAGACACTACTCGTTTTAAAGAGGATAAAGACGCTCAGGAGCATCTGGCTAACACTAAAAAACTTGCTGATATGAACGCTGAAGATTTCGATTCAGTATTCTACCCTGGTGGTCATGGCCCGTTGTGGGATTTGGCAGTAGATGAAAACTCTATCAATCTGATCGAGACTTTTGTTAAGCAAGATAAGCCTGTTGCTTTTGTTTGTCATTCTCCTGCAGCGCTTAAAAACGTTAAAGTCGATGGCGAGTACTTAGTAAAAGGCAAAACAGTGACTGGTTTTACTAACTCTGAAGAAGACGCAGTTGGCTTAACAGACGTAGTACCGTTCTTAGTAGAAGACGCATTGAAAGCCAATGGCGGTAACTACGAAAAAGCGGCTGATTGGGAATCATTTGTTGTTGAAGATGGTCTGCTAATCACAGGTCAAAACCCTGCATCATCAGAAGAAGCTGCTAAGCGTCTAATGGCGAAGCTGCAAGGTTAGTCAAATTCACTACGCAATAAGGTCGATACCATGATTCGCTTACATCATCTCAATCAATCACGCTCATTACGTACGCTATGGCTTTTAGAAGAGCTAGGCGTTCCTTATGAAGTCGTCAGTCATCAGCGCGATGCCAAAACTCATTTAGCACCAGATTCTCTAAAAGCTGTACATCCACTCGGTAAGTCTCCGGTTATCGAAATGGATGGACAGATTTATGCTGAGTCAGGTGCTATCACTGAGCTGTTAATTGAACGGTTTGCGCCAGAGCGTCTGCGCCCTGCTACAGGAAGCTCAGACTACGGCTACTATCTACAGTGGATTGATTTTGCAGAAAGCTCGCTCATGTTGCCATTAATGCTTGAATTATTTACCAACAAAGCAGGCATCAACGACAATGAGTTTTTAAACGGCTATATCGAGACAGAAAAAACCAGATTGTTTAAGTATCTGGATACCTCAGTTGAAGGTAAATCGTTTATTGTAGGTGATAAGCTAAGCGGTGCCGACTTTATGCTGTCGTTTGACTTGATTATTCTTGCTAAGCGTCAGAAACTTGATGCTTATCCGCATATCAAACAGTATGCTGAAAAGCTGGCCGGTCTTGATAGCTATCAGCGTGCGATGCAGCTAGAAGCAAAATATGATGAATCGATTTAGTACTTAGTATTATTAGTACTTAGTATTAATTGATACCTCGGTATTAGCCACAATACTATGTATTGACTGACCAATTTTTCGATACACAAAAACAGCTCTGTATAGAGCTGTTTTTATGCGTATAGCATTTTTTGCTTGTTGCATCGTTTGTTTTAATGTTTGTCACATTGCACGGAATACTGCTATATCTTTATTCAGCAGCGCCAATGACAAAAGCGCTGTAGAAGTTATGATAAAATATATCCTGCATTTCTTGGGTTGTCTTTCCAGTTTGACCAGCATTTATATCAGTAGCCTCACTGCGTTTTAAGCTATAAACATTCATCGTACTGACCTGATTTTGCGTCTGGAATCTGTTCTATGCCATTCTATTTCCTTATACATATTATGGTACGTCCATGAGTAACGAATATCAGTTTAAGCCCCACGAACAACCGATAATGGTGGGCTCTCCTGCCAACCCTGATCATCCTGCACGCCGCAAATTGTTTTACTTACTGATTGGAATTTTCGTTGGTCTCACTGCCAGTTTCCAAAACGGTCTGCTCGTCGCAAATCTTACTCAAATTCAAGGTCAACTGGGCTTGACACCAGCTGAAGGCGGTTGGATATCTGTTAGCTATAATATGACCAATGCCTGTATTACCGTTCTGCTGTACAAGATTCGCCAGCAGTTTGGTATGTCACTCTTTAGCAAAATTACTCTGTTCTTTCTATTAGCCGCCACGAGTCTACAGTGGCTAATCAGTAGTCATTTGCTAGATACGCCTAATATTGGAATTGAGCCTTATTACCTAGAAATTGTCGCCAGAGGACTTAGTGGTATGGTCGCAAGTGGCATGACCATCTTGGGGTTATTCTACTGTCTGCAAGGTATGCCAACCGTCAAGCGTACCAGTGGCTTAATATTGGGTTTTGGCTTGGTACAGTTTGGTATTCCATTATCACGAATCATCTCGCCCTATCTCGCCATCAATGGTCAGCTTGAGAATTTATTTTTATTTCAATTTGGTTTGGCACTGATTTGTTTTGGACTGATTAATATATTGGAGCTACCACCAGGCAATACAGAAAAAGTATTTGAGAAACTCGATTTTTTAAGCTTTGCTTTTTTTGCGAGCGGTCTAGCTGCACTGGCTGTAATTTTGGTGCAAGGTAGGATTTTATGGTGGACGACACCTTGGCTCGTCTATCCACTGATGATTGCTATCGTTGGAATTGGCGTCGCTCTATGGATTGAGACACATCGCAAAAACCCGATGCTACAAGTGCGCTGGATGCGTAGCCGCAATATTATTGCTTTTATGATTACCGGCGCGGTCATGCGAATTTTGCTATCTGAGCAAAATGTCGGTGCTGCAGGCCTACTTGCTAATTTGGGTTATGGTAACGATCAGTTAGTTACTTTTTATGCTGTCATAATGGCTGCCAGTGTGTTGGCTTTGGTGATTAGTATTTTTAGTACCAATCCGATGGACTTGCGCCGTCCTGTTATTTTTGCAGTGGCATTGATTGCTTTGGGTTCTTGGATGGACGTTGGGGTGTCTATCAACTCCGCTCCTTATATGTTTTATATTAGTCAGTTTTTGATTGCATTTGCCGCGGTATATTTTATGGGACCTTTGGTTTTCGAAGGATTTCTGCGTGCTATTGCCAGTGGGCCTGCTTATATCATTAGTTTTTCGGTTATCTTTGGTATTTCCCAAACGGTTGGTGGATTGGCAGGTGCAGCGGCTATTCAGGCATTTACGACCATTCGTACACAGGCCCATTATGCAGATATGGTCAGCTCACTGAACTTGGGTGATCCTACGTTCAGCGCTCAAATTGCCGGTACTCGTAGTGTATTGTCGAACCAAACGACGGATGCAGCGCAAGCGAATGTGGCTGCAATGAGTCAAGTGTTGCAAGGGATTCAGCGCCAAGCAACTGTCTCCGCTTATAGCGATCTGTTCTTTTTGATGGCCAGTTTTGCTACTTTCGTTACAGCTATTTTATTGATCAATTATTTTTATAACCGTTACCACAAACGCAATCCCCTTGCTAAAGAGCTTGCCGTTATTGCAAAAATGCGTGAGTCAAAATAACTCAGTTTATTCTATTAATCATGTTTCACCCCATTCATTTATAGCCAGTCTATTTTAATATTTATTAAAAATTTAGGAGCACGTCATGAGCCAAGAAAAACCAAATGAGCTTAATCAAACACCTCAGACGTCCACTGGCGCTCCAGCAACAGACACACCTATAGCGTCCGATATAAGCAAAGAAGAGCCTGCTACAACCTCTTCGCCATCAGTAACTGAGACAGCAGAAGGTGATGTAGAAAACAGTTCAAATAGCAATGAACCATCAATGCCGCCAAAAGAGCCAATACCCGATACTACTGGTTGGTCGCCCAAGAAAAAGTCCTATCTAAACTTAGGTTTATTAATTCTATTGATTGTCATTGGTGTGGCATTGATTTTGTATGCATGGAAGCTCCCACCGTTCACCCCAACGGTACAGCAAACCAATAATGCTTTTGTCAAAGGTCAGACGACTATTATTAGCCCGCAAGTTTCTGGCTATGTGACCAAGGTAGCAGTGCAAGACTTCGCCAACGTAAAAGCTGGCGACTTACTCATAAAGATTGACGATCGAACCTTTCAGCAGCAGCTCGATCAGGCACAAGCAAATACAGAGGTAGCAGTTACTAACCGTTCTACTAATGACCAAGACACGCAAACCAGCCAAGCACAAATCGAAGCACGTAGAGCTGATTTGTATAGTGCCAAAATCAATGTAGAAAGCGCGCGTGAAGATGTCAACCGTTATCAAGGTTTAGATGCTATTGGTGCGGTATCAAAGGCAGAAGTTGCCCATATCAAGGCGCAATTGGCTCAAGCACAAGCAGGGGTACAGCAAGCAGAGGCTAATTTGCAAGCCGCTCAAGAAAACCGTGAAAAGACCAGTGGCAGTCGCTCATCGCTGGACGCAAATATCAAAAATGCTGAAGCAGGCGTCAAGCAAGCGCAAATCAATCTAGACAATACTATCATCACTGCACCTGAATCTGGCCAGCTAAGCCAAGTTAGTGTCAAAGAAGGCCAATACGTCAGCGCTGGTACGCAGCTCATGTATATCGTGCCAAAGGGCATTTGGATTATTGCAAACTTTAAGGAAACTCAAATAGCCAATATGGCAATCGGCGAGCCTGCGACCATTCATGTCGATGCGCTTGGCGGTGCCAAATTTACGGGTCGTGTGAGTAATATCTCGCCAGCGACTGGTAGCGAGTTCAGTGCTGCTGCTGCCAACCCTGCGACAGGTAACTATATAAAAATAGCTCAACGTATTCCTGTACGCATCGACTTAGACCAGAACCAGCCTGCACTGGCACGTTTACGTCCTGGCATGTCAGTCTCAGTGGATGTCGATACCAATATTAAATGAAAGGTTGAATAAAAAGCTAAATAAAAAATAATGTCAGATAAGGTAAATAGCTAACGTAAAAAAGCCGCTCTAGATACCAAAGAACTTGGATTTAGAGTGGCTTTTTTAGTTTTGTATAATTTATAGCTTGAGGCTACAACAACTATGGTAGTAAACGTTTGGTTGTCCAGCTTGTATTACCTTCATTGCCTTCACTGTTGTCGCCGCTACTCTGCGTATACACAATTCGGTCATGCATCCGATTGGCGCGACCTTGCCAAAACTCAATACTTTCAACCGTAATTTCATACCCACCCCAGAACTCTGGCGTTGGTACGGTAGTATTGTCAGGGTGCTCTGCTTGAAGCTGTTCAAACGTTTGCTCCATGACTTCACGATTGGCCACTTCACCACTTTGCGGTTGACTGACCCAAGCCCCTACTTGGCTATCATGGGGACGCTTTTGGAAGTAAGCAGCCGATTTATCAGCAGCGATTTTAGCGATACTACCGCTGATACGGACTTGGCGCTCCAGCTCATGCCAAAAGAATAACGCTTCGGCATTAGGGTTTTCTGCGATATCCTGCCCCTTCGCGCTTTCGTAATTGGTATAGAAAACAATACCTGTCTCAGTAATCTCGCGTAGTAACACAATACGGACACTAGGCTTATTGTCTGCGCCACATGTCGCCAAACTCATTGCATAAGGCTCTTGCACCTTTCGCGCTAACGCTTCATTCATCCAAGCTTTAAAAAGCTCGAATGGTGACGTTGGTACTGACTGTTGGTCAAGCTCACCTTTCTCGTATGAGAGGCGTTGGTCGGTAAAGTCCATGCTCATGGCAGTTCCTTATTTGAAAACTATAATGTTGTTGTCTCGAATACCAGTCATTATCTTGAATACCAGTTGCTATTTTAAATATCAGTTATTGCCTTAAATACTATTAGCCTAGTACTGATTTTATAAGATCAGCTAAGTCATTAGCCATTACATCGCATTCTATCTCATCATCTGACTCCACCATCACACGAATCATAGGCTCTGTACCTGATTGACGTATAAGAAGACGACCACGACCCTCTAGCGTTGCCTGTGCTTTATCAAAAGCAGCAACCAACTCCTCATGTTTGAATGGGTCTTGCATTTGAGACAAACGTACATTGACTAGTTTTTGCGGTAACACCTCAAAACCTTCAACAAGTTCACTTAGCGCACGCTCTCTAGCTTGCATCACTGCCAGTACTTGCAAGCCAGCAATGATAGCATCCCCTGTGCGACTTTTATCTAAGCATAAGATATGACCAGATGGCTCACCGCCCAATATCCAGCCATTAGCTTCTAAATCCTGCATCACATAGCGATCACCCACCTTTGCGCGAGTAAATTGGATGTCTGCATCTTTTAGCGCCAGCTCTAACCCCATATTGCTCATAAGTGTGCCGACAACACCTTCAGCTTTAATTTTACCTTGGGTAGCAAGTACGTATAAGATACCATCACCATCGATCAGCTTACCCGTCTCATCAACCATTACTATACGGTCGCCATCACCATCTAGTGCAATCCCGACATCTGCGTCATGCTCAAGCACAGCCTTTTGTAAGCTTTCAGGATGAGTAGAACCACATTCAGCATTGATATTGATACCGTCTGGCGTATTATTGATGGCAATCACGTTTGCCCCCAACTCGCGCATCACTCTAGGTGCTACGCTATAGCCAGCGCCATTGGCACAATCCACTACTACCGTCAGATGACTGAGGTCGTATTGATAAGGGAAGCTACCTTTGCAAAATTCAATATAGCGACCTTTCGCATCATCAATACGATTGTTCTTACCTAAATTTGCAGGATCAAGAATGGGCATCATAGCAACGTCACTACTAAGGTCGTTCATAATTGCTGTCAGTTTATCATTGATTGCAGTTTGCATTTCATCAGTAAGTTTTTTGCCGTCACCTGAGAAAAACTTGATGCCATTATCATAATAAGGGTTGTGCGAGGCTGAGATAACCACGCCAGCATCTGCATTGAAACTACGGGTCAAATGCGCAATCGCTGGAGTCGGCAATGGACCAAGCATATAAACATCAACACCAGCAGCATTAAAACCTGCTTGTAATGCTCCCTCTATCACATAGCCTGACAGACGCGTATCTTTACCAATCACCACACTTGGCTTACGCGTAGGATTTTCATTTTTTTCTATAAGGACAAGCCCAGTGACGTAGCCTAGTTTTAAAATAAAGTCTGGTGTAATTGGTAATTCACCAAATTTTCCGCGAATTCCATCAGTGCCAAAATAGCTCATTATATATTCCTCAAGTCAAAAAGATAAAAGGCCAAACGTATACGCAGGCAATACTATTGTTGTAATAATCTGTTTCTGTATTTTACAAAAAAAACAGCCAACAATAACAGAGCATTGTTGGCTGTTTGTATCTTAAGCTCGCTGCAGCCCCACGTCTCAGCTAACATTAATACGATTTAAAACTATAAAAGAGAAGCATTTTACGGAACGATCTAGTTTACTCGGTAGTTCGGCGCTTCTTTAGTGATTTGCACATCATGCACATGCGACTCTTTCATACCCGCTGAGGTTACTTTGATAAACTGCGGATTGGTACGCATATCTTCAATCGTGGCAGAACCCGTATAACCCATTGATGAACGTAGGCCACCAACCAACTGGTTAACGATACCCGCAACTGGTCCTTTATAAGGAACACGGCCTTCGATACCTTCTGGCACTAGCTTCTCTACGCCGTCTTTTGCATCTTGGAAGTAGCGATCTGAAGAACCGTTTGATCCTGACATTGCACCCAAACTACCCATACCGCGATACGCTTTATAGTAGCGACCTTGGAACAGCTCAACTTCACCTGGCGCTTCTTCAGTACCAGCCATGAGCGAACCAACCATGATGCATGATGCACCAGCAGCGATTGCTTTTGCCATGTCACCTGAGTAACGGATACCACCGTCAGCAATCAATGGAATGCTGTCTTTTAAAGCGCTAGCAACATTATCAATGGCTGAGATTTGTGGCACACCGATACCTGCGATAATACGCGTGGTACAGATAGAACCAGGGCCGATACCTACTTTTACTGCATCAGCACCTGCGTCACGTAAAGCGATTGCAGCTTCACCTGTTGCAATGTTGCCACCGATTACTTGTACATGCGGGTAGTTTTTCTTGATCCAAGAGACTTTATCGATCACGCCTTTTGAGTGACCGTGCGCAGTATCAACGACGATAACGTCAACGTCAGCAGCGATTAATGCTTCAACGCGTGCTTGCGTGTCTGCACCAGTACCAACAGCTGCGCCAACACGTAGGCGACCTTGTTCGTCTTTACATGCATTTGGATTGTTTTCAGCTTTGGCAAAATCATTAACAGTAATCAAACCACGCAGGCGGAAGTTATCGTCAATAACGATGACTTTTTCGATGCGGTGCTCATGCAACAGTCTTTTGATATTCTCGTTGCTTTCACCTTCGTGTACGGTAACCAGCTGCTCTTTAGGCGTCATGATCTGGCTAACTGGCAATGATAAATTGGTCTCAAAACGCCAATCTCTATGAGTAACAATACCCACAACATTATCTGTGCCTTTTTCGACCACAGGCACACCTGAGATATTGTTATCTTGGGTCAAACGTAGCAATTCACCAATCGTCATCTCTGGATGCACAGTGATAGGATCAACGACGGTACCCGCTTCAAATTTTTTGACACGGCGTACTTGTGTGGCCTGCTTTTCGATGTCCATGCTCTTATGCAAAATACCCATGCCACCAAGCTGTGCCATAGTAATAGCCATTTCAGACTCAGTCACAGTATCCATAGCCGCAGAGATTAGCGGAAGATTAAGTGTGATGTTTTTGGTCAAACGAGTAGACAGATCAGCAGTTTTTGGCAGAACTTCAGAATAGGCTGGTAATAATAAAACGTCATCAAAGGTTAAGGCTTCATCGACAATTCGCAACATACAGACCCCTAGTGGTGGTTATTTTGATGGGTAGGAGCTCAGGGTTAAGCGTATCAATCATTGCAGCTGCATACACAGTGCCGACTCATGGCTAACCACTCAGTTATCCTATAAAAATAACGCCACATTATAACAAATAAGCGCCTCGCTGACACACTATATTTGTCAGATTATTTTACACAAGTGCGTCTTCATCGATGACAATCATGCTTCAAACCATTAATAACTCGCTTTTAAAGCTAATCAGGATCGCAAAGCTCATCGCTATTCCCAATCTCTAGTCGCTTCTTGTTAACGTAAAGCGCTCTGTGGGTAGATATTTGTTTTGCTGTGCGTGCAGGTAACCAAGCATTTGCTCCCGTATCTCACAGGCCAGCGTCCATGCCTCTATAGGCCCTACCGATGAAACAGCGCCGCGCAGTTGAATGGTATTTTCGGTCACATCAACCACATACATCTCAGGTTCTGTTTTATTATCCCAAAGCTTATTGTCCTTGACCATCGATATAAACGCCTCTCGGATAGCGTCGATATCTGCGCCATAATCGATATACAAAAACACAGGACAGGTCTGATGAACTTCTGTATGCGACCAGTTTTCTACCCGTTCAGTGATTAGCTCACGCATCGGCACGATCAATCGTCGCTCATCCCATGTTTTTAGCACGGCATACGTGTAACGCAGGTCTTCAACCGTACTAAAATTACCATCCATTATCACACTATCGCCAATCCGTACTGGCTGCGTCACTGCTACCTGCACACCAGCGATGATATTCCCTAATATTGGCTGTGCTGCAATACCGATAACCACACCTGCAATACCCGCTGAAGTCAGTAACGTCTTGCCAAGGCCTTCCATATTGGCAAATTCACTAAGACCTATCCAGAAACTTCCCAAAATCATCGCGAAAATAAACACACGACGGAATATCGATACATAGGTACGGCGACGACGTTCTTTATCAAAATGCTCTGCAGCCAAATTTTCAATCTGCATATCTTGATAACGATTGGCAAAAAAGTTAATGATACGAATACCCAACCACATGGTACTAAATACCAGTCCAATCCAAATGAGTGGACGCGTAGATGAGGCAACTGCATCTAAATAAGGAAAACCACCAGAAACTAAGGTGAAAACGAGTGAAAAACTGATGGTAAAGGTTAATGGTACTGTTAGCTTGCTAACCAAATCGGCGACGCCGTTGGTACTGCCAACATACATGCTGTATTTTTCTTCATCAATATAATGATTGATGATTTTTGCAGTACCTTTACTCAGTAGCCAACCCATACCCATGGTTAATAAAAAGAACAATATCAGCGCTGAGAATTCCCATAGCGCAATCCCAAAAAACTTTAGCTTTAACCAAGTAGGCAAATAACGTTCGAACTCGGCTGGATGATACTGCTCATAGAGATTATCAATATTGCCTACTGTCTGCGCCGAAAACACCCAAACAGGGGCTTTATCCCCTACTCGCACTCGCTGCAAATAAATAGGAACACGGCGCTCGCGATAATCAACATAGCCAAGCTGAATAGAACGTCTGGCAATACCCATGACACTGCTATTATTACCAAGCGGTGGTTCAATTAAGCCATCGGGACGATCTGGCATATCGTCGAATACATAGAGCTCTTTTTCAGACAATAAGAAATCCAGTCGTTTTGTGAGATCAAGCGCACGGCTCCGTTGGCTTTTCTCATCAATCAAATTCATGTTTAGCGCGTAAGCGGCCAAATCATACTGCTGTTTCATTAACGCTGATTGAAAAAACTCTAAAGCTGCAAGCGGTGTTTCTAAGTTAGCTGGCTCAGATAACGGCGGCAACCCAGCATTTAATTTATCGAGTATATAGTAGCTCTCACTGTATTCTCCGGTCAGTGCCGTATCACCTTGTAGCCTGCCTGCCTGCTCCACTGCGTTACGCTCAGTAGGATCGAAGATCTCTTCAGTAATACCAGAAATACTAACACTCTCATCTTTAAGCGCATTGACTTGCTGAGCTGCATATTCAGTAAAACTATCAGGCTTACTAGGTGTTTGTTTTTCCGGCTCGCTCGTACTCTGTTCATTTTCACTATTTGCTGCATAAACGGGTGAATAGATGACATTTATAGCGACAATCAAAAAGCCCAACAATATTTGCAGCATATGGCTTTTAAAACGACTTTTCTCTACATCTACTTGATGATTATCATCTGAGCGCAAAACGGCACAATGATGGTTCATAGGATTGTCTTTAAGAGTATTCATGTTTTCAAAGCCATCAGTCTACGAAAGGAAAGTATAAAAAATATATCGGTGCTGCTTTAACCTAATTCAGTAAGCAAAAAAAAGCCAGCCTAAAGCTGACTTAATTTATTACGAGATTTGTAGCTATTTACTATATAGACGGCAAACATTATTTTAAGCGCGGCGCCATGTCGTGCCAGCACGGCTATCTTCGAGCTCAATACCCGCCTCTTTTAATTGCTCACGTATCTCATCAGCACGGGCAAAGTTTTTGTTGGCTTTAGACTCTGCACGTTCGATAATCAAATTATCAATAACCGCATCCGTTAGACCATCTTCTGCCTGATCACCGACCACTGCTTGCAAAAACTGCTGCACTGGCTGCTGTAAAATATTTAATACTTGCGCCAATGCTTTTAGTTGCTGGGCTAATTGCCATGCGGTATCGACGTCTTCCGCTTTGATAGCTTTGTTGATATCACGAGCCAATCCGAATAAGACGCTGATGGCCGTCGAGCTATTGAAGTCGTCATTCATCGCCTTGATGAAGTCTTGTCCAACCGCGCTATTGTAAGCTTCAGCCACTAAATCTTCATTGATTACGATTGACTGTCCTTTTTGTTGCTCAGCCAACTTTAGTGCATTATATAATCTGCTTAGGCTATTATGCGCTTCATCTAAGGCGCTATCAGAGAAGTTAACTTGGCTGCGATAATGGCTCGATAATAAGAAAAAGCGCACCGTCTCAGGTAAGTACTTTGCCATGACATCACGAATGGTAAAAAAGTTGCCCAGTGATTTAGACATTTTTTCGCCATCGACATTGATAAAACCAACATGCATCCAGTTGCGTGCATACTCACAACCAGTCGCTGCCTCAGACTGGGCGATTTCGTTTTCGTGATGCGGGAACTGTAAGTCATGACCACCGCCGTGAATATCAAAGGTGCTACCTAAGCACTTAGTCGACATCGCTGAACATTCAATATGCCAGCCTGGACGCCCTTGACCCCATGGTGATGCCCACTGTGGCTCGTCAGGTTTTGCAGCTTTCCATAGTACAAAGTCAAATGGATTGCGTTTATCATTCTCAACTTCGACTCGCGAACCTGCCTGCATATCGTCTAGATTACGCTTAGATAATTTACCATAACCGTCAAAGCTATCGACGGCATAATAGACATCACCGTTGTCGCCTGCATACGCATAGTTGCCAGTGACTAACGTCTCAATCATATTCTGCATGTCATCGATATGATCGGTCGCACGTGGCTCAGCATTTGGCATCTCACAACCAAGGGCTGTTGCGTCTTCATGCATCGCTTCAATAAAGCGCTGCGTCAATGTACCAATCTCTTCACCGTTTTCAGCAGCACGAGCAATGATTTTATCATCGATATCAGTGATATTACGTACGTAATTCACGTTGTAACCCAAACGTGCTAACCAACGAACGGCCATATCAAAACCGACCATCACTCGCGCATGACCAATATGACAATAGTCATAAACAGT
Organism: Psychrobacter sp. Pi2-1; assembly: GCF_904846645.1. Lineage (GTDB taxonomy): Bacteria > Pseudomonadota > Gammaproteobacteria > Pseudomonadales > Moraxellaceae > Psychrobacter. The sequence continues at coordinate 55,766 of NZ_CAJHBO010000013.1, forward strand.
CATGCCGCACACATACATACCAACCTGCCCTGCTTTGAGTGGTACAAACTGACGCTTGCTGCCAGTCAATGAATCGTAAATGGCAAGTTGGGACATCGCATCTGCAAGTGGTGTGGTCATAGTAAAAAAGCCTTGTAACGTAAATAAAATAGAGAAATGTGAAATCTCAGCCGCGGTGTATGAATAAGCCATACAAATGACTGAGACTATAAATCATGTAAATAAAAAATTCAGACCAAAAAACGTCGTGATATAAAACGTAACCCATTATCTTAGCGAAAACAGGCGTAAAATACTACAATGAGCGTGCAACTAACGCTATTCAATCATAAAAACCGTTAAGGATGTAAAGATGGGCAATCGCTTAAGCAAAATATACACACGTACTGGAGATGACGGCAGCACTGGTATGGCTGATGGCAGCCGCCTTAGCAAAGCGGACGATCTATTTAGCGTCATGGGTGACATCGACGAGCTCAACTCGCATATTGGCTTGGTACGTGCGCAACTAAAGCATAATAAAGGGCAATCTATAGAGAAAGAGTTCTCTGAAGCCTTGGTCATCATTCAGCACTTGTTATTCAATATAGGCGGCGAGCTTGCCATGCCAGAGTATGAAGGAGTTAATGCCACTCATATTGAATGGTTAGAGCAGCAAATAGATATGATGAATACCACATTGCCACCGCTAAAAGACTTTATTCTGCCGACAGGTTCTATATTGGTGAGTCAATTACACGTGGCGCGTAGTGTATGTCGCCGCGCTGAACGTCAAGCTGTGATATTGCAAAAGCAGCGTCCACAAGCGATTCGTATTACTGCTGTCAGCTTTATCAATCGCTTATCTGATTGGTTATTTGTCGCTGCACGCTTCTGTACAGATCCAGAAAAAGTCTCTGAGGTGTTATGGGACAGTCAAGCATTGAAAACGTTCACTGACAGTCAATAATACAAACTAAGTATTTAGCAATAAATATTTAAACACAAAAAACCCCGCGACATGATTGTTGCGGGGTTTTTATTATTGAGCGATAGCAATTCGGCTTACTAGAAATCGCTATCTCTTACTACAATGACCAATTAGTAAGTCGCGCTGTTGTCTTCAATGATGACCATATCGATGGTTTCATCTTTAGGTACGGCTTTTGGTGTGGCGGGCTTACTAGGCTCAGCAGCTGCTGCTTGAGTGTTTGCAGTCGAACTGCTCTGATTTTCAGCAGGCTTATTGATGGTTGGCGGCGGCGTAGGTTCAGTTGGGCGAATTGGCTCAACTGGCGTTACGGTTCGTGGCTGACGGATTGGGGCTGTTTGAGTCGTATCGTTGTTCTGCGTTGCACGGCGCTCAGCAGCACGTTGGGCGCGTTGCTCATCCATTGCAGTTTTGAATACAGAACCTGCCATTACATCTGCAACAACAGTAATCAAAGCAGGCTGACCCGCAATACGTGTACGCACTTGACCGCCTTGAGTACCGACAATGTAAGTGAAAGCGTCATCAACAAGCATATTGTTATTAATACGGATATTATCTTGCGCTAAACGTGATTGTAAGCTTGGCTGATTATTGGCTGCTTGTACCTGACTGGCTTGATACAAGTCTTCACTTGGTAGCGTCATGCTGACACTTGCTTGACAAGTGGTCATGCCGTTCTCATTGGCTTGTTGCAAGATAGCAGCGTTTTGGACATCAATGACAACGCCATTGGTTTTTTCGCTAACCACACCATTTGCTAAACTGATTTCAGCATCATTTGCATAGTTGGCAGCCAATGACTGTGCTTGTTGATTGAGCGTATTTTTCAGAGCTGACTTAAGGCGATCTTGCACCATAGGATCATCACAACTGATCGCAGGCGCAACACTATTTTCAGCATCGACCGTCTCTTGTTCTGTTAGCTCTGCCTGCTCAGTAGTATCTTCTTTATCTGAGCGATCACAGCCTGCAAGCGCTAAACCACATACCAATCCAATCCCAGCAACTTTATGCCACTTGCTCAAACTTATATTTGCTACGCTCATACTAACTCTACTCCCAATTTACAGGTTCGTACCGCTACTGACTGACAGTGTTCAACATTCAAATCGCAACGCTAGCTGCTACAGATATGAAAACCACATCATTATACGGTGTTTAAATCAAATGGTCATTAGTGTAGCCCATGGATATACAAATAGTGCCCCTCATTATGGAAAAAACCTGCGTTTGGTTGCAAAAACATAACAAACATTGTCAGTTTTAGTCCCTAAGAAGTCATATTTAAAAAAGTACAGATTGCATCACAGTTTTTGTTAGACGTCATGGATATGACGCTATATGATTGGGCATAAAAACCATCAATAATCGGTGCATATGATAAATTTTAGAGATACGTTATTACTAGGTCATCGAGGCGCGCGCGGTGAGGCGTTAGAAAATACCTTTTCAGGTTTTGAGTACTCTCAAAATCTTAAGTCAAGAGGCTTAGCAGGCGTAGAGTTTGATATACAACTAAACGCTGACGGTCACTTAATTGTATTCCACGATGACGATCTAGAGCGTATGTGCGGTCGGCAATCACGTATTGATCAGTTAAAGCTCACAGAGATTCAATGCCAGTTGCAGTTTGGCCAACCTATTATGAAACTCGCAAGCATAGTACCTGCACTTAGTGGGTTTAACGTTATTGAGCTTGAAATTAAGACGCATAGCCGTACCAATTATGCAGTATTGATTGCAGCGCTTCGGCAGGCATTTATTGATACACCTCTTGCCAGCTTACCAGTTGTATTGACGAGCTTCGATGTCGAGTTACACAACCGTTTACAACGTCACAAACTATTATCTCATATGCCTCGCGGCTTGCTTATTCGTACGCCAGAAGCGTTGGCAAGCGCTACCAATACCGCATTGCAACTCGGTTGTATTCAACTGGGTATTCATTATCCGCTTTTAACCCAAGCTGTTATCAAGCATAGCCACCGTTATGGATTACCCGTAAGTGCTTGGACGGTTAATGATATTCCCACCATTGAGCAGCTCATAAAATGGGAGACCGATGTCATCATTACGGATTTTCCAAGTCATTTGCTGCTGCCTTAACCGAGTTATCTGTACTTTTTTGATATTTAATCATTTTTTCGATAAACGCATTCTTTCCTACATATATACCCTCCTTGTTACACTTCTCCTTCATGTCTGATAAGTCACTCGTATTTTTGACCAATACATTCTATAATCCATACAAGTTATTGTTATTTAGCAATATTTTTATAGTGTATAAGTGTTCACTTTACACGATTTTTAAGGTACTATGGTGGCTTAAATTAATACCGTTAGGGATATTATATGATTGCAAAAAAAGCACTTGGCTTACCGCTTAAAGGCTTACGTTTCGCTATCAAATCTGGTGATACGCTTGTAAAGACCGCCAGCACTCAAGTAACGCGTTTTAAAACTCGTTTCGATGAGAAAAAAGCGCAAATGGCGCTTGATGAGCAGCCTGTTGCAAAACGCAATTATGCGAAAGCTTCTGAGCAAGCGGATCTTTCTGCGCAAGAGCAAAGCATTGATATGCGTGAGTTTGAATTTACCAAAGCACCAATTAACTGGATTCCAGCGGCTATTTTAGTAGCGACGCCAATTGCTGCTGCTGTGATTACGCCATGGTATCTATGGACTCATGAAGTTAGCGCTCCTGTTTGGGGTGTGTTTGGTGCCTTTATGGTATGGACAGGTATCAGTATCACGGCGGGTTACCATCGTCTGCTATCGCACCGTGCTTACAAAGCGCACCCTATTGTCAAAAACTTTTTATTGTTAGGTTCAACCTTAGCCGTACAAGGCTCAGCGTTTGATTGGGTTTCTGGACATCGTACTCACCATCGTCATGTAGATGATCGTTTGGACGATCCATATTCAGCACAGCGTGGTTTTTGGTTCAGCCATATTGGTTGGATGCTACGCAACTACCCTAGCGGTAAATTTGATTATAAAAACATTCCTGATTTGACCAAAGACAGAGTCTTACAGATTCAGCATAAATACTACGGCCTATGGGTATTGGTCACGAATGTAGGTCTGGTTGCGGCTCTTGGTTGGTTGTTGGGTGATGTTTGGGGCACGCTTGTGTTGGCAGGTTTGCTGCGCTTGGTATTGACGCATCACTTTACTTTCTTCATTAACTCATTGTGTCATATGTTTGGTAGCCGTCCTTATACGGATACTAATAGTGCTCGTGATAACTTTTTCTTAGCTATCTTTACGTGGGGCGAGGGTTATCATAACTATCATCATTTCTTCCAGTATGATTATCGTAATGGCGTGAAATGGTGGCAATATGATCCAACAAAATGGTTGATTGCTGGTTTATCAAAAATCGGTTTAACGACGGATTTGCGTACTGTTGATGATACGACTATTAAGCATGCCGAAGTGCAAATGCAGTTCAAAGCAGCACAACAGCAGATCGATACAGCCACAAGCACTGGGCTTGATCTTCCTCATGCGATGAAGAGCTTCCAAGACCGCATTAAGTTTGAATACGATGCATTTAAACAAACTGTCGAAGAATGGCAATCACTGAAAGCTCAAACTATTGAAATGAAAAAAATAGAATGTGCTGATCGCTTACGTGAAGTTGATGATAAGCTAAAGCATGATTATGCCAAAATCGAACAAAAAATCCTTGAGCATAACAGCAATCTAAAAACTGCTTTCCGCTCTATTGGCGCGAACGAAAAAGCGGCTTAATTAACCTCTGATTTATTTTATAATTTTGAAGCTTCTCCATCCCCCTATCCGTCCTAGATAGGGGGATTTTTTTGCTTATACTTTATCGATTATGTCATTACAGCTACTTCTAATGATTTTATTATCATAATAAATGGTCAAATACATTGGCTGAACCATTGCTTTCTCTAATCCAAAAACAATAACCATCTCATCCATCATATTCAGTTAATTAAAGACCGAAAAATTTATTTTTTGTCCAGATATTACAAGAGACGGACAGAGTGCAACGATGACATATGAGAGCTATGCTATAGTGACATTCTCACTTTTATATTTTAATGGAAACGGCCTGTATGCGTTATCAAAACACTTACGTCAACCTAGACACGCGCCTTTATCATGAGCAGCCACCGACGCCACTAGACAATCCTCGTGTCGGTCACTTCAACACTCAAGTTGCTAAGCAGTTAGGCTGGACAAACGACGAGGACTTGATGACTAACTGGGTTGAGATATTGGGCGGTCAATACGTGCCAGCTGATTTCAAACCACTATCGATGGCCTATGCTGGTCACCAGTTTGGACAGTGGGCTGGGCAATTGGGTGATGGGCGCGGTTTACTCATGGCGCAGGTACTCGATAATGATGGACAGCCACAAGACTTGCACCTCAAAGGCGCTGGCCTGACGCCCTATTCACGTATGGGTGATGGGCGCGCAGTCTTACGCAGTACCATTCGCGAGTACCTGTGTGGTCATGCATTGACCCAGCTTGACATCCCCTCATCTAACGCTTTGGGATTTGTGGTATCTGATACGAGAGTGCGCCGTGAGCGTATCGAAGCAGGTGCCGCGTTGATGCGTGTGGCGGACAGTCATATTCGTCTTGGTCATGTCGAATGGATTGCCAGCTTCGCCCCTGATGTACTGGGTGAGTTCACTGACTATATGATTGATACTTACTATCCAGAGTGCCGCGATAGCGAAACACCTGTCTTAGCTTTCTTGACCGCAGTGGTTGAGCGTACAGCGCGCATGATTGCTGACTGGCAATTGATCGGTTTTGCGCATGGCGTGATGAATACAGACAACTTATCTATTACGGGCAGCACCTTGGATTTTGGACCTTTTGGGTTTATGGAGCGCTTCAATCCTGCATGGATTAATAATCACTCAGACCATACGGGTCGTTATGCTTATCAGAATCAACCTGCTATCGGACATTGGAACCTAAACGTTTGGCTGCCACACTTTATGCGCTTAGAAGGCGTTACACGTGAGACGCTCGCTGATTGTTTAGCGCCTTATGAAGCAACCTTTATGCAGCACTATCAGCAAGGTCTGTGCCGTAAGCTTGGCTTACCGCATCAAAGAGAAAGCCTCGGCTTGGCCTTTGAATGGTTGACGCTATTAGAAGACAACTTGCTCGACTATACCAATAGCTTTCGCGCCCTACTCGGTTTGGTCGCACCAGCAGATCATCCTTATGAGCAAAAGCTGTTGGCTACTATGACCACTGAATTAAGCAGCGATGCGCAACAAGTATGGCAAGACTGGTCAGCACGTTATCTGGCACAGATTGAGCAGCTACCACTTGAGCAGGCAGTCAACGACATGCAGACCAACAATCCTGTTTATGTCCTTCGTAATAGCATGGCGCAGCGTGCAATTACTGCCGCAGACCAAGGTCAGTTTGAAGAAGTTGATCGAGTGTTTCGCTTATTAGCCAATCCTTATAGCGTGCAAGATATCGCTAATGATTTAGATAGCAGTGCGCCTGCACCGGATACACCGCAAGTGCCTATTAGTTGCTCGTCTTAGTAGCTGCTCATCTTAGTAGTTGCCCGTCTTAACACCTTTCAATTCTGTAATATTTTGAAATATTATGAAATTAAGGTTGATATTTAGACGCATTTTTTGGCATTATCAACGAGATAAATAACGAATATCATTTTATTATATTATTCGCACAATTCACCGTTGTTGACTAGGCAGTGAATTGGCAATAATGCTAGAATGAATATTTTAGCTAGTTTGCTTTTTTGACCTGATCTTTGATCGTCGACCATGATTCTGATGGTCGTGAGTCGTTTAACGTTTTTAACCCTTTCAGTTATTATCATTCAATGATTTTTGGAGGGTTAGACGTTGTTTTTTATCACCATTTAATTTATTCCAATTTATTCCAACCATGGCAATTATTATGAATGACGATACCACTTCGAATACGGATAACCTCAGTACAGAAAAAGAGCAGTTTGAACAAGCTGCCTTACATTACCATGAGTTTCCACGCCCAGGTAAAATTTCGGTAACTCCTACTAAGCAGCTAGCCAACCAACGTGATTTAGCACTCGCCTACTCTCCAGGCGTTGCTGTACCTTGTCTTGAGATCCAAAGAGATCCAAAACTTGCGTCCAAATACACGGCACGTAACAACCTAGTTGGTGTTATCACTAACGGTACTGCTGTATTGGGTCTAGGTAATATCGGTCCATTGGCATCGAAGCCAGTTATGGAAGGTAAAGGCGTTCTATTTAAGAAGTTCGCAGGTATCGACGTTTTTGATATTGAAATTGCTCAAAATGATCCAGACAAATTTATCGAAGCGGTTGCCTCGCTTGAGCCTACCTTTGGTGGTATCAACTTAGAAGACATCAAAGCACCAGAATGTTTCAAAATCGAGCGCGTATTACGTGAGCGCATGAACATTCCTGTGTTCCATGATGATCAACATGGGACGTCAATCATTGTTGCTGCAGCCATGCTAAATGCTTTGTTGATTACTGGCAAAAAAATCGAAGAGATTAAAATTGTTTGTTCAGGCGCAGGCGCAGCAGCCATTTCTTGCCTAGATATCATCTGCGCACTTGGCGTTAATAAGAACAACATTATTGTTTCAGATTCACGCGGTATCATCAGTACTAGCCGTGAAAACCTTGATGAAACCAAACAGCGTTATGCTCGTGATATCACGGCTACTTCTATCGAAGAAGTCATGGACGATGTCGATATGTTCCTAGGCTTATCAATGCCAGGTACACTATCAGAAGATATGGTTCGCCGTATGGCAAAAGACCCTATCGTCTTTGCACTTGCCAACCCAACACCTGAAATCATGCCAGAATTGGCCCATGCGGTACGTCCAGACGTCATCATGGCAACTGGTCGTTCAGACTATCCAAACCAAGTAAACAACGCGCTATGTTTCCCGTATATCTTCCGCGGCGCATTGGATGTTGGTGCAACCACTGTTAACGAAGAGATGAAAGTTGCCTGCGTAAAAGCAATCGCTGCGATGGCACACGTTGAAGCTACTCCAACTACTAGCGCTAGAAACATCGAAAAGATGCAGAGCTTTGGTCGTGACTACTTAATTCCAGGCCCTCTAGAGCCAAATCTAATCATTGAAATCGCATCAGCTGTGGCCAAAGCAGCGATGGATTCAGGCGTTGCCACGCTACCTATCGATGACATGCAAGCCTATCGTCAGCGTCTGTCTGAGTTTGTTTATAACTCTGCGTTTGTGATGAAGCCAATCTTTGCTCGTGCTAAAGCCGATCCAAAACGTATTGTGTACTGTGAAGGTGAAGACAACAACATCTTGCTTGCTGTGCAAGTCGTCGTTGATGAGAAGCTAGCACAACCTATCTTGGTTGGTCGCCCTTCAGTTATCGAAGCCAATATCAAAAAGCTAGGCCTACGTCTAAAAGCTGGCGAGAACATTACCATCGTCAACGTTGATGATGATCCTCGCTACAAAGACTACTGGCAGGGCTACTACGAGAAGAACAAACGCCGCGGTGTAAGCATTGAGCTTGCGCGTCGTGATGTTCGCCGTAAGACGACTTTGATTGGTTCTTTGCTGGTCGAAAACGGTGCAGCAGATGGCATGGTATGTGGTACCTTTGGCCATTACCAATTGCATCTAAAATACGTTGAAAGCGTCATTGGCAAAAAACAAGGTATGAACGACTTCTATGCAATGAATGCGGTACTCATGCAAGATCGTAATATCTTTATCGCCGATACCTATGTCCATGAAGACCCAACGGCTGAACAATTGGCTGAAATGACTGTCCTGGCAACGGATCAGTTACGTCGCTTTGGTATCACGCCACGCGTCGCGCTAGTGTCTCATTCTAATTTTGGTGCTTCAGATCGTGCCAGCGCTGTCAAAATGCGTAAGGTTCATGAGCTATTGACCAATATGAACGTCGACTTTGAGTTTGAAGGCGAAATGCAAGGTGATGCCGCGCTTAACGAAAATATTCGTCTAAACGATATGCCATCAAGCCCATTGAAAGGTGCAGCGAACCTGCTTATCTTGCCAACCCTTGATGCCTCAAACATCGCTTTCAACCTGCTTAAAACAGCGACTGGCAGTGCTTCTATTGGCCCTATCCTATTAGGTACTAATAAGCCGGTACACATTTTGACGCCATCAGCGACAGCACGTGGTATCGTCAATATGACTGCATTGACCGTCACTGAAGCGCAAGACCTAGAAAACGAAAAATAGTCATATATCATACCCAGTATGAATGCACTGTAGTCGGTTCAAGTTAATTTGGATGCAAGGAAGCCGAGTGAAAGTACTACAAATAGTAGACTGAGCGAGGCTGACACCCTACCCAATTTATAAAGGATTGACCATATTAAGAAGGGCTCTGTCATCCATTGACAGAGCCCTTCTGCTATACTAAAACCAGTCAATGCAACTTATAAAGCATTGGCTGTTTTTTTGATTTATAGAAATTGGGCTAGTGATATAAAGCTCAATAATAATAAGAGGCTTTTATGCAAATTTACCTTGTGGGCGGCGCTGTACGCGATCGACTGCTTAAGCGTCCTATCAAGGACAAGGACTTTGTCGTCGTTGGCGCTACTGTTACAGAGATGATTGATGCTGGGTTTCAACAAGTGGGCGCTGACTTTCCTGTGTTTTTGCATCCGACCAGTCATGAAGAGTATGCGTTGGCACGTACAGAGCGCAAGCAAGGCTCAGGCTACAAAGGTTTTAGCGTACATGCCAGCCCTGATATTAGTCTAGAGGATGATTTGCGCCGTCGTGATTTAACCATCAACGCGATGGCAATCGAAGTTACCAGCTTAACCGATGATACCCCGATTAATGGACAAGTCATCGACTACTATGGCGGACTGCAAGACTTAAAAAGTAAGACATTGCGTCATGTGTCCAGTGCTTTTAGTGAAGACCCATTACGTGTGCTTCGAACGGTGCGCTTCTATAGCCGTTACTACGATTTGGGATTTGCCATCGCGGATGACACTTTAACGCTGATGCGTCAATTGGTTGATACAGGAGAGCTGGCTCACTTGAGCGCCGAACGTATTTGGCAAGAATCGAGCCGTGCGACTATGCAGCTATCACCGCAAGTCTATTGGCAAAAACTGTTTGAAATTGGTGCACTCACAGAGTATTTCGCGCCTTTGCATCACGCTTGGGACAATGTCCAAATAAGAGAAGCAGTGCAGACAGCGTTATACTTTGCAGGACAGATGCATTTAAATTTATCACAGCGTTGGGCGCTACTAATGACTAGCCTGTCTTCATCGTTATTTAATAGCGAAAACTCTGAGTCTACCTCTACCGTATCAACCGCCATAAAAAATATTAACGCTATCGGTAATAAAGCCAAAGTCCCAAAAGCACATACTCAGTTCGCGACTTTATTCGCTCAGCAAGCTGAAAAACTAAGCACAATAAAAAGTCTAAATTCGGCTGAAAAAATCGACCTAATCCAAGCCTGCGGTGCGCATAAGGAGCCTGATAAGCTCTCTCAACTGCTAGTGTGCAGTCATGTGTTACAGCTAGCAACACAGCATCGCCAAATGATGCTAACACTAAATAGCTTTCACGCTGTCAGCATGACTGACATTGCGCCAGACCTTAAAGGCCCCGCTATTGGTACAGCCTTACGCCAAAGCAGGATTGAACACTTGCAAGCGCAACAATGATATAGACAAGCGCACTAGAGAAAAAAGTAGTATTGCTATGGACCAAGAACTTAATGCCTACCAAGCAGAAAATATAAATAACCAAGCGCCAGTGATGCTTGTCACAGGTAGTGCTAGGCGCATTGGGGCGGCTATTGTTAAAGCGGCTCATAGGCAAGGTTACCGCGTCATTATTCATTGTCATCGTAGTGAACAAGACGCTAATGACTTGGCTGACTATCTGAACAACATCCGTGCTAATAGTGCAAAAGTTATCGTTGCTGATTTAACGATAGTCAACGATGGGATGGCTTTAGACAGCTTTGTTAAAAATATCGTAGAGGCGTTTGGACAGCTTGATGTACTGGTGCATAATGCTTCGCGGTTTTATCCTAGCCCACTCGGTAGTATCAATCATGCACAGTGGGATGAGTTGCTTTTGACCAATGCCAAGGCCCCTTTATTACTAAGCCAAGCCCTACTGCCTTATCTAAAGCAGCAACAAGGCTGTATTATCAGTTTATTGGACATACACGCGCATGATAGACCGTTTAACAACTATACTGTCTATAACATGGCAAAGGCTGCGCATCGAATGATGGTACAGTCGCTAGCGATAGAGATGGCGCCAGAAGTACGGGTCAATGGGGTGGCACCTGGAGTCAACATTTTGCCTGACCCTACTAGCGACCAAGCTATTGATAATGAGCAACAACAAAGTATCATCGATGCTATCCCTATGCGGCGAATAGGGCAACCTGATGAGATTGCTCATAGCGTACTGTATCTTGTGCAGGCAAATTATGTCACAGGAGAGATTATCACCGTGGATGGAGGCCGTAGTCTAACCATAGCTGGTGGTCACCTGTAATACGAAAATACTGCTCAATAAAAAATATCTTGATTACTGCCTATCTTTTACTTGAAAAATTAAAAAAATCAGGTATCATTGTGCGTCTAACGTTAGGGCCCATAGCTCAGTTGGTTAGAGCAGAGGACTCATAATCCTTTGGTCGTAGGTTCAAGTCCTACTGGGCCCACCAAATTTAAGTATTAATAAAAAAGACCTTCAAGAGATTGGAGGTCTTTTTTATTGTCTGCTGTTTTTTTAGTAAATAACAACTATGTGTGTAAGCATAGATATAGGCACTTTATTCAAGCCTCTTCGCTGACAACGGATAATTATTGATGGTTTTGTAGTGCTGATTTTTTTCAGACCTCTTGCGAGCCGCTACAGCGTAATGTGCTAGTTTTAGACCCAAAAAGCCTAACTATTAATATAGATAGGCTTTTCTTAGGTAAACAAGTGCTTTGCCCTTACAAGTCAGTAATAAATTTATACACGTAATGACTATCTGTTCGTAGTAGACAGTTTTATATAATTATTGAAGATGGCTTAATAAAATCCATGCACCGATGGCAATTAGCATCACACCACCAAATATTTCAGCTCTATGACCGATTAAGGAGCCCAATACTTTTCCTAACATCACCCCTAGCGTGACCATTACTGTGGTGGCCAAGCCAATAAGACCTGCCGCCAGTAAAATATTAACCTTTACAAATGCTAGGCTCACACCGACAGCCATGGCATCGATGCTGGTACCAAATGCAGTCAAAGCAAGTTTGAAAAAAGAATGTCTCGACGGTGCTTCTGCCGTTTCATCACTTGGCTTCATTCCCTCATATAGCATGTGCAGACCAAGCGCAAAAAGTATGACAAACGCGACCCAATGATCCCATGCCTCAATAAAAGACGCATCTATAAAAGATGTAGCAGAGTGACCAATTAACCAACCAATAATAGGCGTGATCGCTTCAATGGTGCCAAAAATAACACCCATTCTGAAAGCTTCGGTAAAACGAGGGTTTTTAAGACTTGCGCCTTTACTGATTGCTACAGAAAAGGCATCCGTGGACATAGAAAAAGCAAGTAATAGAAGTGCGATAGGATTCATGTGATTTTCTCTGGTCGAGTATAGAGTCCACGACATAGCCACACCCCCGACCTGCAGTGTAGATATATCGATGGTCTCGCCAACCGAGAGGTGTTCGCACCATGGCATGTGGCCAAGTATGTTGATACGAACGCTTTCGCAGTACGAAAGCAGGCTACTCCCCAAAGAGAGGTTAGATTAGCATTGATACGCTATAAGTCAATCATAAAATGCCAAAAAATAATTTTTGCATCTGATAAAGCGTAAAGTTGGAAACGCTAGCAAATACTCTTGGAGCAGATAAATGATTTAGAGAATTATGAGCATAAAAAAAACCCTTCACGCTAAATTTTCATAGCCTGAAGGGTTTTTTAATGCGTGGCGCTTTTTAGTAATCAACGGTATAGCTTAAGCCATAAGTCGTGCCTGATGCAGGTAATCGGTTCAAGTCATTAGACGTAAACGTGGTTTGATGATAGACCGTTAGATAGTCTTTATTAAGCAAGTTATAAACCCCGTAACCTACTCGGCCGACTGGCATGTTCACTTGGCCCAATACATCGAGAGTCATGTAGCCTGTAACTGGCTGTACAAATTCCCTAGAATTAGGGTCTTGTTGTTGATCTTTAAAAGCTCTATCATCACCGCCGATGGCCAATGCTTGCAGACGTATGTTGCTGCCTTCATCAAATTGGTACTGGGCAAATGCGGTGCCTTTTAGTGGTGTTAGGCGTACAGCATCCAGCTCCAACCAATCACCATTATAGTCATATTGACCACGGGTATAAGCTACACTACCGCCCACTTGCCACTTATCATTAATATCGTGACTAAGCGAGCCTTCCACCCCATAGACACGCTCATCAGTATCGATGACTTCTACGGTATCAGTAAGGCGCACCACCTTATCTGATTCGTTATAAAAACCACTCAAGCGTGCCGCTGTATCACCGTGCTTGCCTTGCCAACCAAACTCGTAGTTATTGGTTGTAATCGGTTGTACATTGTCTGAATTAACCACGAAACCGGCACGTACATCACGTAGCGCCCGTTGAATATCGGCTGTCGTAAACCCTTGTGAAAAATTAGCAAAAACTTGATCATTCGGTGTTATCTGATAGCTAGTACCGAGATTAAACAAGGTTTTGTCGTGATCTGTGCTACCTTTTTCTACGTTGCCAGCTTGATAGTCAATGCCGTAAGCTGCACTTGTTCCACTGATAGCAGAACTATTAAAATACTCTTCAAGCAGTTGCTCATAGATGGGCGTAAAGGTATCAGTCTCAGATTTTAGCTTTTGGTAACGCACACCAGCACTGGTATGCCACTTGTCAGTTATATCTACATCTGCATTGACAAAAGCGCCCCATTTATCGATGGTAGTATCTGGTCCACCATTATAAGTAAGCCCATTTGTTTGGGCACTTAAGCCATTACTAGCAAGAAACGTATTTAGATCTTGACCGTAGTAAGTTTGCTCACTGTTTTCGCGCTCGAAATCAGCACCGTAGCTAAACAGTGTCTTTTTGCCTGCGACTTCCGTCTCGGTTTGCATGGCGGCACGTAAGCCCATTACTTCGATATCAGCTTCTGATTGAGTGACAAATGTTGCAGCACTTGCCAGTTTCTTCAGTGTGGCTGTATCAGTTAGGCCATTGTTTTGCCATACTTCAGTCGCTTGGTCTCCTGCAGTTTTACCAGAAGGGTAAAAACGGCCTTTCTCATCTCGGTAGTAACCCGTCAAGCTTAGGCTAGACCCTGAGCCTACAAAATCATCGTCGTTATAGCTCAAATTTACTGAGCTTTTTTCGGTATATGGCTCATTTTCTACGTTGGCACCATCAATGGCCTTCAAAGAAGGTTTTGCGCCAAATAACACTGCCAAACCATCACCATAATCTGGGCCATAGTCGGTGTCTTGCTCATCTTTGTAGTAAGTCACTGCAAGATCAAGACGCTGGCTGTCAGTGAGCTCTACACCCAAGCTACCATTCACACTTAGCGATTCGGTATCTTGTTGGTCCGTTTGGTTGACATCTGGGCTGATTCGATTGCCTTTGCTATCAAACTTGCCGCCTTTATTATCATAATCAACATCTAGACGACCATACACTTGCTCGCCGCCATATCCTAATGTTTGCCCTACGTGATAACCCAATGAGTCTGACTCAAAATTACGACTGCTACTGACACCGACTCTAGTTTGTCTGATAGGGCCATACCCTACTAAAGATTTGGTCACAAGGTTAATTAGGCCACCTGCTGCACCAGCACCGTAGATACTGGTAGCACCTGAAAGCACCTCTACCCGCTCAAGCTGCGCAGGATCGATACTATTGAGCTCGCGTGAAAGACTACGCGAGCTGCTTAAAGGCACACCATTCAACAAGAACTGTACAGGGCGACCGTGCATGGTCGTACCATAGTTACTGGTTGAGCCACTACTGGCACCCAGACTCGGTATCAATTGTGCCAAGATATCACCAGTGGTACGGTCACCCGTTGCCTGCATCTGAATCTCATTTTCAGTAATTACTTGGGTGACTGCTGGCATCTCACTAATTTTCTGTGCCAGTGCCGTGCCCGTTCTAGCTTTAGCAGTAACATTGATAGTGTCTAAAGTCACATTAGGCGTCTCATTAGACACTGTACTTGAAGCCAGTTCCGCTGAAACCTGCGCATTTAATGAAACGTCTACTGCATTGTCGGTTTGTGCATATAATTGCTGACTAATACAAAGGGTAAGAACAGATAGAGCAACTTGATGATGGCTTTTCATAATTTTTTCACTTAGGTTATTTTACTTAGTTGAATAAATAAACAGTGATATGAGTAATATTTAGCTAATAATACTGTGTGTACTAACTTTGTGAAGAGCATTGTAAATGATAATCGTTTTTATTTCCATATGTATTAATATCTTGTTAGCAGCGTTTATTTGTGTTGTTTTCACAGGTATAGTTTGCTATTTAATCTTTGATAATTTCATTAGTCATTGAATAATTTATCTAGCTCATTGTTACGATAGACATTGAAGAAACGTTGGAGTTCCATCTCATCCTCTCTATATTCATTTTGACGACCTGATAATAGCTGCTATGCTACATCAACAGATAATATAAATACATCATCACTATCCATAATGGCAATATCGCCTGAACGAATCGTCGTTGCCTGCTCACCGAAGCGATAGGCAATATCGGACGCCAGCGTGCCTTGTGCTTGAGTGCTCTTGAATGTGGTCACAGCGCTGATACCCTGCGCAAATAGAGGAAAACTCAATTTACTTTTAGCCAGTGGGTGAAAAGGACAATTGATTAATGATGCCCACTGCTCTGCGGCGATTAATGTCTGATGCCAAAAATCAATAATATTTCCGTCTTGATAAGTTAAAGTAAACCCCGATACGGGGTATTTGTTTATGGGGATCGTGGTAGTTTGCACGCTGAAGGAATTGTGAATAATAAAATCACCGCGATGACCACCAGTATTTCTTGGATCGCGCTTGCCATGCCGTCACTACTACCTGCTGCTAATAACTGCGCACTTCGACTGTCTATATAAAGGGTGGACAGCGTGATAAATATAGTAGAGATGATGCGGCGACTGATGTTATTAAGGGCGGCTCCCTCAGTGACCGCGTGTTTGGGTAAGCTGCTAAACCCTACCGTTGTGGTTGGTAGGTAAGCCAAACCTACCCCAATACCTCGCACACTCATAATTAGCATTAATAGCCAAAGTGTGGGCTGATACAAGCACCATGCCAGCATCAAGGTAGACAGCGCACTAATCGCAATTCCTACGATGCCAATCCCTCGGGCACCTTGCTTATCTACCATCTTGCCAGCGTAATGCGTGGTGATACTAGCCACGAACGTCGCGACCATCAGGACAACACCTGTCCATAAAGCACTCTCGCCCATCACGTCTTGTATCAACACGGGCAATAACAAGAGGCACAGCATCAAACCGACTGTTTGGGTAATGCTGATAATATTACTGTGCAAATAGGTTTTATTGTTAAACAAGCGCACGTTTAATAATGGATGTTTCTGCCGCTGCTCATATGACCACCAAACCAATGCAGACAGTAAAAATCCGACAGACAATAAACCCAACGTGGCTATCTTTAATAATCCGTCACTGCTGAATAATCCACTAGTAAAGTCTATCTTTAGCGTACTCAGCCAAACCATCATGGTCAATAGCCAAATAAGCAAACTGACAAACCCAATGGTATCGAAAGGGCTTTTTTTATCATGTGAGCGTATGTCAGGTATTAATCGCCATACCATCGCCATGACTGCCACACTGAGTGGCAAGGTAATGGCAAACAGTGTCCACCACGCAAACTGCTCAACCAAGTAAGCACCGACCAAAGGGCCAAACGCCAACGACATCATAATGACAATGCCCCATAGCGCCATTACTCTGCCGTGCTGTTGCTGCGGATAAATCTGATATAGCATACCAATAGACAGCGGGATAATCAGACCGCCACTCAGTCCTTGTATGGCTCTGGCAATGATGACAAAGCTCATGCTAGACGCCAGCATGCCAATGACTGAGCCCAGCATAAATCCAAAAATTGCCGCCAAATAAACATGCTTAAACGGAAACTTTTTGTTTAAGTAGCCACTCAGCATTAGCCCTACACTCATGGCCAAGACATAAGCATTTAACACCCAGCCCCCCATCACGATATCGATATCAAACGCCGACATAAATATAGGAATTGCTGGATTGAGCGCGCTATTACTAAAGCTGACGACCGTACCGCCGAGTAGTAATGTCAGTAACACCTGCTGTACCTGTTTGTCGGTAAAGCCATTACTACTACTCTGAGAGGCTTCGTTTATAGATGTCTCATTTGTAGAGGTTTTATTTATAGGTGCTTTATTTATAGGGGCGTTGATCATTAAGCAGTGGCATCATAAAATTGGGTGACGGTCGGCATGACTTGCTCCTAGTTATTATTTTGCTAGCCTATCGAACACGTCATCCAATCTCGCTGAAACTTAGCATCGTTATTCTCATCAAAATGCTGATCAAATAAGATTCGATAGGCCTCTGCTGAATAAAGTCAAAATTGTCGGCTATTCAATGCTTGAAGACATGAGCTATCTATTGACTGAGGCTGGCACCTTACGAATGAGCCATAAGAAATATCCACCACCAATAATGGCCGCAATCGTGCCCGCTGGCAGCTCATAAGGGAAAATAACATAACGGCCAATCCAATCCGCTATCACCATCACCCCTGCCCCTAAAAGTGCAGCTAGTGGCAATTGTCGTTCAAGCTTCACAGCTCCCAGTGAGGTAGCTAAGTGAGGCACCATTAAACCAATAAAGCTCAATGGTCCAACGGCAAGCGTGCTGGCCGTACTAAGTGCTGCTACTAATGCCAATAATGACAAAGTCACTGGCGTAACTGCCACACCTAAATTACGCGCCACACCTGTACCTAGTCCAAGAACTCGCAAAGGCTTAATCAGCAGTAGACTGAGTATAAATAAGATAGCGGCAATGCCAATGAGATACCATACTGTACTGGGCTGAGCGCTATAAGTTGTCCCTGATAACCAGCTAAGCATCGCTTCTAGACGCGGGTCTCCTGAGAGCTTGACCATATGCATCACCCCATCCATCATGGCGGCAATACCTATGCCTACTAACAATAAATAACCTGAGCTGACCCTGCGTGCCAGCCAAATAATCAATAGCAGCACGGCCATCGCCCCTGACAGTCCTGAAACCAGCAACGTCCCTGCTCCCGCAGATAGCCCTAAACTTGGCAGTAATAAAAATCCTAAAATAACCCCCAATGCAGCGCCTGAACTGACACCTAGCACCTCAGGACTGGCCATAGGGTTACGCGTTAATGTTTGCAGTAGCACACCGGCGACTGCTAACATCAAGCCTGTGGCAGCAGCACTCAAACTACGAGGTAAGCGGTACTGCTGCGTGAGCGCCCAGTCCGTACTGAGCCCCCAACCATTGATATCTTGTACAAATAAACAGGCAAACATGATGATAGCGAGCACACCAACGCCCCATCGCCAAAAGGCAATGGATGTATGCTTACCTGCAAGCATCGGTGTCACTGTCTCTATCCGCTCGCGACGCTGACGTAGAATTAGCCAAATAATCAGCGGTGCACCCAAGATACCTGTCATGGCACCAGCTGGAATCTGCATATCCAGTATCGGCTCAAGCAGTAACGCGACATTGCTAGTCAATAATAACAGCAGCGCCCCCAACCCAAAGGCAGTGGCCAAACGCTTACCAATAGCAGAGATGCCCAGCGCATTGACCAAGCTTGCTGCACCAAGACCAATGAAACCAATCAAGCCAACTTCACTAATCACTAGAGCAGTCACAACGGCAACAACCAATACGACAAGTGCACGAATCCCATTAATAGGCACACCCAAACGTTTGGCCTGCGTGTCATCTAGACTCATTAGCGTTAATGGTTTCAATAGTGGCAGACATACGACCGCCATCAAAATAGCAGTGATGACTAGCGCGATACTGGTATGCCAGCTGGCTTGTGCCAAAAACCCAGCAGCCCACGACAGCATGCCATTACTACGCTCAGCAAAAAACAGCACTAGTACATTGGCTACTGCGGCCAGCAAAATATTGACAACCAAACCGGCCAATATCAAAATCAATGGATTAAATCGACTGGGTGCTGATAAGGCAAATACCAGACCCATACTGATGATAGCCCCCACAAAGGCTACATAAAGTCCGCCATAAATAGCCAAGCTTGGCAAAAATAACGTGACGATAAGCATGGCTAACTGTGCACCCACGCCCACACCTAGCGTCGTATCTGATGCTAGTGGGTTTTTTACCAATTGCTGCAGTAGAATACTGACCACACCTAATAGCCCGCCAGCCAACAACGCCACCACGCTGGTTGCCACTATATGTAGCTGTATCGCCATACTGGCAATATCCAATTGCGAGCTTGATATAAGCAAGTCACGAAGTGGGCGCGTCCACTGCTGATCTATCAGTACCCAACTACTCCATAACGACAAAGCCGCTAGTCCGATGAGCATGGCCCACAGTCGCCAAGACAAATTGGCAAACAAGGAAATTTGAGAATTGGGTTGGTTCGGTGGCTGATTCAGTGGTGATGATGAATGTTTCGATGACGTTGATGAGGGTGACGATAGCGATGAATCTGAAACCGTTGCTGCTTGAGAGGTTGATGTCATCGTATGAGCACTGTCGTTATGAGAACTGTCGTTATGAGAACTGTCGGCGTGATTATTGATATTATTGTTTTTGTTGTTTTTGTTGTTAGTATCTACATTGGCGCTCATAGTACTTCCCCGCCTTTTAATGAAACTTCTGACAAGTTATCTGCTAAGCTAACCAATGACGACATCCCGCCATAAATCCATACTGGTGGTAGCTCGCCCACACAGCGGGTATTGCCATAACCTAGACGCTGCCAAATCAAGCTATCATCAATTTCAGCTCTAGTGATTGGGCTTAGTGGATCGATAATTAATAGACAAGTCTCATCATCTAATTGCGCCAAATCCCCCATTCGTATCGGCACAAACCCCCACTGATTGCCCTTGCCCAATACCACAAGCTCTCTATCCATCTGCTCTAGCGCAGGCTTAAAGAGGCTGTTCGCCACATACATACGCATGTTATTAGCATCCGCAAACTGTACCACTGCGAATTTATTGGCTTTTGGATAACGCTGCTGGAATTGCTGACTGGCCAGCTGTATGTCTTTCTGACTTTGTACAATATAGTCTTCAGCCATCTTTGGGTTATCGATCAGCATGCCAAGCTTCCGCGTTGGTTCGGTATAGTCCGCCCACGTTGCTGTCTCTCCTTTTGCCGCAGACATTACAGATTCCGCAGGGACATCGCCGTATAAATTGCGTGCATGCTCATAAAAATAATTATCTATGACCATATCGACAGGCAGTTGAGCGATTAGTTCAGCATTGGGCTGATAACGGATGCCTAAGTCTGTTATCGATGTTGGGAGTTTGGGGCTTCCCACCCATCTGTCCCAAACCCTGACATCACCTGTCGCAATTGGTGCATGCCCCATCGCTGTTAAAGTCGCTGCATTACCCCAGTCGGGAGAGACAATATTCATCCTATCGCTATGACTG
Source organism: Psychrobacter sp. Pi2-1 (assembly GCF_904846645.1). Classification (GTDB taxonomy): domain Bacteria; phylum Pseudomonadota; class Gammaproteobacteria; order Pseudomonadales; family Moraxellaceae; genus Psychrobacter. The sequence continues at coordinate 76,533 of NZ_CAJHBO010000013.1, forward strand.
TTTTCTGCTTCTGAGGTAGTGGATGTCTGACTATTACAGGCGGTCAATACCAAGCACAATGCGAGGGCGAACCATTTTATTGTTGTCATTATTGATACTGGCGTCACTAGTGGATATTTCGATAATTTATCTATATAAAAAACGGGAGGCATAAAAGCGTATCTTTGTAGGCGAATTAAAAAGAAGGGGCAAAAACCAGACGTTAAGCGACAGCGACAGGCTGTCCAGTAAGAGGATGACTGAGCAGCTGCATATCGACATTAAAAATATCGTGTAGCACGGTAGGTTGCATGGTACTGGCGATATCGCCGTTGTGACATATTTGACCATTTTTTAGCGCGATGACTCGATCGGCATATTGCGCGGCCAAATTAATATCATGGATAATAATTACCACGCTTAATCCTTGCTCATCCACCAAACGACGAATGAGCTGAATGACCTCGATTTGATAATGCATATCAAGTGCAGCAAGTGGCTCATCGAGCAATAAGTAACGGGTATCCTGTGCCAGACACATCGCGAGCCAAGCACGAGCGCGCTCACCACCTGACAGCGTGGCCGTGATTCGATCAGCGAAGGCTTCGGTTTGAGTCACTTTTAATGCTTGTGCCACTTTATCTTTATCAATCTGGGTGGGCTTTTGTAGCCATTTTTGATGCGGATACCGTCCCAACATAACCAGCTCGCGCACAGTAAATCCAGCAGCTTCTGGCAATTGCTGCGGCAGATATGCCATTTGCCGCGCTAATTCCTTACTGCCATAGTCATTGATACTGTGCTCATCTAAAGTGACATTGCCGCTACTACTTGCCATCTCACCCGCTAGCGCTTTGATCAAGGTCGACTTGCCAGACCCATTATGCCCAACCAGAGCCACCAGCTGATTGGTATCAATCTCACAAGTCACGTTGTCTAATAGAGTATTTCCTTGACGGCTGATAGTCAGCTGGTTTGCACGTAGCATATAAGCACTCATTGTTGATAAAAATAATATGTCATAAAAATGATGGTTCATCGGCCATCGGTTGTAGACCAATTTTTGACGATCAAACCACAATAAAAATTGATTTTACTCGTAAATGATAACAAAAACAATTATCATTAACCATAAACTCATTCACTTTAATTTCAACGCTCTGTTGATTGCGAGTATTTATATGACCAACCTTCTTTTAGCTACTACAGAAAACACTGATAACCAAAACAGCCAATACACTTCCCTAAACGATCCTGAAATAGCAAGTGTGGTCGCTCATATTAATGAGGAGCACCTCGACGAACTGCTTGGATTTTTGAGTGCATTTACCTCATTATCTACCGCCGAATCGGATCTGGTCGATGCCCAAATAACTGATATTTATGCTGAAGGTATTGCCATACAGACTTGTCCAAAAGGCGTAGAGAATCAATCAACTGACGCTCAAAATAACTCGCTTCATAACCAGACTTTCTTTATCGCTTTTGCTGCACCTATCTCCCAGCTTGATGATTTGCAAGCCCAATATATCTTGCTAAAACAAAGAGCCGATAAAAAGCTAGGCAAAAAAACAATCAAACTGACCAAGCAAGTATTTGATGTGCAAAGTAGTTATAGAGTCAGCAAAAATATGCTGCGCCTTGAATTGAGCATGCCGTCATTAAATAGTGATACGCCATTAAATAATACCGCTCAGTTAAGTAATGCTAAGGGCGTCACAAGCTCGACGTCAGTACCTACCAACGAAGCGGGTTACGCGTACTTGTTTGATTTAGAGCACAATGCAATGACCGATGCATTGATGACTGACAGCACTGATGGCAATAAAGCTGGTGACCATAAAACTAATGGTAGCGATAAGGAAAACGTACGCCCTGCCCGTCCTCACTGCTATTACACTTTGAGAAAAGCATGGCAAGCTGATAATGGAATACGAGCATGGGTCGATGTTTTTTTGCATGGAGATACACCAGGTGGCAACTGGGCAGCAGCACTACAAGCAGGCGAGACCGTCGTCACAAAACGAGAGTTTCCGGAAAAAGTAGAGCACTTACGAGCCGGTCAAGCGGTACTGATTGTCGATGAGACCTCGATGCCAACGGCAGCACGACTGCTAGAGCTATGGAACAACCCTACGCCACCATTGGTCATTTGTGTAACGCAAGATGCAGGCGATCAAAGCTATTTTGATACTGTAAAAATGCGCAGTGGCCTTGGTGGCCTTGATTGCGAAACTGAAAGCCGCAAGGATGATCATTTTACCGTACTGCCCATAGTAACCAATCAGGTTAACTCAGGGGCAGAGTTAGCCACGCTAATTGACAGTGAATTGGGCGATTATTTGACTGACAATCCTTTAGAGATTGATAAAGTTTGGGGAGCACTAGAAGCGAATACTGCCAAAGCATTGCGCCCATTGCTGAAGGGCCGACTTGAGCTCAGTCGTACCGATGTCGTGGTAAAGGTATACTGGCGTCACGATTAGTTTAGCTCTATAAGATGAAACTCAAAACCTATCCTATATTAAAACTTATCCTATATATAGTGGATGCTACTGGCGCATCCACTATTAATGTTTGCAGCAACGAATGCATGTAGGGTATAGTTTTTATTTTGAACGTTTAATCAATATAGACTATAAGCAGATAGGCTTATCGCTAGGAAGCAGATAGCCTTATTGCCAGAATTACAAGTGATAGTCGAGTAGCACCCAGAGACTCACTTCTAACGGACTGTCTAACACCTGTACCAGAATGCACTGTTATTTTTCTAACCCAAGGATGATATATGAAAAAACTTAGGACGCCTGATTCGTATTTTGCTAACTTGCAAGATTACGATTTTGAACCGAACTATTTGATGGTCGATGATACAGAAGGTGGTGAGCTACGCGTACACTACCTTGATGAAGGTCCAAGCGACGCCGACCCTATCTTGTTATTACATGGCGAGCCTTCTTGGTCTTATCTGTACCGCAAGGTCATTCCAATATTGACAGCAGCAGGACACCGCGTTATCGCGCCAGACCTTCCTGGGTTTGGACGTTCAGACAAACCTGCATCACGCACTGACTACACTTATCAGCGCCATGTCGATTGGATGCAATCGGTATTTGATCAGTTAGATTTAAAAAATATCACGCTGTTTTGTCAAGATTGGGGCGGTTTAATCGGTCTGCGTTTAGTAGCAGCGCAACCTGACAAATTCGATCGCGTCGCAGCAGGCAACACGATGCTACCGACTGGGGATCATGATCCTGGCGAAGGTTTTCGCAAGTGGCAGAAGTTTTCTCAGGAGACACCGCAATTTAATGTAGCAGGCACCATCAAAAGCGGTACCACAACAACATTGTCTCAAGCCGTACTGGATGCTTATGATGCACCCTTCCCTGATGAGTCCTATAAAGAAGGTGCTAGACAGTTTCCTATCCTAGTGCCCACGACACCAGATGATCCTGCTTCAGAAAACAACCGTGCAGCTTGGGTCGTGCTAAGCAAATGGCGCAAGCCGTTTATCACATTGTTTAGTGATTCCGACCCAGTAACTGGTGGCGGCGATCGCATCATGCAAAAGCTGATTCCGGGTACCAAAGGCCAAAATCATACGACTATTGTCAATGGCGGTCATTTTCTGCAAGAAGACCAAGGCAAAACATTGGCTGAGCTTCTACTGAAGTTCATCAATGACAATCCGAAAGCACAGTAATAGATAACAAAAACCCTGATTGCTAATGTACTAGCAATCAGGGTTTTTGTTATCTATTATATAGAGAGCGAGTTATGGGGGAACTGGTTAGTATTGGGGAGGCTGCCAAACATTTCGGGGTTGCTCAATCCACATTAAGACGTTGGGATGAGGATGGTACGTTAGTCGCCAAGCGAACCGAAAACGGGCATAGGCGATATGATTTAAGTGAAATCAGACCACATTCTTTGAATACACCACCTAAATTAGACAGAAAAACCATTGCTTATGCTCGTGTATCGAGTCGTGATCAAAAAGACGACTTACTTCGCTAATCTCAAGTTTTGGAACTTTATTGCGCCAAGCAAGGCTGGACTTTTGAGACGATTACCGATCTTGGTAGTGGAATGAATTATAAAAAGAAAGGCTTAAAAAACCTGCTTGACGACATACTGGACAATAAAGTTGAACGGCTGGTGATCACTCATAAAGACAGGCTTTTGCAATTTGGTGCTGAACTGATTTTCATGTTGTGTGAGGCTTGTGACGTTGAAGTGGTAATAATCAATGAGGGTGAGGAGCTTAGTTTTGAGCAAGAATTAGCACAAGATGTATTGGAGATTATCACCATATTTTCAGCAAGACTCTACGGCTCTCGCAGCAAGAAAAACCAACAGTTAATAGAGGCGGTTAAAAAAGCATTATGATCCGTGGTCACTCAATCGAACTCAAACCTAACAACGTACAGGCAAATCATCTTGCTCGTGCTTGTGGCGTGGCGAGAAAAGCCTACCACTGGGCTTTGCATGAGTGGCAACGGCAGTATGCGCTTGACAAGGCGTACCGTGATGCGTGTTTGGTCACAGGCGTTGAAATTGATGCCAAAAAGCTAAACAAACCCTCACAAGCGAAGCTCAGGCGCGAATTGAACGCCATTAAGCGTGAATTGTTTCCCTATATGCTGGAGGTCACCAAGTGTGCTCCGCAAGCGGCAATCATGCAATTGGGTGATGCTTATAACAACTTCTTTAAAGGCTTAGCGAAATATCCAACCGCTCGTAAAAAAGGACGTGACGACAGATTTAGTTTATCCAACGACCAATTTGCCATCAAAGGTAAATCCATTCGTATCCCAAACTTGGGCTGGGTTCGCTTAAAAGAAGCTTTGCGATTTGAAGGCAAGATCATGTCAGCTACCATCTCTAAACGTGGTGGTAAGTGGTTTGTTAGTGTGGCAGTTGAAATACAAAAAGCTGTACTTCCTACTAAAAAGACAGGTAAAAGCGTTGGTATCGACCTTGGCATTACCGACTTGTTAGTTTTATCGGACGGCACCAAAATTAAAGCACCAAAACCGCTCAAAACAAACCTTAAAAAACTAAGAACGCTAAATAAAGCGCTCAGTCGCACTAAAAAAGGCAGTAAAAACAGAGAAAAAGCGAAAACCAAGCTCTCTCGTTTGCACTATAAAATCAGATGTATCAGGCAAGACTCTTTGCACAAAATAACCTCCGATTTGATTAAAACGTTCGATGTGATTGCGATTGAGGATTTGAACGTCAAAGGTATGGTTAAGAACAGGCGATTATCAAGAGCAATCAGTGATTTGGGTTTCTTCGAATTTAAGCGTCAGCTTATCTACAAAGCCAACGAGCAAGGTAAGATGGTTAAATCGGTTGGGCGTTTTTACCCAAGCTCAAAAACTTGCTCAAACTGCAATCATATCCTTGGTAAAGATCAGCTAACATTGAAAATGCGTGAGTGGTTATGCCCTAACTGTCAGGCTTCTCATGACCGTGACCTCAACGCCAGCATCAATATTTTAAATAATGCGACTGTTGTTTTAACAGCCATATAATCCTGTTTATTGGACGGTGAGTTCCATCGCCAATTAAAAAAAGTCTGTGGAGTCGTGGTCAGTCTAAATCTCAAACGTGAGGTAGCGCATGACAATTAAGCAGAAAGAAAACGTCAAACCTAGTTAATATCGACTAAGTTTGAGTAAGATTTTTGGAACGGTTTTTAGTAATACTATGATGATTGGTCAACGACAAAAGGCGCGAGCTGTCATAACTAAAAAATCTGCTTTTTACACAACCTTGCTATACGATATTTTTAAAAATATCATCGATATATTTCTCTACCGCATCATTGTCATTAGTGACCTGCGCATAAGTTCTAAGACCTATAATTTGAATTTGGAAATAACGCGCCAGCTCAACTGGGTCTTTTTCTGCGCTAATCTCACCGCTATCAATGGCTTGCCCAAAGAGCACGGCAAACGACGCCTCTATACCTTCCAATATATTTGTTGCATGTGCGAGTAGATCTGGACTATCGTTTTGAGTAAGCTCAGCGACTGTCTTGACGATCATGCACATACCGCTAGGCGCAGTAGCACTATTACAGACAATCACCGTATGGATAAAATGTTTTAAGCCATCTAGCACTGTGTCTTTTTGCTCAATACAGTCGGCCAACCTCTTGGCACCATCTGCAGCATAGCGATTCAGCGACTCTGTAAATAGCTTATCTTTACTACCAAAAGCTGCATAAATACTACCTGGGTGCATATTCACCACATCTTGCAAATTGCGCATGGATGTCGCGTGATAGCCTTTTTCCCAATAGAGATTTTTTGCTTTTTCGATCACATCCTCACGATTGAATTTTATCGGAGCACTCATAATTTTCACCTTAATATCTCTGCCTTAAAATCTATTTTAAGGCAAAGTTTGTAGAATCAACCTTAGTTACTGGTTTTAATCACTTTTTATATTATAAGACTTATTAAGTCTCTTTGCTTCGATTAACTGTTTTTATCAAAGTTCTGCGGATAAAGCGCGCGTGCAGCAACGTCATCAAACTCAGTTTTAAAATCAATACCTTTAGGAATGCCACGAGCTTTTTGTACCGCTGGACGAGCATTAATGCTATCAAACCAGCGCTTTAGATTTGGATAATTATCCAAGCCGCCTTCGCCTAGCACAACTGTCGCCTTATCAATCCAGCCCCAAGTAGAAATATCAGCGATTGAGTAGCTATCACCAACCATATATTCACGGCCTTCTAGGTGCGCATCTAGCACTTCATAATGACGCTCAGCCTCACGAAGGTAGCGATTAATCGCATATGGGATTTTCTCTGGCGCTTTATGTCTAAAGTGAACAGACTGACCAGAAAAAGGGCCCAATCCAGATGCCACAAACATTAGCCACGACAGCATCTCGCTACGATCTTCTGGTTGTCCTGCCAGCTTGCCTGTTTTTTCAGAAAGATACATCAAGATTGCCGTAGAATCAAACACGCGTTTATCATCATCTTCTAGAGCAGGTGTTTTGCCGTTTGGGTTGATAGCACGGTACTCAGGTGTATGCTGCTCACCTTTTAGCGTATCTACTGCAACAAGTTCATAAGGCAGCCCAGTTTCTTCAAGAAACAATGCTACTTTCATTGGGTTTGGCGTTTGATGAAAATAAAATTTAAGCATAACTTTATCCTATTATATGAAGACAGTCGTTTGATGACTATCAAATCTAGTGACTATACTAATGACTATAAAAGCTGTAATGAGAGAACAAAAATAGACGTCGAAATTTGAAGCACATTTTTATTGTCTGATATACACTATAACCACAAATGAACGGTCGTTCAAGTAATGTTATATATTGATATAATAAACACAGTGTCGATATAACTCTGTTCGCATATAGACTCTTTTACCAACAGACATCCTCAAAACTCACCTAACCATCACACCAATTCAAAGGATTAGAAATGACTACATTAACCGTCATCGCTCACATAACAGCAAAGGACGATAGCATCGCTCTCGTAAAAGCTGAGCTCGAAAAACTCATACCAGCTACTCGCAGCGAAGAAGGCTGTATTCGTTATGATTTGTTCCAAGATAATGAAAAACCCTCTCACTTTATGTTTCATGAAAGCTGGGCTACGCGCGAGCTATGGCAAACCCATATGGAAAATCAACACTTAAAAGACTTCTCTGCCGCAACAGACGGCGCGGTTGAATCATTTGTTCTACATGAGATGACTGAAGTTAATTAATCTCGATTCACTCAATCCTTTCAATAAGCTTTGCCCGTAATACTAGAGAAAATAACGTTATTAACGCTAACAATCACTTGTTTACCGTTATTTTCTCTTATTACTTACACGGTGTTACCTTCTTAAGATGCTGATATTAATAGAATAATATGAATTAAGCAGAGGAATGTAATTGAGCCATTACAATTTACTTGAACGATTACTCAAATAATTATTGAGCGATTGCTCAATATCATTTATAGTAGTCTCTATTGACTCGCTTACTAAGCAAAGTTGCTAATTTTGAGTAACTACTCAAGCTAATAATTAAATGTAAATCAGCGATTGCTTTGAAGCGGGCATGAAAACTCTAAAACACACTAAATCTCAAACCTATTATTAGGAATTATATTATGACCGAGTTTACTCTACACGATAAAGACACAGCCCCAGCAGAAAGCAAAGACCTACTTGATTCTTCTATCAAAGCATTTGGCATGGTACCTAACCTACATGCCGTGATGGCTGAAGCGCCTGGCTTGCTCGAAGGCTACCAAAAGCTACATCAACTGTTTTTAGACAGCAGTTTTGATGATGAAGAAACCACTGTTGTATGGCAAACTATCAACGTTGAACATGCTTGCCATTACTGTGTGCCTGCGCATACTGGTATAGCTAAGAGCATGAAAGTAGATGACGCTATCACGGATGCATTACGTGATGAGACGCCGCTACCAACTGCACGTCTAGAAGCGCTACGTGACTTTACACTTTCTGTCGTACGTGGTCGTGGTAACGTTGATGACAGCGCGGTTCAAGCATTTTTAGATGCTGGCTACACTAAGCGTCAGATTCTTGAAGTTATTCTTGGTGCAGCTCAAAAAGTCATGAGTAACTATACGAACCACCTAGCTAACACACCAGTCGACAAGCCATTCCAGAAATTTGAATGGCACAAAGCTGACTAATACGTTTTTCAGCTAATGCTGACACAGTCCATTTGATGTTTTCATACTGTTGTTCGAAACATCTTCGGGCAGCAGTTTTTCATTTTAATTCATCGCTAATGAGAGATCCTATGGAACAGGTAAAAAAACCCTTACAAATAGACATCGTGTCAGACGTTGTGTGCCCTTGGTGTGCTATCGGCTATAGTCAACTAGCCGAGGCATTAAAACAAACCAACACGCTGCACGAGATTCATTGGCATCCATTTGAACTAAATCCTAATACGCCGCACGGAGGACGAAACTATCGTGAGCATATTATGGAGAAGTACGGTACAACTGCTGAAGACGTTAAAGAGAGCCGAGCTAGAATGACAGCAGCAGGTGCAGAAGCTGGATTTAATTTTCAGTTTGCCGATGATTTCCGTACCTACAATACTTTTAATGCGCATCAGTTGCTGCATTGGGCTGATCAGCAAGGACGTATGCACGACCTAAAACAAGCATTATTCGTTGCACACTTCGTTGATAATAAAAACGTGGCTGACAGTACCGTACTGGCAGATGTCGCAGCAGATATTGGACTAGATCGTAATGAAGCACTCGCCGTTATCGCAGATCAACGCTTTGCCAATGTGATACGTGAAGCCGTACAGCATTCAAAGCAGCAAGGTGTTCAAAGCGTACCATCCGTTATCTTTAATGGTCGGCATCTGGTGAGTGGCGCGCAAGGTGTAGAAAACTACAAAAACATCTTAAAGCAACTAGCAGACATGCCAGAATAAAAACAATAAACTGGACCTGATTTACCAACTACACCCTACTGAGCACAGTATATAAAAAGGTATCATCATTATGTCAAACTCTAATTATTACGAGCCACCCAGCGTCTGGACATGGGATGCAGAAAGCGGCGGCAAGTGGGCAAGTATCAACCGCCCTATCGCTGGCCCAACGCATGAAGCAGAACTACCTCGCGGTAAACACCCTTTGCAAATTTACTCAATGGGCACCCCTAATGGTCAAAAAGTCACTATTATGGTCGAAGAATTATTGGCGTTAGGTGTAACAGAAGCTGAGTACGACGCGCACCTGATTCAAATTGGTGAAGGCGGACAGTTCTCATCAGGTTTCGTTAAGCTAAATCCAAACTCAAAAATTCCTGTACTTTTGGATACAGAGACTGGTAGCCGAGTGTTTGAGAGTGGCGCTATTTTATTCTATCTTGCCGAAAAATTCGGAAAACTACTGCCTAAAGATGCAGCAGCACGTACTGAAGTGATGAATTGGCTCTTCTGGTTACAAGGCTCTGCCCCTTACTTAGGTGGCGGTTTTGGACACTTCTACTTTTATGCGCCAGAGAAATTTGAGTACCCTATCAATCGATTCACGATGGAAGTAAAACGCCAATTAGATGTACTAGAACGAGAGCTTGCAGAAAATCGCTATCTAGGTGGCGATGAGTATACGATTGCAGATATCGCCACTTGGCCTTGGTATGGCAATCTAATACTAGGTGAAGCATACAATGCGGGAGAATTCCTACAAGTTGAGAGCTATCCAAATGTACGCCGCTGGGCAACTGAGATTTTAGAGCGTCCTGCTGTGCAACGTGGTCGTAAGGTAAACCGTACTTGGGGTGAACCTGCTGAGCAATTACACGAACGTCATGATGCCTCAGATTTCGAGCTAAAAACTCAAGATAAACTAGATGCTCAGACAACTGAAGAAGCGAAAAAATAGACGCTTTGTCTATGACTTACTAGCTTACTTAAGTAGTCTTATTGAGCAATTTTAAAGGTGATGTTAACTTTTCCTGTTACTACTTGGGACTACTGTAAACATCCCATACTTTTGCACTTAAGACTGCTAATGTAAGGCTGTTAAATACCAACCATAAAAATACTATTAAAAAGGATAAGAACTATGTCAACAGATTATGCTCAAAAAATTCAAGCCGGTACTACGTTTCCTGAAATGGAAGTACAAGTATTAAACGGTGAAATGACTTCATTAGGCAAACCTGAAAACTGGTTGTTGTATACCGTGGTAAGCATTGCCCAATCTGCACAAAATATCTAAATACCTTAGAGACAGTAAAACAGTCTTTCTATGACGTCGGTGTCGATATCATTGCAGTATCTGCAGACAGCAAAGAACAGTTAGAAGGCCATCTAGATCAGATAGATGTCAGTTTCCCTATGGCTTATGGTCTGACTATCGAGCAGATGAACACGCTAGCTCTATACATCTCTGACCCACGTTCAGAAAAAGAAACTGATCATCCTTTCGCTGAGCCTGCTGTGTTCGTTATCAATGCTGAAGGAAAAGTACATATCGTTGATATCTCAAATGCACCGTTCTCTAGACCAGACCTTGAAGCCTTGGCAAACGGTTTAGCTTTCGTTAGAAATCCAGAAAACAACTACCCTATCCGTGGTATGCACGGCTAATTGATATAGTAGATATAGAGTGTTGATTCACTCGATTATTTAGCTGATCAATATCTAATCAGTTAAATTGCAAAGGGCGTATCGAGATAATTCTTGATACGCCCTTTTTTTGTTTATTGATAACTTAATTGCTATCAAACGCAGTCGCTTCATATCTAACTTCATTAGTATTTGCTCAGTACTAATGTTTGAGTAGCACTGTGAAGCTATAAAAAGAGGTTCTAGACGAAACTCATAGACTAGCCAGCATATAAGGACTATATTTGAGCTCGAAATATCATCATAGACACTTACCCTTTTAATTAATCTGTATTTCATTTTTTATCGGTTAGTTTTTATAAATAAAACAGACTGTGTTTATGGTCTGGTTCGTATTTCGCTTTGGCAAAATCTTGATATAATTGTACGTTCTAATTCACCAATGCTGTTTATTATTTGTTGTTAACACTCGTACACTGAGATTGATTTCTGCTAAAATCATGCAGCAACATTATCAATATCTCATCATAGGCATGAGTAAAAGGATTCGATATGCGATTGAAATCAATCGTTCAAAAACTACATGAACGCGCTCCAAAACTGGGCAAAGCTGCCTCACTGACGACGGCAACCAGCGTTATTACCTTTAATAGTATGTTAGCTGGGCTACCTGTATGGGTAATGGGTGCTACCAAGGCTATCACCGGTGCTGCCATCGCTGACAAAGCCGTTATCGATGTGACGAACTATTGGATCAATAGTAACAATGCATTGATCGATAACGTATTACCGCGCAAAGACTGGCGCATTAACTTACCTGATGATGTGCATACCAACGGTAAGTATCTACTGGTGAGCAATCATCAGTCATGGGTTGATACCAGTATCGTGCAATATATCAGCGAAAAACGTTTGCCATTAACGCGTTTTTTTACCAAGTTTGAGCTCATATACATCCCCGTCATTGGTCAAGCTTTCTATTTTCTCGACTTTCCTATGATGCGTCGACATTCTAAAGAAGCCATCGCTAAAAACCCTGCTCTAAAGGGTAAGGATATCGAAGAAGCGAAACGAGCATGTGCATTGCTCAAGGACAAGCCTTTTACGCTATTGAACTATCTAGAAGGGACTCGCTTTACCCCTAGCAAACATGATAAACAAGAATCCCCGTATACGCATTTACTTAAGCCACGTGCTGGCGGGTTATCACTGGCTATGAGTGCATTAGGGGAAGAGATTGATGGAATTTTGGACATGACGATTGTCTACCCTGACGGTGTGCCAGCTTATAGTGATCTATGGAAAGGTAACATCAAACGTCTAGGCGTCGATGTGCGACATATTGAGATACCCAAAGACCTGTTTACGGCGATCAAAAACGGTGGCTATGAAACAGATGAAGCGATAAAAGCACAGATGTTTGATTGGGTAGAACAGATATGGCATCAAAAAGATCAACTAATCACAGAAATGTTGGCTGACTTTGAGAACAAAGATGCTATCAAAACAAGTGATCTTTGATACTTTTACCTAAAGATACTCATATATAGATAAGAGTTTCTCATAGTGTAGTAAGTTCTAATACAGATAATTTGGCACCTCATGACTGAAAAGTTGACGTGCCAAAGTTTTTGATGATGTATGTTGAGACCATCCCGAATTCTGTGTAACTGCCATTTAGATTAAATGCTTACTGATACGGTCATCAAACATAATCATAAAACGATTCAGAGCAGACGTCCAGTTACGGATTGGCATCGACCACTTTTTGGA
>NZ_CAJHBO010000014.1 GCF_904846645.1 Psychrobacter sp. Pi2-1
GGATAGTCGCCCAACGCTTCTATCAGCATGCGAACGGCGCGTTCTTTAATCTCAGGAGTGTAGTTTCGTGTTTTCATTGTCGTATTCTCTCAGAATGTTGAGTCTCCGACAATCCCGGGGCGGTTCATATAACGAAAAACAACCTAATAAGCTTAAAGTAGACTCTCTTTCAAAAGTACACTCTGAAGCATTTAGAGCCTATATCAGATATTGCCAAAAAAACAAAATAAACCTAGAGATTCCATCAAAACTGAAAGCAGCAATTATTGATTTTTCTGAAAAAACAAAGTTAATACCAATCCCTTCATTACCCAATGTTACAGCTTTTAAAAGCAAAAACAAGCCAACAGAACCATTAAATAAAATTTGTTATGACGATTTAACACAAGCTTTAAAATCAGAAGTAGATCGCCTCTACGAAAAAATTAATTTTATTGAAAAGGTTAATAAGGCAGAGCCATATACATTAGCTGAAGCTCATTCAGAAATATTCCCACCCATGACTAAAGAGCGTATTTTTGCATGGTATGAGATGATACTCAGTGGAGAGGTTTCTACTAGACTTAATATACAGACTCTCTCTATAAAATTAAAAGATTGCATAGATACTGAGTTGTCGGAGTTAATGGAACAACGTGATCCAAAAATACTTGATAAATTCAGAGCTATTTATGAAAGAGATAAAACATTAATCAATACGTCTCAAACAACTCTACATTTAAAAAAACAGCAAGGATTTGGCTTAAGTAACTGGAATTTTGATGTCTTGAGGGGATTAAAAACCTTAATCGCTAATGGCTATCCAATGCAAAAGACGCTGGATGAAATTGATGCAAAATATTCGGCTGATTCTTGCATCGCTATAGGAGAGTGTGAGGATATTATCCAACTATTAATTTTACGAATATCCCGTTCACAAAAAAAATATAAGCACCCCCAAATAGACAATTGGGATGCTTTTTTAGGAATGTATTTTCCTTCTATGATTGATTCTGCTGCAATCTATTTAATGCTCGCACTTCAAACTGGGTGGAATAAAGAGACTATTTTAGCAATTGATCCTAACAATTATGAGCATGTATTAACTGGTGCTTTAAACGAAAATCAATCCATTATCTTCTCAGAAAAACATAGAAGCCAAGATTCTAACCTACCTTATGGTAATTCGAAGGAATTTATAGCTCCAAGCAATAAGGATGATAGATATTCAATCTACAATATTATTCAATTAGCAAAAAATATTGTAGCACCTCTTGAGAGATATTCATTTGATTATATCCCTATGCATCATCAAGAAGATAATTTAAACCCTCTATTTATATGTCTTAGATATTGGGCCGACTGGGTTTCTAAAGGAGGAAGACATACTTCGATATCTCAAAACAAAGCCTTCCAAACCGCAATCAAACATTTTATTAACAAACATGAAATTAAAGAGCATGGAACGCAAATTTCTGCAATTGGCGATCTTACTTCGAGAATTCGTATCACTTGGATGCAAATCAAACGGAAGAATCTTCCTTTGACAGTCGTGAGACTAGTTCAAGGACATAATTCAAAAAATACTACTGATCAATATTACGACAATTCTGGTATAGCAAAGCAAGATAGAAAAAACCGTTTAAGAATAGAACAAGAAGAGATCGTTACTTTACTTAGAAATAAGAAATTCAAAGGGATTGTGGGAACAAAAAACGATGAAAATCTAAATACAAACATAGGGCTAAAGATTTTTCATATACCTGGACAAAGAGGCGCTCTATGGGGATGCTCTAATCAATATGACCCAACATGGCTTGAGGCAGAAAATGAAATTTCTAACGGTGAAAAATGTTACTCAATTCAAAATTGTATTTTCTGTAAACAAATTCGACTCTTTGAAGACTCCGTACCTTATTTGATGGAGAGATTACTACATATAAGAGACTTAACGAATGAGACCCTTGAGTCTCACTCTATTTTAAATGATGAAAAACTGATTATCGAGTCAATTCTAGATAACTGGAATGATGATGATCACATTAAATACTCAGCAAGATATCAAAGAAAAAATGCACCGCTTTTACCTAGAAATCTAAATGACTTAAAGGTTATTTTTGAGGATGATGATGCTTGATCTAGATAAATATTTTACCATTGAATCCTTACAGAGAGATAAAGGTGAATCTGCTAATAAAGAGTGTAATCACTCTTTAGAAACAACGTGCGGGAAAACATCTGGCTCTGCTATTTCACTTTCTGTAAAACTAAGGGAGAATTCTAGCCATGACTTTCCTATTTCAGAATACTCTTTATATAGAGACAATGTTTGGTTGCTTGAATACACTACTGGCAAAAACCCTACAAAAATACATTTTTACAAAGAAGACGAAAAATACAATGGTTTAAAACGAGTATTATTATATTACGCAATTCCAGACTTCTCTCTTTCCGGCACTATTAAAAGTTACAGCACTACTAGATCTTACTCTAATCTCTTTAATATATTTATATCCTATGTTTTTAAGCATAATCATTTATCAGCAAATGATCGAACCGATATAGATTGCATTACTCCAAGCATGTTAAATGAAGCTCTTGATAGAGCCAAAAATAATAATGATGCCCCAAGGCATTATTCTTCAATGTTTAGTATGATCAGATTATGGTTATCCCTATCACGTCAACGATCCATACCTGAAAAATATAGACTAGATATTGATTTTACGTCTGTTGATAACAAAAAGAGGCACAAGGATGTTGTTAATCACTTTCAAGGCATAGTATCTACTTGGGTACCATTTTCTGAAAGTGAATTAGCAAAATTAATGGAATATTCACTGTTCTGGCTCGAAAGTGCATTACCAGAATTAATAAATGTACGTGATTATCTCGGTGGACTAGATTTAGCTAACAAAAGTAGTGCCACTTTCTATTCATGGGAGCCAAATGAAGAATTTGAAAAACTTACGAATATCACAATACATGAAATAAACGTAATGTCTAGTAGTCGAATTTACTCGAAAACAAAACTTGAAAATCGGAGCAAACCTTACTCTTATACATGGAAAAATCAATATGCGATAGCCTTAGATCACGTTAGGAATGCTTTGTTTATCTTTGTTGGCCTTCTTATAGGAATGAGAGCAAGAGAGATTGGACAAATCATGCTAGATGATATCTACATTGATAATAACGGAGAATACTGGATTAATATTACACGATTTAAAACGACCAATGACTCAAATTATCAAGGTGAAACTGAAGTAATTCCGATTCCTTCTTTTATCGGTGACTGTGTATCTTCTTTCAAGCATTTGAAAAGCTTATCCGACTTTAATAAGGAAAGTTATTTGTTTCAGTCTAATAAAGGCAGAAAGGTTCTAAATAATTTCACAGATGCACAGATTAAACTCATCACAAATGAGATCAAAAAATTTACTGGAATAGAAAGAGTTCATAACCATCGGTTCAGAAAAACAATAGCTGAAATATTAATTAATCGAAGTGAAAAGAATATCGATTTAATTCGGATGCTATTTGGGCATGAGAGCTATGCAATGACACTGAAGTATATAGCTAGAAATCCATTTATGGTTAATGCTATTGCAGAAGCTATTGAGGTGAATTTTACCAAGGACTTTCATGAAGTATTAAGAAGTATTAGAGATGAATCTTATTCTGGTAAATCAGCGGAAAAAATTGCACATGCTATGATTAAGACTCCAGAAAAATTCGTGGGTAAACAACTTAAACTTCAAGTAATTAACTATGTATCTCACATACTTTCTAGTGGAGAGATGTGGTTTATCCACAGATCTGCATTGGGAACATACTGCATTCATAGTGGGGAAATAAAGAAAGACGATTTACCTCCATGTCTAATTGGAAAGAAAAATTTGGGTCAATTTTTAAGTCCTGATGTAACTAACTGTCAGTTGGATTGTCAATATTGTGTCGCGATTGAGAAATCAAGGAAAGCTATCTCTGACAATATTAACTTTTATCATAGTGTTTTAGAATCTACAGATAATATTGGTAAGAAAGCTGGGAAAATGATTCGTAAAAAACTTGCTGCAAATGAAAAGCACTTAGAAGAATTAGATATGAATCATCACAGAGTCAAAAGGACTCTTAAAATGAAAGTGGTACAATTATGAGTTCAGTAATAACCAGATCTAAAATTGTTAGCGCTATCGTTGAAGAAAAGGTCAAGAATCCTAGCGTTAAACTGAAAATACAAGATATATGCGCAATCGTAGAAATATCTAGACAATCATTTAACCGATACTATTCTGACTTAAAACCCTATATGAAAGGTGAAAAACCTATAAGTGAATTAATTGAGGGTGAAGATGAAATTTCTTCTAATCAGTTATTATGTACCTACCAATCAAAGATTATTGAGTTGGAGAGCAAGCTTCATAATATTGAAGGAGAGCATATTAAAGAAGTAGCTAATATAAAAAATAGTATAACAACTTCACTAATGAATAATGATCTTACTTTGTATGATGCAGACGCTGTTAGACTACAGTTGCAGAAACAAAGTTTACATAATGATAAATTGCTTAATAAGATTAATACTTTACAAACTGAGCTAAGCAAACAACATATAAAACAAAATATTGAGCCTGTAATAACTCTCTCATCTGCTAACTTTGAAATTTTAGAAGATAATTTCGAACTAATCTTTAGAAATTATATTGATAAGGTTGATATTGACACTTTCGAAGATGAGAAAGATAACGAAATTGATCATATAATAACTAAGTTGAATAAAATTTCAGCAAATAGAAAAGTTATTACTATCTTATTCATGGAAAGGTATTTATGTAGTTTTAAAAAATTCGTAGAACGTTATGTATTCGATTCTGAAACATTCCATCTATTCACCAGACTACCTATACATTCAAGATCGGAATTAAAGTTAATTTTAAAAAGACTTAGCTGCCAATTAGAGATAAAAATCTATATTCCTTATTCAGAGTCAGAAGCAATTACTAAAACACAACGTCAATTCTTTTTCAAAAATGTACCTGAGCTTGAATTACAAGCAGCTGATAAGTCATTCATACCCTCAGTTCAGGATGGTTTTGATACAGTTTGCCAATATCGAATCAATCAGGGGGATTAATGATAGTAATCAAGACAATACTTATCGAGTATAAAAGCATTGATACGCTTAGTAATGCTCAGCATTACATTTTAAAAGCTTTACTTCATAATGATAAAGAAATATTGCTCAGCCATCCTAATTTATTTCTTTACAATGAAACAAATGGGGCAGTTAACACATCTAGGCGTTATGCAAACATAATATCGCAATTTTATTCATATTTATCTACAGAGAACAAGTTTAGTAGTATTGATATTGGTAAATATCATGTTCTTATTGATAACCATGACATCAGAAAATGGCAAATTTATCGCCAAATCAAGCGAGTAGAAAAACAGTCTATTAAACCTACTTCAAAGACGATTTTTGAAGACGCAAGAATTCTTTTAAATTATGTTAAGTGGCTACACAATGCTGGATATATTACGAATGTTTCAGTACAGCATAAAGATTGGATTGCAAATTTCAAAAATAAGAGAATGCTAAATTATATTCAACAAGAAGCTAAACAAGTCGCAGATGCTAAAAATATAAGAATTTTAGATAAGGAAAGAAGACAAAAATATTCAAAATCTCTAATTACAAATCAAGAGATTAAAGCTCTTCTTGATGCCTATGCTGATTCCGTCTATTCTGCATTATTCAAGCTATCACTTGGTACTGGAATGCGCCCTATAGAACTGGTTCAATTTCCATATATTGGAAATGGAGATAATAAGAGCATTATGCCTTATTCTGAAATGGATAAAGATAAAGCTACTGTAGAATTCAAAGTGGTTGGAAAAGGTAGAAAACTCCGAACTGTCATCATTAATCTCAAAGATTTAAAAGAACTAGATAATACCTATATCAAACCTTTTTATAATGAAAGAAGAAAACTATACCGAGAAAAATATGGTGTTGCTTGCCCACCTTCAGTTTTGTTTTTGAACAAATCTGGCAAACCTATAACTCCAATGATGATTTCAAGACGCTCAAATGATGCCAAATTAAAAGCGATGCAGTTTTATCCTGATTTTAGAGAAAAAATTACTTTTTATGAAGCTAGGCACTGGTGGCCAACAATGTTTGCAATTGAATTTTTTAAGGAAAAGCTTCTTAATGAATCCTCAGAGGTTCTTTACGCTGCTTTCGGTGAAGCCTTAAAAAACCAGATGGGGCATGAAGATTTAGAAACCACTTACAAATACTACATAGATATGGCTAGACTAGTATATTCAGCACATCAAGGGACTGTTCATGAGTTACTAACATCACCTCAAAAAACAGTTCAAGAAATGCTTAATGACATGGAATGAGCTATGCTGAAGAAACCGTACAACTAAACTTGGTAAACTAAGCGTATTGACAGGAGTTTACCATGACCAAGAAAGTAAGAACCTACAGTGACGAATTTAAAGCTGAAGCCGTCAAGAAGATAGCGGATAACAACGGCAATATTTCAGCGACCGCAAAGCAACTTGGCATTGCCATGCAAACGCTCTCAAATTGGCATAACAAAGCCAATCAAGGCAAGCTTGTCGGCACAGAGCAATACGATCCTGATCTTATGAGTGCTCTTCAAGAAATAAAGCAGCTCAAGCGTCAGCTCAAAGTGGCTGAAGAGGAGCGCGAGATTCTAAAAAAGGCGACCGCGTACTTCGCGAAAAACAGCCCGTAAAGTACGCTTTTATCAAAGACAATCGTCAGATATTTAGCACCACTACTATGTGCCGTGTATTAAGCGTTAAGCCCTCAAGCTACTACGATTGGCTAAGTCGTGACATCAGCGAACAGCAGGTACACCGCAATCAGTGCGAGCTACTAGTTAAAGCCGCTCACAGTGAAATGAAAGAACGTTATGGCGTAGATCGATTGCATGCTCATCTAAGCAAACAAGGCCACAACATTAGCCTGTATATGGTAAGAAGCATCAAAGAGCAACACGGCATTAAATGTCGTCGTCATAAGCGCTTTAAAGTCACCACCGACTCCAATCACAACAAGCTGGTCTATCCAAACGTACTGGATCAGAAGTTTGATGCTAAGCGCCCTAACGAGTCGTGGGTCAGCGACATCACCTATATCTGGACGAATGAGGGTTGGCTGTACTTAGCAGGGGTCAAAGACTTATACACCAAAGAGCTTGTCGGTTACGCTATTAACAAGCGTATGACCGCAGATTTAGTTTGAAAAGCACTAAATATGGCCATCAAGAATAAACGTCCAAGCAAAGGGCTAATCGTTCATTCAGACAGAGGCAGTCAGTATTGCAGTCACGCCTACCACAAGACCATTAAGCAGCATCAATTTATAGGCTCAATGAGCGGCAAAGGCAACTGTTTCGATAACGCTCCGATAGAAAGCTTCTGGGGCACATTAAAGAACGAGCTGGTATATCATCAGGATTATAAGACTAGATTTGCAGCGATCAACGATATTATTAGATACATCGAGCTGTACTACAATCAGACGAGGATTCAAAAGGGTTTGGGCTATCAATCGCCAAGACAGGTGTGGTTTGATTATTATCGTCAGGCTGCGTAATTAAAATCTCCCAAGTTTATGTGTACGGATTTGACGGCAGGGGTCATTATCTAACGGGTTCCAAATAACACCGCTAAAATCTGTCGGAATGTCTAAGTCACCTGATTTAAATGCACATACCTTGTTCCGACCGAGTTTGCCCATGAAATAACCCAACTCTAAAATCACATTTTGACGGGCTCGAGGGTGGTAATTATCTGCATTTTTCGATTTACCTACATCATCTGGAGTCAGTAATATAATTGCAAACCCTACATCAGAATAATGCTCAATTTTTTCAATAATCGTTTTATTACCACTTGCCTGTTCATGAAGAACAATAGCTTCAAAATCATTTTTTTCTAGAAAACGCGCCATCATTTCTTTTGCATGATCGTCATGCCCATGAACGACAAATACTTTTCTATTAGATTGAGCTACAGAGTTAGCATCATGTGTCTTAAGCTCAGGCTCTATTTTGCTATTTGAAGCAACATATTCTTTGTAGTCGCGCACAAAGGGAATCATTAGCCCTCTAACTAAGTTGTGAATAGAGGAGATTATTTTATTGTCGCGGCTACTAAAAAACTCATATGCAAAATTTGACGCATAACTTGTATCATTACCTAGTTTTTGGATTAATGCATACTTTAACCCTAAGTCATTTTTATCATCACCACTCCATTGCAATTTGCTAGTACCAACCATTCCCTGCTGAGTGGCATAGCTCGCTTCTAGAAACTGTTCTAAATCAATATTTTCAGTAAGTATTTCATTAAAAGGCTGTAAGTCTTTATGACGTAACAATTGAGCCAGCTTTTCAAGCAAGCCTTCATAAGTTTGGCTCTGTGATGCTTGGAGATCTAACACGGTATTATCGATTTTTTTGAATAGATCAACGGCCATTTTTATTCTCCTCGCTATCAGCCTGTATTCTTGCTTCACTTGCTTTATCTATAATCATTTGTCTATAGGCTGCCTTGATGCCGTCAGCCATGTCAATAGCCACGGGGTTTGAAGCGTAATTTTCGAACTTTTTATCAACCATGTTTTCCATTTCAACGATAGCTAACTCAATGCTTTCAGCACTTTCAGCATCGAACTGTATGGTTCCTAATTCACCTTCAAGCTCATCGGTCACTTTGCCCAACTCACTTAATGTCTTGTTCAGTTGATCCAGCCCTTTTATCTCAAACATCTTATCTACTCCTATTTCATGACTATCGAATTTTATAAAGTTATAATAGCAGGTTAGCTGATTAACAATTCACATTAGCCGAGCATATGCGACAATATGTGTCGTTTGAAATATTTGGCTCATTGTTTGGATAGAATGACTTTGTCATAATGCCAAAGCAGTTTTATAAGTGCTCCTTTTACCTTACACCTTAGGAAGTATCATGACCAACCTGTCTACCGAAACCCTCTTTGATGAAACTGAAACGGCAAATAGCAAACAAATTGCTATTTTGAAAAAGCACTTTCCTCAATGTTTTGACAAGGATGGTCACTTTCAGCCTGAAAAGATGATGGAGGTCGTAAAAGCCAACGAAGTAGATATGGTCAAGGAATCATATAGCTTAAATTGGCTTGGTAAAGCCTATGCTAGGCTGTTAACCAACTTACCGCCACAAAAGCTACTAAAGCCTGATACAGCCCATAACGAGAGCTCAGAGAACAGTGATAGCGGTAATGTACTGATTAAAGGCGATAATCTTGAAGTATTGAAGCATTTGGTCAATGGCTACCGTGAAAAAATTAAAATGATATACATTGATCCTCCTTACAATACGGGATCAGATGGGTTTGTGTACCAAGATAGCTTTAAATTTTCAGTGGATGATTTAAGTCGCTTAGCTGGTATTGATAAGGCTGAGGCGGAGCGTATTTTAAGCTTTAATGCTAAGGGTTCGAATAGTCACAGTGCTTGGTTAACCTTTATGTATCCTAGGTTGTATATTGCTAGAGAACTTCTTCAAGAAGATGGTGTGATTGCTATATCAATAGATGAAAACGAGTTTTTCACTCTTAGAACAGTGATGAATGAAATTTTTGGTGAGAGCAATTATTGCGGAGAGATCGTCTGGAAGAACACATCAAAGAATGATCAAAAATATATATCTTTCCAGCACGAGTACATTCTTATTTTTACAAAAAGTAAAGGCACAAATGAAGGAGACTGGACTGAAAAAAAAGGTGGTTTAGATGAAATTTATAAAGCCTTTGATAAATTCCATAAACAATATGGCGATAATTGGAACCAGATTCATAAAGAAGCGTTAGCTTGGTATAAAGGATTTCCACAGTCCAGCCCAGTTTTTTCGAGTAAACACTATAACTGGATGGACAATAGAGGAGTTTACTTTGCCTCTGATATATCTGGTCCTAATGATGGTCAATACGTATATGATGTAATGCACCCTACTACTCAACAACCTTGCAAGCAGCCATCAAGAGGTTGGTTTTGTCCTGAATCAAAAATGCTAGAGCTTATAGAGCAAGACAGAATCCATTTTGGGGAAGATCACACGAAAGTACCGAACAATAAGACTTACCTGAAAGAAACAGAAAATCAAAGTTTAACTAGCTTGAGATTTACAGATAGTCGTGCTTCTTCGAAGAGGCTAAGTAGATTGATGGGCGGGAAAGTATTTACTAACCCTAAAGATGAGCTACTTCTAGCTGAATTAATGAAAGCTTTTGGAGTTACGAATGAAGATATAGTTTTAGATTTCTTTGCTGGTTCAGGGACAACTGCTCACTCAATTTGGCACTTGAATGCGAAAGAGTCATCTAACTTAAAGTTTATTCTTGTTCAAATAGATGAAAAATCAAAGCAAAAATCAGAAGCATACAAAGCTGGATATCTAAGTATCTTTGATATAACTAAAGAACGGTTAAGTAGAACTGCTAAGATCTTTAAAGAAGAAATATCTAACAATTTTTTGGATTTAGGCTTCAAAATATTTGAAACCACTAATGATTTCCGTCCCAAGATAGATGATGACTTTGAAGTTAGTAATGAGAGCCTATTTGACGACATGGTGCTCAGTGATGAACAGTACCAAGCACTGCTGACGACATGGATGTTATATGACAATAACCATCTAACACAGCAAATTGAAGATATAGACTTGCAGGGCTATAACGCTGAGCTGGTGAATAAGAACCTATATCTAATCGCCTCTGACTTTGGCACTCAAAACTTGAAGTGCTTGTTAGACAAGTTAGATGAAGATAAAGATTTTGCGCCAGATAGAGTTATAGTTAATGGCTACAACTTCGATACCGCCATACAGATGGAGTTAAACGAAGCCATCAAAAGCTATCAAAACAAAAAGAAGATCACGATCAATATTATTGTTAGATACTAAATTTTTGATAGCTATTTTCTTTTTTAACTTCATATACGAGAGTGACTATGGCAGGCTTTAATTTCGAACCAAATCTACCTCATCAAGAAAAGGCAATTATTGCGTTAATAAAGTCGTTTGCAAACGTAGAGTTTCATTCTTCAAGCGACTATACCATCAATCAATATATCAACCCTAAGATCAGTTTTAAAGCTATAGCGCTAGCCACTGATATTGAGCAAGTGCAAAAAGATAACGGTATATTTGGCACAGATAAACGCAGTGACGACCCTATATTTGATATATCAATGGAAACGGGTACAGGTAAGACCTATACCTATACCAAAACCATGTATGAGCTTAACAAAATCTATGGGCTGTTTAAGTTTATCGTCGTCGTGCCTACTCTTTCTATTAAAGCTGGTACGGTAAACTTCCTAAAGAGTGACGCTTTGCGTGAGCACTTTCGCCATGATTTTCAAGGTGAATATCATGATAAGCAAATTGTCACTTACGTGGTTGAAAGCAAAAAAAGTAAGAAAGGCAAAAGATCCTATATGCCTGAGTCTGTGACTCAGTTTGTCAATGCTAGTCACGGTGACAAAAGTAAAATACACGTTTTGGTGATTAATCAAGGCATGATTAACTCACCTACTATTCAAGAAGAAAGATTTGATCGAGCATTGCTCGGAGAGAAATATGATCGCGCCATCGATGCGCTAGCAGGGGTCAATCCTGTCGTTATCATAGACGAGCCGCATAAGTTTCCACAAACTGGTAAAACTTGGAAAAGCATATCAAACTTAGAAGCACAGTTCACGCTACGCTATGGTGCAACTTTCAACGATGAATATAAAAACCTCATTTACCATCTAACTGCTGTTGATGCCTTTAACCAAGACCTAGTCAAAGGAGTTACCGCCTATGTTGAAACCTTATCAGGTAATGACAACGCTAAGCTCACTTTAAAGTCATTAGATGGTAAAGAAGCCGAGTTTGAGCTTAGCGAAAATGGTACTAAGACTCGCCATATACTTGGTAATAATGATTCACTTTCAAGTATCCATTCAGCGATACATAGTTTAAATATTGAAAAATTAAATAAAACTACTTTGGTTCTTAGTAACGGTATTGAGCTTAAAAAAGACGAGAGTATCAACCCCTATTCTTATCATGAATCACTTCAAGACAGTATGATTCAAAAGGCTATCAAAGAGCACTTTAAGCTAGAGCGAGAGCTACTTACTCGCAGTCCTCGTATCAAACCGTTAACATTGTTCTTTATTGATGATATCGAAGGTTATAGAGACGGTAATGAGCTCGCTGGCAGTTTAAAAACACAGTTTGAGGCTTGGGTACTAGCAATAGCTAAGTCCTATCTTGCTAAAGAAACAGATCCATTCTATAAGCAGTATTTACAGCGTACTATTAAAGATATTAGCCTTACCCATGGTGGCTATTTTTCAAAAGATAACACGGGTAACGACGAAAAAATCGAAGCTGAGATTAACGAAATTTTGCATGATAAAGAAAGTTTATTGTCACTAGATAATCCTAGACGCTTTATTTTCTCTAAATGGACACTACGCGAAGGGTGGGATAACCCAAACGTATTTCAAATCTGTAAGCTACGCTCAAGTGGTAGTACGACCTCTAAACTACAGGAGGTAGGACGAGGTTTGCGACTGCCTGTCAATGAGCACATGGCTAGAGAGAAAACAGATGACTTTCGCTTAAACTACTATGTCGACTTTACGGAAAAGGATTTTGTAGAGGAGCTCACCCAAGAGATTAATCAAACCTCTGCATCAGAGATAGTGCCAGAAGAGCTGAACAATGAGTTAGTTGAGCAAATCAAAAATCATTATGAAGTGAGTAAAAGAGAGCTCAGCAATCAACTTTATGACCAAAACCTAATTGATGATGACGAGAAGTTCTTGGAGGGTGGTTATCAAGCCCTTAAAGACCTCTATCCTGATGCCTTTGGTACAGCACTTAAAAAAGGCAAAATTGAGAATAAATCTAAAGAGGATACAAAAGCTAAAACCAAGGTTAGACTCGGTAAGTATGAAGAACTTAAGGAGTTATGGGAGCTGATTAACCAGCGTGCCATTTTAGAATATCAGTTTGAAGATGAGGGTAATTTTTATGAAAAGCTACTTATGGACTATCTTAAGCAAGAAATTACCGCTAATAACTTTAGTAAGACTGGGCTCGTAACAAAGGTATCGAAGCTTCATATCCACAATAACCAAGCTGGTTATCAGAGTGTATATGACGATGAAGAAGACTTTGCAAAAATCAGCACAATGAGTTACGGCAGTTTCTTACGTCAGTTATCTGAAAAAACATACATAAAACTTCCAACCTTACATAAAGCTTTTGTTACTCTCAAACATCTGAAAGACAAAGATGAACAGGGTCTAGATATTAATGACTACTTAAATGTCCAAACTATCCGTAAGTTTGCTGACGGGATAAGGTCATATTTGCTGCACAATGCTATGCAAAAATTTGAAGTAAGCTATAACGTTATATCTAATAAAGTACATCCTACTAGTTACACAGATTCGGACGGTCAGCCATACAGCGAAATAAAATCTAGCAATCTGGGTAAGCATTATGATAAAGCGAAGCCTAGCGATGACTTCCTTTTTGAAGATATTTTTTATGATTCGCCCTTAGAAAAACAAAACATGAAAGAGCAGATAAAACACGTGACAGTGTTTAGTAAGATCCCTCGCAATTCAATTAGAATACCGATAGCTGGAGGTGGTACTTACTCACCTGATTTCGCTTATGTTGTTGAAACTGAAAAAGGTCAAACGCTAAATTTAATTATTGAGACCAAAGATACCAGCTCATCTGATAATCTGAGAGCAGAGGAAAGCCGTAAGATTAAGCATGCTGAGCGGTTGTTTAATCAAATGGAGTCAGATGGACTTAGTGTCAGCTTTAGCACACAGTTTCAGGATGACTTGGTAAAGGATATTATTAAGAATGCTTTGGAATATACTACAACCTAATTAAGATCTTGCTTTATACAATGAGATGTGGACTGCCTACTACAGCATTGAATAACAATAGATACTATAATGTAGAAATGCTATGATAAAAAGTTGATTTCTATCATAGAGAGCTTGGCGGAATTACTATGCTAATCGATGCTGGAAAAGACTTAATAGCCTCTTTGGGCTTCAATAGAGCGGTTTCTGTTCATTCAAATGAATGTACGGAAAGTGAAGCTATTGTTTTACAGCAGGTTAAAGATTTAAATGTAGATTTAGTATATCTTAATACTGATGAAAACGGCTCTAGCTTCCCAGCTATTTTTCTAAAAAAAGTTTCAACATTTGATTCCATGGCACTTCTTGAAATTGCCGAAACACAAAAAAATATCTGGAATTATAAGAAGGTTTTATTCTTATATGTGTTTTCTGACACTGAAATTCGCATTTATAACTGTGCAGGAAAGCCAATCCTAAAGGCACAACAAACAGATTATGAAAAAGAACTAGAAGGTTTAGAGATTGGAAAATACAGCTTATCTAATCAACAACACCTAGAAGAACTGAATAGAGTTTTTTCTAGAATTGCGATAGATACTGGTATTGTCTGGACATTGGAAGAATCTGATAAGATTCGCACAAAAATAAACTTGAAACGTCGAGTTGATAGGTACTTAGTTGATAGTTTGGTAGAAACGACCAAACAACTTGAAGCTGACGGACTATCAGAAGATTTAATTCATAAACTTATTTTACGTTCCGTTTTTTTGTTATACCTAGAAGATCGTGGTGCAACTGATGACAATCTTTATCAGCAGATCAATGCAAAAGCAACATGCTATTTTGATATTCTACAAAATGTAGAAGATACTTATCATCTATATCGAAAGCTAGAAGCACATTTCAATGGTAATGTGTTTACTGTCAAAGCAGACGAGATGAAGTTGGTTACTAAAGAACAGCTAGCCGTTATTCGTAAGTGCTTTATTAGTGGTAATGAAGATACTGCGCAAGTTGACTTATTCTCTGAATGGCGATTATTTGACTTCAGTATTATTCAAATAGAGCTTTTGAGTGAAATATACGAACGTTTTTTATTAGAGTCCAATCCAGAACAGAAAAAACGATCAGGAACATTTTATACACCTCCATCATTAGTTGAGTTTATTCTTAATGAAAAACTTCCAACTGCTAAATCATATACTAACTATAATGTCAAAATCCTTGACCCTAGCTGTGGTTCAGGGATCTTCTTGGTTGAAAGCTTTAAACGCCTTGTCAAACGTTATGAAAATCATCATGGCAAAAAGCTCACTGATTTCAAAAAACTAAAGAAATTGCTGACAGAAAATATTTTTGGGATAGAAATAGAGCCACAATCAATTAGAGTTGCAACTTTTAGTTTATACCTTGCTTTGGTCGATTTCCTAGATCCAAAAACTATTTGGCAAAAAGAGAGTCATTTATTACCTAATTTAATCAATGATCCAAATGATCACACAATAAAGATTCAAGGCCATAATTTATTTTGTAGAGATACAATCGAAGTAAATGAAGAAGTTGAGAGTAATGGGTTTGATTTAATCGTTGGTAATCCGCCTTTTGGTACTAAACAACTGTCGCAATCAATTCGGCAGTATTGCGATAAGTATAATTTTGCCAAAGAAATGGTATTACCTTTTTTACATAAAGCAGTCGACCTTGCACCCCATGGAGAAATTGCACTGATCTTCAATACTAAGGTATTGACTAACACGGGTGGTACATATCAAAGTTTTAGGCAATGGCTGTTTAATGAATGTTATGTAGAAAAAGTTTTCAATTTTTCAATTTTGCGGAAAGCTCCGAAGAGTTTTGGTGGTCATTTATTTGGTGATGCTGTTGGACCAATAAGTATTGTTTATTATCAAAGCCAAACACCTGAAAACCCATCGACTCAAATTGAGTATGCTGCACCCAAAACCTATGTTAAATCTAATGTGATTGAAGGTTTGCAGATTGACCGTACAGATATAAAGCATCTACCTAGAGTAGAGTGTCAAAATCCAAATAGCAAAATATGGAAAATTGCTATGTGGGGAGGTGTTGCAGATTGGAAGTTGATTGAAGATTTAACGGACAAAACATCTTCTATGAAAGAGTTTTTAAAAAACTCAAACAATAAGTGGGAAGAACCAAAAGTAGGTCTTCATGGGGAACAAAGTCATATCAACTTTACTCCTGAAAAAGTCATTAATACTAGATATATCGAAAGATACTATACGCCTGAATCAGCTTCTGAACCTAATCTAAAAGAATTTAGGTCAATTAATAAAGGGCTATTTAAGCCACCCTTTGTCATCATGAAAAAAGGTCAACATAAAAAGAGACTTACAGCTTCTTATATTGATTATTTTTCTTATTGTACAACTGCTTGTTATGTATTTAACGGCAGTGTAGCTGTACAGGACAAGAAAGTCTTGGTTTGTGTTCTTAACTCCAAAGTGATGACATATTTATTGTTTTTAACAAGCTCGTCTTGGGGTATCGAAAGAGAACAGATTTTCATGGATGAAATCTTAGAAAGCCCAGCTTTGATGCCATTGTTGAGTAATGAAACACTATTTTTAATAGAAAATAAATTCAATGAAATTAAGACCATTCAGTCTGAGTTTAACTTAGCTAATACAAGAATATCTGAAATAGAACAAGAAATAGATTCTATTCTAGTATCTGATATCTTTGATGCCTCAGAAGAAGCAGGTTTAACTATTAGTGACAATTTAACCTACAACTTAGATTTATTTGACAAACAGTCACAGTCCATTGCTTTACATTCAGTACAGCAAGATCAAATAACGGATTATTCAAAAGTCATTATTGACAATTTAAACGCCTTTATTGAAGATCAAAATTTGTATGTAAATGCGACTATTTTCGATATTAGCCACTATAGTCCGCTGATGATTGTGAAGCTATCATTTTCTGAAGTAAAAGAAACAATACAAATTTCTAGTGAGAATATATCTGCTCAATTAAAGCTATTAGATGAAAAACTTTGGGAAGAAAAGGCGAGTAATATTTATTTTAGAAAAACATTAAACTATAAATCAGATGATAATATTTTTATTATTCGTCCAAACCAACGTCGATTTTGGTCAAAATCTATGGCGATGGAAGATGGTTCCAACTTGATCCTTGAAATACTTAACGGGGTTTAAATGGCACTATCAATTACTATTCAAAATGCATTCAAGAATGCTTTCGAGAAAGACTGTATTGAATTACTGATAAATGCCTATAGTCAGGCGCTTTCTGAAAAAAAGTATCAATTAGAATGGTATGAAAACGATTTTACAGAAATGCTTTGTTGCTATATCAATAGCAACAAAGCCTCTATAGATAAGGAAATAACAGCTATAACTGAGCGTAAGTTATTAGTATCTTTAAATAAACAAACCAAAGGTTATGCCGATAAGCTTTCAAGATTAGATTTAGTATTATTCAAAATATGGAGTAAAAATCGACACACCTGTCAGATGGAAGCCAAACGTTTGAAAGAAAAAGACTCGACTTTAAAGCGAGCTTATATCAATGAGGGTATGGATAGGTTTATTTCTCAAAAATACCCATTAGGAAATATGATAGGTTATCTTATAGAAGGTAATGAGCAAAAAACAGTAGAAGGAATTAATAAGCTACTTGCATTAGATGGTAAAAGTGCTGAAAGCTTGGTGTCTAAAACATTCCCTTTACATAGCAGTTATTATGAGTCTGATAACCATGCCAATATAGGCCAACTAAAACATATCATTTTGGACTTTACTTAATTATCTGATATATTTTTTACAACTTATAGTTAACTATTTCAGTGCAGATATTATCAACTTCATTTTAGCCCTATGAGTATTACAAAGGTTTTCAAGCAAACCACCTCAGACTCTATACTCCTTATCGTTCTTCGTTTCATGTTGCTTCTGAAACTTTTCAAGCTCGTTCAGGTTTAGTGTTATGAAATTCCTACATACTAGCTCTATTAAATCAATTCTTTAATATCAACCTTTAAAGCATCACAAATTTCATAGACCTTTTTGAGCGTGATATTCTTCTCACCACGCTCAATATTTCCCATATAGCTTCTATCGATTCCTGCTAATTCAGCCAGTTTTTCCTGAGATATTCCTTTATTTCTTCGTACCTCACGAACACGCTTTCCAAAAGCAATCATACGTTCATCTGTCGTCATCTCATTAACCACTGCTAAAAATAGCAATACTCACAGTGGTAGGCTATAATATCCACGGGATATAGTCGGTATTAAAGGTAGGTATGAAAACAAAACTAGAGTATCAGTCAGAAGCTACAGAGACGAATAAACTTATCTGTGAGAAGTACTGGCTACGTGAGAGCGATAAACGAAGTGGCTATATATATACTTGTAAAGAAATAGGTCAGGAGTTTGGCCTTAAACATCAAGACGTACCCAGTATTGTTAAAGCAAATGCCCATCTTGTTGTACTAGACTGCCAATGCATAGAATGTGGTAAAACTAAGGTTTGCTATACTCGTTCACAGCTGACTCAATTAAAACCTGATAGTTGGCGTTGTGACAGTTGTTGGAAAGTGCTTCAAGAAAGAAGAGAACAAGAGTATCTAGAGTATCGGCTTGAACAAAAGCGTTTAGAAGAAGAACGAAGACAAGCGGCTCTCGAATATATTAATGACTATAGAAGTGCGCAATTAACTGCGGTCCCGCTAATAACTGAGCTTAATGAAGTAGATAAGCTTTTACTTGCTGCAACTATAGAAAGCCTAGGAGCAGAAAACCTAAAAACCACGATCTCTCTGCGCGATAATATATCACTATTTTTATCACCGTTCTTTGGACTAGATCAAAAAATACTTCACCATCTTTTCAAGCTAAATCTACTTTTATTGGCTCCTGAAGAGAGCTATGAATATGTTAGTGTCAATGAAGAAAAAGAGTTAGAGATTGATTATTATCAGGCAACTTTTGAGTTTGCTTATGAGACTAATGACCTGACTAAAATAATGGTAGATGCTAAATCCAAAAAGAATATCAGTGCTTTAGTCAGCAATACTCAGTTTGAAATATGGTGTCAGCAAATACAGCTAGGAGAGTGCCTAAGCTATCTGATTACTAGGTCAAAACTAAACAATTTGGCACCGCCTATTGGTGAGAAGCTTGTAAGCTTACTTAGAGCATGTTTAGCTGAATGCTCTGTCTCTGTTATGCAGTATATAATCTATAAAGCGGTTGAAAGTGCCGCTGCATACGTGCAGAAACCAAATATTACTAGAAAGCATGCCTCAAACTCCATTTCAGGTAATATCGAACGGGTTTTCGGTAAGATATCTAGTGGTAGTTGGTATTCTAACAAGTCTCATCGTGACGCTAGTCATCCCCAATCTGCCATGACTAAAGTATTTTTTGATTACGTGTTTGGCATAGAAGATTGTGGTTTTCATTACACTCTCGATGAACTGTTTAATCCTTACAAACCACAGCAGGCTATTGGACAAGTGGGTTATGCTACCCTAGGAAGTGCGCAAAATACTAACTACTCAATTACAATAAATAATTTAAAGTAGTGTAAAGCCTAAAGCGCCAAATACAGTTCAAGTGCCTAAGACCAAAGCCAAATACTAAGTGTATTTGGCTTTTTTAATGATTCTAATAATAGCTTAGAAATTGATGCGACAATAGTTGTCGTATATTGTTTAGTTGTTCATACAAACTAATGCCTAAATCTCTTAAAAATACGATAATATTGATATGATTGTGAACACTCATAATAAAAGTGAAATGAAGTGGACTGAAATAACTCAAGAATTTAAAACTTGGTTTTATATATTATAGAAAGGATTAAAGATGCTGAAAACGGATGAAGCCTTAAGCATAGCAAACGAAGACAATACGAAACCAGTTATAAAAGATATCAATAAGCTTCTACGTGTCGCATTGATCAACAGTTACCCTAAAGGTCAAAGCCACCTTATTGAAGTTGGTGATAACACAATCATTACGGGGCGCAATAGCGCAGGCAAAACCACCTTGATGGGAGCAGTCATTCCTTTTTTTGGCACTAGATTGAGTGAGGTTTCTAAAAAGAATGAAGCGGTTAAAAGCTTTATTGACTTTTATCTTCCTTATGATGACAGTTACTTGGTTTATGAATATAGAAGACAGGGCGAAAAAAAATGCGTGATCCTCAGGCGGAGCAGTGAGGGGCAACAAATTTTCAACTTTATCAATGCTGGATACAATGAAACCTGGTTTGTCACAAAAGATGCTACCAATCAGCGAAGATTTAGGCAGTTTGAAGAAGTTAAAGGCATAATCGAATCTCAAGGTTTTAACGTCTCAAATAATATCAAGCAGCTGGCTTACGAGGCCATCATATCTAATTGTCCTAATAGACGCTTAAAAGCCTCTATTCGTTCATCTAAAGCTCTACAGACCATCAATTCGCTTCGTCCTGATTACTCACTGGCTGTCGGTAAAGGTAGCTTCTACGGATTTTCCTTAATCGCTAGCAATATTCTAAAAAGTAAAATTGAGTTTGATCAAATATGTGAGTTTTTGGTTGAAGCAATGAAGACGGAAAATAAAGTTCAGAATAATGAGATTTCTATAGATTCTCAAGGGGTTGATACCAATAAGTGGCTTTCAGATCGCAACTCATGGAATGAGGTTGAGCAACTTAGAGGTAAGTTTAACGAACTAGGCCAATATGTTGAGCAAAACGCCTCTAATCAAAACGCCCTATCGATAATAGTTAAGACGCTCAGAGGCTTAGTCAAAGCCTTTGATACAAAGATTGCAGAAAATAAAACCATTGAAGATGATGTCAAATTAAAAGTTGAAGCTCTAGAGCAAGCAATTACCAAGATTGAAATTGCTTGGGATAAAGAAAAAGGCCAATTGCAGAATGAAATAGATGATCTGAGCTCTAAGATAATAAAGCTTGAAAGAGCGAAACGAGATTTTGAAGAGGGTGTACCTGGGCATCATCAACCATTGGCCATATTACAAAATATGATTAGAGGGATCTCGTCACTTGAAGAGCAAATAAAGCACGAGAATGAGCGACTCAAAGCTCTACGCAAAGACGAAGAAGATGCCACTAAAATAATCGAAAGCATTAAAAATCAGCTTGCTAAAGATTTGAAGCAAATAGAGTCTAAAAAAGGTGGACTAGCTTCACAACAAGAGTTAACGCTACAGCAGATTAAAACAGGTTATTACGAGTCTCTTTCAAATTTAGGTGACGATAAGGCTGCTAAGCTTAACTTAATTAAAAAAGAATATGAGATCAAGTCTAGTGCCATCAAGGAAAAACATACCCAGCTTATTATCGATAAAAATAATCTGGAATCAGAATTAAAGAATATTAGATGTAGTATCGAGCTTACCAATGAAATAGAGAGCCTGAAGCTAAATTTAGACAATGCTAAAACTCAACTTAATCAGGATATAAAAAATCAAAGAGCAGCTGAAAAATATCTAGATAAGACCAGTAATGAGTATGAAAAACTACAAAAAGAGCATGAACGCTTATTAAGTGATATTGCTGACAAGACCTCGAACATTGATGACCTATATGCTTTGCTCAAAGATGACACATTGCTCAGTTTCTTATTGAGAAATGAATCCGATGAAGTGCTTTCGCCTTTGATCAATCAGATACGAAAAACTATCGATCCATCCCTATTCAACCGCTCCGACCTATCACCTCAATGGCTTGCACCTAAAGAATCAGACGACGAGGCTTTGTATGGTCTGTATCTTGATACATCAAGAATAGACACAACTAATAATCCTCAAAAACTACTTACCCTTGAAAGTATTACTGAGCAAAGACTGGTGTTAGAGGATAAGATATTAAAACGTAGAGCTAATATCTCATCACTCGAAAAAACAATTCATCAAGCCAAGCTTACTAAGAAAAAAGCCAATGAAGATGTCTATAAGGCAAATACCAATGTGGTTAACACTGAAAAAGACATCGAAAATAAACAAACGACGCAAAAACAGCTAGAAATAAGAGCTGAAAACGAAATTGAAGAAGCTAAGAGTAATATTGAGAACCAATTAAACGAAATTAAAAATAAAATTAATGACAAAGTATCAGAATCTAAGGCTACTGACGCCAAGATGAATGACGCTGAGCAGAAGATAGAAAACAATCACAAGTTGGCTATTGAACGACTGAAAGAAGATAAGAAAAAAAGAGAACAGGCAGTAGAGCAACAATACGTTAAAGAGCTTGAAGGCTTGAAACTTGAAGCTGATCAGGCTCAAGAACGTCACGACAGAGCTATTGATGAAAATGGCTACGATGATAACGTTATAGCTCAGACTATAGCCAAAGTGCAGCAGCTATCCACAAAATTAGATGTTGCTGAAAAAGCCAAAATCCGCGTTAAGCACTATCATGAGTTTATTGATGAAGAATATCGAAATTTACCTATGCTGTTCGAAAAACGCAATGGTCTATCAATTGAGCTAGTGGATAAACAAGCGGCTTTTGATAAAGCTCTGATATCTAAGCAGGAAGATGCCAAATCCCTTGCTGAGAAAGCGAAGATCATTAACAATCGAATTGAGAGCGCAAAAACCGATCTGATAAGTATCAAAGAAAGCTTAAGTAATGCCAGTAATGCCTTTGATCAAGCTTTGGTTGCAGACCATACCTTAGAGCCTGAATATATGGGACATTCTTTGCAAGACTTGCATAATGCAAGCTTAGCAGTCTTGAACGATGCCAAATCTTTGGTTCGCGACACCAAAAAGAATATGGAAAAAGGTATTTATGCACTAAAGACCATAAGAAAACCCTTTACCACCAATGGGTCTATGTTTGAGAGCTTAATGTCTGACCGTATCCTACTCAGCATACCTGATCAGGAAAACTGGTACATACAAGCTAGAAAGTTTAGCGACTACCTAAACAACGAGCATGAAATTAAAAAAGATACACTCATTGGCCAGTACCGAGTCACAGCTCACCAAGTTAGAGAGTTTAAATCAAAGCTAGATGATGCTCATAATAGCTTGAGTAATTTTTCGAAGCGTATTAATACCAAATGCAAAGAGGTTTGTGAAAAACTAGAAGCTTTAGCCATTGAGGAGCTTCATATAGCTATAAGTTCGGGAATCAAAGAAAACAAATGGTATTCCACCTTGGCTGATTTCACTGATGCGCATCAAAGATGGGCTAATGAGGACATCCATGACACAACGCGTATGCCTAATCAGGAGCTGCTGTCCAAATTACAACTCGTGCAAGACTATATTGGTCAAAACCAGATGAATATCAAACTGTCAGAGCAGTTTAGTTTCAGTCTAAGGATCAAACAGGTCGGCGGTGAAATCAAGGAAACCAAAAGAGCAAAGGTATTTAAAGATATGGGGTCAAACGGCACCATGCGTATTGCTCAGCTCATCATTTATATTTCTTTGCTCTCAGTTATATCAACCACATCGAGCGATGAGGTCGAGCTGAAATTCTTTATTGATGAAATTGGCGTGTTAGATCCGCAAAATACTCGTGAGTTATTAAACTTGCTACAAAAACTTGGTATATCAGCAATGTGCGCCGCTCCTGAGAATCCAGATGATGAGGTTGTCCCCTTATTCGCTAATAATATTGCCTGCCATCACAATAAAACCAGAAATATGTACTCAATCTCTCAAACGGATGATATGTATATGTTGACTCAGGATTCAGAACTTGAGGAATTTGGAGTGTTTTCCTAATGAAAGAGCATGAAATACTAAGATTGTTAATGAACAATAAATTTATATGCTCTGTGAGTTATCCAGAGGCATATAGGCATCTAAGAGATAACAAAGTAGCCTATGATCGTATGGTGTCTCAGCTACAACCATTTGGGGTCAATCTAGTCACCCTCAGTGATGGGGAGGTTTATGCTGGTTTAAATAATATACCTAGTGACTCTGACAGAAGAGCAGTGGTTAAACAGTTTAATGAAATTTATCATGACATAGCGCCTATAGTAGAAATGATTGCTTGCCTATCAACAGCCGATGAAGGTAATGTATTAACTGTTGGTGAAAATCTAAGCCAAACAGAGCTGGTTTTAGAAGCAAATAATAACAAGCATTTTGCAAGTATGCTAAACGAGGTTTCTGAGATCACAGGCGCTTCTAAAAAACCCAATGACGAAAAGGTAGCTGCTCTTTTAGAAAGACTCCAGAAGCACGAAATACTGAAGTTGGTTGAACCCAATAAAAAGATTTATCGAGCAACAGGAAAAATTGGCTATATATATGATGTATTTGATTATATTGCTGAAAACATATTAGATGAGCCCACTGAAGAGATCTTTGCTGAGCAGCAAGGGCTTGGGTTATGAGTAAAGTCAGCCTCAGGTTATCGGAAGAAACAATCAGAACACTTGGTAGAGCTGTAACTGATAAAGCTGATTTGATTTATCAAGCCTACTCTCCTAATGGCTGCTATGAGTTGGTCAACGATAAACATAAACAGTATCAGATACTACAAGACAGTGGTGTTATCAGTATCAATCCTAATAACATTACCCTAGGCTCAAACTTTACAGCAATCTTAAAGAATCTGGATAGAAAGTCTCGTAATGCAAATATTGCTCCTGATATTGAACTGTCTAAACATCAGATCAGTAATGAGGTTGCCCTAGCGCAAATACAGTCAGATTCGTTTGAAGATGAAAGTGAAGAGATGATGCATTTGGCTAATATACGAGATATCTGCATCTCCATCGCTGAATATCTTGGGCGTGAGATGGCTAATATCGAGTATGTCATCAACTCTGATCTAAACAACACATCAAACGTTAAGGTAAAAAGACAGATTCTTGAAGGTTTAAATAAAAAGATCAAACTTCAACTCGAAAAAATAGAAATATTAAGTCGCGATGAACTCCGCAAACTACATGGCGAGTATACGCCAGCGGCAGCTATACTGAATGAGTATTTGGCGGATTCTATTTCTAGATTCAATCTTGAAATGGGAGTCCACTTACAAAAAATCCTGATATTAATTGATAAACTGAAAAAAGAGCAAGATCAGAAAAGTAGGAGGCTTTGGCTATTACGCAAGGCTTTAAGAAACAGTCAACTCGTTCCTGAAAAAATAGATATTGAGTATAACGATATTGTGGATAAAGGCTTAGCTTTTGGTGGTATGGCTTTGGCTGGCACTTTGCACAATATTGAAACTGTAGATGACAGCGAATTTCTTTTCTCTGTGGTAGGTAAAATTAGCGCCAAAAAGCCCAAACGCAAGAGTGATAATCTATACAAAGGTGAGTATGAGGAGTTTGACCGAGAACATAAGAAACCACCACCCTCCCCTGAAAAATTGCTTGTTATGCAGTATATGGCCGATAATTGCGACATGCCTTTTACCAAAGCCTTATCTGTCAGGGAGTACTGGGATTTGTCAGGTTTGAAGCGCAAGATACGCTACAAAGCCTTTTTAGCCTTGTTCTTAAAAGTAGCAAAAAGTGATTTTATTGACGACAGGATCATTAAATCTAAAGGTCAATTTAACTATAAAGTTTATTTAAAATCACTAAACCTTTCTGATACTTGCGACACACGCTATGTCATCGATGCTAAATATATAAAGTTTAATAGAAACGAAGAGTCGCCATCAAAGGACCAGATATGGAAGTAGACCTAGAAAAATCCTTAAATACAGCGGGTAAACTTGATTACTTGAAAGAGAAGATGATACTGGGGGTGAAATTCGCTACCTATCGAAGCCCTGACAATATCCTTGTATTATTGGCGTCTTTTGACCCCAGTATTGGCTACACAGAAAATGGAAAAGTGATCATTAATATGGGTGGCTGGGGCCGTATTAGAGAGATCGTAAAAGCTCAAACAGGGATAGACCTACTCAGACACAATTTAAATGAGCTAAAAGGTAGAGACCGTGTAGATAACACAGCCATCACAACTAACGATAAATTATTAAGTAAAGCACCTACCAAAGGCTTTCTTGAGTGTCGTCTACTAGGTAGTGAAAAACATATTATTAATGTATCAAACAACTACACGCATAAGCAAACTCAAGAGAATGCCTATTTAGGTGTGGAAATTAACGACCTCACTGATTGGAATATCGATAACATTATAATCATAGAGAATTTTAATGCATTTTGTAGATTTAATGAGCAGCATGCCAAGCTAGTAAAAGGGTTAACTGGCGCAGTAACTGTGCTTGCCTATCGAGGTCATAACAATAAAAATATAACTTCTATATTGAAAGCTTTAGCTCAAAAAGACTGTAAACGCTATATCTTTGCTGACTATGACTTGGCTGGTCTGAAAATAGCTGAATCGATGTCAAAAACTCTCAAAGCTCACGGATATATACTACCTAACAAACCTTGGATGCAGACTGAAAAATATATTGAAATGACGGTTAAAGAAAATCGTAAGAAGCAGTCATCTATTAAGATAAGCTCACCTAGCTTAACTTCCTACTTTGAACATATCCGTGACAAGTATTTAGCAGTACCACAAGAGACGCTTATAGCGAGAAGAACTCCACTGAAGGTAGTTAATATCTGAACACACAGCTATGCTCTCCGTCATTAATAGACAGCTTCTTCTTACTCGTTATTAATAAACATATGTTTTATTAATAAATTTTATCAAATAGACCTTAAAGTTGTATACCAATCTAGAACCGTAAGGACACAACCTACCTCTACAGCAAATAACATCTTAATTTCAAGTGAAAACTATATTCTTTTTAGATTGAAATATTGTGTAATAGCCACCATGTATGTCAAAACTGATTACTTAGAATAAGGATATAAAATGCACTATAGTTGGGATGTGGATAGAGCGGAAGGTCATATAGATAAACTTTGTGACTCAGTAAAAGATGTTGAAATAGTGCCTTATACTCGCGAGATGAGTTTGGGTAATATACCAGTTAACAAAGCATATGAAATGGATGCAGTCCATATCTACGTTGATATTTTAAATCTTGAAGACTTATTGACTAAAGATGGTAATGAGAATGAAACTTCGCACAAAAGGGCCATTAGATTCTTTGATTCACATTTTAGAACCATCAGGTACATATTGGATGAGTCCGAGTCTTTATTTGTAGACTTCCACAATCAACGCCTACATGCCGTCGTCACAAAGCCTTATGACAATGAGAAGAAGCGCTTAGATAGAGCCGTGGCCCTTAGCGATTTGATTATTGATGCTGTCGCTCAGCAGAAAAAAGATAGTAACGACAGTTATATCGATGCAGCGACGATCAGAGTGGGTATCGACTCTGGTATCGCCTTAGCTGTTAATAATGGCCGAGCTAAGAATAAAGAGCCTTTGTTTTTAGGTAATCCCGCCAATCATGCTGCAAAGCATGCTGCAGGTGACAAAAAAGGAATTTACCTCACTACTAACGCAAGGGATGTTCTTGAACTGTCCAAAGTGGCTGCTGACAAAACCAAGACATCAGCGTTAACTTCTGATGAGATCAAACTATCAGTTGATCGTACAACGCTACCGAATGGTTTGTCACTTGAGAGTGTTAATAAGAACGCGCCTGAGCCTAAACTATTAAAAGATTTTCAGTTCTCGCGGGCAGCATCACCTTTGGAGGATTTTGACTTTAATAAGTACTACTATAAGACGGCTAAAAGACAAGAGCTGGTTTCTTTGTATGCCGATATTGATGGATTTACAAACTATGTGAACGTCAATATTGGTTCAGAGCAAGGTAAAAAGAACATTGTCCGCTGTTTGCACGTGATCAGATCAGAGATGGATGATTGCATCAATACTGATTTCAAAGGTAAGCGTGTACGTTTTATTGGCGACTGCATGCATGCCATTATCTGCGAAGGTAGTAATAAATATACAGACAGACTAAAGACAGTGGAAGTTGGCACTGAGGCATCAGGCGGTATTAGAAGCAGCTTTAACCTATCACTAGAAAAGCTTAATGATAGATTTGGTATTCAAACCGACGATTTGGGTTTGGCTATTGGTTATGAGCTGGGTGATGTGTCTAATCTTAGAGTTGGTCAAGAGGGCGTAGATAATAGTACGCGTTTTTCATTAGGGATATCTACGATAGCCTCCGAAAAAGAACAAATGCAGTGCGAACACGAAACAGAGACGCGCATCGGTAAAACGGCATTTGGAGTATTAGAAGGTTCTAAATATGAAGATTTATTTTCTGATAGATCAGCCACAGACATAACCTTTGAGCGTATTGAAGAAGTTGATAATGAAGCGATAGAAGAAGATACCGCTAAAAACGAAAGTTCAATGTACGACGATATCTCTTATTCTGTACCGACTCCATCGGATGAAGAGCTAATATCATCACGACCTGCGTTTAAGCCTCATGCCCAATTTAAATGATCTTGAGCAGTACCTCAATGCTGATGGTATAGCCTTCAAAAAAGACAATGCATCCAATCTTTGTTTTGCATTGAATGTGCCGATGTCTAACGGTAAAAGAAAGGGCTTTGAGCTAACCGCCACTCAATCTGATTCTGAATTGTTGATCAAAGAAAGTGGCGGTTTTTTGCCAAATTTCTGCCCTAACAGGCACATAAACATGGGTGGTTATTTTTGCTTAGGTTTAAAGGTCGATAGCCTAGAAATAAGTGATTGGATCTCTGTCGTTAAAAAGTATTTAAGAGCTCAAGAGTACGTCAATAAGCATAGAAAGTGGCCAAAGAGTATTAATGAATGGAGTCATGGGGAAGCAGCGTACTATCAGAATCTTGTAGAAGAAGGCTTGCTCAAGTTGCATGCCAATAACTTAAGTATTGATTTCAAAGAAATTAAACTTATTGAAGTTAGTCCTGCTAAATCCTATCCATGCCAATCACATTATCGTTTATATTATGGATCAAAACTTATAGCCACAGGTATTGAGGATAAAATACTTAATAAGAGAGCTTTTTGTGTTTGTGTCAAAGACGGTAGCGGAAAGCGTAGACATAAAACGATAGGTAATTGTAAGCATCAATGCGCTAATATTCTGTATCAAATACCCTTTAATGAAAAAAGAAGAGTATTAGAAGAAAGAAAATTTTGGAAAGCTTGTGAAGCCGTAGATTGTTGTATGACAATGGATGACTGTAAGTTAAACAATAATACATAGGGGACTAAGATGTCGCTTTCAGAAAGATTTAAAAATAAAGATCAAGCTGTCATAAGCGAGCTGTTAAAGCAAAAAATTGTTAATGGAAATATAGAGCTTGCAAAAGAAATTCAGCAAAGAGGTCAAGTGGTAGGTTTTGAGCAGGGTGATAACATCATTACTCAAGGAGATGATGACCAAGATGTTTTCTTCATCATTGCAGGTAACACAAGCTTGATCATCAATGGCTCAGAACTATTTTCTAGGGGGTCAGGCATCACTATTGGTGAGATGTCAGCAATCAACCCAGCCGAACCAAGGTCAGCAACTTTAATTGCTAAGGTAGATACAGTTACTGTAAAGGTTGATGTTGATTCGTTTACTGAGTTACTAGACAAATATCCTATGGCTTACAAGTTTTTGCTTATAGATTACAATAGTAGGATGCAGGAAAAAAATGCCTTAATCCAACAACGTAATGCAAAGCCACGGTTATTTATCGCGAGCACCGTTGAAGCCATACCTGTAGTTGAGGATATAAAGCTTAATTTACATCACGCAAATATAGAAGTGACGCTTTGGAGTGAACCAGAGACTTTTCAAGCTGGTTCTTATACATTAGAGTCTTTAGAGCAGCACGTTAAAACTCATGATTTTGGTTTGGCCATCATGACTGCTGATGATATTGTCATATCAAGAGAGGTAGAATCAGCTGCACCGCGTGATAATGTCGTATTTGAATTGGGATTGTTTATGGGTCATTTGGGCAAAGAGCGCACACTACTTGCTTTTCCAAGTGGGCAAGAATCTAAACTTGCAAGTGATTTACAAGGAGTGACGCCTTTGCACTATAAAGATGAGGATGGCAAAATCGATACCACAAATTTAGTAACACTTCTGAAAAGAAAAATCGCAGAGAAAGGGGTTAAATAAATTCTATTTGGAGACCATCCCAGATTCTGTGTAACTGCCATTTAGATTAAATGCTTACTGATACGGTCATCAAACATAATCATAAAACGATTCAGAGCAGACGTCCAGTTACGGATTGGCATCGACCACTTTTTAGACGCCTGCTGGGTGGCTAAGTACACCACTTTGAATGCTGCCTGATCAGATGGGAACACCTTACGCTTATTCACTGCCGTCCGAATCACACTGTTTAGCGACTCTATCGCATTGGTGGTATAAATCACTTTTCTGATGTCTTTCGGATACTCAAAGAACACCGTTAAGCCCTCCCAGTTATTGCGCCAAGACTTGATGACATGCGGATACTCCTTGCCCCATACTTCATCAAAGTGCTCAAGGTTGGCCTCTGCTATCTCAAGCGTATCAGCGCCGTAGATGGCTTTTAAATCAGCCGCTACGGCCTTTTTATCCGTCCACGGCACAAACTTCATTGAGTAACGCACCATGTGTACGATACACAGCTGAACCTGAGCGTTAGGGTAGACCGTATTAATGGCATCAGGGAAGCCCTTTAAACCATCAACACAGGCAATGAGTATATCTTGTACCCCGCGGTTTTGTAGTTCAGTGAGAACACCAAGCCAGAATTTAGCGCCCTCATTCTCTGATAGCCACATGCCAAGCAGCTCTTTTTTACCATCAAGAGCAACGCCTAAGGCCAGATAGATAGCTTTGTTGATGATCTGCTTGTCCTGACGAACTTTGACGACAATGCAGTCTAAGTAGACGATAGGATAAACACTGCTCAGTGGCCGGTTCTGCCAAGCGGTGATGTCCTCTAATATGTTATCGGTGATTCTTGAGATAAGAGAGCTTGAGATGTCAACGTCGTAGAGCTCTTTAATGCTCTCTACAATCTCGGTGGTGGTTTGACCCTTGGCGTAAAGGAATATGATCTTGTCATCAAGGCCTGAGATACGGGTTTGATGCTTACGCACTAGTGCAGGTTCAAAAGCGCCATCACGGTCTCTTGGGGTGGAGATTTCAAGATCGCCTGTATCACTGCGGACGGTCTTTTTAGTGTGCCCATTGCGCTTGTTAGGCTTATCCGCCTTTTCATGTTTGGGGTAGCCGAGATGGTCTTCCATTTCAGCTTCAAGGGCAGTATCGATAAAGGATTGCATGAGCTGCTTTTGAAAATCTTTGATGTCATCAAAGCTATTAATGCTACCAGCCATTTGCTCGGCCAGTTTCTTAATGTCAGATTGAGTAGTCATTGCTTATTCTCCTGTTAGTGGATTATAAGCAGTTACACAGTTTTTAGGAAACTCCCTCTATTTGAGTTGTTTAAGCAACTGTTAACAACAAG
This sequence comes from Psychrobacter sp. Pi2-1, assembly GCF_904846645.1. GTDB lineage: Bacteria > Pseudomonadota > Gammaproteobacteria > Pseudomonadales > Moraxellaceae > Psychrobacter. The sequence goes on from NZ_CAJHBO010000014.1 coordinate 31,383, forward strand.
TTTATTTGGTATAACCAACAAATATTGATTTTAAATTGGTTTTTGAAGAAATATTTAAGATAACTGAGTATGAAACTTTATTACTCCAAATTGTAACAAGTTACTATTGGTAATAGCTCTCAGTATGATACTTTATTATTTTTCACTCAAAATGGCAGGTAATAAAATCAAGAGTTTAGCCGAATCTCAGTATGATACTTTATTACTCGCTGACATATGGTGCGCTATTCAATGAAGTTTGTACCATGGACGGATAAAAAAGCAGTAGCGGCTGATTTAAAAGCTATCTATGCCGCTGATAGGCTTGAGATAGCACAGGCAAACCTTGAGCACTTTGATAAGACTTGGTGTAAAGAGAGTACCCGCAAATGGTTACCTCTTGGCGCAATAACTGGGAGGGCTTAACGGTATTCTTCGAGTATCCTAAAGGTCAATGTCGATCCTTAACTGGACGTCTGCTTTAAATCGCTTTGTAATTATGTTTGATGACCGTATTAGTAAGTATTTAATCTAAATGGCAGTTGCACAGAATTCGAGATGGTCTCCAATAACTATTAATACGAAATTTTAAAAATGAGCCATTATGAGGCTCATTTTTATAGATTGAAAAAATGATCTAATCTTTTTAAGTTACTATATTCTATTGAATCTGAAGAAAATCCACTTTTTAAGTTGTTAAACGCTATACTTTTAATTTCTGGTTCTAAGTTCAGTATTACAGACACGACCTTCTCTAATAAAGATATAATTGAAGAATTTTCAGGATCTAATATTCCCATAACTGATGTATATTTATTCCACAAGATTAAATGTTCAGTACTAAAATTAGTTTCCATGCCTTTCTCACATTTCCTTCCAAGACCAGAGTGGATTAACCACGTCGTAATAACTGCCTGCGGTTCGTAATTATCTTCACTCTCAATGAGTTTATAGACTAGAGTTAGTAAAGTCTGTGGACTAATTTTCTGCACGTCAACATAAAGAAAAATATCTAAAAACAACTTATATTTTATTTTGAAATTTGTATGAAACAGTATTATCTTGTCAAAAATATATTGAAAATCTGTATCTTTATAATCTAGAACTTCTGGTCTTCCTAAGAAGTAATCTACTGAATCACCCAAAAAATCTAATCTCATATTTAAGTCTATAATACCTAACTTACTGGTACTAACTATTTTATCTTGTAAAACACTCTTGTCTAACACATGTTTATCACCTAAATACTCTAGAATATTAAAAATATTTCCAGTCTGAACACCTTGATTTTCTATAGAAACCAATTTGTTAACGTATAAATCATCAGTAATTAGAAGTCCTTTCTTATCCTTTAACGATTGGTCATACTGTAATAAACTTTCCTCATCTAAGTGTATCAAATCTAACTTAGTCAGATTATTTTGTATAGCTTTTAAAATTTCTCCTGCAATATTATTATAAGGGGAAAGTAGAGCATGAGCTGTAAGGTTAAGTTCTTTAAAGAACCTTTCCAAGATAGAAAATCTTGGTAAGGACTCCAAGAAGCTATTAAAAATCCCTAATTCATTAAGAACTAGTATTGAAGTTTCCTCTATTAACAAAACATCAGACGTATCTATTAGGTCTTTAAAATCATTTTTATTTAACTGAGGAGAATGTATAATTTTAAATTCTAATTCTTGATCTGTAGAAGATTTTGATAAAAACCAAGTAGTAAAAATATCTCTAGTATCCTGTAGATATAGCCCTCTCATAAAAAAAGGTATAGTTAATTCACTACTTCTAAGCTTTTGCTTATTACTTTCCCATAATTCAATCAGTTCTGGAGTAATACCCGCCATGTCTCTCAAAGATTCTAATAATCCTTCAGCACCTTCATCCGTATTGATACTCCCTATCTTAAAAACTTTAGAGTTAGGAAATTTCTTGGTATATTCATTTCGTCTTTCTGTATAATCTGTAAACTGATTATCATTTTCAAATGGGCACAAAAGCATGCATAACTGTAAATAATCACCTTCCTGATCACAGTTATTTTGATCTACAAGTGTTCCATATTTTAAAACCGCAGTCTTTGTTTTTTCCGTATAGTCAGCTCTGTTCGGATAAATACTAATAAGTTGTCTAATAATAAAGATTTTATCTTCTATATTAGACGAATTTGCTAAATTCTCCTCAAGCAGTTCGACTACATTATCAATTAAGCCTAATGAAAGAGAGAGATTGATAAAAAAATCTTTTTCTTGCTTTCCTATGTCCTCTAACTTAATTACATCTGCAATAATCTGATAGGCAACTCCTACCCTACCTTGATTTTGTAAAGCTGCCGCTTGTACTAGTTTCCATTTTGAAATAGCTATACCTTTAGCAATATTCTTTTCTGCTAATCTTTCTGCATCAGCCCAGCGCTCTGTAGTGATAAAAGCTTGGGCTAGGTCTAAATATCTATTTTTACTCAACTCTCTTGTTTCTAATATATTCTCTGCTAACTCAATTAATTGATTAGCAGTCATACTGTCCCGAGGATTTAAATATCTAATCAGTTGTACAGCGATAACTAAAGGCTTATCTAAATCTATATATTTTTGATATAAGTTTTGGGTAAACTCATTATGTCTACTTTTATCTCGGTTGGACTTATTGACAAAATCTTGAATCGCAATGAATGCTTCACCGTCTGGGAGCGACTTTACAATTTTCTCATATTGAGCAGCTAGATTTTTGTCGAACATTGAGTCAGCGATTTCAGCCCCAATACAAAAAATAGCAGGAACATTTTCTCTAGAAGAACTTAATAAAATACTTTCATATTTTTGAATTAACGACAAACATAGTTTAGATTTATTTAAATTATAACATGAGAGGATATGCATACTACATTCATCACCATCTAGTGACTCTAGCTTTTCAAGTAATTCGATTACTTTTGTATATTGCCCACAATTAAATAATATACGAACATATGATCGTATGACTTCTGAATGTGATGTTCTTTCACTTAAAATCTCATCAAAATAACAGGTAAGCTCTTCTAATTTGTTAAAATATCCGTAAATTAATGCACTGATATCTATAAGCATAGTAATATCATTTGGATATCCTAGTTTTTTAGCTGCAATCCATGCTTTCTGTAATGAACTAAATGCTTGCTTCATCCCTTCTAGATCGTAATCAGGTCTTCCCTCAATAGGAAGAATCTCTCCATATATTCCCACATCATTTGAAGATTTCTGGAAGAACCTTCTAGCAGCTAATGCATTAAAAATATAGGTTTTTCTATCATCCTCAAATTCATGACCTAAATTTTCTTCAATGATGAGATCTAGTTCTTCATGAAGAGATCCTATAGTACATATAACCATTTGCATCATAGTTTCAGTGGGATAATATTGTTTTAGTAGTTGTAGAGCCTCTGTAGGTCTCTTCAGCATTGCTAGAATTTTAGCTTTCAGTGCGCATTCTGGAAGACTGCTACTCCCTAGTGTGTCAAGTGATTCTTCGAGCTCATCTTGTGAAAGTGTTGAGTCTAGTTTAAATTTTGACTCTAAGTATGCCAAACGATATCGATCTTTAGAACTCTTCTCTTGTGCTAACTTAAAGTATTTTTCCGCATCATCACGAAATCCTTCATGAGACAGAATATTACCTCTTTGATAGTAAAACTCTGCCATTTCATGGGTATTAAAGTTATCTTTTTTAGTATTTAGTTTGTCTAATACTACTTTCGCAGCCTGTATGCGATTATTTGACAAATAATCTGAACACATCTTTAAATCAGTTGAAACCTCATCCTTAGGATTATCAATCCAAGGGGCTTCATTTTTCAGTTCAATCGATTTCAAAAAAATAGGCTTTTCATCGATGTTTTTTGCAATTAAACTCAAAGTATCCAACAAAGGTCTTTCTAATTCGTTAATACCTTTTCTAATCTCGGAGAATGCTAGTTTTTCTTGAAATCTATTCGCATAAAAACTATATATATCTAAATCCTGATTTAGCAGGTTTGTAGTAGGAATGCTTATCGAAATAGTTTTTTGACTATTCAACTTTTTAGCATTTTTGTCAAACCATTTCTCATCAAGCCAAAAATAATAAATAGGACACTCATAAAACTTTTTTTCATCTCGAATATCTACAACCGCTACCATCACAAGAGGTTCTTGTCGGTGATAATATGCTAATGTAGTGGTTTTGAAGTCGTAAGAGATAGATGTATGAGTTTTATTATATGTTGGCGACATAGTACCTTTGAGCTGTAGATAGAAGCTAAACTCGACTTGACTACTATCATTTTTCAACTGTATCAAGTAGTCAATTCCAAAGTCTGAATCACCATCTTGTTCTTTTTCTATCCAATCAAGTGGCATATGATTAGTCAAAGCTTTTTTCGCTAATCGTCCAATTCTTTGGCTATCACCTTCTTCAGGCAAATTTGTCATATTCACATCCTAAATATTTGTAGAATCAAGGTTATCTATAACCAGCTTTGTTGCAAAAATATATTAATAATGGCTTATTTATAAATATGATTATCAGATGGATAAGTTTGCAACTAAAACTTACTGTACATCAATTGTTAAACCTATAACAACTCCCTGATTAGGGCATGTCTTCAATTGGATAAGCCCTAAATAATAGTTACAATACCGCATCTATTGAGTCGATGCGAGAAATACAAGTTATGGCAAGAAAAGCATTAACAGATACGCTTTGGGATCAATTGCAATCGACGATGATAAAGTACGGCTGCTATCAAACTCAAAACAGCCGAGAGATCATGGAAGCCATACTGTGGAAGCTACGCACAGGCGCGCCTTGGCGTGACATACCTGAAGAATTATGTTCGTGGAAAACAGCCTATAGTCGTTTCAACCGCTGGTCGAAAACTGGCTTATGGGCGGATTTTTTTTTAGCTTACGAAAAGAAATTGATACGGAATGGATATTCACAGACGGAAGCTATGTTCGCTGTCACCAGCATGCAAGTGGAGCTCGGCGTGGTGAAGATCGAGCAATTGGACAAAGCCGTGGCGGCGCAACTACAAAGATACACCTATCCTGTGATGCCGATGGATATCCGCTCAATTTTAAAATCACTGGGGGTGAAGTCCACGACAGTCAAGTTGCAGGTGAATTGATTGAAATGATTGGACAAGCTGATTACTTTATCGCTGATAAAGGCTATGACTCAGAGTCTATCAGAGACAAAGCTCGAAGCCATAATATGATACCCGTCGTTCCTAAAAGGAAAAATGCCAAACAGCCTAATCCAGAGTTTGATAGCTATTTGTATAAACTGCGTCATCTTGTTGAAAATATGTTTGCAAGGCTTAAGCATTTTCGTAGTATCGCTACTCGCTACGAGAAGTTGGCTCGTAATTTTAAGTCAATACCCTACCTGGCGTGTACTATCATTCATTGTAAAATGAATGATAGTACACGCCCTAGTGACATCTTGAATTTGAGTCGTTTATGAAAATGCTAACTTTTAACTTTATGTACTACACCGCCCATCCATGATGTTTACATTCTTATAATTTTATTATCAAATTTAGGCTCTTATTCGGGCTACTTTAGTTTCCAAAAAGCCAAATAAATTGAAAAATTTAATATATTTACATTTACAATCTAAATTTTACCATCAGAACGATAAACCTACCGTATCAGTTGCCTTTTAGATATTATTTACTAGTTTACATAAAAAATAACGGATTATAATGAATCGGTAAATCTGTCACATATTACCCAAGTACCATTTTGGAGCGCTGGTAGAATAACCTGCTGCATATGATCACAGCGCGCCGCAAACAATAGTAGCAGCTCAGTATCGTCTTCGATATCAGTTGCTGGGTCCAATAATATGTCACGCAATTGCTCGGCAAATGGGCTACCACCCGGCTCACGAGTACGCAGATATGGAATGCCATTAGCTTCTAAGCGCAAGCACAACTGTTCAATCGCGGTGGTTTTGCCCACGCCTTCAGTCCCTTCAAAACTAATAAAGCGGCCTAACGTAGGTGCTGTTTCCGTATTTGAAGCACTTGATTCAGGTAGATTCGATGATGGTGTGTTGGCATGTGACGGTGTTGCGCTGGTGTGCATAGATACTGACATGATATGACCTTATGTCATTGATGAGCGCTACCTCTACTTTGTAGCACTCAATAAACGATAAGTTTTTTAAGAGGACTAAGAAGGAATATTACTGCGGCGGCGTTTGAGATTTTTTCTCACGCATGACACTGAGATAGTCTTTTACCGCTTGATTATGTTCAGCCAAGCTGTTGGTAAATTTGTGCCCGCCATTGCCCGTTGCCACAAAATACAACGCTTCACTATCGGCAGGATGTAAGGTCGCTTCGATAGAGGCCGCTGATGGTAGCGCAATTGGCGTTGGCGGTAAACCATCAATTTGGTAGGTATTGTAAGACGTTTTTTCATTAATGTCTTTGCGGCGGATATTGCCATCATAACGACTGCCCATACCATAGATAATGGTCGGGTCCGTCTGCATACGCATGTTTTTATTCAAGCGATTTCTAAATACGGCAGAGACTAAAGGACGTTCATCAGCAACGCTGGTCTCTTTTTCGATAATAGACGCCATCACTAACGCTTCATATGGACTCTTATAAGGGAGGTTCGGCGCACGATTTTCCCACGCATCAGTCAATACCTGCTGCTGACGCTTATATAAGTCAGTCAATACTTTTTTATCGCTGGTTCCTTCACCATAATAATAGGTATCAGGCGCGAACCAACCTTCAAGATTATAGTTAACAATCGGGTCACTGCTATTAGCCACACTATCTGGCAATACACCCGTCAAATCTAGTGCTTGAGCAATACTGGCATTGTCACTATCTGCGGTCAGTACTTCTTTTTCGATTTTGTTATTGTCACGTAGAGCTTGGTAAAGGTCTTTAGATGTCTTGCCTTCGATAATCTGTACCTTGACCATGGCCGCTTTTGCGCCTTGACCTAGTATTTGTAGCGCCTCAGCGATAGTTGGGTTTTCGGGTAATTGATACGTACCAGCATGCAACGGTGCATCGACTTGCGATTTGATATACAGCTTGGCCACGCCTGCCGAAAACAGCGGAATCTGCTGTTGCCACTGCGGTAGTAGACCATAATACGTCTGACCTGGTTCAATCGTGACCATTTGCTGCGGCTGCTCGATACGCCCAAACAACGTCTGATAAACCATGACCAAGAAAAACGCAGCAATTAGCCCCAACACCAGCAGCACTTGATAGCCGCGTTGCATAAAAAACGATGGGTTATTGACTTTATATTGACGCGGTTTACTGTTGCCGCTGATGAGCGAGACGTTGGTTGCTGGCGTTGCTGATGTGTCTTCCACCTCATCTACCACTGGTTGTGCGTCCGGCAGCGTGGTATCGACACGCTCCTCGACTGTGCCATCTTGCTTGTTTGACGGCGACTCATTGGGACGTTCAGGTGGTATATTGGGTGTAGGCTTGCTCATGGCAACTCGCGAGGCAGATGTTTGCTAGAATTTAGCACTGAACCGTGCGATTTTCAATGGTATTTCATTGTTACTTATCTTTTTAGCTTTCCTTAACTTGAGTGAATATCCACTCTATCCAACTTTTAACAGTAAGACACCTTCTTGAGAAAGTGCTAGAAGCTCTATTTAAATTTTCAATTTTACAAGCTTCAACAATATCTTGAACGTTTTCAATTGATAGTACACCTGCCTTACTTATATATAAATCAAATACTTTGGAAAAAGGTTTAGATGAGAGAATGAGTTCTGCAAACCGAATTTGTTTTGTAGTGAGTGGCAACTGCATTATTTCTAAACCTAAATCAGTAAAATATACCAACCCCCTATCTATAGATACCAAGCCTAAATATCTTGCTGCGTTCGCATAGTAATCGGCTTGCCTATCAGTAAAATCGTAAATATCAGCTATTTCTCTCTTAGAAAAACCTCTTCCACCACTCTCATCAACATCTTCACTTAGACTACTAAAGTATTTTTTTACGAGCTCTTCACATAGATTCACGATCTTATTGAAATCGTCTGCTTGAGGGAAAGGTGCATCTTGACTATTGAGCTTAGGTAAGGTTTTATTTAGTAAGTTTTTCAAATATTCTAATGTCAATTCTTTAGTTATAATCGAATATCTACTTGAACTCAACAATCTAATCGACATAGGGTCATTTATATCCTCAAACAAGTATTCTCTAATGTAAAATATTCCATTAGAGTATGTGAGATAGATATTTTTGATATCCTTTGTCGACACTTTGTTTAACCAAGTTCTATAAGGATAATACAGCTGTCTAACTACAAAATCTCTTGAAAGTACGTTCTTAGCCTCTATAAGATAAATACTATCGTGACTTTCGTAACCAGCATCGATTTCTATTTGAGAACCTCTTACTTTAAAATCAAAAATCTTGTTTGGCTCCTCGATCTTAAAATCAAACTCGCCTGATCCCATTCGACCGCTTATAGTGCTATATAGTTCATCCGCACCTGTAAAACTCGTTAAAATTGAACATAAATCAGCACAATATATAGCTGATGATTCAGTAGTAATCAGATTTGGATCTATTGTTTCAATAAATGACGGGAACTGCTTCTCTAGAACTACATCTGATCTTTTAGGAGTATCGTAATCTTCAAAGTTATGGAACATGTCAAATCTTCCAACTTTATAGCCTCCTCTACTAATTGGCAAAATAGATAGCTTATTCTTTTTGAATATTTCTGGTAAGTCTTTTCTAGCATCAAACTTAGTCATAAGCCTAGCTTGTCTGAAATCGTTGATTCTTTTAGAGTGTACAATGAATTCACCTTCAGCCTCTATCTTGTCCAAGAGACTATCTTCTTCGAATAATCTCTCCCAAGCTAGATCGTTTTTAGATTTATTCATAGCTAATAATTCCTTACCAGAATTTCTTTAACCTCGCCTCGCTTACTTCCAACAGAGTTAATACTTCTATTAGCTCCTACTTCAATTATCTCAAAGTCTTCATATAATTCTTTCATAAAGGCAGTAGCAGAGTTAGACAAAAGGAAATTAACACCCCTTTTATTTAGATTGATACAAGTATCTCTAAGTCTTACTTGTTCATCATCACCAAAACCACCCTGAACGTATCCTGTAAAGTTTGAGCTTTTCGAAACAGGATCATACGGTGGATCAAGATAAACAAATGAGCCTTTACGCGCCCCCTTAACAGCTTCCTCAAAATCTCCATTACGCAATGCAATATCATTATTCTGTAAGTAATTACTTACCGCTTGCAGAACAGTTTCGTTGATTATATTAGGGTTTTTATAACGCCCAAAAGGTGTATTAAACTCGCCTGAGCTATTGACTCTATACAGTCCATTGAAACAGGTCTTATTTAGGTAAATAACACGAGATGCACGCTCTATCTTAGTTAAATCAACAAAATCTTCCTGCCTATCTAGAGCTCTTATCCGATAAAAGTACTCGGAGTTATTTTCATGAATAGCTAAGTGTTCAATAAGAGCATCTACATCATCTCTAATCGTTTCATAAACATTGATTAATTCAGAGTTGTAATCATTGATCACTGCTTTTTTTGGTTGCATGTGCAGAAGTATTGCGCCACCACCCAAAAAAGGCTCGTAGTAAGTAGATATACGGCTAGGAAGCAACGGCTCAATCTCAGTTATAAGTTGGCGTTTTCCACCTACCCACTTCAAGAAGGGCATGACTAATTTATTTTTCTTTGCCACTCTTAACCTCTTTTTCAAATGATTTATCATTAAATAATACCGACAAGCTGATATTAAAACTATCTGCAAAAACTTTGATATTTACTAACGCAGGATTACGCTCTCCACGTTCAACCATACCTATATACGTGCGATGAAAACCGGTTTTTTCGGCTAATTGCTCTTGGCTCAAGTCATTTTTTTTACGCAACTGGCGTATTCTTTCACCGAAATCACATAGAACTTTTTCTTTCATATAAGGCACGCATATTGGTTTTTTTGTTTGACTCATGCTATATTTTGTATACAATAAGTCTACATACAATAAGTATCATAGAGGAAGGTAGGTTATGATAAGTATCGAAAATATGACTATCAATATTAACTCCAGCTCAACAGTACTTAGTGAACTATTAGATACTGTAGACTCTGCAGTAGTAAGAGATGAATTAGTAAATATGCTTCGCATCATTAGTGAAGATAAGAGGTTTATTGATCAAACTGTTGTTATTCCAGATGATTGTGGGCAGTATGGTTTTGTACAAGGAGAGTTCAATTTGCCTGAGCTTCTTTATTTCTTAGCTGACATGCTGGAATAGACATGGAAAGTCACTCGTTTTTCAGTAGTACTAATTCAGATTTTAACTTACTGAAAGGTGACTGCTTAACTGTTATCCCTCAGTTAGATAATAACGTAGATATGGTCTTTGCCGATCCACCTTATTTTTTGTCCAATGATGGTCTGACAGTGAAAAACGGTAAAGTCCAGTCAGTCAATAAAGGTCAGTGGGACAAGCTTGTCAGTGACAATGATGCTTACGTATTTACATACGAATGGCTGTCTGCTGTACGAGAAAAAATGGCAGATAATGCGACCTTATGGGTCAGTGGTACACACCATAATATTTTTACCTTAGGACGTATTTTACCGCAGCTTGGTTTTAAGATACTTAATGTTATAACTTGGGAAAAAACCAATCCACCACCTAACTTTTCTTGTCGGTTTTTCACTCATTCTACAGAATTCATTATTTGGGCAAGAAAACACCCTAAAGTACCGCACTACTTCGATTACGATTTGATGAAACGACTTAATAACGATAAGCAAATGAAAGATGTATGGCGCTTGCCAGCAATTGCTAAGTGGGAAAAATCTTGTGGTAGGCACCCTACGCAAAAACCTTTGGCTTTACTAGCTCAAATTATTTTAGCCTCTACTAAGAAAAATGCAGTGGTTCTTGACCCTTTTTCTGGCTCTGCGACGACAGGTATTGCAAGTAATGTCTTAGGAAGGCAATTTATTGGTATTGAACAGGAAGCTGAATACCTACAACTTAGCCAAGCGCGCTACGAAGACCTGCAACAAGAAGGAAGAAAAGAGTTTTTCAAACAGCATTTCTATCGTTTATTAAATAAAGAGAGTAACAACTAAACGGATTTAAAATCCACAACATCACCTGACAATAACGTCAGACTGCTCATTGGCATGATACCGCGCAGTGCATTGCAAAAGAAGAGGTGCGTTAATTTAGGCAAATCCTCATCTTGTAGCGACCTGATTATGACTGGATATTGCGTCGTGGATAGTGCATCTATAATTACCTGACGCATGACGCCAGCGACGCCCGATTGAGCCATAGAAGGAGTGTACCACTGACCGGTGCTTAGGTAATCTTCATCATCTTTATGAATACTAGAGGTAGTTTTGGATTCCGATAGCGACTCTTCTGCCAATTGATAGAATACATTACTCATCGTACCCTCGACCCACTGCCCGCTCATATCGCGTAGCAGACCTTCACCAAGTGTTGAAGCAAGCTTTGATGCCAATGGCTCAGCTTTTATACGTTGTAGCTCACCACTAGCGAGGACATTGTCTAAACGATTAAGGCTCTTGAGACCTGCCAGCGGTGGCGGTAAGCAAGCAATCTGAGAAGCCAAACATATTGCCGAAGCATAAGGTTGGGTGGGTACCAAGTTTCCATCAGGCAAAGACAATTGCAGCGCAGTAGAAACTCTCATTGCCGTAGCCTTTAGCCATATCTCACAGTCGCTACCATTTGCATTAGGTGTATAGCCATAACCGCGCACATCCTGCGCAGCGCGGGTTACTACTAGCTTTAGCATGCCCTGCTCTAACTGCTGGGCATACAGTTGCAGTACGGCTAATAGCTCTTCGCTATTTATGTTTAGCTGCAAGGCTTCAGCATGAGAGACAAGCCGCTGATAATGATAATCTGACCATAGTATCAACCCATCAATGACACCCATAGTGGTAAAAAACCCGTCAGCGTATGCCAGTCCGCGATTATCTAGAGACATGGTCGCTGTTTGGCTGGTCGACCTATCCTCTTCGGTCACACTGCTGTCTTCGGTCACACTGCTGACTTGTGGGTACAGACACACCCAACCGTTTGGTACTAACGTCGTATCGGTCATGATTTAGCTATTGTCTGTTTGAGCAGCGGCTTTATTGATCACCAGCATGCAACTATAAAACTCGCATTTTGCTAGCTCTATTTTTTGTCCACCGACGATTCTATTTTTGATGATTTGACTATTGAGCATATCAGCCACCATTTTACCGCCATCATCGCCCATCAGTTGACGCGATAGTTGATAGGCTTTTTTGGCGTGGTTTTGGCTCAGCTCTTTTTCTTTGTCTGTATCAGTAGGATTGGCATAGTACCAACCCAGCTCTAGATATTTTTCAGAGTCGATGATATCTAGATAAGGCGCATCCGTTTTCATAAAGCGATATTTTGCCGCTGGATTACTGGCATAGTCTAGGCTGTTTTCGTCAGTGCTCATCACTTCGCCAAACACAGATTTTATACTATCTAACTCATCCACCGCGAGCGACTCTACCTTATCCGTACCCCATGCTGCGACATCATATCTCACTGGCGTGCCTTGCTGAGCAGTAGCGCCGTCTAGGTCAGGATTGTTTGCGCTGTCCTGTACTGGCTCATTCGTTGTTGCCTGCTCAGTGGTCTCCGCATCTGGATTTGGAGCATCTTCTTTGGTGCTGTCACAGCCACTGAGCGTCACACCAACTGCCATTATCGTACCGACTAGAAGGGTCTGTAGGTTAGGATTCCACATGGATAATTTACTCACACTTTTAGATTGATCTCGAAATAGTATTAACGAGCTGGCAGGAACGCCGCTGATAACGAATAGTTTTCAATAAAGAGCATATTTCACAAATATTATAATCTAGCAGTCATTACAGCATATTGATATAGGTTTCCATATTTTATAGTTTACCCAACTGCTCAGCACTTGACTACCTTTTACGTTACGCGGAGTACTCCCCGAGAGTACAGATTTGTTAAATATATAACGTACCAAAACGACCTTCTCTTTAATAGGAAGTGGAAAACTGCCTGAGCGTGTTTTACATATATTTGCCTCAATGTCAGAATTTATTTTCAAAAACGATAAGGCAGCTTCTGACTAACACTGTCACTTCCTAATCATTGATTGGTGATGGCCTCTTGGTTTGTCAATCATAGCGTTATCCCTTATGATGATTGAGCGCTACTTATTGCTTCTTTGATAGTATTTTTATTTTCTAGCCAGCGGACTATTTATGACCCAACACTTTATCGTTATTGGCAATCCAATCGCCCATAGTAAATCTCCTGAAATTCATGAGCAGTTTGCTGTACAAGCAGGGATTGATATTAGCTATCAGCGTCAGTACTGCCCTGATGATGCCACCAGTTTTACGGCTGTCGTTGAGGCGTTTTTTTGCGGTGGCGGTTTGGGTGCCAATGTGACAGTTCCTTTTAAACAAGTGGCTTATGACTGCTGCGCGGCGCGTGGTGGTTTATCAGAACATGCCAAGACGGCAGGTGCGGTCAATACGTTACTGTTGAACAAAGCACTATTAGAAAGCGGCGTGCCAATCACTGAAGCACTCTATGGTGATAACACGGATGGGCAGGGACTTATCAATCACATTATGAGTATGGACTGGCCGCTGACCGATGCTCGTGTGGCGCTAATAGGTGCAGGCGGTGCCGCTCGTGGCGTAATACTGCCATTATTTGAAGCGGGTATTGGCTCTCTCACGATTGCCAATCGCACCGTGTCTAAGGCAGCCGATTTGGTAAATGAGCTCAGTGCGGCCAGCTCAGTGATCGATGAACAACATATCGAGGTTTGCGCGACCAATGAACTCAGTGGCGCTTTTGACATTATCATTAATGCCACCTCTATCGGTCTATCAGGTGATACATTACCGCTAGATGATGCTCTAAACTGTCAATACGCTTATGACATGATGTATGGACGTCCGCTACCGTTCTTGCAGCACTTTGCCGCTCGCGGCGCACAGACCTCTGAAGGCTACGGTATGCTTATCGGTCAAGCTGCTTTAAGCTTTGAGCGTTGGACTGGGCATACTATCGATGTCGCACAAGCGACAACAACGTTAAATAAAGACCGTTAATCAAAGAAAAATCTTTGCAGAGCTATGCTATTAGCTAAAACGTAATAACAGCCAATTTTCAAAACGGCGCAGCGGTACACGCAATCGTGTAGAGTGTATCGCCAGCCCACCGCTCAATCCAATCATGCAACCGAGTGCCGTATCAATCATACGCGCTTGAATAACCTCCCCAACGACTGGAGACACTGACATCGTACTACCATACTCAGCGATAAATATCGTCAGCGGCGTGATAAATATCACCGCCAGTCCATAATGCCGATCGACAAATGACTCAATCAAAAACATCATACATAGTATCGCGATAGCGATGCCCCATCCTGATAGTCCCCAAGACAGCATCCAGCCTGCTACGCCCATGCCAGCTAATGTACCTAACAACCGATGCAACTGTTTGATCCACATGGTCCGTAGCTGCATACCTTGGATGATAATAAAGCAGCTCATCGCTGCCCAATAGGGATAAGGCAGCTCTAACAGAACGGCAACGACCAACGCCAAACTAACGAAACTTACCACGATAAGACTATCGCTAATCATATCAGGCTGATAATCATAGACAGGTACGGAAGCAATAGGTCGCGTCGCCAATAAGAACAAACTATAGAGTAGCGCTAGCAACATCGAGGAGCCACTACCCAATATCACAAGCCCTATCGCTGAGAGCAGTTGATCGATCGGGACAGGGATAAATAGCGCAATCGCACCCGCCATCAATACAAACAATCCCGCTGGTGGTGGTTGTCGATAGTAGCGACCTAACATCACCACGCTAATCCCAATCAGCATAAACACAGGTAGCCGCAGCACTGGCAGTAGCTGCGCGATCAGACCCAATGCAAAGCTCATTATCATCGCAAATCCCCAAGCCATGACCGTCACTAGCCGATGTGGTAGCCCGCCTACAAACGGTAGGTTTAGAATAATCATTGAGCCTAGCGAGGCTTTGATACCTGAAGACAAGTCACCAAAATAAGCTCCTACAAACACTGGAAAGCTAATCGCAATCGCCGCGATAATTGGCATATGCCATGGTCGGTGACTACGATTGATTGTCAGTAAATGACTTAGCTCACCATCGATTAACCACTTGATACTAGCTAATAGTGTGCCCAACCAAGAGGCTCGCTGTTGCTTTTTTGAGGTGCTCATAAATGGCTTTTCCTATTTGATAAGTCCATTTGTCTTTGAATTTAGATGAGTCTACATAGCCCTTTATAGAATATTTTCAAGCGAAGATACAATTCACCTATACAAACTAAAATGAATTAATAACATAATTAATCATGAATAATAGTTATTAGTTGTATATTTGTCGCTGTAGAAGATTTATAATCATATCAACGCCATAACAGCTGACCGCCACTAAAGGCGTTCTAATAATTAATACACTGGAAAGCTGTCCACTAACAACTCACTTGATGACTAATATAACGTCTAGCTCATCCAAAATAAGTAAATATCGCTTACATAAGTTGTGACTCAAATATTGCGCCATAAGTCTATGATAGCGAACTAACCAAAGAGAGCGATTATGTTAACTTACAAAGCCCCCTTACGTGATATCAAATTTTTGATTAATGATGTATTTGACTATCAGACGCATTATAAAAGCTTAGACAACGGCGAAAACGCTGATCCTGAAACTGTAGACATGATTCTACAAGGTATGGCTGATTTTGCTGAAAACGTCATTGCCCCACTCTATCAATCAGGTGGTGAAGAAGGCTGTCATTTTGAAGATGGCGTCGTGACCACACCAAAAGGCTTCAAAGAGGCTTATGACCAGTTTGTAGAAGGCGGCTGGCAAGGTATTTCATACCCTGAAGAATTCGGTGGTATGAATCTGCCAACGTCAATCAACCTTATCAAATCTGAGATGATCGGTACTGCTAACTGGTCATGGTCAATGTATCCTGGTCTATCAACAGGTTGTATCAACACGCTGCTTCAGTACGGTACTGACGAGCAAAAAGCACTGTATTTACCTAAGTTGGTCGAAGGCTCATGGGCAGGTACCATGTGTCTGACTGAACCACAGTGTGGTACGGATTTGGGTCAAGTTAAATCGAAAGCCATTCCACAAGATGACGGCACCTATAAAATCAGCGGTACCAAAATCTTTATCTCAAGCGGTGAGCATGACTTAACAGATAATATCGTTCATATCGTTCTAGCACGTCTACCAAATGCACCAGAAGGCACGCGCGGTATTTCACTATTTATCGTACCTAAGTTCACGCCGAACGCTGAAGGTGAAGCTGGCGAGCGCAATGCCGTTGTTTGTGGTTCAATTGAGCACAAAATGGGCATTAGCGCATCTTCGACGTGTGTATTGAACTTTGATGGCGCAGTCGGCTACCTAATCGGCGAACCGCATAAAGGCCTAAAAGCCATGTTTACTTTTATGAATACGGCTCGTATCGGTACTGGTATTCAAGGTCTAGCTCATACTGAGCTTTCTTTCCAGAATGCACTACCATATGCTAAAGAGCGTCGTTCTATGCGTACGCTATCTGGTACTAAAGATCCTGAAAAAGTAGCTGATGCTATCATCCATCATGCCGACGTACGCCGTATGCTACTGACGCAAAAAGCCTTTGCTGAAGGCGGTCGCTCAATGATTTATCATTCAGCACGTTATGCCGATAAAATGGCACAAGGTATTATCAATGGCGATGATGAAGAGTTCGAAAAGTGGGACGACAAATTGGGCTTCTATACGCCAATTCTAAAAGGCTTCTTAACCGAGCTAGGCATCGAAGCTGCTAAACACGGTCAGCAAGTCTATGGCGGTCATGGCTACATCAAAGAATGGGGCATGGAGATGATCGCTCGTGATGCTCGTATTGCGACGATGTACGAAGGCACCACTGGCGTACAAGCACTTGATCTACTAGGTCGTAAGGTTATCCTACAGTCTAAAGGTAAGATTATCCGTGACTACACGTCAAACATCATGAAATGGTGTGGCGAGTACGCACTCGATAAAGAAATGCGTAAATTCGTTTGGGCATTGACCAAGCTATGTGCTGAGTGGAACACCTTGACGGTACGCTTGATGCTGATGGCACGTAAAGATCGTGAAATCATCTCAGCAGCGTCAGAGGATTTCCTAATGTACTCAGGCTACGTGATGATGGGTTACCACTGGGCGCGTATGGCAGCGGTCGCTTATGAAAAGTTAGAAAAGGGTGGCACAGAAGCACCAGAATTCTACAAAGCAAAAATTCAGACTGCTGAATTCTACTTTGATAAGTTGCTACCACGCACGTCTGGTCACGCAGAAGCGATGGTTGCACCAAGCGAAAGCATGACATCAATGGAAATCGATCACTTTGCTTTCTTAGATTAAAATTGACTAATACAGCATCGATAATCAATAAAAAGCGCCTATCATTTAGGCGCTTTTTTATGCTTAACTGAAAATCTGCTTATACAGAATATAAAGTAACGAGCAATTTTAGGAGAAAGCTATGCCAATACCCTATTACAAAGCTGCCGCGTTAGCCACACGCTGTATGCAAACATTGGTAATTAGCACTGTACTAGCAAGTATCGCTGCAAATAGTGCGATTGCAAAAAATAGCGACACCCCTCTTCATTTTTCGAAAAGTGCTATTAGTAGCGTCATCACTGGTAAATTAAATCCTAATGACAATGAACGTTGGTATCGTTTTGACGCTACCAGTGGACAGTATGCCGTGATTAATATTGCCCCACTTGCGGGAACATCTGAGACTGCCAATGTCGGCGTATTACATATGCCAAATGGTACGCAAGATGGCGGCAAAGGCGGTATTATCTATCAAGGCTACTTACCTGCGACGGGCACATATCGATTGCGTATCGCCCGCAATCTTATGGCCACTGAAGACAAAGTTGCGGGCTACAAGGTTGAAGTAATGATACTACCAACGTATGCCAGTCAGCTTTTATGCAATTGATTGTCGTCATTTAAGGTTGGTAACTTTAGCCTGCGAGCAGTCGCTTCTTTAACCAAACAGTTTTTGAGAAGATGGTTTTCAAAATACAGTTTGTAAAAAGGCAGGCGCTGTTAACTACCAAGCATTTTCTTATGATAGACCGCACTAATCTCTTCAACTTCTACACATATCTGCAATGCTGCACGTCCTGACTGCTCTGCGCCTATTTTTTCCTCGATAGTAGCAACCAGCAGCTCAGCCAACTGGTCACGAGTGGCCATATCACGTCCACTCATCAGCTTTAGGTGAGCATAAATAAATCCATTGGCTTGTTCATCGTCTTCAACACCTACTAGAAATGAGTTAATAGGTACAATGCGTGCTTTTATATCAGCAGGTTGCTTAAACTGACCACTATCCCATAATACTTTGTTTAGCGATTTGAGCAATGATTCTTCGTGAGCGATACTGACGTTTGGTGTTACTTGAATGGTTAAATGTGGCATGAGCATGTCCTTAAATGTAGATAAAAATAATAGATAAGCTGGCGTATAAGTCTACGCCTTATCGCTATGGTCAATCCACAATAATCTTGCGCTCAAATATCTTCAATACAAGCGAGCCCAGTATAGATTACTCATAAATATGCTTAGCGAAATTGTCGACATGTCCATTTTGTACTAGGCAGATTATAGCCACCGTAAAATCTTTTATTCATCCGTAATAGCGTCAAAGCAAGCATCAAGCGTTGCAGCCAACTGTGCAGGCGGCAATTCAATCTCCAGACCGCGGCGACCCCCACTTACATAGACAGTGGCCTGATCTTGAGCTGTGCTATCTATGACAGTTTTTAGTCGTTTTTTTTGACCCAGTGGACTGACACCGCCCAACACATAGCCCGTACTACGCTCTACTTGTTTGGGGTCGGCCATCTGTACTTTTTTGCAAGATAGCAACTTGTTAGAAGATAGCGCCTTAGCCATTTTTTTAAAGTTAAGTGTCTTATCGACTGGCAATATCGCCACAGCCAGTACGCTAGTATCGGTAGTCACGACTAAAGTTTTGAACACCTGTGTCACCGCTACGCCAAGTTTTTCTGCGGCTTCTAAGCCAAATGAAACGGCATTGCTGTCATGAATATATTCGTGTACTTGGTAATCAAGGTTACGTTTTTTGGCAAGATCGATAGCTGGAGTCATAAGTTTTAGGCTTAATAAAGTGAAATTGAAAAATGGACGCTATATCTATGAATCATCAATGATAAAAATATATTATTACGCTAAATATATGAACTTTCCAATGTTTGAGCATTTTATATAATTTGTCACTCACTACAGCGTAACCAAACCGTATTAATATTGGTAGTATATACAGACACTATATATCGCTTTGGTGGCTTTTATGGCATCATAAGCGCAACATATTTGACTATTTTTGATACTGATTATGATACCGAAGTTCCTAAAAAAACGGATTTTTAAAGCGCCGGTCGCGACTGACCGTGCGTCTGAAACTGATGGCAATGCAATCGCTACTAAGCCTTATTCTAATGCACCGATCAATCAGCTGTATCGTAAGCTGTCAGGTCAGATGCTCGATATCGCCGTAAAACCTAAGCTATTAGGCGAGCTGCCTGAGTTCGACAATGATGATCAGACGCTAAGGTTTTATGTACTACAGGACTATTCTCGCTCCAACAGTATTCTGATCGACTTGCAAACGCAAGAGCACAACTTACCGCCTGCACTGGTTGGAGTAAATGATGCCGCCCATAATATTAAAGAAAATGCGGCCATCATATTTTTGAATCACCCAAGTGCCAAAGACAGTCAGTTGTCTCCTCGACTTTCTCGCTTAGTATCTGCTATATTGCAATATCCAGAGTTAAAGGTGCGTTTAGTGCCCGTATCGATTCTGTGGGGACGCGCACCTGAAAAAGAAGATTCGCTATTTAAACTGTTGACTGCTGACAACTGGCAAGACCCTAGCATTACCAAGCAACTATTTAATATCGGGGTTATGGGCCGCGATACTTTCGTACAGTTTCATCCACCGCAAGACTTACGTACCATTATCAATGATAATCTTAAAGGCGATGTGGAAGGACCAGCTACCTTTGATTCGGTCGCTACAGATGCACTGAAAGCAAATTTAACCGCGGCGGATTCACTCGATACAGAGTCAACGGCTACCAACAGTGATGCCGCAGCTGACGCTGAGCAGACACCAAGCTATGCGCTAGTCGCATCAGCTAATAGTAATCGTGAACTGGTTCGTATGTTGCAGCAGCAATTGTCAATTTATTTAGATAAACAGCGCGCTAGCATGCTCGGCCCAGATCTATCAGATAGACGTAACTTAGTGGATAAACTGGTGTACTCGCCAGCTATTAAGCATGCAATTGAGATGGAAGCGGCCGAAAAGGGGACTAGCGTTCGAGAAGCTCGCAGTCAGGCTAGAGGTTATGCTAATGAGATGGTCAATGACTACTCTCATTCTATCATCCGTGGTTTTTATAAATTTCTGACATGGTTATGGACGCAGTTATATGACGGTGTAGAAGTCCATCACTTCGAGCGAGTACGTGACCTTGCGACCGATTATGAGCTGATTTATGTGCCTTGTCATCGCAGCCATGTTGACTATCTATTACTGTCTTATGTCATCTACAAGCGCGGTCTGAGTATCCCTTATGTCGCAGCAGGTGACAACTTAGATGTGCCGGTATTAGGCCCCCTATTACGCGGTGCCGTCGCTTTTTATATTCGTCGTAGCTTCCGCGGCAACGCGCTGTATACCGCTGTACTGCGCGAATATATGCATACTCTTATCACGCGCAACACTCCGATTGAATACTTCATCGAAGGTGGTCGCTCACGTTCAGGTCGCTTGCTACCCCCAAAGATGGGTATGCTAGCGATGACCGTCCATAGTCAGCTACGCCAAACCAATAAGCCTGTGGTATTTATACCGACTTATATTGGTTACGAGCGCATTATGGAAGGCGGCACGTATGTCGGTGAGCTAAAAGGTAAGCCAAAAGAGTCGGAGTCTTTAATCGGGCTGCTCAAAGTTGGCCGTAAAATTGAACGTATCTTTGGCAATGTGCATTTGAGCTTTGGTACGCCGTTGCACCTTAGCGAATTTATGACAAAATTCGATGTGCCAGCCAATAGCTTACCATCCGATCGTACTGACTCACCGCTTGATGAAAAAACCAGTGCTATGGTTGATAACATCGGGGTGAAAGTCATGCAGCATATCAATAAAGCTGCAGTAGTAACCCCTGTCTCGCTGCTGTCATTGGTTCTGCTATCGGCACCGAAAGCTGCATTGGATGAAAACATCTGCCGTGAGCAAATCGCTTTGTATCAAGGTCTGGCTCAGCAGCTGGTCTATGCAGAGGATACGGTTATCACTGATATGACGCCGCAGCAAATCATCGATTATGGTATTAAGCTAAAACTTATTGAGCGTACGCCGCATATCTTGGGCGATATCATTCAGGTCGCAGGTAAGCAAGCAGCATTACTTAGCTACTTCCGCAACAACATTTTGCATGTCTTTATCCTGCTGTCGTTCCTGTCTGCGCTAGTCGCACGCAATGGACGTATCAAACGCAGCCGTCTCGATAGTATCGCTGAGCAGCTATATCCGTTCTTACAAAGTGAGCTATTCTTATATTATCCAGCACACGGCTTAGCCGATACGCTCAATAAGAAAGTTGATAATCTGCTGTCTCATGGACTCATCGTTGATTTAGGTGATGATACGCTCAGTGTTCCTGAGTCTAATAGCAAGCACTATCAGCAGCTACAAGTGCTGGCGACACCAGTTGGACAAAGTCTTGAGCGTTACTTTATGACGCTTGCTTTACTTGCTCAACAAGGCTCTGGTAATTTGACTGAAAACGAAGTTGTGGACCTGTGTCACCTACTCGGACAGCGTTTGTCTGTGCTTTATGCAGATGATATTCCTGACTTCTTTGATCGCGCCTTATTTACCAGTTTCATTAGTGCGTTGACTCGTCTTAACTATCTACAAAAAGACGATGAAACAGGCATACTGACTTTCGACCATCGTATTAACGACATCGCTCATCATGCTAAGTACGTGCTAACGCCTGATATGATGCAAATCTTGCAGCAAGTCGCTAGTTTAGACGAAGAAGAAATCACTCACGCCATTACTGAGATTAGTAATAAAAAGCAGCGTAAATTTGGGCGTAAGCGTTAGTCTTAACAACTACCCATACCCTTTAAGATTTTACGCTAAACAAAAAAAGACCGCTAATCATTAGCGGTCTTTTTTTGGATTGAACTATATTAAGCAGCCGTATTAGTTGGTAATCTTCTTGTACTTGGCACGTTTAGGACTGGCATCATCACCCATTGTCTTTTTACGATACGCTTCAAACTCAGTATAGTTACCATCGAACCAAACTGGGCCTTCTTCTTCGAATGCCAAGATATGAGTCGCGATACGGTCAAGGAACCAGCGATCATGCGATACGACCATTACTGTACCTGGGAATACTTGAATCGCATCCTCTAGTGCACGTAAGGTTTCGATATCCAAATCGTTTGATGGTTCATCGAGGAGCAATACGTTTGCGCCTTGCTTTAGCGTCTTCGCTAACTGCAGACGGTTACGCTCACCACCTGATAATTGACCGACGTGCTTTTGCTGATCTGAACCTTTGAAGTTAAAACGTCCGATATACGCGCGGCTTGGCGTGGTGTAATCACCAACGGTAATGATATCAAGGCCGTCAGAAACTTCTTCCCATACGGTTTTGTTATCATCTAGATGATCACGTACCTGACCGACATAGGCAACTTTAACACTTTCACCCAAATCAACTGAACCAGTATCTGGGGTATCGCGCTCAGTAATCATGTTAAATAGCGTAGTTTTACCCGCACCATTTGGACCGATGATACCCACGATAGCGCCAGCTGGAACGTTAAAGCTTAGGTTTTCGTACAGCAGACGATCGCCAAATGACTTGGAGATATCATTAACTTCGATGACTTTATTACCCAAACGTGGACCAGGTGGAATATAAATCTCAGAAGTCTCATTACGTTTTTGGAACTCAGTTGAGTTCAACTCTTCAAAACGCTGTACACGAGATTTAGACTTAGCCTGTTGGCCTTTTTGGTTTTTGCGAATCCACTCAAGCTCTTTTTTCAGCGCTTTAGCAAATGATTCTTCTTGCTTGTTCTGCTGCTCTAGACGCGTGTTCTTTTGCTCTAGCCACTCGGTATAGTTACCTTCATACGGATAGCCATGGCCACGGTCAAGCTCCAAGATCCACTGAGCAACATTATCCAAGAAATAGCGATCATGGGTAATGGCAACGATAGTACCGCTGTAGTTCTGCAAGAACTGCTCTAGCCATGCAACAGACTCGGCGTCCAAATGGTTGGTCGGTTCGTCAAGTAATAGCATGTCAGGGCGAGACAATAGTAGACGGCATAGTGCCACACGGCGTTTTTCACCACCTGATAGTTTGCTAACGTCCGCATCCCACGGTGGCAGACGGAGCGCATCGGCCGCTTTTTCTAGCTGGTTGTTTAAGTTGTGCGCATCCCAAGACTGGATGATGTCTTCCATCTTGCCTTGCTCTTCAGCAAGCTTATCAAAATCAGCATCAGGCTCTGCGTATTCAGCATAGATAGCATCTAGACGAGCGAGCGCATCTAACGCTTCGCGCATACCGTCTTCGACATTACCACGAACGTCTTTGCTATCATCTAGCTGTGGTTCCTGTGGCAGATAGCCAACTTTGGTACCTGCCTGAGCGCGCGCTTCACCACTAAACTCAGTATCCACGCCTGCCATAATGCGTAGCAAGGTTGATTTACCTGAACCGTTGATACCCAAGACACCGATTTTGGCACCAGGGAAAAACGATAGGTTGATATTTTTTAGGATTTCACGCTTAGGGGGAACAAGTTTTGACACGTTGTTCATCGTGTAAATATATTGAGCCATTAACACTCCGATAGACTGCATAGAAGAGAACAGCAAATGCAACTCAGCGATGATGCCAAGCGTGCCGTACCTCAAAATCAGGGTTACAAATTATAGGTCATTATCGCATTGTGGCGCATACCCTGCAAGCTGACAGGTTGTTTTACCAGTTGTTTTACTGTTTTTGACAGCAGGCTATGCCTTTTGGCTATAAAACTCGCTTTAAAAAATAACTCAAGGAGTCTTATCTTAATGAACTAACTTAACATTTTGATTCATTAGCGTTTTATAAAGACCACAAAAAATAGCATCAAAACTTTCGCAAATTTAATCAATAGCCGTTAGCATGTTAGTGTGGCTTAACAAGGTCTATCGGCTCGATTTCATTTTCGATTATTAGAATGACTTATGAAATGACTTTGTATGCGTTACATCATTCACTTTCATAGCAATCATACAGGTACTGATAATATGGCCAACGGCTATCGCCCTGAAATTATTCAACGTGCGTTTGTCGATTTTATCGGATCGCGCCTTCATCCATTTTGGTCGCTGACAACGCCCAAACTAAGACTTGTTGCACGGTATCCATTGAGTGATGATTTGATCGCACTTAGATTTGAGACCAATAGTGCTTTTAGGCAGCAGACTTCTGAGATGATGTGTGGTTGGCAAGGCGGTCAGTATCTTGATTTGCGCGTTTATATTGAGGGGGTCTATCACCAACGTAGTTACTCGATAGTGGGCTTGGCGCATCAACCCCTCTGGTGGCTCGACGATAATACCGAGAGCCATACGGCAGACCAACGTCATACGGTAACTATCGCGATTAAACCACAAGGGTTGGTATCTGACTATTTAACCAAGCAAATGCCACTGGCTAGCGTCGTTGATACAAGTCTGCCACTTGGACATTTCACTTTGGGACAGACCTCGATAGTAGGGCAGCAAATATCAGAGAATGACAAACCTATTCCTTTGCTATTTATCGCTGGTGGTAGCGGTATCACGCCTATGCTCGGACTTATCACTCAAGCCCTGAATAATGGACATCAGGTGACGCTATTGCATTACAATCGGACTGTTTCATCCAAACTGCAACATCAGTGGCAACAGCTGAACGATAATCATTCAGACTTCACTTATCATCTAATCCATACTGAAGAGCCGACTACCTATTTGGCTGGCACACGATACTTGAGTGCAGAGGGTCTGCTATCGCTAAACTTACCTCTAGCAGATACACAAATATTTGCTTGTGGCTCACAAGCGTTATTAACTGGCTTATATAAAGCCGCCGCAGAGATAACTTGCTCTACAGATAAACAGCTGCGCGATAACATCATCGTAGAGAACTTTGGTAACTCCCTAACTAATGTTGATAACGGTAGCAATCGGAAATTCGATAAAACAATACCTGTAGAAGAACACACTGTCTATTTGCGATCACGGCAACGACAATTTAGCAGTGACACGACCATATTGGATGCTGCTGAGAATGCAGATGTACGGTTAGCACATGGTTGCCGGCAAGGTATTTGCCAGTTGTGCCGCTGTAATAAAATCAGCGGCGTGGTCAAAAACGTTCAAACAGGGAAAGTGAGCAGTGATGGTTACGAGTCTATTCAGACTTGCATCAATATTGCCATGACTGATGTGGTTCTCGATGTTTAATGA
Organism: Psychrobacter sp. Pi2-1; assembly: GCF_904846645.1. Classification (GTDB taxonomy): domain Bacteria; phylum Pseudomonadota; class Gammaproteobacteria; order Pseudomonadales; family Moraxellaceae; genus Psychrobacter. Next base: position 57,129 of record NZ_CAJHBO010000014.1, read on the forward strand.
CTGGTTTAATAGAATGGATAGCTCAATAGAAAGCATATGCTAGACACCCTATGAGAAATAAAAGATAAACGTCACTTTATAGGTTAAAACTCAGATAACTTATCAAACCGGATGCAGTACTGCTTATTCATGCCGTTTCGGTTAAGGATTTATTTATGCGCTTATTACTACCTGTTACTACGCCACAATCTGCTGTGCCTATCTTGACGCCCCTGTCCAATGCACAACTAGCGAAAAACGCGCCTTTGCCTTTGACGCCGCAAACGCCGTACTCGCAGCTTGATGATGGAGTAATCAATGATAGCGGTCAGCCAGACACGTCAACACGGACTCGCTACCCAACAGTAACTGATGCCCCTTTATCAAAGCCTCAAAGTGATGCTTTAGCCGTAGAGCTCAATGCCCTGTACAAAAGCGTTATGGACTCGTTAGGCAGTAAGGATGCACGCTACATACAGCGGATATATGCCACCGTGGTATATAGTGAAGTTATTGGCCGTGGTCTACTTGCAGTGGCTGGGCGTATGCCATCAAAATGCAGTCTGGTCGCTACTTGGCTACTAGGTACGTCTTTACTTAGCTTTAGCAAAATATTGAACAATATGGAGCTGGGTCATAACGTCATGCATGGTCAATATGACTGGATGCAACACCCGCACCTTAATAGTCAAAAATTCGACTGGGATATTGTCTGCCCTGCTCCATTATGGCAACACTCTCATAATTATTTACATCATACTTTTACCAATATTGTTGGCCGTGATCATGACGTAGGCTATCACTTGATTCGAGTGACTGATGAGCAGCCTTGGACGCCGGAAGATCGCTATAATATGCTTAGTACAGCGGTACTGGCATTTGGCTTTGAATGGGCAGTAGCCTTTCATGATATCCAAATCAGTGCAGATGAATACGCTGACTCTCCTAATCTGCACAAAATCATGCAGCAAAAGTCTCGTGCGTTATTTGCCAAAATTGGACGACAAATAGGCAAAGACTATATTGCCCTGCCGTCTGTGGTAGCGCTGACACTAGGTCGTCGTAGCGCCTTTAGTACGTTGAGCGGTAACATGACTGCCAACACTGTCCGTAACCTATGGACGTGGGCGGTGATTTTCTGTGGGCATTTCACTGAGCAAGCGCATATCTATACCCATCTCGATGCCAATGAAAGTAAAGGCGACTGGTATGTACGCCAAATCCTTGGCTCTAGCAATATCAAAGGCAGCAAATGGTTCCACCTTTTGACAGGTAATTTATCTCATCAGATTGAGCATCATATATTTCCTGATATGCCAGCTGGCCACTATGCAAAGATTGCACCGCAGGTACAGGCCATATGCCGTAAGTATGGTTTAAGCTATAACACTGGCCGCTTTGGCACACAACTAAAGCAAGTACTCGGACGTATTTATCACTTTAGCAAACCTAGTGAAAAAGAATGGCAAGCCCATGTACAGTCAGTGGAAAATGCAGATAGTACTGCTTATAAAGATAATAGGTCAGCGGCCGATTTAGAAAACAAATTAGCAATAGAAAACACTAGTGGTCTCACTCGTTTTCTACCTCCAGTCGTTCGTAAAGCCATATCCTATGCATGGTGACATATTCAGATTTGCAACCAGATACGGCCATGATAAGGTAGGACAACAAACATAGGTGACGTTAACAGTCGTCCTATCTACCATTACGGTAAGCGTCTAGACTGTTAAGTATCAAAACTACATACTACACTGGCACTATCAAATTAATAAATATTTAATTCATAATAAAAATTCGACAATAAAAAATGGAGTATATTAATGAGTAATCAAGCCTCTAAACCAAATCTAGACATTGTCCATAATCAAGCAGCAAAACGCTTCGAGACCTCTATCGATGGTCAGACAGGTTATATTAGCTATCAGGAAAGTGCTGACAAGTTGGTCTACGATCATACTATCGTACCGCAGCAATTAGGCGGTCAAGGCGTTGGTTCAGCACTGGTAAAGCACGCATTGAATTATGCGCGTGAACAAAACAAAAAAGTGATACCGCAATGCTCATTTGTCGCGTCATACATTAGCAAACATCCTGAGTATCAAGATTTAATTTAGCTAGCTAAGTAATTAGGCTCAAGTAATTCGTTAACTAGGTTCAGTTAAATGATATCGGTCAAAGCAGGAAAAATGTGCAAATATTTATTTCGCATAGGAGACATACCCTAGCACCACTTTTAATAAACCAATTCGACATAACAATAAAGGTTATTAATATGAGTAGTTTATCTGACAAACAAATCAATCTACAGCTAGAAGAGCTTGCTGGCTGGCAGCGTGACGGCAATAGCATCGTCAAGACCTACCACTTTAGCGATTTTATCGAGGCTATGAGCTTTATGAATCAAGCGGCATTTCATGCTGAAGCGCTCGAGCACCATCCAGAATGGCGCAACACCTACAATATCGTGGAGGTTCGTTTAACCAACCATGATACAGGCGGTATCTCTAGTTTAGACATTCGTTTAGCCAAACGCATGGAGCATATCATTCAGCCCAAACGGTTGTAGTAGAAAGTCTATAATGCATACCTTGATACTAATTATCTTGGCTCTATACCTATTACCCTAATTAAAAAAGACAAAAAAGACCCTCAATTGAGGGTCTTTTTTATAGTAATTATTTATAACGATAAGCCGTGTTTACATTTTACGACTGACAAAAGCAACGATAAACAAAATAACAGCGACTGCTAAGAAAATGTATGCCAAATTAGCAGACAAACCTGCGACACCGCCAAAACCTAGGAAACTTGCTAATAATGCGATCACTGCAAAAATAATAGCCCAACGAAACATAATCTTCTCCTCAAATAATGGTAAAAAACAGATATTAGAATTTATATAGCATCTATTTAACTTGTTTTTATCTAATGCTAGTTATTACTGTTTACGTGTATAGATTAGCAATGTTCGTCTCTAAAGAACGTTCATTTTAGTAATAATATCGGTAGGTTATGTAAAGTTTGTAGTAACTGTTAATGTCTCATACCTCTTTCTCTTTAATAGATGATATTTTCGAAATAGAATTATATTTCTGAATACAGCCTTTTTTTAACTGAGAGTTCTTAAACTAAGCGCTTCTTACCTGGACGTGTTTTTATTGAATGATCTTTTACTGAACACTACTCTTCCAACTGTATGCAGAACTATTTTAAATTTCTAACGTTATATGCAATGTTGTATGGGAAATAGGCTGCAAACTATAAACTGTAGCGACTTCACAAACCCCTAACCTAATCAAACGACTTGGTTTATAGTTTACTATCCACCTATTCTCAAATCTATTAAGGACAATACATATGGATACCAATACGGATACTGAAAACTCTATACAAAAAACCAGCGGCGACACACGCCCTTATGCAGTTGTTCTATATGGTGCGACAAGCTTCGTCGGTCAGATCACTGCCCACTATTTAACCAATTTTTTATCAAATAATAAAAATGAAGATGGCTCAAATGTATCATGGGCGATCGCAGGTCGTGATAAAGACAAGCTCAATAAGCTACAGGCCAAACTTGAGAGTAAGGTAGACATTATTATTGCCAACAGTAACGATGCTACCAGCCTTGATAAGATGACAAAGCAAACTCAAGTCATCATTTCTACTGTAGGCCCATATCTGAAATATGGTGAGCCACTGATTAAATCTTGTGCTGAAAACGGTACGGATTATGTCGATCTTACTGGTGAGGCTATTTTCATCAAAGATATGATGGACAAGTACCAAGACACTGCCAAGCAAAGTGGTGCTCGTATCGTCAACTCTTGTGGTTTTGATTCTATCCCCTCAGATTTGGGTGCGTACTTTACCCAAGCTAAGGCAGAAGAAAAGTTCGGCGAGACCTGTAATGTCATTCATATGCGTGTCAAAGCAGCGAAAGGTGGGATCTCAGGCGGTACTATCGCATCGATGGCATCAATATTTGAAGAAGCTGGTGAGGACAAAGCACGTCGCAAACAAGTGGCCAATCCATACCTGTTAAACGATGATGCCAACGCACCAAACGTACGTCAGGATAATGTTAGCAAACCGGTATATGACAGCAACCATAAGCGCTGGTTAGCACCGTTCGTCATGGCGACCATCAATACACGTATCGTCCATCGCACTAACCAATTGCTCAGCTATGAGTACGGTCGCGATTTCAAATATGACGAAGCAATGTGGATGAAAGACGGCGTCAAAGGAAAACTGTCTAGCTATGCTATGAGTGCAGGTTTGTTAGGCTTTGCCACTGCAATGATGATTAAACCAAGTCGCGAGTTACTATCCAAGCACGTCTTACCAAAAGCTGGTTCAGGCCCTTCTAAGGACGAGCAAGAAAACGGCTACTTTGATATTCGTCACTTTGGCCAAACGGCCAAAAATGACACTATTACCGTTAAAGTAACAGGTGATAGAGATCCTGGTTATGGCAGTACCTCTCGTATGATTTCGCAGGCGGCATTATGCTTGGCACAAGATATCAGCAAAGAGGACGTTGGCGGTGGGTTCTGGACACCAGCATCTGCGATGGGAAATAAGCTAATAACACGCTTAGAAGCGCATTCTGGTCTTAGCTTTGAAGTAATTGAGAGTTAGTCTATTGAGTGAGAACAAAGGCTCAATGTCTTTATGACCGTATCTTGGTTTCGAGATACGGTTTTTTTATGGTCTACTCTGAAATTCAGAAGAGAATTAAATAAAGAATAACGTACTTTTTTGGTGAACAATGTTTCTGTTTTCCGATTATTTAATACTTTATGATACTAACCATTAATCCAATATTGTTACTGTCATTTTGTAGATATTATAGAAAAATCAGATATAAACATTAGTTTAATTAAATGTATATAAACAAAGAATACACGTACCAAAATCTGATAATCATATAAACACTGGTTTTGAATTATAAATAAAAACTACTGATAAAAATCTCTATAATGCTGACAAATGGCACTCAAAAAAACTATTAATAACAATCAGCTAAGTTTAAATAATAACTATAAGTAATCAAAAATTCATATTTTTAATACTAGGGATGTCGGTAGATATTTGTTATTAACAGACTCATTTATTAACAGCTTTAATAACACAATCAACCTTTGCTACTAATGAGTCTTTGAAAAATTTAGAAGTTAAAATATCAGCTAGACTTTAAGTATGACAGTTTCATAACGTCACAAGAAAACATTAAACTGTTAGAACCTTAATGAGTTTGCTACTGAAATATAAACTACATCGTTGATAATTTGCATACAGTATTTATAGACACCTTTAAATAAAAACAGCTCATCATTGAATATGAGTTACCGTTTTTAACTATTGCTAATTATATATCATGGAGTTTTATAATGAAAAAGAATGTTTTATCACTAATCGTCGGCGCTACCCTTGTATTACCAACTATGACAATGGCGGCACCCGTTAACAATAGCGATCTAATGCCAGCAGATATGCGTAATACTCCTGTCGAGAGCACTGTGCAAGCCGAAATAGAAGGTCCTGATGGTGAGTTGCTCGCGACTCAACCTGGCGCTGTAGATGTCAAAGCGTCAAACACTGCTGATGTCGATATGGACATGGATAATGAAGCAGATGAAACTGACGATATGGATAATGAAGCAAGCGATGATAACGCAGCTTTGATGAACAACGCTCAAGCGACAACAAATGCGGCAGCAATGACTACTGCTACAACTGTTCAGGCTCCTGTACAGAACGCTCAAGCGCCTAACATGCAACACAGCAATGCAGACTATCAGCCTTTAATCGCTGGTGAAGCGGCTACTGAGAATAAAGTTGCAGATGCTGCTAGTACGTTGCAAGAAAAGAAAAAAGACAAGCGTGGTGAGTTATTAGCTACTCAGCCAGCAAATGTACAGTTCAAAGAGAATCGTCGTATCGCTGTATCACGCTAAGCAGATAGGTAGTTTGTTTGATTAGTTTGTAAGCGTACTACTTATATAAAAAGGCAGCCATATGGCTGCCTTTTTATATATCAAACTATCAATTCTAGCTATTTTTAGCAGTATTTATTTCTTAGTTTTAGTCACGCCAGCTTCTTGTAATAAAGCACCGAGTGTACCCATTTTACTTGGGGCTTCAGCTTTATCATTTTTTACTGGCTTACTACGATTGCTCGCGTTGTCTTTATCCTGACGCTTGCCACGTGGCTTAGACGGACGTTTGTCAGTAGCTGGACGGCTATTATTTGGACGGTCACTATTTGTATTATTACTGCGTGAACGACTGGTTTTCTCGCCATCTGTACTAGCTGTCGTAGACTTGGCAGCCGTACGGACAGGTTTTTCAGATTCAGGTTTCATGCTAAATCCGATACGACCACGTTTTTCATCGATAGAGATAACCCGTACCGATACGATATCACCAGGTTTGACACGGTTCATAGGATCTGCGACAAAGTCATTGGCCATCTGCGAGATATGTACCAAGCCATCCTGATGTACACCAACATCAACGAAACAACCAAAGGCCGTTACATTGGTGACTACCCCTTCTAACATCATGCCTTCGCTCAAATCTTTGATGCTATTGACGTCATCACGGAAATTGGCCGTTTTAAATTCAGGACGAGGATCACGAGCAGGTTTGGCAAGCTCTTCGATAATCGCTTTTACGCTGACATTATCGTCGTTAGCAGCCAATGTAGTCGTATCGATAGTATTTAACACGCCATCATTACCGATGACTTCTGACAACGGCTTTCCCGCTTGTGCGAGTAAACTATCGACCAATGCATAGCTCTCTGGATGCACACCAGTGGCATCTAATGGATTGCTACCATTATGAATACGCAAGAAACCAGCTGCTTGCTCAAATGTCTTAGCGCCTAGACGTGGGACGTTTTTAAGCGCTTCACGGCTATCAAATGCACCATGCTCTTTGCGATAGGTGACGATTTGCTGCGCTACATTGCGGTTAAGACCTGCGATGTGAGCCAGGATAGCTGGGCTGGCTGTATTTACGTCCACACCCACGGCATTCACGCTATCTTGAGTTACTTTATCAAGACTATCGGCAAGTTGGTTTTGATTGACGTCATGCTGATATTGACCCACACCAATGGCCTTTGGATCAACTTTCACAAGCTCTGACAATGGATCTTGCAAGCGACGCGCAATAGAAACTGCACCGCGTACAGAAACGTCTAGATTGGCCAGCTCTTCACTAGCAAGTTCACTCGCTGAATAAACAGACGCGCCCGACTCATTAACGATAACGGCTTTGGCTTTTAGTGCATCGTTCGCAGCCAAAATCTCTTTAATCATCGCATCTGTTTCGCGACTTGCCGTACCATTACCGATAGCGACCAAATCAACGTTATAAGTGCTTAACAGCTCATCGATGACTTTTTTAGCTTCATCCATCTTATTATCAGGTGCAAATGGATACACTGTCGCGATGACAGGCTTCTCTTCGCTATCTGACATGACATGACCTTGCGCATCGACGATGGCCATTTTTACGCCATGACGGATACCAGGATCGACACCTAAGATCACTTTAGGACCTGCAGGTGCAGACATTAGCAAATGCTGTAAATTGCTAGCGAACACATCAATCGCATCCGCTTCTGCGGCTAAGCGCTTTTCAGTTAACAAGCGGTGCTCGATATGCGGACGCCATTTGTCTTTCCATAAGCTACTGGCTGCCTCTGCCAAAAACTCACGGCGTGCTGCTGGCGCTTTGGCATCGACGTCGAAATGATTGATAATTTTTTCGATAAATGGTGCGTCTTCGCCTTCAATTTTTAGACCCAAGACATTTTCTTGACGACCGCGCAACATTGCTAATAGGCGATGATTTGGCAGTCGAGCAAGGCTTTCACTATGCTCAAAGTAGTCTTTGAATTTTTCGCCAACTTCGCGCTTTTCTTCGCTCGCAACGCTCGATACGATACTGGCAGTTTTGGCAAAACCACTGCGTAAGTTGTCCAACAAGCCCAATGCTTGTGTCCATTCATCAACGATAATCGCTTGTACGCCAGCGAGTTGCTTTTCGTTATCGCTAAAATCAACCTCGATTTCATTACCACTGTCATCAGTGATACTTGACTGGACTTGATAATCAGCCAAGGCATCCATCGGAGTGATCTCTTGGGTCAAGACCGCTTGGGCAGCAGCATCAAGACCAGCGGCACGAGCTTTGGCAGCAGGTGAACGACGACGCGGACGATATGGCAGATAAATGTCTTCAAGCTCAAGCTTAGACGTCGCATTATCGATACGCGTCTGTAGCTCGTCAGTCATATTGCCCTGTGTGCTTAGCAGCTCAGTAATTTTGAGGCGACGTGTTGCCATATCACGCTCATAATTAAGAGACTTCTCTAAAGCACGCAGCTGCGCATCATCAAGATTCTGAGTCTTTTCTTTGCGGTAACGCGCAATAAAAGGAACCGTCGCGCCTTCATCATAAAGTTTGACAAACGCATTGACTTGAGCAGTCTTAATGCCAAGCGCGCGAGCAAGCTTGTCGTGAATATTCGCGTGTGTGGTTGCATCTAAAACCTGTGCATTTGTCGAGGTTTGAGATGACGTTAAGGTATCAGTGCTACTCATATACGTATCAATCGTTGAGAAATGTAGCTTTGCATTATAGCAAAAGCTGCATGAATAAAAATCCTTTTTATCTTTTCGTTATTTATGGCGCATTTTAGGACGCAAATCGTTCTATATCACACATTCTATGGACTTGTTAAACAAACGCATACAGCATTTATTACCATGGGTGATGCAATTCTCGGTGCAATCTTATACACTAAAGTATCAATAACACAAATATTGATATGTGCTGACATATTGAACAATAGTTTTTAATTTTATGAAGTGCTTATTCGTAACCAATAATTAAATAATGATAATTAGTGGCAGTGTTTTTGCTCATAGCTATTTACTTGTAGTTTCTGATAACAATAATTTTTATAAAAGGATGCCTGTATGACTGATAACAACAGCCCTGACACGTTGACTCAGCGTATTTTAGTCGTCGATGACGATGCTCGTCTGCGCTCTTTGTTGCAACGCTTCCTAGAAGACGACGGTTTTGTCGTTCGTACCGCTCATGATGGCAGTCAGATGGACAAACTCATGCAACGTGAGCTTTTCTCTTTGGTCGTGCTCGATTTGATGCTGCCAGGCGAAGACGGTATCAGTATCTGTAAGCGTCTGCGCGAGGACAATGCAGATATTCCTATCATTATGCTGACTGCCAAAGGCGGTGATGCTGACCGTATCGCCGGTCTAGAAGCGGGTGCAGATGACTATCTGCCCAAGCCTTTTAATCCAAAAGAGCTGTTGGCTCGTATCAAAGCTGTATTACGTCGTCAAAACCGTGAGTTGCCAGGTGCACCAAGTCATCAAATGGAAGTGGTCGAGTTTGGTCCATGGACACTAGATCTATCGACACGTACACTTAAACGCGATGGTAACGTAGTCACTTTGACGACAGGTGAGTTTTCAGTGCTAAAAGCGCTCGTACAGCATCCACGTGAGCCATTGACCCGTGATAAATTGATGAACCTTGCCCGTGGTCGTGAATGGGGTGCGATGGAGCGTTCTATCGACGTCCAAGTATCACGTCTGCGTCGTCTGATTGAAGACAATCCTTCACAAGCGCGTTATATCCAGACCGTCTGGGGCGTTGGCTATGTGTTCGTTCCTGATGAAGCTGAGGTAGAAACCATCAAGAGTGAATAACTTTTGACTGATCTAATTCCTTTTAATATAGGCCGTGTTTGTTTACTCACAAACACGTGCCAATATGATGAGCCTATTTGTGAAAAACCCAATTATTTTTCAAAACATACCCTGCACGTTAGTGACAGGGTTTTTAGGTGCTGGCAAAACCACTGTAATTAATCAGTTACTGGCCACAAAACCTGATGACGAACGCTGGGCCCTCTTAATCAATGAGTTTGGCCGTATCGGTATTGATGGCGCACTCCTTGCAAGATCCCAAGATAACGAGCTTGAGCAAAAAAATATCGCCATTCGTGAGGTCAGTGGTGGCTGTATTTGCTGCACCAGTCAGCTGCCCTTACAAATTGCAATCAGTCGCCTGCTCAGTGAGCATCATCCACAGCGATTGTTAATCGAGCCCACAGGATTGGCACATCCACGTGAGCTGATATTACAACTCAGTGCGCCGCATTGGCAAACTGCCCTAAAAATGAATGCTGTCATAACCGTGCTAAGTGGCGAGCAGTGGCAACAGATTAAGTATCGTGATCATGATGGTTTTCAAGCGCATGTCCGTGATGCCGATGTGCTGATAATCAATCGTTATACCCAATTAGATACTAGCGAAAAACAAACCTTGGTAGAATGGATAACCACGCTAAATTCACAAGTAAAAATCATTTGGGCAGCATCAGAACTAATGGCACCTGAGGCATCTGAGGCAATAGACTCATCAGATGTCCATTCATCAGACACTCATTCCTCAGATAGTCTTGTAGCAGGTACATACTCGACTACGTTAAACGACCAACTAAATCAGCCCAGCTCTATCATTTCGAAACAACGAAAAGTCAGTATCTCTAATCCTACAAAATCTATGATTGGTTTACAGTCTCAAGCCAATTCTTTAGCAACTGTGCCATTATCGAGTTCATCTACCGATGAGACAGAAGCTCAGGCTAGTGCTAATAGTGATCTACCCTATCGCTATCATGAAGAGCAGCAAGATTTTCAATTGGCTGGATGGCGACTACCTGCACACTACATACTAAACGCTGACGATTTACAGGATTGGTTATTAGCACTGCCAAACTGGCAACGTATCAAAGGCGTGGTACATACTTCTGATGGCTGGGTGCAGATCAATTTTAACCCTGGTAGTCTAACCACCAGAACCATCGACCCACAGACGGATAGTCGATTGGAAATTATTTTGCAATTAGGCAATACTGTCGATACAAATGCTGCCGATACAGATATAGAAGAAACTGAGAGTGATGCCAAAGCGTCATCAGTATTGATAGATTGGGAAGAGTGCGATCGCGAACTGATGGCACTGGTTATATAGCAACAGACAAAAAAAGGGCGGACATTGCTATTTTAGCTAGCAATGTCCGCCCTTTCTTTTTTTAACGCAACTAGAGCGTGTCCTCATTTTAAAAATGGTGATAAACATGAGATAAATCGCATTCAAACAAGGAAAATAGCGCAGATAATATCGAGATATTAGTCAGCTATTTGATGCCGTTTGGCAAGATTTAGCCATTTTTAACCCATTTAGATGACTATCGATTGAATTGAGGACAAGCCCTAACTATTCTTAACGCAATTGACTGTCTTTACTACCACGGCGATTAAACAGCTCAGCTGCTTTTGCTTCCTGCTCAAGCTCCGTCTGACAGCTAACACAATGCTTAATACCAGGTACTGCTAGTCGCCTTGCCTCTGGAATAGGCTTACCACATTCGTCACATAACTCAGCACTTACACCTGTCGGTAACGAACGTCGCGCTCGCTCCAATGCATCATTTACAGTTGCATCCATTTGTTCGTGCTCAGCACCATCTCTTGACCAGCCACCTGCCATAATCTTATCCTATTTTTTTATTCATTATAATTAGACAATACAAATGTCTTTAATAACAAATAGATGGGGCTAGTTATGGTTAATTGCAACCTGCGATAGTGTATAAAACCATCAATAAAGAATGACGTAATTATTTTGACTTACCTTAAAACTTTGCTACTAGTCTTTAGGTTGTAACTCAATCACTTGACCGCGTACGCCAATACTTTCGTCACTCATCAGACAGACATAGCCTGCCATGATATCTTCAGGTGTTTTTAAGCTCATAGGGTTTTCACCGGGATACGCATGCGCACGCATGTTAGTGCGAGTACCACCTGGGTTGACACAATTGAAACGTAGATTGGTTGTGTTCTGAGTCTCTTGAGTAAAGATATCACTCATACCTTCTACTGCTTGTTTGGAAAGTGCATAAGCACCCCAAAATGCGCGAGGATGTGTACCTACAGTGCTAGAGGTAAAGACAACAGATCCATGATCAGCATCTTTTAATAACGGCAATAGCGCTTGAGTCAGCATAAAAGTCGCTGTGAAATTGACTTTCATCACTTGGGCAAAAGTATCGACGTCATACATCTCAAGCGGCGTCAGTTGTCCTAATACACCAGCATTATGCAATATGCCATCTAACTGGCCGACTTCTTTATTGATTAGCCCTTCGAGCTGCTGCATTTCAGCGTAAGTCGCCCCTTCTAGATTCATCGGCAACATAGCAGGCTGCTTACCACCAAGACTCTCAATCTCATCGTAGACGTATTCAAGCTTGCTGCTAGTGCGTCCTAACAATAAGACAGTGGCGCCATAACGAGCATAGGTCAATGCCGCAACGCGGCCAATACCATCCCCTGCTCCAGTCACCAAAATAGTCTTACCATCTAGGCAATTACTGGACGGTACAAAGCTACGTATATCATCATGAGTCAAAGGCTGAATAGGACTTTGAACAGTTTTTTTATTGTCTTGTGGAACGACTGGTTGATTATTATTGTCACTCATGGCATTGCTCACTACTTATCATTAAATCGTTGAGGATATGTGCTTATGGTTGTAAATCTGGTGATATATAGCAGTCTATATATACTCAAATTTGCCAGACGATAGCAGCAATTTATTTAGCTGCTCAGGGGTGTCAGTAATATAGTCGGCGCCCCATTTTTTCAAAGACTTTTGATCTTCAGGTGGAATATATCCATAAGCGGCCAAAATCGTTGGCATGCCAGCAGCGTTGCCAGCTTCAATATCACGTACATGGTCACCGACATAGAGTACGCAGCCTGCCGCGCCTCGAGGGATACCCAGTTTTTCTAGCGCCATATACATTGGCTCTGGGTCTGGTTTGGTACGTGATACGTCATCTGGACAGACCAAAACCGCACAGCGTTGATCCAGTTGCATCTCACTTAATAGCTTTTCGGCTAAATAACGTGGCTTGTTGGTAACGATACCCCAAGGCACACCTTTTGCTTCAAGCTCAGTCAGCACCGCTTCAAGCGCCTGAAACACGCAGCTATCGACACAAATATCTACTTCATAATCATCTAAGAACTGCTGACGAAACTCAAGCAACGCTTCCTCGCTGACTTCGAGTTGATCGTTATGTCTTAGCATCAATTGCACCATAGCTGAGGCACCCGCAGAGACTTGCTCACGGATTTCTGCTTCAGGCGGTGCCTGCCAATCATTTTCGAGACTCATTTTGCCAATAATACGAACAAAATCAGCAGCAGTATCGATTAATGTCCCATCAAGGTCAAATAAAACAGCTTTTACAAATTGGGTCATAGTGAATGCTCTTGAGATTGATGACGTGTTTAGTGAAAGTACGGCAAATAAATGGCTGCGTGCAGCATTAAATCAATGGCTTTTGTACGGCTATCATATAATTAACATCGACGTTTTGGGCAAGCCAGTAGCGTTTGGTCAGCGGATTATAATGCAAACCGATAATATCCTGACGAACAAATCCAGAATTAAGTGCCATTTTGTCTAATTCTGCTGGTGTAATAAATTTGGCATAGTCATGGGTACCACGATCAAGCAACCGCAGAACATACTCTGCACCAACGATGGCAAACAGATAAGACTTAGGATTGCGATTAATCGTTGATAGTACACAGACACCGCCAGGAGCCAGTAACTCATAACAAGCCTGCACAATCGAGCTAGGATCTGGCACGTGCTCTAGCATCTCCATGCACGTCACCACATCAAACTGACCAGCCTGCGTTTTTGCCAACTCTTCAACGGGTATATGCTGATAGCGTAGCGTGTTCTCTAACTGGCTTTGCTCCGCATGTAATGCTGCAGCCTTTAAGTTTTCTGTACCTAAATCAATCCCTGTCACATCAGCACCGCGGCGTGCCATAGATTCTGACAATATTCCGCCGCCGCACCCTACGTCGAGTACTTTTTTGCCAGCAAGTCCTTGCTCAGCGGTTTTATTAGCAGCATTTTGATAGCCACGTTTAACGTTTTCTTCTATCCAATTTAGACGTAATGGATTGATCTCGTGTAGCGTTGCAAACGCCCCTGTATTGCTCCACCATTCACTCGCCAAGTTATTAAATTTTTCGACTTCGCTAGGATCCACGTTGATGGTGTTAGATTCTGTATTATTGAAAGTGCTATTGTTATTTTGATCACTCGAAGTTGATGAAGAATTTAAAACTGAGCTCATGGTATGTTCCTTGATTGTCACTATCGTTATTATCGTTTACAGTGCACGATTATGTGCTTAATATTAGCATGAGAGTAGCAGTTTTGTCGTAAGCACATCGTCAGCGATTGTGAATAGGCTTAAATTTTACCCTGTTTTTTGGGCAATATCTTGATATAGAAAAGATACATATCCTCGTGACAATATCGCGTCCTGATACTTTCGACTGTCTTAAATCTTACATAGAAATAAAGCAGGCGTTTAAGAAACAGTAGGTTCAGAAAGTAACAAGCAATATACCTTAAATAATAGCTAACAGCTTTACAACTATCGGTTAAGAATGCGATTCACAAGTACATACATTTTACGTTATCATAGTCGATACTTGGCTGTTGTTCGATTATACTCGACACTGTCTGGTTTAGACGCTTTAAGCGCTATATATTTTAAAGTGTCACATATTTAACAACCATATAGACACCAACCTCCTAACCCATTCTAAGTCTCCACACCTCAAGGATAAAGTATGAAACGTGTCATCACACTGACTGGTCTAGCCATGGCCATTGGACTTGCCTCTATGGGCGCACAAGCTGCAGACTATGTCGCTGGAAAAGATTACCGTGTGCTAGACAACCCAGAGAAAATCAGCGGTGATGCTATCATTGTTCGTGAATTCTTTTGGTATGGTTGCCCACATTGTAATGTGCTTGATCCGCATATGGAAAAATGGGCAAAGACTAAAGACAAAGATGTCGTATTCTTCAAAACACCAGCGGCACTTAACCCTGTTTGGGAAGCCAATGCACGCGGTTTTTATGCGGCTCAGCTTTTAGGGTTCGAAGACAAAACTCATTCTGCATTATTTGATGCTATCCACAAAGATGGTAAAAAACTGTTTGATCAATCATCATTGAGCAAATGGTACGCGTCAAAAGGCGTGAATGAAAAGAAATTTAACAGCCTATATAACTCATTCGCTGTTGGTACAAAAATTGGTCGCTCACAAGAAGGCGCTAAACGTTATCAGCTTTCTGGCGTACCAGCTGTGGTGGTGCAAGGCAAATATGTAGTCACTGGTGAGAGTGCTAAAGTACCTAAAGTCGTCGACTACTTGGTCGACAAAGCCCGTGCTGAAAAGAAATAACTCAAGCAATAAATACTTGAATAATAGACATAACGCACAGTACATCCGTACGTCATGCACAAAAAAGCCAATCATAAATTGATTGGCTTTTTTTCATCTTAACCTTTTAGCTATACGTCTTTTAATCACCCATTTTTTAACTACTAATCTTTCAACTAATAAAATTCTAATTAATAGATTTCTAGCTTGGTTATAAATGTTATTTTTTCAGCTGCGACAAAATAGCCACTTCACGAATATAACTCGCTAAATCTGCTTTAGATTCTGCCAGCAACTCATCGTCTTGCATATGTTTGGCATATTCTATCCACAACAGCAACTGATACATACTGTGGTGCTCAGAAGCTTTATATTGCTTCACAAACTGCTTGAGCGTACCTTCATCATTGATATTTAGACGCTCGTACCAGCTCTCTATTTTTGAGACTTGCTCTTTAGGAAAGAAGGCATCAAATAACGCCTTTATCAGCTCATGGCGATTCTCTTCAATCATCAGCTTACCAACACGTTTGGTCTGACGGTTGCGAGCATTGGCGCTAGTAATATCAGCCAATGCCATTAGCTCTGCCATAAAATAATCACTGGCAGGTAAGGCTTTTAACTGTTTTTTCGATAAGCTAGCAAGCGGTATCGATAACTGCTGCAAGCGCTCATGGGCTTTTTTGAGTTCTGTGCGCGAAACGCGCATGTCCTGTTCTTTCCAGTCAATCATAAAAGCTTTCCAAAATAATAATTAATAAATTAAATAGTGTCTGATATCATTACCAACGACTTTTTTCGCGGTGTTTTGCCAATACCTTCACGCCTTTAGGCATAGCATCAGCAAGGCGGCGTTGTAGATGATCAGTGATAAAAACAGAGCGATGTTTGCCGCCCGTACAGCCTATGGCAACCGTGACCGTATGACGATTATTGTGCAAAAAATCTGGTAGCCAACGGGTCAAAAACTTATCGATATCACCCGTCATTTCTGCTACTTCTGGATAATCTGAGAAGAAAGCCCCTACCTCAGTATCCAGACCTGTCGAGTCACGTAACTCAGGGTTCCAGTGCGGATTCGGTAAAATTCTAACATCGAATACAAAGTCAGCATCGATAGGGCTACCGTATTTAAAACCAAAAGACAGTAGATTGATGAAAATCTGGTTGTCCATACCTATGTGTTCACGCAAGCTGTCTTTCAACTGATGGATATTTAGGCTACTGGTATCAATCCTAATATCAGCGTGACTAGCAATTGGCTCTAATAGCTCAACTTCTTTTTTGATAGCAGCAGGTAAGTTGAAAGTAACATGCTTAGCATTATCACTATCGATATCTTGAGACATCAGCGGATGTACGCGTCGCGTCGCATTGAAACGAGCTATCAGCGTACTCTCTTGTGCAGTCACATATAAAATTTGTACCGCATGAGACCCATAAGTCTCCTTGAGAGAAGCATACGTTACTGCAAAGTTAGATAAATCAGCACGTGGCGTTCGAATATCGACACCCAGCGCAATACGATGAATGCCGCTTTCATTGACCAGTTTATGAGCAGCATTAGGTAACAAAGACAGCGGTAGGTTATCAATAGAGTAATAGCCTAGATCTTCTAAGATATTCAATACTGAGGTTTTACCAGATCCTGAACGCCCTGAGACCACCAATATACTGAGCTTATTCGTAGACGTCTGATCCGCTATCGTTGCTGCTGCATTACTATTTTGATCCTGACTTACACCCATGATCTACTCATCCAAGTCTATTGTATCTAGTCTACTGCTATGTCATAAAAGCTAATTTACCACTACCAACTGATTGTCTAACAAACGCGCTTTTCCTAGCCACGCTGCAACTAAAATAACGATATTTTTGTTTTCTATATTAAAGGTTTTAGAGTCACTTACGACAGAACATAGCTCTTCAGTCTTTATTTCCAGATAATCAATAATAAAACCTGCGTCACTAATACGTGTCCGCATATCTACTAATAGCTTATCAAATGCTTGCTGACTAAGAGCCTTACTTTTCAAGCTCTGTGCTAATTCTTGCAATGCTTGATGTAATACAGGAGCTACTTGACGCTCATTTGCACTTAAGTATTGATTACGCGATGATAGCGCTAAGCCATCATCAGCACGAACAATAGGCGCACCAATGATATTAATAGGATAACTCAAGTCACGTACCAATTGCTTAATGATAGCAAGCTGCTGATAGTCTTTTTGTCCAAATACTGCCACATCTGGTTGTACGATATTGAATAGTTTAGCGACAACAATACCAACACCATCAAAGTGTCCAGGACGTGATTGACCACATAACTGATTGGCAATAGCACCAGCCAATACAGCAGTAGGTGGTGGTAATACTGGATACATTACATCAATACTAGGTGCAAACACATAATCTGCATTCACTGTCGCAAGCTTAGCCACATCTGCATCTAGCGTACGCGGATAGCTGTCAAAATCTTCCCCAACGCCAAACTGAGTAGGGTTAACGAAGATACTGACCACCACTACATCTGCATGCTGTTTGGCAATTTCTACCAGCTCAAGATGACCGTCATGCAGATTACCCATCGTTGGTACTAACGCAATGCGCTGCTGACGGCCTTGTTTGTCACGTTGCTGACCACGATAAGGCTGAAGCGCTTCACGTAGTGACGAGATATCATGATAAATAATTGGAGACATGATTACTTTTCTTCTATTCAAACGTTCTGTTGTTCAATAGCTCAAATAACTTTAATAACGTCAAAATCAGCTAAATTGGTGCTGCTCAGTCGGGAAGCTACCTTTACGTACTGACTGCTGATAGAGCGCAAAAGCACCTTCGATACTGTGTGTACTATTGCGCTCATCTGTTAAAAAATCATGGACAAAACGTGGAACTCGGCCATGCGCCATACCTAGCATGTCATGCATAACCAATACCTGACCATCAGTATCGGCTCCAGCACCAATACCAATGACTGGCACGGCCACAGCTTCAGTAACGACTTTTGCAAGCGCAGCTGGAACACATTCTAACACTAGTAGTGCAGCGCCAGCGGCTACAACTGCTTTAGCATCGGCAAGCAGTTTATCAGCTGCTTCATCGCCGCGACCTTGAATTTTATAACCGCCAAACACGTTCACAGACTGCGGGGTCAAACCAAGATGTACACAAGTTGGTGTGCCTGCTTGCGCCAAGGTCGTTACCAATTCACAAAGCTCACTACCACCTTCGATTTTTATGACATGCGCCCCTGCTTGCATCAGCGTGCGGCTATTAGCAACGGCTTCTGGTAGTGTCACATAACTCATAAACGGTAGATCAGCCAATATCAACGCGTGCTTGTTACTACGGGCAATATTGGCAGTGTGATAAGCCATATCATTGACTGTCACAGGTAGTGTCGAGTCATGGCCTTGTACAACCATGCCCAAGCTATCCCCAATTAAAATCGTATCAATTTCGGCTTTTTCCATCATTCGTGCAAACATCGAGTCATAGCAGGTCAAGCAAGTGAACTTGGTACCGTCTTTTTTAAACTTATTTAGAGTAGATAATGTCGTCATATGACCCTCAATTAATCTGCAATGCCTTTGATTATCAATATTGCTACTATCAGAGCTATGCTTGAAATACGTTAGACAAATCTTTCAAACATTTAACGTCTATCACTTAGCATCAATTACTTATAATCAATCGCTTGATAGTAATGTTAAACCTGTCCAATCGCGACTTTGGGAATAGTCACCTATCGACTTACCTGCGATGGTTAAATTTGGTGCCAACTCTCGCAGTGGTATTAAGACAAAATTACGCTCACTTAAGCCAGCGTGCGGTATTGTCAGTGTTGGATCAGTAATCTGTGTCTCACCGTATAGCAAAATATCAACATCTAGACTACGTTCACCCCAACGGCGCAAACATGCTCGCTTAGCCATACTCTCTAACTGCTGACAAAAAGCAAGCAGCTCGTAAGGGGCAAATGTTGTCTCAAAACCAGCCACTGCATTGACAAAATCTGGCTGGTCTTGTGGACCCATCGGTGCTGAAGCGTAAAAAGAAGAGACACTTACTTCGCGTACCTGCTCATGTGCTCGCATCATTGCAAGCGCCTGCTGCAAATGATCGTTAGGCGACCCTAACTCATTAGCGAGGTTGCTACCTAGGCCTACATAACAGGTAACCCAGTTACTATTATCTGTACTGTTGTCCATATTATGCGCTTTCAGTACTAGGCTGACGGCGGCGGCGCTTCGATGGTACAGGGCCTTTGTTATCAGTTACTTTCATAGCGGGCATCTGATCGCTCGTATCTTGCTTCGCTTTAGCACCCTTTGCAGTAGTTGCTTTCACCGATTTCTTGGCTCTCGCAGGTGCAGCGGTTTTTGTCGCGTCTTTGCTATCTAATGCCTTGCTACCTACTTCCTTTACACCTTTAGTATCGCTTTTATCAGTCGATTCAACTGCAGGCTTAGGCACTTTTTTCGCATACTTCGCTGCTGGCTGTGCTTTGCTATCACCGCCCTTCGCATCGCTATTGCCTTGTACTTCGACACTGCTTGTACTATCTACAGTAGGTTGACGACGGCGACGCTTATGAGGGATCGGCTCGTTATTCATACTGACTAGCGCAGGTGATCTTGCGATCGAGCGAGCTGGTCTAGCCTGACTAGCTGACGCTTGAGCTTCTGGCTTATTAGTATTAGACGGCTGAACGTTATTTGAGCGTTCAGACTTAGCCGCTTGCTTTGATGCATCTTGATTGGTTGATGCTGGCTTTCGTACAGGTGCTTTACTACGTTTCGATGTATTATCAGCTGACAGTTGCTTCTGTAAAGGTGGCACAACGTTCTCGTGCTCGATAACAAATAATGGCTTAGGCTTTGCCTGTTGATTTGCCGACTGTTTGTTATTAGCAAGAGACAACTGCTGTAGCTGAGCAAGCTCGTTATTGTCTTGCTCTACTTGCTGCACGTTGTGTCTGCTACTGTCAGTGCGACCAGCTTTAGCTTGGCTTGCAGCGCGGCGGCGACGGGCTGGAATATTTGACGAATCATTTACCATTGTTTGATTATTTCTACCTTTTTCAGCACGGTCATCGGCTTTGTTTTGCTTTGTACTGTTCTGATTAGGTGTTGCGTTATCAGTAGTCTGTGTTTTTGATTCTTGACGATTACGTCCGCGACCACGTTGCCCTTTTTTATAAGCACCTCGGCGAATATTTTCGTCAAACTCATCAATCGCTTGCTGCTGTTCTTGTTCAGACAAGGTTTGATACGTCTGCCACCAGTCACCCATATCGTTGGTTGACTCTGATAGCGGATGCTCAGCATCGCCACATTGCTCACGCAATAACAAAAAGTCAAAGCCAGCACGGAAACGCGGATGCTCAGATAGCTGAATGATTTGCTTGCTACGCGGAGCTGCAAGTTTTGGCTGCAATATCCAAATATCACGGATAAACTGCTCAGCAAATTTCGGAATAGCGGTTTTGATACGCTGGCGGTCGATGACTTTACCAGCCGCATGCATTTGCGCTTCGGCAAATGGCATATTGCGCTTCTTGGCTTTTGCTAATTGATGCAGATAGTTTTCCCACAGTAAGGCAGCATAGAAGAACGCAGGGTTGATACTCTTGCCCGCTGCAATACGCTTATCGGTATTGATAGCTACCTGATTGACTAAAGCACTTGGCTCAGACGGTGGATAAATAATGAGACTATCAATCGCACCTGATTCAAACAATAATGGCAATAGGGGTACTAGATATCCACCAGTAAACATCTTTTGCGTTTCATCATAGAGACGATGCGGCGATATTTGCTCAAGCAGCGCCCAGTTCCCGTCATTGAATTGCGCGGACAACGCTTCATCAAACTCAAAACCTAACTTGGCTTTGAAACGTAAGGCACGGAGCAAGCGCACAGGATCTTCTTCGATACGTACTGGCGCATTGCCCAATAGGCGAATGATTCTGTTATCAATATCATCAAGCGCGCCGCAGAAATCATGAACGATGCCTTTGAGCGGTTGATAATAAAGCGCATTAATAGAGAAATCGCGACGGGAGAAATCTTGTTGGATATCGCCCCAAACATTGTCGCGCAAAATCATACCATCTTGATTGGTATTGGCATCACTGGTTGGTGGCCCACGGAAAGTAGCAACTTCGATCAGCTCACGACCTGAATATACATGCGCTAACTGGAAGCGGCGACCGATAATGCGGCAGCGCTTGCCAAAGACATCTTTAATCTCATGTGGCTTGGCATCGGTGACAGCGTCAAAGTCTTTCGGGCGCAGACCTAATAAAGTATCGCGCACCCCACCACCGACGATATACGCATCAAACCCAGCACGGGTCAATGTGGCAATCACTTCAGTAATGGAATTGGGTAATTCAGATTTGTTCAGTTCTAACTGCTTGGCGGCACGCTCGGCCATGCATCTACTCCTCGCCGGTATTCTTTAACTACCCCTGAATAACACAGCGTTTATCAGGCGGATGTACCCGCTAGTTTAACAAATTTTGGACCTACTGGGGGTGTTATGACATTTACTTACATGCTATTTTGTCAATATTAGGGTTAATTAATGCAAAACACCGTCATTAATCGCGCACGCTTAAACGTCTTTGGTTTTTCTCGACTGTTTTTGCACCGATACCTTTCACTTTGGCTAACTCATCCACTGTCTTAAAACCGCCAAACATGTCACGATATAAAATTATCGCCTGCGCTTTACTGCTGCCGATACCATCTAACGAAACTAGCTCGCCTTCATTGGCTCGATTGATATTAATGACTTTCTGTTCACGCGCTTGTGTAATAGCTTTTTCTTTTGCGATTAAATACTCATAGGCACGTTTAGGGTCGTCAAAACAAGGATCTGCATTGGCGTTATTGAGTGCGACCACAGACAATAGGAGACTAAAAACTGTGGTCGTCAGTAAGCTGACAAGTGAAAATTTACGATGAGCGTTCATGCTGTTTCGCCGCTTCCCACAGTGCATCCATTTCTGTTATATCGCTGTCCTCTAACTGCTTGCCAGCAGCAGCCAATTGCGTTTCAATGTAACCAAAGCGAGATTTAAACTTGTGCACGCAGGTTAAGGTAGCCGCCTCTGCATCCAAATTTAATTTGCGTGCGACATTGACCAGTGCAAAAATACAGTCGCCTAATTCTTTTTCAACCTCTCTGATGTTAGCTTTGACCTCAGCTGTAGACTTATCTGTTAGCTCATGTTTTAGCTCAGCAATCTCTTCGTCTAACTTATCTACGGCACCTGCAATACCTTCCCAATCAAAACCCAACTTTGACGCTTGCTTTTGTACATCTTGCGCCTGCATCAATGCGCTACCCGCTTTGACTTGATCTAAGCGACGCTTTGATTTACCACGTGCTTCGCGTGCCTGCTGCTCCTCAAGCTTGATTTCGTCCCAGCGTACTTTTACTGCCGCATCGTCTTTGAGCGTTTCAGCTTCAAACACATGCGGATGACGGCGAACCAGCTTCTCTTGCAAAGTACTGATAACATCACTCATATCAAAGCGCCCTTGCTCCGCATATATCTGACAATGAAACACCACTTGCAGCAGCACATCGCCAAGCTCACCTTTGATGTCTTCATCATCGTCGCTTTGTACCGCTTCGCCTAGCTCGTAAGCCTCTTCAATGGCATACGGAATAAGGCTATGGTTGGTTTGCTTTTTGTCCCACGGACAGTCTGTCCTTAGTCGTGCCATCAACGCTAACAAATCATCAAGCTGGCCAGTGGCTTCTGGTGCTCCTTGTACTGGTACAGGCACGGTAACTTTATTGTCTGAAATACTCATAAGGGCGGCTCTTATCGTTTATGTGTTGTTTGCTGATTCGTCTAATAGTTAGTGTATCATTGAACACAGCTTGGCTTATAATTGTGCTACTGACGACTTCATTTTACCACTGCTCATGCGCGAGGAACTTTATCATTATGTCCACTTCTGCGACCACCAACTATCAACCAGCCGCGAAATTCGACCCTATTACTATCAGTTCATTTAAAGCCTATGACATTCGCGGTGAGCTTGGGGTCAATCTCGATGAAAATATTGCCTACCGTATCGGGCGCGCGTTCGCACAGATTTTATATCAGCGTTATCAGGCAACGGCTCAAACCCAAGTCGATGATATGGCAACTTTAAAACCTGCTATCGTTATTGGTAGTGATATTCGCCACTCTAGTGAGCAGTTAAAGCAAGCAGCTATCACAGGTATGATGGATGCAGGCGTTGATGTGATTGACTTGGGTATGAGTGGTACTGAAGAAGTATATTTTGCCACCAGTCACTATCAGGCGTTAGGTGGTATTGAGGTAACTGCTAGTCACAACCCTATCAATTATAATGGCCTAAAACTGGTTAAAGAACATTCAAAACCAATCAGCGCTGATGATGGTTTGGCAGAGATTCAAGCACTGGCAGAATCTGGGCAGTTCACTACGGATAATCAATCAGGCAAATTGCAGTTATTGACGGATAAAAGCGCGTATATCGATCATGTCATGACTTTTATCGATACTGATAAACTAAAACCACTCAAACTGGTCGTTAACTCAGGCAATGGTAGCGCAGGTCCTGTGGTCGATTTATTAATCGATAAATTAGCACAAGCAGATGCACCGATTGAAGTGATTAAATTGCATCATACACCAGATGGTAGCTTCCCTAATGGCATCCCCAATCCAATGATTGAAGCCAATAGAGTGGCTACCCAGCAAGCCGTTTTGGAAAATAACGCGGATCTTGGCATTGCCTTTGATGGTGACTTTGATCGCTGCTTCTTATTTGATGAACGTGGTGAGTTTATCGATGGTAGCTACATCGTCGGTATGCTCGCTCAAGCATTTTTAAATAAATACCCAAGCGAGTCAATCGTCTATGATCCACGAGTAATTTATAACACCGAAGCAGTGATAGAGGAACATAACGGTAAGGCTGTCATTAGTAAATCTGGACACTCATTTATTAAGCAAGTCATGCGGGACTCAGGTGCTGTGTACGGTGGTGAAATGTCTGCCCATCACTATTTCCGCGACTTCTTCTATTGCGATAGTGGTATGGTTCCATGGTTATTGACCATTGAACTGTTGTCTATCACTGGTAAAACACTATCCGAATTGGTCACAGGCTATATTGCTGCCTATCCTAGCTCAGGCGAATTAAACTTTCGTCTCACAACTCATGATGCACCAACAATTATTAGCGCGATTGAAGCCAAATTCAGCAACGAGCAACCAATTAAATCAACACTCGATGGTTTAAGTCTGAATTTCGGTGACTGGCGCTTCAATCTACGTGCCTCGAATACCGAGCCACTTATCAGATTGAATATCGAAAGTCGCGGCGACCAACCGTTACTGGCTGCTAAAATTCAAGAGATAGAGCAGTGGCTAGCAACGCAAGGTGCCGTACCAGCATAAAGTTATTAATCCAGTAGAAACAATTCTGATTGTCAGTCTAAAAAGGCTCGCTAATGAGTGTTAGCGAGCCTTTTTTCTATACACAGAAAACCTTAAACCAAACTATTTAGTTCGACCAATACCCATATAGTCACCTACTAAGCTATTAATTTGTGAGCGTGTCAGGGCATTTTGCGCATCAAATACTGGCATGGCTTGCTGATTGATTTTGGCGATATCTAATTGATCTCGTGGTGACCAACTAATGATGAAAATAGCATTGGTATCGCAAAGCTGATGATAAGGACTAGCAATCAGCTCAAGCAATGACTGTTGTTGATAAAGCTCAGCAAGCTCGTGCTGTGCCTTATCACTATAAACCAGTGTGCGAATATTATAAGACCACAGTAATGCTAATAACGGATGGATAGCTGAGCTAGCAGTACGTCCTGAACCTGATTTATAACTACCGCCCCAAATCATGACTGTTTTATTATCAATAAAACCATCAAAATATTGCCAAAATTTACGGAATATCAGCTCTTTTTGGTCTTCATTGATATGTACAATAGATTGTAATAAAGGCATATCCAAACTGTGTGTGCGGCTTGATTGTTGCAATTTAGCCAGCTCGGTAGGCAAAGTATTACCACCGAATCCCCACCCTGCTTTTAGATAACTGCTGCCTACCCGCTCATCCAATCCCATGATACGACTGACTTGACTGATATCAACATTTTGACTATCAGCCAAACGTGACATTTCATTCATAAAGCTCACTCTGGTTGCTAGCATTGCCATGATACTACTGCGAGCGAACTCTATCGTTGCGATATCCGCATGGTGAGTCGCGCGTGCATGCTGCATTAAAGGCTTCAACACATTCAAGTGCTGGCTGCTACTCACTGTCTTTTCACCCAGTAGCCATAATGAAGGGTTCAACATCGAGCTATACGCATCGCCGTCCTGTAAGAATACAAATGGCACGTAATACACCCAAGCACGCTGTAAACGCTGAGCCAAACCGGCTACATGGCCTAATTGCTCAATGCCGCTCATAATCACAGGTAGCGCCTGCTGATGACTTTGATTAAATGCGGTAATCCAACTGTCTTCTGTCCATGCTAGCTTGACACTGTCTAAAAACAACCAATAAAGCGTCACCGTACTTTGAACATCAGTTTTGTCATGGCCTACTGCTTCATAACCTTTTATTAGCATATCGGCACTAGCTGGTAGGGCTTTACTAATAATAACCTGCTGCTGCTCATACATTTGCCATAGCGCTTGCAGATGATGCTCAAAACTATACTGTTGTATCTGCTGCGTCAGTAGCGCCTTGTCTGCATAAAGATGCACACACTGACCAAGACTTGCCAGCACCACTGCACTGGTAATCGCCTCTATACTGTGACCAATAAGCACACAAACTGTAGAGTCAGTTAATTGGTTTGGTTCAGATTCATTATTGTATTTATTCATATGGCTACCATCTAAAGCCGTCTCCATGAGCGTGCTTTCCTATATTATTGACGTATCAATACTACTAAGACAGCTGCTTAATACGCTGTAATAATTGGTCAGTAGACGTATCGAATAGACCTTGAGCATCTTTTTGCATGTGCTGCATAGCATGGTGTACGGAGTCTGCCATTTGCTTGCCCATCTCGACGCCCCATTGATCAAACGGATTGATATCCCAAATGCTGGCCATGACATAGACCTTATGCTCGTAAAGCGCTATCAATGCGCCTAAGCTATGCGGCGTCAGCTCATCAATCAGTAATGTGGTTGACGGTTGATTCCCATGGTAGTACTTATATTTATCCGCATAAGATACTGTCTTTGGATCGGCCAGATCTGTTACAGCCGCATTGCCAAATGCCAATACTCGACTTTGCGCCAGACAATTCGCTAAAGACAATTCGTGCTGTTGTTGCAATGATGAGTTTCGCGCCTCATCACCGTAGCGACGTACGCAAGCGATAAAGTCACAGGAGACCTGCTGCGTGCCTTGATGCAGCAGCTGATAGAATGCATGCTGTGCATTTGAGCCAATTTCACCCCATAGAATTGGACACGTATCATAGTCAATATGATCCCCGTTCCGAGTAACAGACTTACCATTACTCTCCATCTCTAGCTGAGTAAGATAACTCGGCAAATAGCCTAGCCTGCCATCATAAGGTAATACAGTGTGCGCATTTACTTGTAAAAAAGTACTATTCCAAACTGCCAGCAAGCCTAGCAGTACGGGTAAATTGTCGGCAAAGTCAGCTTGTGCAAAATGCTCATCCATACTATGAGCGCCACTTAATAATGCCTTAAAGCCATTCATACCGATACGAATAGCAATGGCAAGGCCAATCGCCGACCATAAAGAAAAGCGACCGCCGACCCACTCCCAAAGTTGCAACTGATGCTCAGGATGAATTCCCCAAGCCCTCATTTTTTCACTATTGGCTGAGATGCCGATAAAGTGTCGACGCAATACACTATCTTCTGTGCCTGCACGGAGTTTTGCCGTCGCAAGTAGCCAAGATAATGCTGTCTTAGCATTCGATAAAGTGTCAACCGTACCAAAGGATTTGGAAGAAATAATAAATAGTGTGGTCTCAGGGTTTAAATGCTTGAGTAGATTGTCAAGCTGCGTACCGTCCATATTGGAGACAAAATGCACCTCAATACTGGTATCTGCCCATTCATCAAGCGCTGTAGTCGCCATGAGTGGGCCAAGATCAGAACCACCAACCCCGATATTGACAACATCTGTAATTGCCTTGCCCGAAAACCCGCGCCATGTACCATTGCGCACGCGCTCAGATAGGCGCGCTACTTGTGCCAAACTATGATGTACATCAGCGACAATATTTTGTCCATCGACTTGTAATGTCGCTGTCGCTGGCAAACGTAGCGCTGTATGCAACGCAGCACGCTGCTCGCTGGTATTTACCATCGCCCCTTGCAGTAATGAATCAATACGAGTATCCAGCTCACAACTATCGGCCAAACTTAGCAAGTTAGACAATACTGTCTGATCGATACGCTGCTTACTAAAATCCATATACAGCGCACCAGCCTGCGCGCTAAAATGCTTGGCACGCTTATCATCTTGCGAGAATAACTGTGCAAGCGACCACGGATGTTTTGCAAGCGTCTGTAGTTGCTGCCAGTATTTAGAATGTCGAGCACTGCTATATGCCTTGTCGCCCTTTATCTCGTTCATCAGCTACTCATCATCTGCTAATTGCTGCTCGGCGAAGTAGATGAACGCCTGCATATACGAGCGCATATCGCCTGCATCGTAGCTATCACCACGCATGGTCGTGACATGGACACCATATTCACTAATGAGCGCATCAATCGCATCTGTCAGCTGAATCTCACCACCGACAGATGCTTTAGTATTGGCTAAGTAATCAAAGATATGGTTGCTAAATACATAGCGCCCTACGACGGCCAGATTTGAGGGGGCATCATCTAGATTAGGTTTTTCTACAAAACCAGCCACTTTAAAGCTAGCATTAGTATTTACTTCTTCATCAATGTCATTAGTATTGCTGAGCTTTTCATCTAGTTGAGCGATACCATACTTATGTACGTCTTCATCCGCTACTTGATCAACCAATATCTGTGAATGACTATCTGTAGCAAACGCATCTAACATAAAGGCCAAATTATCAGCTGACATATCAGTGGTAAATGGATCAAGCACGACATCAGGTAACAATACGGCAAAGTCATGCTCACCGATGATTGGTCGCGCTGCCAGTACCGCATGTCCCAAACCTAACGCTTTACCTTGACGTATCATCGATACCGTCACATCTTCTGGCAACCAATTTAAGCTATCAGCCAGCTCGTCTTTACCTTTATGACGTAATTGATTATCCAATTCCGCATTGATATCAAAGTAGTTTTCTATCGCGCTCTTTTGCGCATGACCGACTAAGACAATATGCTTAATACCCGCAGCGATAGCCTCTTCAACCACGTAGTGAATAGCAGGACGATTGCCAAGCGGCAATAACTCTTTTGGTACAGACTTCGACAATGGCAACATACGAGTACCAAAGCCTGCGACAGGAATAACGGCGTGAGTGATTTTTTTCATAGTATGTTAGCTATATTAAAAAGATGAAAGGAATATAGATAAGCGTTAGAAACAATAACGTATTAAAATTACTATAGCTCAATAAACTCAACGATGTTCTTAATCCATTTATTGTAATTATAATTTTGCAATACATGGTTGCTAGCATAGCGCATCATTTCTATCTGCTGTGTAGTATAACCTCTAGATAATTGTGCAAATAATTCACCTGCTTGCTCTTTACTATCAATGACTTCACACATACCTTCAAAGCGAGTACTGATCGACAAACTAGGATTGGTCACTGCTAAACGACCGCATGCCATAATCTCAATCAAACGACGGGAAAACATACTTGGAGAGTCAGTCACAGTATTAACATTGAGACAGTGTGAATACTGCTTGAATAGTTCACCTGTTTTATCATAAGGTACAGCAGATTTTAAAGTCATATTAGGTAAGTTAGGATAACGATAAACGTCAGACTTACGATCAGAATTGCGATCAACAATAGTCAGCCCATAGGGAGAAGCTGCAGTAAACGCCATATCCTGCCACTGTTGCCGTGCATTATGTATGTGGTGACTATAGCTACCAACAAACAAACTTTGGTTATAGCGTGGTGGTAATGCAATAGGATAGTGAAATTTAGGCTGGACTGCAAAAGGCAGAACCCCTACTTTTACGCTCTTACCTAATATAGAACGATATCGCTCGACACAGTTTTCATCCACAGTCAGAATGTACTTAAACAAACTGGCGGAGTCGATAAAGCGATTGAAATGCGCGCCGTCTTCTTTATTCCAAAAGACGGCAGGGATATTATATGTATCCGCCAGCTCTAACAGCTTGCGTAGCTCAACGTTATTACGTTCAGGGTAACCAGGATAATTGGCAATCTTATAGCGCCATTTGTCTTTGTGACCGCGCCATGCAGATTCGACGAGTATGAAGTCGGGCTTATTACGTTTCCTCAGTTGGTAGAATAGATAGTTTTCTTTGATTCTAATTTCATTTGCAACTTCTAACGATCTAGATGAAAGCTCATCGCTAATCAATACCAACTCAACTATATTTGTTGAAGTTTTTGATTTATTCCTGAAGAAAACCAAAATAAGACCCTCTGATAAAATCTATAATAAGCCGAACATTCATAGTTTTAATTACAAACTCCTTTAGATATAATCCTTTGTTTCCCAAATATATTCCTAATGTATATTCTAACTTTTAACTCTTCAGCAGGATAACCTTCAACTTTAAATACTAATTTCGTGCGTTTAGTATCCCAAGCAGACTTTATTGCCTTACCTTCATGAACTACATAATACACTAGATTATAAACTGAAAAATACTTATCAATATTAAAATTAATCTGCACCTCAGAAGTTTCTTTATCATACTCCACTGATAACATTTTTAGCCATTGCTCATCTTTAAGCTCCAATAAATTACAATTATTTAAGGCTGCCTTATCTGATAAGGGCACTTCTTGAGCTTCTTTTTCACCTATAGCATCGAATTTCTCTTGTAACAGTAAGGTGAGAAAATACTTTATATTCTCCCTATGAGGAACAGCATGCCCCTTGCCCCAAGATCCGAATATAATTTTAATATTATCTTCAAAAAATAGATAGTTATGACCACAGGTATAGCTTTGACTTAAACTACACTTCTGTACAAACTTAGAAACGTGTTTGAATATATGTTTATGATCGTTCTCATTCATTAATATTATAATTTTAGAGTTAATATTACACTCTATCTCTTCGTTAATTCCATTAACTAGCGCCAATTCTCTTAAGTCTCTTTTAAGTTTATAATTTTCTGGACTTAAGTTTGGGAAACAGCAATCGAGATATTTTTTAAATGCATTTAAATTATACTCGCTCAATATTATTTGTGGGTTCCATATCAGAGCAGATGCTTTGTTATCATTTTTCATGTGATTTAAGAGATTTAAGATTGCATAGCCTGCACCAGATCCCCCACACAAAACTATCTCACAATTATACTCTGAATATAGGTTAACTATATTGTCTAAAATACGAGCAATTGCGCTTGTTATATCCGGAAACAAGTGATTGCCGTTATACCAAGCGAGTGAGAGCTCTTTTGAAAGATATAAACTTGGATCGGAAAAAGCAATAAATGGTAAGTCTGGGCTTAATTCTGTACTTAAGTCCATCTTTGAGAAAAATGGATTACTCTTTTCAGATCTATTAGTAATTGCTCCATTTAATGAAACTAAAATCTTTTTATATTTTCTTATATTATTTTTACTGAACCCTCTAAATAATATATCTAAGGGAGCTTTAATACTATTATAGTTGATAGAGTAAGCAGCTGTCTCATTCTTAGGTATCAAACCAAACAACTCTTCTTCACTTATATCGAAATAGGTTTTCTTATTCCACCTTTTAAAACCTTCTCTTTTTAATAAAGAAAAAGAATACTCATCAATTTTCTTCAAAAAGAATTTATACAATTTATCAGAATAATGAAATGGACTCTTACCCCATTTATGATTAGCATTCGCTAAAATCAACTCTTCAGGATAATAAATAAACTGATTCGGTTTAAGTTTTGTGGCCAAATAATCATATTGTCTTGTTAACAAATCATTAAAGGACTTAATATATTCTTGCGAATCATGATGAATGCTAGGATAATTTTTAATCTCAGCACCATCCTCATAAATATTTGCCCAAAACACTGCATTAACAATAACTTTATCTAATAAATCTTTTTCTTTAACAAAGTCTAGGAACTTATCAACACCTAATTTCCATACACTGAAAAACTCATCATTTTTAGCTGTTACTAAACTTGATTCAGGATTGCAAGCCTTTGATTTTCTCAGCTCGAAAGAGTTAGTTACAAAAATACCTTCTTCAATTTCAATCAGTCCAAATCTATCGTCAATAAAATCTAAAATTATAAAATCAGGATCAGCCTGTGATATATCATCAAATAGACTATTTAGTAACTCTCTCTTTAAAATTCTTTTTTGAAACTGACTTTTTAATAATGATAGATCATAGTTATTATGGACCTTAGGGTATATTAAGCGAGCTAGAGAATACCTTGCTGTATATCCCACAGGATTTAGTTCTCTTTTATCAATTGAGCTAAATCCGTCTCGAGACACACAAGATCCATAGATATAAAAACTTCTTTCCATAACTTGATTCTCTTTCGATTATTTTTGGATTAAATTTAAAAGCATAACAAGGCAATTAACATTGTAGCTAAAATATAGTAAAATTATCTTAGGAATAATATAGCCTATTTAAAAC
>NZ_CAJHBO010000015.1 GCF_904846645.1 Psychrobacter sp. Pi2-1
CAAAAAGTGGTCGATGCCAATCCGTAACTGGACGTCTGCTCTGAATCGTTTTATGATTATGTTTGATGACCGTATCAGTAAGCATTTAATCTAAATGGCAGTTACACAGAATTCGGGATGGTCTCAAAGCCGAAATACATTATCTTTATTTTTGCTCAAGGTGAAAAGTCACTAAATCTTTTTATAGATATTATTCAGTATCTTAAATAGTTCGGCCCGCTTATTAATCATAGATTCTCTGTAGTTAGCCGCATCATCGGCATCAAAACGCAAATCTGTAGAATCTACTCTCTTTTTAAAAGCTATAACTGTTTCACCATATAGCCTCAATGAGATTGAGGCCTCTTCATAGCCAAACAGTAACAATAGTGACTCTGCTTCGGTTAACTCACTAAAACTATCGTATAAAGCATTCTGCGAGTCTATTAGTTTTTCAGGTTTAGTATAAATTCCGCTTAGTAAAGATCTAGCTCTCCAATCGGTAATATTTGCCCAGTATCTCAAAGAGACTCTATTGAAAGTCTCTACTTTTCCTGCAACTTCTTTTAGCATTTCAAACTCGCGCGCAACTTTAGCTTTCTTTCGATCATTACGATGCTGAATTGTAGACAAAACAAAAGCAATAATACCTGTTATAAGCGCACCCAAACCAATCTTCACTGCTGAGTCAGCTACCTCAATCCAAGTCATAAATTCTCCATACAGTAATTCATATTAGACCACTTCCTACTTTGATAGGTTCGAGATACTCTCCCGCAACCTTGCCCATTCAAAATAATCACCAGGATCCGTCTTACGCCCTGGCGCAATATCACTGTGCCCTGTCAAATGTCGCTGCGTTTTAGGATAGGCTTTATAAATGGCCGCAATTACCGCTGCGAGCTTCTCATATTGAGCAGAAGTGAAGGACACAAAATCTGACCCTTCAAGCTCAATGCCAATGCTATAATCATTACATTCAGGTCGGCCTAAGTAGCTAGAGCGTCCAGCGTGCCAAGCGCGTTCGTTAAAATTGACAAATTGCGTGATAGCGCCATCACGCTCGATAAACAAATGCGCTGACACTTCTGCGCCTTTGATTGCCTGAAAATAAGGGTGCGCATCCCAATCTAATTGATTAGTGAATAATGCTTTTACATAATGCGTGCCGCTAGAGTCGCACGCACCAAACTCATTGGGTGGTAGGCTAATATTATGAATAATGATGGCATCAATACTTAGACCTTTTGGCCTGATATTGTAGTTTGGTGAGGCCAGCCAAGTAGCGGCTGACAGCAAACCATCTGTGATTGTCATTGGCAATGTAGATAATAATGAATCGGGCATAAAGCTCTCTTTTTATAACAGTATTGGTGATGTTGTGATAGAAAGTCTATCAAAGTAGTTAGATGGTCGCAGCTTGCTTATATCATTTGAGTCTCTAGCAGAATAAACCTTCACAGCGCGAATAGCGTATAAATAATAACGTGTGAGAGCCTGCCTCATGTCTATAAAACCGATGTCTACGTCTGGAACTTATACTCTAATAACCATTGGTCAGCGAGCGCGACTGCCATTGGCGATAGCGGCGCTATTGTTTTCTGCAAACACGCAGGCATTTTTACCGACGCCTTTATTGGTCACCGAAGGAGCGCTCTCATCTGAATTATCAGATAGTACGTCACCTAGTGACGCTGAAGATGCTGTTCGCATTGAGACATCTACTCTCAGTAATACTGGAAACAATACTCAAAATAATACTGCGTCTGGGTCAGATATGGCGACAGAGCAGTTACTGGCAACATGGCGTCGACAGGCAAAAACTGACAATCTAGCACAGCATACAACATGGCGACGCTTATTGTATTTTTACGATGATCAAAGCAGCATTTTATCTAAAAAGAAAACGGAGAGTCTGGTCGATGATCCACGCTTTTTTTTGAGTGATAACGGTCAGCAGGATTCAGCCGCAGAATTAGACGCGACACTAGTCGCACTGGCAAAAGAATTCACATCGCAGACAACTGGTAATAACCAAGCAAACATTCATATAAAAACTCAAGCCAATAATAATTCCGTTCTGTGCCGTTTCCCAGCACGAGTAGCATGGCTAAAAGAAAAGTTAGCTATCGATGATGCGAGTCTGACAAATGAGTGTCCAGAGCTGGATGACTGGATGTCGACATTGGCGCCTGAGCAGTTATCTATTGTGTTTGCTGAGGAATATTTGGACAACCCACTCTCTGCCTTTGGTCATACGTTATTGCGCATTGATTCAAAATCGAGCGTAGCAGATCCAAACCAAATTGATAAGGCTTATGCGCTGAACTATACGGTAGACGGTGATCCAAACGACAGTTTTCCAGTCTATGCTACCAAGTCAATGATTGGTAGCTACAACAGCGCTATCGAAATTGACCCATATCCAGAGATGCTAGCGAAATACCTGCAAGATGATGAACGTGATACGTGGACATATCAGTTGAGTCTGACGCCAGCGGAAGTTCAGCAGATTATGCGCCACGTTTGGGAAACCAAAGCATTGAAAATGCCGTATTATTTCACCACGGACAATTGTGCTTCTGAGATTCTGCGTCTTATTGATGTGGTCCGTCCGCAGCAAAACCTACTGAGCCAATTGTCTTACGCAGTCGTGCCTTCTGATGTGATTCAACTATTAAATGATGAGCAGTTGCTGGCAAGTACGATTTATACGCCTGCTGATAATACCTTACGTCAATCTCAGCTCAATGAGAAAAAACAACAGCGCGCGCAGTTGGGCTATCACAATAGTGCCAAACAAACCGTGAATGAGATCAAGTCTGCGCAGCTTAACCTTGTATCGAGCATGTCAGCCGATGGGCAAACACTACTCAAGCGTCAAATCGACGTATCGGATAATAATCCGATAGACAGGCATCCGCTACAATTGGGCACGATAGGTATAGGGCAGCGTGGCGACGATGACTATATGGATATTGGGTTTCGAGCGGGGTTTCATGATACGCTTGACCACGCCTCAGGGTATCCACAGTTTTTCAACTTAGAAGGGCTGGCTGCGACATTACGATTGTATGACACAGATGATAATAAGCCCAACCAGCCAGACAGTGTGGTCTTGCAAAATGCGACTTTGATTCGTGGACGCTCTTTTAATCCTATCAATGCCGGCAAAAAAGGCAAAACGTGGGGCGCCAGTATCGAGGCGACGCGAGTAAACGATGGATCGCAAGAGGCAGGTACGGATCATCTGGTCGGTAGCGTGAGTTACGAAAAAGGCTGGTCATGGGCATTTGGTACACCAGCCGCAGGTACTGGTGAGATGCCGCCGCAACTGTGCTATACCTTTTTGGCAGGTACGGGGCAAGTAGGACGCGGTGTCAATAAAGGCTTTCGTCTAGGCGCAGGTATCAATGCAGGCTGCCGTTATCAGATTAACAATCAGTTACGCGCACAAGCTGAATTGCAATTGCCATATTGGTATCATGGCAGCAGCGATGAAACCAACGTCCGTGGTCACTATTGGCAACCAATCTCAAGTTTAGGGCTGCAATACGACATTGATAAAAAACAAGCACTACGTATCAATGCTAATTACGAATGGCAAGAACGTATCGATGCCAATGATGATATACAGCTATCGTACAGACGATACTTTTAGGCACTGATTTAGACATTGGTTTAGGTATTAATTTGAACAAAATGGCTTCTAAGCGCTGGAATGGTTGTATAAAGGAAGTTGTATAAAGGAAAAGATGCTTTATGAGTACGCAAAATTTACTAATTATCGGACAAGGTGATATCGGCCTGCCAGTGACCAACAAACTTGCCCAAGATGGCTATTGTGTGACTGGGCTTGCTCGTAGTGAGCGCCACCATTATGATTTGATGGATAGTGCAGATTTTTTGCAGGCTGATGCATTGACTTTGACGACTGAGCAGCTACAAGCATTTACTCATATTGCGATTATCGTCACCCCTGACGAGTATTCAACCAGCGGTTATCACAATAGTTATCTAGCGATTAGTCAGCATTTGGCAAAGCTTGCTCCGCAGCTTATTAAACTTGAGCGTGTGGTATTCATTTCTTCTACTGGTGTCTATGGTCAGGACAATGGTGAGTGGATTGATGAGCATACTGCACCTGTTACGCCTGCGCGTGAAGCCTCGAAGGTAATATTGCAAGCAGAACAAGCGCTGCAACAAGGCTTCGGTGATAAAGCAGTGGTCATCCGTCCTAGTGGTATCTATGGACGTGAGCGCTTAATGCGACTACGCAAGGCTCGTGAGCCAAATAAAGATCCAGTGCCAGCTGAGCATTGGAGCAACCGTATTATGGATCGCGACTTGGTCAATATCATTGCCAAAGTGTTGACCATAGAAACACCAAAACCTGTCTATCTAGCGACGGACTATCGACCTATTACTACATTTGAGCTAGGGGTTTGGCTTAGTGAGCAGGTTGGCGAGACACCTCCTACTATTGATAATACAAAAACCTCAGTGACAGGAAAACGCTTGCACAGCAACATTCCGTTAGCTTGGCTTGATTATGCTGATTGGCAGACAGGCTACCGAGATATTTTAAACCATCAAGAGTAAGCCTTTAGAGTTAAGCCCTAAAGAGTAAAATAGCCCTTGATGTAATCGTTCTTACTTATTTTATATTTTATAATCTACGGAGATTTCATGTCCCAGCCTTCTACTTCTGATGACCGTTTGTCTCATGCTAATCTGGCAACAGAGGGTGGGCAGCTGGCAGAAGGTAATGTCCGAAAAAAGGCTGAGCAATCGTCTATATTAGCTGATTCGCAGCAACCTGCGATCGTACATCCTAACTTTGATCCCAAACAATCTCCTCTTGACCCTGCCAGACCATTAAGTGATATACCTGAGCCTGCTCGTCGCCTAAATGGTCAACTGCGCAGGCTTTATGGTAACTCTACGCGGTTCTATCAGCCCAATGCAGACAGCTTATCGAAATGGTCGCTGATTGCTTCAGAGGCACTGGCTGAGCATTTATCATTGCTGAATGCAGCACAGCTTATTGAATTACCGGATAGCTTTTATCAAAATCATAGTGAGCAGCCACTAATATCGACATTATCGGATATGACGTTGTTAGATATGTCAGATATTCAACAGGCGATTCGCGCTTATCCAAAACTGAACCGTTATGGGTTTTTGCCTACTGATAGCGCTACAGGGGTTGAGTCAAACAACGATTCAGATAATGACAGCAAGGCTGAGAAGCCTGCATTATCTATGCGCGCATTGACCAAACGCTATAATCCTGATGAGCTACTTAACAGTCTGTATGCCGACGATTGGCAAGTGATATTACAACCGCAGCAGTTTGAGACAGGCGAGGGTAGTTTGGCCACGGATATCATGGCATGTAGTGTAGCTGTCCATGCGCTAAAGCAGTGTAGTAGCCGTAAAAGTATCAACCATAGTTATAGCGCAGCAGACATATGTCAGCATGTGCGTAGCTATTTGCTCAGTCAGATCGTTTGTGAGCCATCGCAGCGCCACGCATATCGTCAGATTCGACTATTTGCTGGTCATATTATTGTTGCCGCTTATCATTTGGGCTGGGAGATACAGGTCCGAGCAGATGGACAGAGCTATTTTAATATCTCGTCGCGTAGTGGTTTGCTGACTCGCTATGCCAATATGCAGGATTATGAGATCAATGGTTGGTCAAGCTGATCAATAATGCGTACAATAATGCAAATTTTTTGCCCCCTCTTTTTGCTGATAGGAATGTCATAATGTCTCATGTAACACGCCCTCAAGACCCTACATTTTCATCTCATCAATTTATTCAACTGGCTCTAGACAACCAAGTGCTCAAATTCGGTGAGTTTGTCCTAAAGTCTGGTCGTATCAGTCCGTACTTTTTTAATGCAGGCTTGCTTGCAACTGGTGAGATGTTGTCACTGCTAGCACGTGGTTATGCAGATGCCTTAGCTGAACAAATGAGTGCAAATAATGGCGAGAATGAGCAGGAGCTGGTCATTTTTGGTGCGGCTTACAAAGGTATTCCTTTTGTCGCAGCGACAGCGCAAGCGTTATGGCTACATCATGGTATTAATGCCAAATGGGGTTATAACCGTAAAGAGGCTAAAACTCACGGCGAAGGCGGCAATTTGGTAGGTGCTGATGTAACTGGCAAGGCCGTTTGGGTGCTTGACGATGTCATTACAGCAGGTACAGCCATGCGCGAAGTAGTGGAGATTTTAGAGCAAGCAGGCGCAAGTGTTGCTGGTATTATCGTTGCACTCGATCGTAAAGAAAAAGGTCAAGCCGAGCATTCTGCTATTCAAGAGCTTGCCGCGACACTAGAAGTACCTGTACGTGCATTGGTCGATATCGATGATTTGATCAGTTATTTGGCCGATGAAAATAGTCAATATAAAGACGCGACCCAGTTAGCCAAAATGCAACACTATCGTGAGCAGTACGGCGTATAGTTGGGCACGAATGTTATTTAATAAGTTTGTTTCATATCAACAATATAACGTAAGTGAGTCTTATCATGAGCCAAAAAAAACAAGAAAAATCGCTAAAAATACTCGTTATTATGGATCCTATCGAGCGGGTCAATTATAAAAAAGACACCAGTCTCGCTATGATGTGGGCCGCTCAAGACCGTGGCCATCAGCTTGGTTATTGTCAGATTCATGACTTGTGGTTGGACCGTGGTCAGTTGATGGTCGATACGCAGCCATTGACGGTAAAGCGTGATCCTGCAGATTTCTATACGTTGGGTGATAAAAGCACAGGGCCAGTCGGCGACTATGACGTAATTTTGATGCGCAAAGATCCACCGTTCGATATGCGCTTTATTTATGCTACTTATATGCTTGACCATGCCAAAGCAGCAGGCTTGCTCGTGGTCAATGATCCACAAGCGATTCGCGACTGCAATGAGAAGTTGTTTGCGACGTGGTTCAGTGATTATATGAGCCCAACGATTGTGACCAGCAAACAAGCACATATTCGTAAGTTCATCGCTGAACAACAGGACGTCATCGTCAAGCCACTAGATGGTATGGGCGGCACTGGCATCTTCCGTTTAACCGCTGATAGCCCAAACATCGGAGTGACGTTAGAGATACTGACTGAGCTTGAGACTTTGCCCATCATGGCGCAGCGTTATTTGCCGGAGATTAAAGAAGGCGACAAACGCGTGTTGATCGTCGATGGTGTCGTGGTAGATTATAGTTTGGCTCGTATTCCAACCAAAGGCGAGACCCGCGGGAATCTAGCAGCTGGTGGTAACGGTGTTGCCATGCCATTGACTGATATCGAACGCCAAGTAGCAGAAGTTGTGGCGCCAATCGTTAAAGAAAAAGGTCTAATGTTCGTTGGTCTAGACTTAATTGGTGGGCGTATCACTGAGATTAACGTTACTAGCCCAACGTGCGTACGTGAGATTGATGACCAATGTGGTACAGATATCGCAACCGACTTTATCATGGCGATTGAGAATAAATTTACGGCGTAGCTTTCGCTATGTTCAGGAACGTTTTGAGTTTAAGAATATTTTGACTACGTAAAACACATATTTTGAGGTATTGTTAGTCATTTATTTTTCTTACCGTTTATTAGTATTACACGACGCCAAGCTATGACCGATCATGGCTTGGATTTTTGTTATTTTTGCTGCATAAAGTACTGTATATAAGACAATAATTTCCTCTATACTATGCGGGCTTTGGCTAGGTCATTATTTTTCATAATTGTTACCGCCGCAGTGAGATAAACCCTTCATATAAATAAAGTAAAGATAGGCAGGCGTTCATGAAAACACCGCATATATTGATGATGGCAGCTGGTACGGGCGGGCATGTTTTTCCAGCGCTTGCAGTGAGCGACGAGCTGACCCAACGCGGTGCGGTGATTCATTGGTTGGGAACGCCAAATGGTATGGAAAACGGTTTGGTTGAGCCAACAGGTTATCCCTTTCATGCTATTAATATGCAAGGGCTTCGTGGCAAAGGCGTTGGTCGACTATTAAAGCTCCCAATGACTCTGCTATCCGCGACGATGGCTGCCATAAAAGTGATTCGTAGTAATCAGATTGATGTGGTCGTTGGATTCGGTGGTTATGTCACTGCACCCGGCGGTATCGCTGCACGTATGACTAATACCCCGTTGATTATCCATGAGCAAAATGCCATCGCTGGCATGAGCAACCGCTACTTATCTAAACTGTCGACCAAGACATTACAAGCGTTCGAGAATACCTTTGCCAATAGTCAGCAAGATGCCAAGCTTGAGACAGTAGGCAATCCTGTGCGTAACGCCATCACTGGTGTCGCAGAGCCAAAGGTACGCTACGATGTAAATGACAGTTCACCGCTTAAACTGTTGGTAGTCGGCGGTTCACTTGGTGCTCAGGTATTAAATGATACGGTACCAAAAGCATTAGCATTACTAGATCAGCCGTTTGAAGTCTTACACCAGTGCGGACGCAATAATGAAGCAGCCACACAAGCGGCTTATAGCGCACAAGACCTAAACAACCATCAGTTTACTGTACAGCCTTTTATTGATGATATGGCTGCAGCTTATAACTGGGCAGACATCATCGTTTGCCGCGCAGGTGCATTGACCGTGACTGAAATTCAAAACGTCGGCATCGCCGCTATTTTTGTACCGCTACCGCATGCAGTGGATGACCATCAGACGGCTAATGCACGCACGTTGACCTCGCATGATGCTGCAATTCTATTACCGCAGTCAGAGCTAACTGCCAAAAGTCTAAGTGATGAGCTTGGCGCACTCAACCGAGAGAAGTGCTTAGCGATGGCGAAAAAAGGCCATGCATTGGCCAACCGTAGTGCGAGTAAGCAAGTTGCTGATATCATTTGGCAAGCACTATAGTCTGTCCTCTATACCCCTTATTTGAATTTACTAAGTTTTATTGACCTTTAATAAAGAGAGATCCTTATGCCTACCTCTGCGAAAGCTCTACCTAAGCGTTTGATTGAAATACCAGAAATGCGCCGCATTCAGCATTTGCATTTCATCGGTATTGGTGGCTCAGGCATGTGCGGTATCGCTGAAGTGATGAATAATCAAGGCTATCAGGTCAGTGGTTCTGACATCGCAGAAAGTCTAGTGACTAAGCGTCTACAACAGATTGGCATCGAGATATCGATTGGCCATGACTCTAAAAACATTGCTAATGCTGACGTTATCGTTGTCTCGTCAGCGATTGATCGTAGCAACCCTGAGGTAAAAGCAGCACTTGAAGCTCGTCTGCCAGTAGTACGCCGTGCTGATATGCTTGGTGAGTTAATGCGCTATCGTCATGGTATCGCAGTTGCTGGAGCACATGGCAAAACGACAACGACCAGTTTGCTCACCACAATGATGGCAGAAGGACAGCTAGATCCTACCTATGTTATCGGCGGTAAGTTAAATGCGTCAGGCAAAAATGCAGCATTGGGTAGCAGCCGTTTCTTGGTAGCAGAAGCTGATGAGTCTGATGCATCGTTCTTGTCATTGCATCCGATGGCCGCGATTGTGACCAACATCGACCAAGACCATATGGAAACCTACGAAAACAGCTTTGATAAATTAAAAGCCGCTTATATCCAGTTTCTACAAAACATGCCGTTTTACGGTTTGGCAGTGGTCTGCGGTGATGACCCTGAGTTGTATGCAATGATCGATGATATCGGTCGTCCAGTATTGACGTTTGGTCTTGAGCCGTTCAATGATGTACAAGCTGTAGACTTAGTGACAGAAGGAACTAAGACTCACTTTACCGTATTGCGCCGTGACCGTGAACCATTACGCTTGACGTTGAACATTCCTGGTACACATAATGTCTATAACGCGCTTGCTGCTATTACGATGGCGACCGATGAAGGCGTAGATGATGCAGCGATTGAGCGCGCCTTGCAAAAATTTGAAGGCGTGGGTCGTCGTTTTGAGCAGCACGCTTCTGTCGATATCGATGATGGTAATGTCTTACTGATTGATGATTATGGTCATCATCCAAAAGAAGTCGATGCGACCATTAAAGCTGCTCGTCAAAGCTTCCCTGATCGTCGTTTAGTGATGCTATTTCAGCCGCATCGTTACAGCCGTACCCGTGATTGCTACGATGATTTTGTAGAAGTGCTATCAAGTGTTGATGAGCTATTACTATTAGATGTTTATTCAGCAGGGGAGAGTCCGATTACGGGCGCTGATACCAAGTCATTAGCGCGCAGTATCCGTTTGCGCGGTGAAGTTGAACCGACTATTATTGATAAAGACAATCTAGCCCCTGTTATGCAGCGTTTGTTAAAAGCCAACGATATGCTGATTACCCAAGGCGCTGGTAATGTCGGGCAGATTGCTATCGATTTGGCTGCCAATAACCTTTATATTAAGTAAGCTAAAATTTAGGGACGATCCTCATGACAACTGATAATAAAGACAATAATAGCACTCAAAATGCAGCTACCAATGATACATCTGTAAACACGACGACTCATGCAAAAGATGCCAGTCAGTTTGGCAAAGTAGCCGTTATTTATGGTGGCAGTAGCAATGAGCGCAGCGTGTCTTTGGACAGTGGTGCGGCAGTATTGCAAGCGCTCCAAAACCAAGGCGTTGATGCCACTCATTTTGATCCAAAGCACCAAGACATCACTGAGCTACGCAAATATGACCGCGTATTTAATGTGTTGCATGGTCGTGGCGGCGAAGATGGTTTGCTGCAAGGCGTATTACAGTGGTTTGATATACCGCAAACTGGTTCAGGGATTCTAGCTTCTGCACTAGGTATGGACAAAGTACGTACCAAGCAATTGTGGCAAGGTTGCGGCCTTTCAACTGCACCATTTTCATTATTGACGGCTGATACTGACTGGCAGCAAGTGGTTAACATGCTAGGTCTGCCACTTATCATTA
The DNA here is from genome assembly GCF_904846645.1 of Psychrobacter sp. Pi2-1. GTDB lineage: Bacteria > Pseudomonadota > Gammaproteobacteria > Pseudomonadales > Moraxellaceae > Psychrobacter. Next base: position 10,900 of record NZ_CAJHBO010000015.1, read on the forward strand.
AGCCAGTTCATGAAGGTTCAAGCATTGGCATGACCAAGGTTAATCATCTTGATGAATTGCCTGCCGCTTATGCAACTGCGGTGGAATGTGGTGATGCAGTGATGGCTGAACGTTGGATTACAGGTCGTGAATTTACGATTGTGATTATCGATGACGAAGCTTATCCAGTTATTCGTCTTGAGCCTGCCGACATTACTAACTTCTATGATTTTGAAGCCAAGTACAATCGCAACGATACCAGTTACTACATCCCCTGTGGGTTGAGCGCTACTGATGAAAAGCACTTGCAAGATTTAAGCCTTGCGGCATTTCGTGCAGTAGATGCAAAAGGCTGGGGACGTATCGATGCCATGCAAGACGAAGCAGGCAATTTTTGGTTGCTTGAAATCAATACTGTACCAGGTATGACCAGTCACAGCTTGGTTCCGATGGCGGCTAAAGCTCGCGGACTAGATTTTGACGCGCTATGCTGGCATATTTTAGCGCAGACGCTATAGCTATCAAATCAACTAAATTGAGCAGATAGTGGCGACTCTTTGTGTCACTAGAGCTGCTATACCACAGCTTCATGTAAACTTGTGTAAATTCGCTGCTGCTAGTTGGTGTTTGGCTATTGTTTAACCATAAAATACGTTAATATTGTAAGAATAAGTCTATTTCGGTGATGTTTATGTTGTTTTTTGAATACAACTGATAACTTATTCATAATTTAAGAAAAATGTTACGTTTAAATCAACGTAATCACTGTATATAAGCTATATTTTTAATAAAATTTGATAACATATCGACTTAATAAGCTTCTGCCAAAAATACGCAGATTTATATCAATAAATAGCATGATCAGTTTTATGCAAATATAGGGACAAAGGTCGTTATGGCTCAAACTGTCAACGAGGTAACTGACTTGATGAGTGATAAAGCCGGTCGCCCAAAATCTAAGATCCAAATACCGGCAACGGTAAAGTACCTATTTATGGTACTGGTCTTAGGTCTGCTAATGCTAATATTAATGATGGGCGGCAAAGCGTTACGTGATGCACCGCCAGCAAATATTTATGTTAGTAATCAAGGTTTGTCTGCTGCTCAGTATCGCTCATTACAAGGTGTAATGGAACAACAACAAGTAAGTAGCTTTTTTACTTCTGATTTGCAGGCATTGCGCGACATTACGATGGGTTTAGCTTGGGTAGACCAAGTGAGTATCTCTCGTGATTGGCAACGTGGCATCGTCGTCAACGCATTACCCAAGCAAGCAGTTGCTAATTTTGGTACAGAACGTTTGGTCGATGCAAAAGGGGCTGTGTTTGTTCCTGCTGATAGTAGAGATTTAACACAAGAGCGTTTTGCGACCTTACAGGGTGAGATGTCTCAAGCACCAGTTATTATGCAACAAATGCAGCAAGTTAATGATTGGTATGCACCGCTTGGCATGCAGGTCGAAGATATCATTCTGTCACCGAGAATGACTTGGCTAATCCGCTTTGACAATGGATTACGTGTGATTGTAGACAATGAGAATACGGCGCAAAAACTACTGAATTTAAGCCAGTTGCTTGGCAATCAGTTAAGTATGCGTCGAGATGACATGCAGTCTGTAGATTTACGATACAAAAATGGCTTTACCATTGCTTGGAACGTAACACAGAGTGCTGAAACAGAATAGCCTAAGTAAGCACTACATCTATGAATAATCGATGTGAGCTAATATGGTTTATTTAGTTTGAAGAAAATATGTACAACATCATAGCGTATTAGTAACGCTTTTTTTAATGATTTAATAGAAGAGCATCACTTGCTCTACTATTTAGCGATAATTTGTCTGGTACCATGAAAAATAATGAAAATCTGGTTGTTGTCCATCTAAGTGCCACGGCAGTATATGTCGTCATAGGCAATGTTGTCTCGGCAAAAGACATTCGTATTTTGGGCGTAGGACAAGTTAAAAACAGCGATTTTTATCAAGGTCAAATAAAGCATCGTGAACGTCTGCAAGGTGCTATTAAGCAAGCTATCCAAGAAGCAGAAGACACCGCTAACTGCCGTGTGCATAGTGTTTGGTTAACCCTTGCGACCCCTGAGCTATCTAGCAAAAACAGTGCTGGAGAGGTCAAAGTAGAAGATGAAGTCGTACGCGCCAAAGACATGGTACAAGCATTGGCCAATGCAAAGTCGCGTGATTTATCATCTGACTATTATTTGATGCATTGCTGTCAGCAAGGTATTTATGTCGATGAGCAAGACTTTATGGTGGATGATGTCATCGAAATGATGGCACACAATATCACCGTGATGTACCACATGATGATGATGCCTGTTGCCAGCCGTCAGAATATCCAAAAACTATTGCAAAGTTGTGACGTCGGCATTGATCATATTGTTTTTGATGCAGTGACCAGTGCTGAGTATAGTTTGATGACTGAGGAACGCCAGCAAGGCGTTTGCTTAGTAGATATCGGTGCTAGTACGACCAGCATTTGTGTGTATAAAGAGAATAAGTTGATTTTTACACACTGTATAGCAACAGGCAGTCATGAAGTGACAATGGATATTTCAGCTGATTTTGGTATTTCCATGATTGAAGCTGAAAAACTGAAGAAGTCTCATGGTACAGCTGATGTTAATAGTGTCGATCCAAGCGCCTTCTTTTTATTCAAGCCTCAAGGCTCGGGTGACGAAATCAATATTGGTATCTATAACTTGGCACGTATTATTGAAGCTCGTTACGTTCAGATATTTACTGAAGTAGCGCGTCAATTACACGAAGCAGGTTTGATAGGCTATATCGATAAAGGGATTGTGTTGACTGGCGGCGGTAGTACGATTAAAGGTATGATACCCTTTGCCAAAAAGCTACTAAAAATGCCTGTCGTACTGACCAATACTCATCCTGCTATCAGTGCTTATAATCATTTTGATAATGATGAGTCGTTTAAGCTATTAAATAGTCAAGTGAATGACCGTGCTTATCAGACGGCTTTTGGCACATTGTTATATAGTCAGAGCGAGCAATTCCGCCGTAGTGAAAAAAGTGAACCTGAAGCGATTCAAAACAATCGAGTATCAGGCGTATTTCGGAGTGCGGGTCAACGGTTTGCAAATGTTTTAAAGAAAATACTATAGATTCGTTTAACCTCATATCTAGAGCATCCATACATTATGGAATGTCTCTAAGTTAGTTAAGCAAAAAAAATAGAGCAATATTGCGAATAAATTAGTTTTAAAAATAAAGTATTAAGTGATAATGACATATTATTGTCTATACTGATCGATTTTAGCCATACCCTGTTTTATTTAAATACATTTATATATAGTATGTCGATAGCGCGCCACATGAGTGCGTTACTATGTATCGACTTACACGCTATCTGCAACTGGAGAATCTTTTTTATGTCAAAATACACCATGCCAGATGATAATCAGCTTCAAAACAATGGCCAAGCAAGCTTCACTGTATTCGGTGTTGGTGGCGGCGGCGGTAATGCAGTTGAACATATGGTACAGCAAGGCATCAGAGGTGTAACGTTCGTTTGTGCCAATACAGATAAACAAGCGCTAGATCGTCTTACTGCACCGCATAAACTACAACTGGGTGCAAAAACGAACCGTGGTCTAGGGGCAGGCGCAAATCCAGAAGTGGGTCGTGAAGCAGCAGAGAGCGAAGAAGAAGCGATTCGCGCATTGCTTGAGCACTCAGATATGGTATTTATCACTGCTGGTATGGGCGGCGGTACTGGTACAGGCGCAGCACCAGTTGTTGCTCGTATTGCAAAAGAAATGGAAGTACTAACAGTTGCGGTTGTGACCACGCCATTCAAATTCGAAGGTGGTAAGCGTATCAAAGCTGCTAAAGCAGGTATTGAGCAGCTGACTAACTTTGTCGACTCAATTATCACGATTCCGAATGATAAGTTAATGAGTGTATACGGCAACATCTCTATGCAAGATGCTTTCAAAAAAGCAGACGATGTATTGCTTCATGCTGTGCAAGGTATTGCGGAAACCATCGCTAGCGAAGGTATGATCAATATTGACTTTAACGATATCCGTACGGCGATGACTGCGAAAGGTCATGCGATGATGGGTATTGGCCGTGCCAGCGGTGATGATCGTGCGCGTCAAGCGACTGAAAAAGCCATCAGATCACCACTACTTGATGATTTGCGTTTAGAAAATGCAAAAGGTCTACTGGTTAACGTTATTTCTTCAGAGTCATTGTCACTAGATGAAATGAGCAAAATCAGTGCAATAGTCGAAGAAATTACTGATATTGATGACGCTCATATTTTCTACGGTTCAGTGATTGACGAAAAAATGGGCGATGACTTACATGTGACCGTTATCGCAACTGGCTTAACGTTAGATGAAAACGCAGGTCAAGAGCCAGAAGTCGTCGAGCAGCCAGTACCTTCTGTCAATAGTACGCAACCTGTTGATCCTAACGTGCATACCAGCGCTTTAAACAGTCAGAAGCATTCGCAAGCTCAGCAGTATCAAGATAGCGTTGTACGTCCTAGCGCAAGCGCACCTCAAGAGCAGCCTAAGACTAAAACTAACAGTATCCAAGACTATTTAAAGCGTCAACAGAATAAATAGTACTTCTAATTTACTGTGAGTAAGAAAAAGCCAGCGTTTTAATGCTGGCTTTTTTGTGTTTGAAGAAAGATGAACCATTTTCTATGAGAAAAACCATGACAGTTTTCTATGTAATCTATATGTATATGACTGTCGAAAATTATGTGAGTCTCACTTTTTTATAGCATTAGATAGATCATATAAAGTAAAAATCAGCAATAGGATACTAACGATAAGTGTTATCAATCAAGGAGATAAGAAAATTAGCGCTTTTTATATATAGCGAATAAGGGCTCGGTAATGGTACACTATGTCAATTGTAACAAAATATGTGAGAAGACAACCATGAACCAAAGAACCATAAAAACAGCAATAGCCGTTACGGGTACTGGTCTACATAGTGGTCAGCCTGTTGACTTGGAGTTTCATCCACAGCCGATTGACACTGGTATTGTTTTCGAGCGCTCTGACATAGAAGGTAGTCAACCAATCCCAGCGAGTGCGTTTTTAGTACAAGACACGATGATGTCATCGAACTTAGTGTTTGGTGGTACGCGAGTGGGCACGGTTGAGCATCTGCTCAGTGCCATCGCTGGTCTAGGAGTAGACAATCTGTTAGTTCGGGTCTCTGCTTCAGAGATACCAATTATGGATGGTAGCGCTGCGCCTTTTGTTGCGCTCTTACTAGATGCAGGATTTTGTGAGCAAGAAGCGGCCAAGAAATTTATTAAAATTATACGTCCTGTACGAGTAAAACTAGAAGATAAATGGGCAGAGCTACGTCCTTATGAAGGGTATGAATTAAATTTTGAAATTGACTTTGATCATCCTGCGTTTGATAAGAACTTTCAGCATGCACAGTTGCAGTTCTCTACACAGAATTTCATCGAACAATTAAGCACTGCACGTACTTTTGGATTTTTACGTGATATAGAGGCGCTACGTCAAAATAATCTAGCATTAGGTGGCAGTATGGAAAATGCTATCGTTATCGATGATGCCAACATACTTAATGCAGAAGGCTTACGTTTTAATGATGAGTTTGTCCGTCATAAAATTTTAGATGCTTTGGGAGATTTGCATCTGATTGGCTACCCAATTTTAGGTCGTTTTAATGCCTATAAGTCTGGTCATGCTCTAAATAATTTATTAGTACGTGAAATACTGTCTGACGAAGATAACTTTGAAATTGTAACTTTTGATGACAATGTAACCTGTCCTATCGAGTATTTACCGCTTAGTGACTTAGCTATTGAAGGATAAATACAGGAATATACAGGAAGTATCGAAACATTTACGCAATATTACATAGTAGGCTCATAATTACATTTATATAATATTTTATATTATGAATATATTGTCTATATGAATATACGAATTTTCCGTTAAGGCATATAATACAAAAGCTGTAGATGATTTTTAAGTCCTTCGTTAGCTATATCCATAATCTGGATGTAACTAACGAAGGATTTTTTTTATCTAATACATTACAAAAATCCATCTTTATCGATGCCATCACCTGCTCTTATTTACATAACTTTACATTTAATAGTCGGTATTTTTAATGATTAATCAAACTCAAAAGGGCTTTTTTGAGATTTTCATCAGTGGTGACATGCTCTGCGGCCTGTGATATAGTCCGTTTTGTGTTCTGGCTAAGCGCCTGATTTTCATTGGCTTTACGAGAATTTGGCAAGTGCAGTGATGATGTTAATGATTGTTTAGATGAATAATTATCGGCAGAGCTTTTAGCCACAACGACGCGAATTTGCTTGAGTTGTTTAAATGTAATTGACTGCTCCGTTAGTATTTGCAAATACGAGCTATGTAAATAGCGAATATGATTTGCTGCTGTCATTGAGCTAACACTCAATATCAACTGCTCAGGTGTTAAGCCTACAACCCAACAGGTATTGAGGATTTCCTCAGGTAGACAGTCTACCAATAGCTCTTTTATCTCGTTGGTTGCTTCTATATATAGTCGCATGTTGTTAGCAAGGGTTTGAGGTAGCGCGCTACCAGCAAATGCTTGATGATCTATAAGCTGGGCAAGCCGATTAGGTTGTTTTTTTGACATCGTAAGTACTCATCTAATAGGTGACAAACTCGATACTCATAACAGACATGCTAAAAGCAATATATAGCAGATGGCTTATAAGATAGTTGACTAGGTGGGAGGTACTACTGGCACTAGTCACTATTTGAAAAGAATGAACCGTTGTAATAGGGATTTTATCACGTCTATTTGATGATTATATCCTCTAAATTAATTGATGCTTCGTTACGGATGACGAGCAGACTTGTATTAACAATAGGTAGTAAATTTATGAAACAAGCTTTATTAATTTTGTCAGTATTGGGAATGGGTATCGCACAGACGAGTGGTGCTGCCGAAATAACCTTTCAACCAAATAATACCTTGAGTCATACCATCACAAATATTTCTACTTCTGCGAACTATGGTTCTAGTCGCAACATCTATAGCACTAACAGTGGTGCACATGTATATAGCAACGATGAGATCAGTCAAGCAATTGACAATCTAAGCGCTCATGCTAAGCAAAAAGAATATCAACTGGCTTCACTGACCAGTCGTTTGTCTTACGAGCAGCGTCAGCAGCAAGCCAGCCGTGTACCTGACCGCAACTCTGCTCCTGCTATTGCAGCAGCAAATGCCTCTCGTGTCGCTCTATCTAGAAGCTCTGGCTACTGTGCTCGCTATGTGCGTAAGGCATTACAGTCAGCAGGTTATGAGTTTACGCCTAACCCTTCAGCTTATCAGTACGCCTCTCGTGGCACGCTAGCCCAAGCCGGCTTTACCAAGATCAGTAACGACATGGCACCACAAGTTGGTGATGTCGTTGTCTATAACCGCACGTCAAGCCGTCCACATGGTCATATTCAGATTTTTGATGGCAATGACTGGGTATCTGACTTCCGTCAAAACAGCATTAGCCCTTATAGCGGTACATACAGCTATACGACATGGCGTGATTCGCAGTATGTTGATGATGCATCAGATCGTGGTATCTACCTTGCGATGGCTGACAAATAAACATCGGTTAAATGAAGTAAGCATCAGTTAAATAAGACTAAAGTTTTCTCCAAACTCAGTAATGCTCTTTATGACATTACTGGGTTTTTTTTGTGCTTTAAATAATTATATCTAAGAATAGCTGTATTTAAATGAGTACAGCTCATACAACCAAATCAAAGCTCAAACTTTGGCCAATAGTCGCGATTGTGAAAATCAGGCGGGGATGCATGGCCCGAGGCAAAATATAAGTCAGTTTTGCCAAACCATAAGATGACACAAGGATGTATTTGTTCAATCTTCATGTTTGCAATAGCGTATTGTTGATTCGGTAGCTGCGTTATAGGTAGGCTAAAGCTGCGCTCATAATGAGCAGGTGTCTGCACTACCGTTGAAGTGCTAGATAGTAGGCTTGCTACTGATAAGGCTGTCAAATCCTTATGGTTGTTCCAACCAACAGATGCGCGTGTGGTTCCATCAGTTTCATACAACGGTACTGGCGGTAGTGCCGCAGGGTTACGATAGCTCTCAAATTGATAAAGTGCATAACGACCATCAGGACTCGCATTAATCTCTATATAAGCAGTTGTTTGCTGAAGTGGTATCTTGTGAGGTTCTGGATGGTGAATTGCTACGATATCTTCGTCATCATTCTTACAGCCTGCAATCTTGCTGCCAGCAATAAAACATTCAAGGCACGTCTCTTCCCATAGGTAATCAGTGAAATTTACTTGAGTTTGTTGCCATGTTCGCCAATTGAGTTGGTTTGCTAGAATTTGGCTAGGCAGAGTCACTTGATAGGTCAGCATTAATTGCAAAGCTGGCTGTTGGATGATCTCTGTACTTACTTCGATAGAGATATTCTCAAGATCTTCTATAGACACGCCTAATTGCTGAGCGTCTTTCGCTATCGTCTCGGTGGCTATAGAGAGGTTAAAAGATTGGTTCATTATAAGTACATCTCGATGGTAATAATAAAGAGGTGATAGTGACAAGAGAAATCATACTGGCTAAGAGCACTAATACTAAAGGACACTAAGACTATACGGTAAGTATAACCGAGACTATCAGAAAACATAAAAGCCGCGAGCAAGAAGCGTCGCGGCCTTTGTATTTGATTATCGTTTAGCTATGATATAAGTGAACATAAAACCCAGTCGCTTAATACCAGTCTATCATGACATATTACTGTGCGTGACGTGCTAGGTTAGACAGTTTTGGGTTAGCATTTGGGTTTTTGCGTAGTAATAATGCCATACGACCAATAGAGTGAACCAAAGACGCATTAGCCGCTTTAGCAAGTTCAGCGCCAACGATGTCACGCTCTTCTTTCGTGCCAGCAGGCAATTTCACTTTGATAAGCTCATGATCTGTTAGCGCGCGATCGATTTCTTCAGTAATGGTTGGAGTAATACCCTTGTTGCCGATCATAACGATAGGCTTTAGCTCGTGACCGATGCCCTTTAGACGTTTGATGGTAGCGTTATCGAGTTGCATAGAATTCCTAAGTGTTGGTAAAAATAAAAATGGTATTGTCAAAAACAGTTATTGATCATTATAGATAATCTGTGACCATCTTGCATAAGATCAGCAGGATTTTGCACGATTTTACGTGACGAAAATGTTAAACTGAGTATTTGGTACATTATAAACGCTACTGCCTTATAAAACAGTTATTTAACCAATAGAATTTGGTCAGTTTGCAACCAACCATGAATAAAAAATTTGATTAACACCGTATTTAGAATAATCCGCAACGGATTAATATCAGTTTGTAAGTGATAGAGCAATTAAAGCAGCTAGATTTAGTAAAGCAATAGGAGCAGGTATTTTGGCCACGCGTATCGAAAACAAAAAACTATCAAAGAGCAGCAGTGCTTGGATGAAAGAACATATTGACGATCATTATGTGCAAAAAGCTCAGAAAGATGGCTACCGTGCCCGTGCCGCTTATAAATTATTAGAGATTAACGAAAAAACCAACCTGATTAAAAAAGGCATGACGGTTGTAGACTTGGGTAGTGCCCCTGGCAGTTGGTCTCAAGTAGCGGGACAATTGGTCGGTGATAATGGTATCTTGATTGCCTCTGATATTCTGGCGATGGATGCTTTGCCTGATGTTACCTTTATTCAGGGTGATTTTCGTGAAGCTGAAGTGTTCGACGCCATTATGGCAGAAGTAGGCGACAGACAAGTCGACGTGGTATTGTCTGATATGGCACCCAATACGGCGGGAAATAGCGCTATCGATCAGCCGCGTATGATGTACTTATGCGAGCTGGCAGTGGACTTCGCGCTTGCAACCTTACCAGAAGGTGGCGCACTTATTATGAAAGTGTTTCAAGGTGAAGGCACACAAGAATTACGCAAGCAGATGCAGCAGGATTTTAGTAAGATTCGTAGTATAAAGCCAGGTGCGTCACGACCACGCTCAAAAGAGATGTTTTGGATAGCGATTAAATAGTTTTAACATCAATGAGTTGCTGCTATTGTAAGCGAGATAATGAATCACCATAAACTATTATTATCATAGTGTGAAAATCGCTACAATCGTTAACTGAATAATCGTGCAACCTGCTTGAATTATACGGGTTAGCACCACATATCATGGTATATTACCTTTGTTTTTAGCATATGTTTTAGGCAAAGTCGTCTGATAATAAGCGTTTTACAAGCTCAATGATCGTATATCTATGTTTATCTCATACTGATTATTTATAAAAACAATTTTTATGCTACCTATAAATCATATAAGTTTAATTTAGCAGCTTTTTATTATCGGGATATTCGTTAAAAATGAGCAATACGTTTATAGATGTCACGTGTTTAATAAACACACCAATAAGTAAGGGATGGGAATAACTAGTGAGCGACATGGTAAAAAATACCTTATTGTGGCTGGTGGTAATCGGCGTTTTGGTGCTGGTGTTTAGCGGCTTTGATCAATCTTCTGAGCCGGATAACCTTAACTACTCTGAGTTTGTGACCGCAGTGTCAGAAAACCAAGTAGCCAGTGTCGAGATCGACGGCGAACAGATCACCGGCGAAAAGAAAAATGGTTCATCTTTTGAGACCATTAGACCAGCTGTGTCAGATGACCAGCTCATGCCAATGCTACGTGAGAACCAAGTCGAAGTTCAAGGAACGGCACCAAAGCGCCAAAGCGTACTAATGCAACTACTGATAGCCAGCTTCCCAATTCTATTGATTATTGGTCTGTTCTTATTCTTTATGCGTAATATGCAGGGCGGCGCTGGCGGTAAAGGCGGCGGCCCAATGAGCTTTGGTAAATCGAAAGCGAAGATGCTGACCGAAGATCAAATCAACGTTAACTTCGAAGATGTGGCTGGTTGTGAAGAAGCCAAAGAAGAAGTCGTTGAAGTGGTTGAGTTCTTACGTGATCCAGACAAATTTACCAAGTTGGGTGCAACGATTCCTCGTGGTATCTTGATGGTAGGTCCTCCAGGTACAGGTAAAACGTTGTTAGCAAGAGCTATTGCTGGTGAAGCTAAAGTGCCGTTCTTCTCAATTTCAGGTTCTGATTTTGTTGAGATGTTCGTCGGTGTTGGTGCATCACGTGTCCGTGATATGTTTGAACAGGCGAAGAAAAGCGCTCCTTGTATCATCTTTATTGATGAGATTGATGCAGTCGGTCGTCATCGTGGCTCTGGTATGGGCGGCGGTAACGATGAGCGCGAGCAGACATTGAACCAATTATTGGTTGAGATGGATGGTTTTGAAGGCAATGAAGGCGTTATCGTTATTGCCGCAACTAACCGTGCTGATGTGCTTGATAAAGCATTATTGCGTCCAGGTCGTTTTGACCGTCAGGTGCAAGTAGGCTTGCCGGATATCAAAGGCCGTGAACAAATCCTAAAAGTCCATTTGAAAAAGCTGCCAAACACGATAAGTGTAGATGCCAGTTCTCTTGCTCGTGGTACTCCTGGGTTCAGTGGTGCACAGCTTGCCAACCTTGTAAACGAAGCTGCATTGTTTGCCGCGCGTCGTAACAAGACCAGCGTCGATATGAATGACTTTGAAGATGCGAAAGACAAGCTATATATGGGTCCTGAACGCAAATCCATGGTAATCCGCGAAGAAGAGCGCCGTGCAACTGCGTATCATGAAGCGGGTCATGCGTTGGTAGCTGAGCTATTGCCAGGTACAGATCCGGTGCATAAGGTCACTATTATGCCGCGTGGCTTTGCCCTTGGTGTGACTTGGCAGTTACCTGAGCATGATCAGACCAGTATGTATAAGTCGAAAATGCTGAGCGACATTGCTATTTTGTTCGGTGGTCGTATTGCTGAAGAAGTGTTTATTAATCAAATGTCGACGGGTGCTTCGAACGACTTTGAACGTGCTACTAAAATGGCACGTGCGATGGTCACGAAGTACGGTATGTCTGATGCACTTGGTATCATGGTGTACGAAGATGACGACAATTCACAAGGATATTTCGGCGGTGGTGGACGTACGATTTCAGAAGCCACGCAGCAGAAGGTCGATGAAGAAGTGCGTCGTATGCTAGAAGAGCAGTATGATATCGCTCGTGAATTGATTGAAGCCAACCAAGAAAAAATGCATGCGATGGTTGATGCACTCATGAACTGGGAAACTATTGATCGTGACCAACTGCAAGATATCCTAGCAGGTGAAGAACCACGTCCACCAAGAGTTTACCAGCATAACGAATTAAAATTGTCGAAAAATGATGTTAAAACAACTGGTGCTACTCCGCCGCCATTACCAGCGATGTAAGTGCTAGTGTATCCATATTTGATAAAAAGCCCTTTATGATAGAGGGCTTTTTTTATTGTCATCAATTTATGAAGGGTTTAGAACCCTATAAGATTTACTGGTATCATAAGCGTAGATAACAATAACTAAAGCTGCATTATAAACTTTACTTGTGATGGATTATTCATGTCATTATTCCAACCTTTATCCAACTACCAAGTATCTAGCCGTGATAAAACCTTAGATTTGTCGCAGCCGCATATCATGGGTATCTTGAACGTAACGCCAGATTCATTTTCAGACGGTGGACAGTTTAACGCAGTAGATAAAGCTGTCGCTCATTGTCAGCAGATGATAAATGAAGGCGCTACTATTATTGATATCGGTGGTGAATCTACTCGTCCAAATGCGCAAGCTGTGACAACTGATGAGGAGATGCAAAGAGTTGTGCCGGTGGTTCGAGCCATTCGTCAGCATTGTGGTGATGCTATTTGGTTATCGATTGATACTAGCAGTCCTGAAGTCATGCAGGCAGCATTTAATGAAGGTGCTGACATTTGGAACGATGTACGAGCACTGAAACGTACGGGTGCGGCAGAGCTGGCGGCTAAGCTTAATATACCTGTTATGCTAATGCATATGCGCGGTGAGCCAACGACAATGAATAATTTGGCGCAATATGACGATGTGATCGATGAAGTGCGTACAGAGCTGATTGACCGTATTAACGAAGTAGTTAGCATCGGCGTCAAACGAAGCAATATTATTATCGACCCAGGTTTTGGTTTTGCTAAGAACTATGAGCATCACTGCGCATTATTAAGCCAGCTGAGTAGCTTGAAAACATTAGGGCTGCCGATAATGTTTGGCATTTCTCGCAAGCGTTTTTTAGCAGAAATATTGACCAAAAGTGGGGTGCAATTCGTAAGTACGACGCAAGCGGTAGAGCGTGATTCGGCAGGAACCGCAGCGGGGCTATTGGCCTTACAGCAAGGCGCAAGTATCATTCGTACACATAATGTAGCGATGATGCAGCAAGCAGTGGCCTTATGGAGTCAACTGTCAGCATATCGTTGTTAAACTCATTCTACATGTCCGAATGCATAGTGAGATTTCAAGACTATAAATATTCTATACGCTATGCTTAACATCTATTTTTAAACTATCTAAACCCACAAAGCTATCTCAATTAATAAGAGTAAACCTATGACAAGTACCACTCAGCCAGAACCAACCAACGAACAGCGCCGTATCATTTATCAAGCTCGCCGCGGATTAAAAGAATTGGATTTTTATATTGATCCTTATGTTAAAGAGCTATATCTGACAGCCGATGCTACTGAACAAGCAACATTTGCAGAAATGCTCACTCATGAAGACCCAGACTTGCTTGATTACTTTACCAATCAAAATCGTCCAGAAGAGGACGATATCTGGGCGTTGGTCAATAAGATAAAAACATGGCGCCACACCAAAGACTTGGTTTAGGTCTTAAGGAACGGGTCAGTACAATATCTAACGTTTCCCATGCATGGTACGCTTATATGACGCCAGTAACCTCGCTACGTATTGATACAGCTGTCAAGCCTGCCAGTTATTTACGCGCGCTGCTATATGTAGGCTTGACTGGCGTTATGACGATATTGGCATGGTTTGCATCTTTGACTTTGTGGCAGTATTTACTAATCTTAATAGTCTCGGCAGCAGTCGCAAGCTATCTGATGATATCGAGACCAATTCTATTACATATTAGTCAGCCATCGCTCAGTCAGCGTATTGATAAAGAATGGCAATTACTGATGCGAACGGGCCGCGGCGATGAGTTATGGCAAGCAGAATTGATCGATATCAATCGCTATCAGTGGGCAATGAGTGTCGAATTCAATATTGTTGAACCTTATCAAAGAACGTTTTCGACTACTATATTTCGCGATCAAGTAAATCACGAGCAATGGCGACGGTTAAATATTTTAGCCAATACCATTAAGGGTAATGCTAGATAACTGGTTATCTACTGGTCTTAGACTTTGCCTTTTGCGATGAAAAATCTCTACACGTCATAACAAAATAGCTATCTTAAAGGACAAAGAGGTTTGTTATATTAAAATCTGTTATATTAAAAATAGAAAATAAAACTCGTAATTCTGCTGTCCCGTTATTAAAGAACATATATGCAGATATGAGGTTTCATAAGTTTGAGCAGTATTTTTGTACTAAACAATACGATAAAAAGAGGAATAGATAATGAGCTTATTAGGGAATTTAGTGAGCCAAATTGCGCGCAGTGCAATGAATCCAGAAGACGCTCAGCGCAATCCAGTTAACCAACGTACTGAAACGCGGCAGACTGGCGGACTAGGTGATATTTTAGGTAGTGTATTAGGCGGTGGCAGTCAGGTAGGTGGTTATAGCCCTCAACAAAATAGCCGTCAAGCAGATAATGGTTTTGGCTTAGATGACATCATTGGTGGCCTAGCAGGAGCCAGTCAGCGCGGCGGTATGAGTTCAGGTGCTGGCGGACTAGGTGATATTTTAGGTAGTGTACTAGGTGGTCAGCGAACTAATAGTGGGTTTGGTGGTAAAGGTATGCTCGTTGCCGCATTAATGCCTATGGTACTTAGCTGGATCAAACGTAATGGTGGTTTGAGTGGAGCATTGTCTAAGATCACTGGTATGGGCTATGAAGGTCAAGCACGCTCTTGGATGAGTAATAACGAAGCAAACGATAATTTAGATCCAAACGAAATCAACCGCTTATTTGACGAAAACGAAATTCAGCAAGTGGCCGCTCATACTGGTGCTAATGAAACTGAGGTAAGACAAGGACTCGCCGAGCTGTTGCCTGAAGTAATGAATCAGCTAACGCCTAATGGCAATCTGGATAATGAGTCTGAGGCCAATGAAGAGATAGATCAAATTATTAGCCAACTATCTAGCCGTCTTGGTAATTTTAAATAATTTGACAGCTTTGAGTTTGAAAATTTCTAACTGAATTCTTAAAAGTCATGTAGATTAAAATAATTGATAGTATTGATCAAAGGGCACGTTATATAACGTGCTCTTTTTTATGTCTATCACAAGAGTATGACTGTCGATAAATACCGTTTGGCAGGGACAGCGATAGTAAGCCCTTAAAATCGTTCGTCTAGCGACTCTGTAGTATGGTTAAGTGCTGCAAAGCAGATATCTGTGTTGAACCCTCTATACTGCAAAAATCGTAGCTGCTTAGCTTTTTCCTTTTGCTCAACTGGTATGTCATTACCGTATTTTTTCGTACGAGCTATCACCGCCAGTTTTAGCCAATCTACACCGTCTACTAAGTTGTCTGCATCATCATCTACAAACTCACTAAATTCATCAGACTCAGTATTTGCCATATCGATTAGCTCATCGATGTTACCTGGCATAGCAATCTTCTTGCGATAGAATTCTTGTTTGATCCGACCACGTCCGCGACCTTTACGGATATTCTCACGTATCAGCATTAGGGTAGTGCGGTAGTCACTTTGATAACCTTTTTCTTCAAACTCATCGAGCAGTGCATCAATTTTCTCTGGGTCTTGTTCTTTGTCGATCAGCTTTTGCTTTAGCTCAGCCTTACCGTATTCACGGCGTGATAAATAATAAAATGCGAGCCAACGCAATCGACTTTCTGCTTTGATCGCATCGATTTCTGCTTGTTTTTGTTCAGGGGTTCGTAAGTAGGCTTTGAGCGCGGCTGGTATGTTATCGTTTTGGCTGTCTGTTTCACTATCATTGATGGCAAAAAGCTCAGATTCATTTTCTGAGTTTTTCTGCGACGGCTCAATGCTATCACTAGTACCAGTTGTCAAACCATCACTAACTTCGTCTTTATGAATGTCGAGTTTGACTTCTGCCAGCATCTCTTTGATGGTTTGCGCTTCAGGTGGTTGATATATAGGGGTATCACTAGGCTCAGCGATAAAATTAGCCGCTGGATGAAAACGCTTTTTACGTTTTTTAGATTTCTTTTTTGACTTAGGAGAAGAGTCTTCGAAAAACGCTGTATCAATAGTAGCATCATTCGTGACTGAATCATCTTTACTTGAACGGATAGTCCGTTTACTAGACTTCTCTCTTTTTTTAGACTCTTTCGTATGAGAGTTCTTGGACAGTTTTTTTGGTTTGCTATCAACAGAACTAGCTGAGTCGGCACCCGACTCAGCTAGGATTTCAGCTAAGGTTTTAATTTTCATAATGAATCATAGTTACTGACAACGGTTAATCGTTAAACCATTATTGTACAGGTTCAGAAGCCTGTTCTGCTTCTTCAGTTTCGTCGGCTTTGCTATTTTTCTTCGTACCAAGCTTTTCGTCACGAATCTTGTCTTCGATTTCTTGAGCAATGGCAGGGTTTTCTTTTAAGAAAAGCACAGAGTTGGCTTTACCTTGACCGATTTTTTCGTCGCCATAGCTATACCAAGAGCCTGCTTTGCCAACGGCTCCAATCTCAACACCCAAATCAATAACTTCGGCTAAGTGGTTAGTACCTTCACCATAAGTAATTTCGAATTCAGCTTGGCGGAAAGGTGGTGCCATTTTGTTTTTGATAACTTTGACACGGGTCTGGTTACCGATGATTTCATCACCGTTTTTGACCGCACCAATACGGCGGATATCCATACGTACAGAGGCGTAGAATTTCAGCGCGTTACCACCAGTCGTAGTCTCAGGGCTACCAAACATAACACCGATTTTCATACGAATCTGGTTAATAAACACCACCATACAGTTAGAGCGTTTGGCGTTACCAGTGATTTTACGTAGTGCTTGGCTCATAAGACGTGCTTGAAGACCCATGTGTGAGTCACCCATTTCGCCTTCAATTTCGGCACGTGGCGTCAAGGCGGCTACTGAGTCAATCACGATCATGTCGATTGCGCCTGAGCGTACCAACATATCGGTAATTTCAAGTGCTTGCTCGCCATTGTCAGGCTGAGAAAGCAATAAATCATCAGTGTTTACCCCAAGCTTGCGTGCATAAACAGGGTCAAGCGCATGCTCAGCATCGATAAAGGCACAGGTACCGCCTTGCTTTTGACATTCTGCAATAGCTTGCAGGGTCATCGTCGTCTTACCTGAGCTTTCTGGACCGTAAATTTCAACGATACGGCCTTTTGGTAGACCACCAATGCCAAGCGCAATGTCTAATCCTAGAGAGCCTGTAGAGACCACGTCGGCATCAAGAATGGCCGAGTCATCGCCTAGATGCATGATGGTGTTTTTACCAAATTGCTTTTCGATTTGACCTAATGCCGCTTTGAGGGCTTTGGCTTTATTGTCGTCCATATTGGATTCCTTGTTTTCGGTAGTTAAGTTGATGCTATAAATAAAATATTGGTACGTTTAAAACCTTTGGTAAACGCATACTGACTGTTATGAAGTCGGCAATTATTGTTTGAATGCTTTATCGAAAAATAGGTTGTCACGTGACTGGTATAGGTAGTAGTATCGAATGTATCGTTCTACTATACAGTAAAATTAAATAGTGAGAGGAGTAAAAATAAGTCCGTAACACACTGTTGTTATCGTTGTTTTTAAGTCTGACTTGGCATGCTGATTACTCGACTCAACTTCTTAACACTGTTGATTTGATAAGGTAATTATAACAAAAGCAAAGCACGATAATGAGCGTTGAGGGATGCTAAACGACACTATCTGTCGTATGGTATGAGGCTGAAAATCTACGGAAATGATGCGATAGGTCGTTGTTGTTTTGAACCTGATAATGACTATACTTGTCAATAGGTTTAGGAGTTGTCCACAACAAATAAAAAGCTTATTTTTGCTGATTGTGAAACATTATGAATAATTAAATTATTTTAGAAATTATTTAAAATAATTTTTTATGCGTATAAATTCAATGTAAGTTATTGATTTTAAATGTTTTATAAATTGTACAAAAAATGAACGATTTTACCTTATCCTTTAAGTTGCTTAGCTATAAAGTTGTCAAGTGGTGACTTATGCACAGGGTTATCCACAGCTTATGGGGAGAACTCTGTAAAGCCTTATAATACATAAGTTTACGTAGATTATTAGGATCAGGAACGGATGCTATATTTCGTTTCTGATCACTTTAGAGAAGCAATTTTGTCTACAAACAATGCTATGAGCGCTATGTTTCACAAATTATAAATTTATCTTTTTTTATGCATAATCATACTATAGGTATTAAAAGTCAGGAGTATGACTCAGGATATACACCTAAAATGTCAGCAGACATAGTTATGCATAGGATGTCTAGTATTTTTAGAGATATTTTATATAGCCTATAGAAGGCCACAAAAAAGCGGCTACATCAGATAGCCGCTTTGTCAAAACACTTAACAGTAAAGCTGTATTAATCAGTCCTTGATATAGATCAAATCCCAAACACCATGCCCACGATCGAGGCCACGACGCTCAAACTTAGTCATTGGACGAAAGTCAGGACGTTCAGTGAAGTTACCTGTACCTGCTTTGTTAGTCAGTCCAGCGAAACCATCCAATACTTCAACCATCCAAAATGCATAGTGCTCCCAGTCAGTTGCTGTATGGAACCAACCGCCTTGTTTTAAGCTGCGCGTAACGATGGTCATACGTTCAGGACTGACAAAACGACGCTTATAGTGGCGCTTCTTTTGCCATGGGTCAGGGAAGTATAGCTGAATACGGTCGATATGATTTTCTGGTAGCTGCTTGAGCAATTGAATGGCATCACCATTGATGATTTTTACGTTGCTCAAATCTTGGGTGCCAGCCATATAAGCACATTTACCAATACCAGGCTCATGCACTTCTACACCGACAAAGTTACGAGTAGGGTCAGCGGCCGCCATTTCAATAAACGAATCACCCAAGCCAAAACCAATCTCTACCGTAAGCGGTGCATCTGCGCCATTAGGGCTATCAGCGAATAACGTACGTAGGTTGTCAATACCGGTAAGATCGCCATCACCAAAACTGTTATTGACCAAGTACTCAGAAAACTCTGGAGCAGTTAGTGCAAGCTCAGCGTTTTTATTCATGTGCGTACGGCGCTTCATAAACGTATTGACGATGCGTATGTGCTTGTCAGAGGTCGGTTCTATCTCTTGGCTAGTGCTGTTATTGATATCGTTATTGATAGGCTCGCTGGTGCTATTAAGGGTTTGCTCATCAGTAGTATCGGTACTATTGACGTTGTCATTGATATCAGAATGTTGACTCATAGGATTCGTAAGGCTTAATTAGGTGGGTGATGTTTGCTTATTATAAGTGAAATCGATACAACTGTGAACGGACAATCCTATTTTCGCGTATTTGCTGATCGGTGCTATGGTTTCTCTATGTTACACACGGGTTTTGGCGTTATCATATAATGGTATCTTTCAAATACTTTTTCTAAGAATCAGTAAGTAGAGCTTGTTGCCATGTTATTTATCGAGACCGATTCACCGCCACCATTTTATCAAGAGTCGTTAACACCTGCTAAACGTAAGCAGTTAGACAAGTGGTTCATCGGTAACCGTAGCCAGCGTTATTACCTTAAACGTTTTGAGCAGTTTGATCAGCAAGGTTATCTGTCGCCAAAATGGCATTGGGCTGCGTTTTTTATCACTTTTCCTTGGTTGCTATATCGCAAGCGCTATATGGATGCGATTGTCTATAGTGTCGCAGGGTGGTCTTTTATTCAGCTTAATGTCGCGTTGGTGCTAGTCGCCTTTGAATTTATAGCGATGTCCTATGTACCAGATGCTTATCAGATGGCAATACGTATCGGTATTGCTGCTGTTATTTGGCTGTTTTGGTCGTTTATGGTGGCACGTTGGACGGATGCGTATTACTACCGAATGGCAAGGCGTGAGATCGCTGATGCGATAAATGACTATCCGCAAGATGAGGCAGCACAGAAAGCGCATCTGCAAAGAGAGGGCCGTGTTAGCTTATTTGGATTAGCATTAGGGTTTGGTTTTTTTGCGTTTTCGCTATTGGTGATTAAGGTGCAGTTTTTACCGATTATTGCCAAGCCAAAAGCAAATGAAGTATTGTTTGACGCTTATGATATTGCAAAGAATGCTCAAAACCGAGTGGCGTTGATTTATCAGCAGACAGGGCAGTGCCCAGTAAATCTGCCCCTGAGTACCGAGCAGCAGCAGATACGCATGCATGTCGATACTCAGGCCGCTGGCGTGCTAGAAACTGACTGTGCGGTAGTGGCAACGATTCAGAACGTGACGTTTCCGTTACGCTATTTAAACGAGCAGATGCTGGTCTTTTATCATATACCAGACAGTGATAATTGGGATTGCACCAGCTCACTGAATAAAAAACAAGCCCCTAAAAGCTGCATAGCTGATTAGGGGCTGTGTTTCACGAGTGTTTGTAGATGTTGCTAGTGCTGAGAGCTGATTCTTAGAGCTAATGCTTAGAGTCCGTCGCAGTATCATCCTTTTCCTCAACTGGTGTTGCTTGGCTTTTTAACGCCTCATAAAAGTCGGTCAAATCCATTTTACGTGCTTTACCAATATCTTCGTCAAACAAGCTTTCAAGCTCAGCCATTGATGATTGCGCGGATTCAATCATGCTAGCTTCATCATCGTAGATAGCTTGTTGGCGTTCGATCAAGTCATCATCATAATCACGGAACGTTTTTACTGTTTCTCGCGCTTTTTCTGGTGAGATACCTAATAACTGTAGTGATTCGCGTGACATGTCCAAAGACGACAAATAAGTCTCACGCCAAATGTGCCGCACGCCAACTTCACGCAAGCGATAATAATGCTGACGATCACGTGCTCTTGCCAATACAATCAGTTCAGGATAGTTTTTGCGCAAGTATTGAGCGGTAGTGATAGAGCGTTCTAAGTCATCGATGGCAAGAATAAATACCCGCGCTTTCTGAATGCCTGCCGCTCGTAAAATCTCAGGATTTTTCGGATCGCCATAATAAACTTGGTTACCGAATTTTCTTACAAAATCTACTCGGTTTGCAGAGCGTTCAATGGCGGTAAATTCGATATTATGCATGCGCAGTACACGGCCAATAATCTGACCGACACGGCCGAAGCCTGCAATAATGACCTGATGTTCATGATCGGGAATGGTATCGTATTCGCGGCTCGGCTTGCTCTTGGCAAATAGCGGCTCACCCACTTTTTCTAATAACAAGAATGCCAGAGGTGTTAGCGCCATCGAGATGGTAACGACTAGGTTAAGAGTATTGGCAAGTTCGGGACGCAAGACATTTTGGGCAGTAGCGACACTAAATAGGACAAAGGCAAACTCACCACCTTGGGCTAGGGTCACACCCAATCGGATACTGGTCGGCCAGCGATTGCCCGATACTTTTGCAATACCTGCAATCACTGCAAACTTGATAAACATCAAGGCGAGGGCGCAGCCAATAATGAAGATGGGTTCTGCCAAAATGAGTTTGACGTCGGTAAGCATACCGACTGACATAAAGAACAGACCTAATAGCAACCCTTTAAAAGGTTCGATACTGGCTTCTAACTCATGGCGATACTCAGAATCAGCGAGCAACACACCTGTCAAAAATGCACCTAATGCCATTGATAGACCAATTTGGCCCATCAAAATAGACACGCCCATCACGATAAATAGCGCAACCGCTGTCAGTAGTTCTGACGCACCACTGGAAGCCACAAATTTAAAGAAGGGTCGAACCACATAACGGCTGGCAAAAATCAGACCGGCAAAGACAGCAAATACCTTACCAAAATAAATCAAATCGTAGCTTTGCTCACGTACCCCTGATAAAAATGGAATGACTGCTAACAATGGAATGACCGCAATATCTTGGAACAATAAGATAGTGAAGGCTTCTCGACCATGCGTGCTCGAAAGCTGCTGTTTTTCAGTCAGTATCTGTAGTACAAACGCGGTAGAAGATAGGGCTAAACCAAAACCAACAATAAAGGCAGTATCTAGTTGTAAGGAGAAAAACTGATGTAATAGCCACATCAGTAGCGTACCAGTCAAACCGACCTGCAAACCGCCCAATACAAATATAGAGCGGCGCAATGCCCAGAGCCGCGAAGGCTGGAGCTCAAGCCCGATAATAAACAGCAGCATGACCACGCCAAACTCTGAAAAGTGCAATAGACTTTCAGCATCGCCTGCCACATCCAAGCCACTTGGGCCCAATATGAGTCCAGTGATGAGGTAGCCTAAAACCGTTGCAATGCCGAAGCGTTTACCGAGAGGGACAAAGAGCAATGCTGCTCCCAAAAAAATAGTGGCTTGCAACATGAGATTTGGTGAGCCGGCGGCGGCAGCAAACATCTGGGCTCCTTAAAAATTTGAATAAAATATACGATATAAAATGAACGTGACTAAAATCAGTATGGCTAAAACGATAACGCGCTAGTATCTATTATTTTTTGCGATAAATTTTCCACACACCATTGTCTGCAAGCGGATTATTATAAGCATCGTTGCGGCGTTTACGCGGTGTCTGGCGACTATCTACAATCTTAAAGTCAGGCAGGGCATGTACAATAAGACCCGTACGATAAAAGCGTACTCGCTCAGGCTCTAGCATTTCGCCCTTATTATCGCGACAAAAAACATAGGCACGCAGATCGATAAATTCACGATGCGCTACCAGTCGCGCTTCCTCGTCGTTATCTAGCACCGCTGTCATGCGCTCAATTTCATCATCCGTATATTGACCACATTTATCAGTCAGGGCGCCTACTGATCCAAAGCTTTTAGATTCTTTGGCGCGTGTCTTAGTTAAATGTAGACGCTGAACGTGATAGATGAATTGCGGTATCTCAAGGCTGGCAGGGAGCGGTAGATAGTCAGGTGGCATATTGGCCGCTGGATAAAAATCCTTTGCACGCTCAAGCAGATTTTGCCAACGTTGCTGATAGGTTTGGACTTCCGCTAAATTGCCTTCATAAATAGGCATATCACGGATTTGTCGCAAAATATCAGGTGGAAACTGTTCATTACGAAAGTTTGCAATGTCTTCTTGCAGCGTTGATAACAAAACTTTGGCGTGTTTTTTGCCATCTTTTGATGCAGGATCATCGATATAGTCTGGGGCGACAAAGGGTGCTGAGCGTCTAGACATAGTGTTGTATCATCAATAGATAGAGTGAAAATACCAAAAAGTATGATTATAAAAATTAACTGGGGTGCTAAACAAAACTTTATAATAGTTATTATAACCACATAAGCCGATTTGAACTTAAGTTTTTTGAATTGAATAAAGCAAAAGTTTGTCGCAAATCACGACTGCTTTGATGTGATCTAATTCTAATTCTATGTAACTTTTAGTATGAGCCAGTATCAAATGCCTATACTTGTATTTGCTAAGTTATAATTCGACTTGCTGACCTCTTTATTCAATCATTGAGCTGAAAATGTATCGTCAATGGTTATGACCAATATGACTATCACCATCAGGTAGCTGTCCCGAAATATCACAGACCAATGCATCGCTATGTGAGATATTCTGCGGATGAGACGAGCTTTCGACCTGAATAGTAGCATGGTGAATACCAAGCTCTAGCAGTCTTTGCTCGAGACTGGCAATCAGAATATTTGACTCATGGATACTCATCTCACCATCGACCACCACGTGACAAGAGAGTGCATTGAGACCGCTAGTAATACTCCAAACATGTAGGTCATGTACTTTTTGTACTTGAGCGTCTTCGAGTAATTTTTGCTCCACATCGACTAGCGATATATTGGCAGGCGTTCCTTCCATCAATATATGCACAGAATCACGTACGACGCGGTAGCCACTGATTAAAATAAGCACGGCAACGATTACTGATGCCACTGCATCTGCCCATACCCAACCAAAACCCATCATGAGTAGTGCAGCGATAATCGCAGCCACTGACCCTAATAAATCGCTTAGTACGTGCAAATAGGCGCTTTGCATATTGAGGTTAACGGGTTCTGTATTAATAGGTTTCTGCTCTGCGACCTTGGCATCATCCGTACCATGATTATGACCGTGTGACTCGCCACCTTGACTACCTCGGTGCATTAGCCAAGCGACCAGAATATTGATCAGCATACCGATAGTCGCCACGATAAGCATGCCTTGGGTCGCAATTTCTGGCGGTGAGTTAAAGCGTTTAATCGCTTCATAAAAAATCATTAAGGCGATTATCACAAGTGTCGCGCCATTTACTGTAGCGACTAATATCTCAAAGCGCTTGTAACCAAAGGTTTTCTGGTGAGTAGCTGCTTTTTCGCCGATTTTAAACGCGACCAAAGTGGCACCGAGCGCTATCGCATCGCTTAGCATATGCCCTGCATCAGATAACAAGGCCAAACTACCAGTGAGCCAGCCACCAATGGCTTCGATAAACATATAACCAGTAATGATAATAAAGCTGAACAGCAAGGTACGCTGATATCCCTTGGTATCTCGTGCTGTAGTTATCTGTTCTAGATGCTTATCATGATCGTGATGGCCTTGGTTTTCCTGAGTGTAGTTATTTTCTTCATCTTTGCGAACGTACTTAGGCACATCCTTATTATCATACTGTTGGCTATGATTGTGCTCGTCAGAGTTTGGATTATTTGGATTCATAATAATACTCAGATTCGCTGATAGTTGCGTTCGATAGATGATGCTTACTGACAAGTGACGTTTACTAATAAGTGATGCTTGCTATGGGTAGAGTAGGCATAGAGCCTTTGCCACATGCCATTTGATAGTTATAAATTTAACATAGCCAAGCCTGAGAAGCTGTAACGACGAAGTAAACATGATGAGAAGAGGAGCAGGAAAATACGCACCTATTTGTTGAGAACTACCAACCGACAGGATCAATATCCAAAGTAAGCTTAAGGTATTTAGCACTTGGTAGGGCGAGCACTGGCTGCCACCACTGTCCCAACACATGGTGCAATTGACGACGGTCTTTAGCCAATAGCAAAAGCTGTGCATGGTAGCGGCTGTTCTTTTTACTCATGGGCGCATCAATAGGACCGAGAACAGCGAGGTTATGAGCATTCGGCAAATGCGCAATAGCATCCTTGAGCGCTTGAGTAGTAGCTGCCAATGTTTTGCCTTCACAGCGTATTAAGGCAGCATGTCGATGAGGAGGTAAGCCCATCATTTGACGCTCTTGCAGTAGCTCGCGTGCAAATGACAAGTAGCCGTCTTTGACGAGTTTTAATAGTAATTCATTATCAGGTTGCAACGTTTGAATCAATACGCGGCCAGCTTTGTCACCTCGACCAGCACGGCCAGCCACCTGAATCATGAGCTGTGCGGTATGCTCTGGTGAGCGAAAGTCTGCTGATAAAAATCCGCGATCGGCATTAGGTAAGCAAACCAACGTGACATTGGGGAAGTGATGCCCTTTGGCGACCATCTGTGTACCGACCAATATGGCAGGGTTGCCTTTATTAATTTGCTCATAAATATTTTCCCAGCTGTCTTTGCGTCTTGTGGTATCACGGTCTATTTGAATAATTGGATAGAGCTCTTTGCTGGTTTGGGGGTTGGCAAAGATTGCGTGTAGATTTTCGCTGAGCCTTGTCGTTCCCATACCTTTGGCGTCTAGGTTTTGACTGCCACAATCAGGGCATACGGTAGGGATATAGGCTTGCCAATCGCAATGATGGCATTTTAAGTAAGAGTGGCTTGAATAACTGTTTCGCTGAGCTTGGCTATTATAGTGAACGGTCAGGTGCGCGTCACAGCGCGGACAATCAGCTTGCCAGCCACAAGCTTCGCACAATAGAACAGGCGCATAGCCACGACGGTTCAAAAATATTAGTACTTGATCACCAGCTTCTAGCGTTTGCCGTATCGCCCCGATCATGGCATCCGTCAGCCCTGTATCATAGCGCGCACCGTCATCTTGTGCTTGTTGATGGGTGCTTTGCAAGCGAGCATCGATCAGTTGCATGGTCGCAGGCTTGGCATTACCTGGACGAGTAAGTAGTTGGTATTCTGATAGTTTGCCATCATCGACCAGTTTTAAATGCTCAAGAGAAGGTGTGGCAGTACCGAGTATGACTGGGATTTTGTACTGCAAACCTCGATAGAGAGCGACATCAGCGGCATGATAACGTAACGTGTCTTGTTGCTTGTACGAGCCATCATGCGCCTCATCAACGACAATCAAGCCTAAGTCTGCGAAAGGATATAGCACAGCCGAACGTGTACCGATCACGATTTGTGCATGCCCCGTGCGGCAGTCTTGCCAACCTTGCAAGCGATGAGTGTTGGTCATACCAGAGTGCAATAGCACAATGTGGGCGGCGAACCGACTGGCAAATCTTGCCCGCGTTTGCGGTGTGAGACCAATCTCTGGTACTAAAATAAGAACCTGTTTACCAGCTTCTAGTACAGCTTGCATCGCTTGCAGATAGACTTCGGTTTTACCACTACCAGTAATACCGTTGAGCAGAAAACCAGTATAAGTATCAGATTCGTGTGCAGCAATAATAGCGTCGACAGCAAGTTTCTGCTCATCATTGAGATCAAGTGGCATTTTTGCCAGTTTGACTGGAGTAGGTGCTTGTTTTGGCTGAATATAGCGCTCGACTAACCCTTTATCTTCTAGCGTCTTTAAAAATGCTCGTTGCATACCTTCTAGTAGCAATACATCTTCACTTGCGCCGTGCTGACCATGTAGCTTTAGCATATCGAACTGCTGCTTTTGTTTTTTAGCATTGGCTCGAAAATAATCATCAGTGATATGAGGCAAAATCCGCCAATGGGTAATCAGCAAGTCTAATGGTTTGCCTTGACGGACAAGGCTAGGTAGGATAACTGCTAGCACATCACCAAGCGGATAGTGGTAATAGCGCGCCAGCCAGTAGGCAAGCTTGAGCATGTCCGCGTCCAAAATAGGCTCAGCGTCTAGACATTTATTAATGGGTTTGATCTTATTAACAGGTACGCTGCTATCGTCTTGTGAAATATGAGCAATCACAATACCAATCAGAGTCTGACGACCGAATGAAACCTCGACACGGCTGCCGATTTGCGGTATTGCACTGTCTGGCAACGCAAGCATATCAGCTGGTAAGCTATAGTCAAACACCCGATAAAGGGGAACGGGCAGAGCAACTTGTACCAACATAAACGGCTTCGCAGTCTTATTAGATGAATATGAGATCAGAATAATAGAACGGAGACCAATAAGCTTAGCATGATGCTAAGCTTATGGTGATATAACTTATAGGCTGTTGCTAAAACTAGCACTTAATAATGAGTGCTGAACACTAAGCATTTACTATTAAGCATTCAATATTGTCTTATTCGATATATAGAATAGACTCAATTTCTACCACACCACCTTTAGGTAGAGCAGCTACTTGGACGGCAGCACGGGCAGGATATGGCTCGCTTAGATTGGCGACAAACACTTCGTTCAAGACAGCAAAATCACTCAAGTCAGTCAAAGATACATTGAATTTGACTACGTCATTTAGACTACCACCAGCGGCTTCACAGATAGCTTTGATGTTTTCAAATACTTGCTCAGCCTGTGCTTTAAAACCTTCTCTTAGCTCCATCGTGTCAGGATCGAAACCAAGCTGACCTGAGATATAGACAGTATTGCCGACTTTTACAGCTTGTGAATAAGTGCCGACCGCTGCAGGTGCTTTATCAGTTTGGATGGTTTGACGAGTCATGGGGTGTCCCTTTTATATTTTATGTGAGTGATTCATTGCTACTAGAATAGCAGTTCTATTTTAGCTATTTGCATCACGACTATAGCAGTGATGCAAATGTGCTTATTATAATTGATATAACCGTATAATGTTAGGGAAACCTAGCAGCGAGCGTAGTTCACGAATGCCCTGTGCTAAGTGGTTGCGACTACGTACCACGATATGAATGATGGTATCAGTATTGCGAACATCAACGGTTTCCACACCCATGTTGAGCTGGCGTAAGTGATAGATAACTTCACTGATTTGCTCGTCACTAAGCGCAATAGAGAGCTTTAAATAAGCAGGAAAACGAATCTTGCCACTGTTTTTTAAGTCATGCTCGCCGATGTCGCCTTGTTTGACTGCATTGTCATTGCGCCAACGTAATTGGATGACCTGATAAGGATTGTCCTTACGGATATCATCCAGTGAGAAGCATTTATGACGATGAACGACCAAACCATGACGCGATAAATGCCCTACGATAGGGTCACCATATATCGGATGACAACAATTGGCAAAATCAAGCTCGACGCCAGCAGCATTCGCAATCAGCTGTTGCGGTTGGGTCATGTCATCGCTATGTACTTTCGCCTGCAAATCGCTCAGCTCGTCGCTAAACAAACGTGTCACGACTAATTGAGGAAGTAGCGTACCTGAGCTTATTTGTTCAAATAAAGCATCTTTTTCTGTCAGACCGCGCCATTCAGTCAGGTCTTTCCAATCAGCGTCTGTCAAATCATCAAAGCTTTTTTGATGCGTTCTGAGCGCACGATCTAAGGCTTGTCTGCCATGGTGTTGTTTATCAGCGACAGATAAATCTTTAAACCAACGTAAAATCTCTTCACGGGCTTTGTTAGTCACTACAAATCCTAACCACTCAGCTTTTGGTTCTGAGTGGCTATTCACTTCTATCTCAACGGACTGTCCATTTTTTACTACAGTGCCGAGCTTTGCAGCTTGACCATCGATATTTGCACCAACGGCAACGTTACCAATCATAGGCCCGACCGCGTAGGCAAAATCTAGCGCCGTTGCACCCTGTGGAAGCTCGTAAGCACGCCCTTGAGGACTGTAGCAAATGATTTTACTAGAGTGCAGATAATCCATCAGCTCATTGATAGTAGAGACTGCTGCTGAGAAATCAGGACTGTTTTCATTCAGATTGTCTTCATCGACCAAATCTTTCATATTGCGCAATGATGCTTGGATAACCGACTGACTCACATCAGATGCGTGCTCTGCCCCGATGACCCCAAGTCTTGCAGCGCTCTGCATTTGCTTGGTCAATATAGTGACTTTTACCACATCATTGTCACGCTCATAAATGAGGGTGAGGGACTGGTTACCGCCTGGTAGCGGACGACGAATATTATCCGCAATATGGGTATCATCAATCTGATATTTTTTGATTAAGTAATAGGCCAGCTTATCGCACGCTTCGATATTCTCGAGGACGATTTCAAACGCATAGTGACGTAATAGCGCGTTAATCTCACCGCGATTGCGGAAAAACTGACGGTATATGACCACACGATTGTCTAAGACTTTGACCAGACCATTGAGATCCAAGTTGTTTAGCACGATACTCAAATAACGATGAATGGATTCTCTTTGAAAGTTACGTCCAAGCCCATGCTGTAGTAGTTTATCGGACAGCTTGTTGTACATATCAGAGTCCAAATTGCGATAACACAATACTTCGATATAGTCAGCGATATCGTTCAGACCCATTAAGCGGGCAAATGGCACATAAAAATCTAAGGTTTCTTGAGCTGTGGTGCGCTGTTTTTCAGGACGTACCGCGTCAAGCGTAGACATATTATGTAGACGATCAGCAAGCTTGATAATGAGTACACGCGGGTCGGCGAGAGTGGCGGTCAGAATTTTATGAAAGGTGGCCGCTTTATTTTGCTGCTTGTTATGTGAAGAGGACTTTAGTTTGGTCACGCCATCAACCAGTCTTGATACAACTTCACCATAACGCTGCTTGATTTGCTCATCGCTAACGTCGGTGTCTTCAACTGTATCATGCAGAATTGCTGCAATGATGGTATCTCGATCTAAGCGAAAGCCCGCTAGTATCTCAGCGACAGCGATTGGATGCGTGATATAAGGTTCCCCTGATTTGCGCTTGTCTTTAATGTGCGCAATATCTCCGAACTCACAAGCATCAACAATATCACGGCGCTCAGCAGCAGTGAGATAACCTACCGAACGTAGTAAGTTATATTGAGCATCATCGACGAGGTGATGACTGAGTTTGGGTAGGGTTTGACTCATAAAATGATGATCCTATTTTCCATGACCTACTTGTTGGGCCACTTACCGAAGCAAATGGAGGCTAAATAATGACCTACCATACAAAACTTAAGGATGAGTACGCCATTCTCTAATTAATCGCAAATCGCTTTCAATGTCAACTGATAAGCGTGTGGGCGATGAAAAAATTTCACTCAGTGGTCTATTTTAGGGATAAATGGTGACCAAAATAGCCAATACATTATTATTACAACCAAAAAACCACAGCCTATGCTGTGGTCTCTATAGTTGATCAAGATGTGTGCTTATTTTATAAAAACGCTATTAGAAGCTGTGGTCGCCTGACAATGCTAAATCTAATGAACTAGTAGCAAAATTATGCTCTGGCTGATTTAGGATGTCGCGTGTGATTTTGCCAGCGGCAATTTCACGTAGTGCCAATACTGTAGGCTTGTCGTTATCAACGTCAACCAACGGCTCGGCAATACCTTTGGCCAATTGACGGGCGCGTTTGCTTGCGACCAAAATTAGCTCAAAGCGATTATCAACATTATCCAAACAATCTTCAATCGTCACTCGTGCCATAAATAGCTACCTCGGTTGTTTTTATTAGTAACGGACCTTGCCCGCCACTCAATAAAAATAATATCAAAAATATAAAGGGGGATAGCTAAATATTATAGCATTTTTTGCCAAGTCGCGTAGTTGCTTTTTATATCTACTTACGAGATTAGCTGCTTATGCGTAGTTTACTCTTCTACCTGAGTGTTTAGCAAGTTGCTAATCGTGCGATGATAGCGCTGCTGCTGACGACTAAGTGTCTGCCTGTCGGCCACGATAATGGCTTTTAGCTCAGCTAAGGCTACATCAAAATTATCATTGATCACTACATAGTCAGCATTCACATATTGTGCCATTTCGGTGACCGCGCCAGCTAGACGGCGCTCTATAACTTCTACAGAATCCTGCGCACGGGTTGAGAGACGTTGACGTAATGTCGCAATGCTAGGTGGTAGAATAAAAATCATAATGGCATCGGGAAAGATATTTCTGATTTGCGTTGCCCCTTGCCAGTCAATCTCTAAAATAACGTCAATACCCGCTGCTAGCTGAGTACGGACACTTTCCTCTGACGTGCCGTAATAGTTACCAAATACTTCAGCATGTTCTAGAAATAGACCCGCATTGATACCATTGGTAAAACTATCGGTATCTGTGAAATGATAGTGTTGACCGTCAATCTCGCCTGGACGCGGTGCACGAGTGGTGTGAGAGACGCTGACAGTCAAGTCATTGGTGGTAGCAAGCAATTGCTTGACCAATGAGGTCTTGCCAGTACCTGAAGCGGCAGTAACGATGAATAATGAACCTGTCATACAATTTATCCTAATAGAAGGTGTCTTGGTAACTTGTAAAATGTATCGTAATAAATGCGTGTTGATAAAAGTTAAGCAGTGCTTCAGTCAAAAACAAAGACTGGAAAAAATAAAAAACGCCATCATGTATGGCGATAGAAATTATAATAGATGCATTATTATAAACTGCTTTTATACAAGTTAAAGCTGGTTTTGCAATATGTTGTGAGTAGGCTGAGATTTGCCTATAAAATATTGCTATGAGTAGACAGCTATTTTAGAGAGAGATAAAAGCAAATTATGCTAAAGTAGAGCATTGATTTCGCCCCAATTTTTGAATAAAAAATTCAAAAATACGTTTTAACTATAAATTATCCAATGATAGGCCTTTTTATGCAAATTTATCTTGCCAATCCCCGTGGATTTTGTGCTGGTGTGGACCGTGCAATTGCGATTGTTAATGAAGCATTGACACGTTTCGAGCCGCCCATTTATGTCCGTCATGAAGTTGTGCATAATAAGTTTGTGGTATCAGACTTGGCCAATCGTGGTGCGGTATTCGTTGAAGAGCTTCATGAAGTACCAGACGGCTCTATCGTTATTTTCTCCGCTCATGGGGTCTCCAAAGCAGTTGAAGATGAGGCTGAGCGCCGAGATTTGATGGTGTTTGATGCGACATGCCCGCTGGTAACTAAAGTGCATATCGAAGTGGCAAAGTTCGCGCAAGATGGGATGGATGCAGTGTTAATAGGACATGCAGGACATCCGGAAGTCGAAGGCACTATGGGGCGTTTCAACCGTCGCCATGGTGGGCAGATTCATCTGGTCGAAGATGAAGGTGATGTGGCCGCGTTGACTGTCCAAGATGCCGAACGCTTGGCATTTGTGACTCAGACAACCTTGTCGATGGATGATACTGCGCGCGTTATCGATGCGCTGCGTGAAAAATTTCCTAGTATCCAAGGCCCTCGCAAAGACGACATTTGCTATGCCACTCAAAACCGCCAAGATGCGGTAAAAGATTTGGCCAGTCGCTGTGAAGTCGTACTAGTGGTCGGTTCGCCAAACTCATCAAACTCTAATCGTTTACGTGAGCTGGCTGAGCGTATGAATTGCCGTGCGTACTTAATTGATAATGCCAGTGAGATGGATAAGCGTTGGTTAGATGGTGTGCAGAGTATAGGCGTGACCGCTGGTGCATCCGCGCCTGAAGTGTTGATCCAAGAAGTATTGCAACAGCTGCAAGACTGGGGTGGCGATCTACCTAGTGAACTATCTGGCATTGAAGAAAATGTGACGTTTAGTCTGCCAAAAGCGTTGCGGATACCTGTTACTCAGGTTGGTAAGTAATTAGTGTTTGTATTTATATTTGTATGAACCATCATTGATATGGATAAGGTCGCATGAAAGAACCAAAAGCCAGATTTGTATTGGCAGAGGCCACGCTCGCTGAAGTCAACAAGCAACTAAAACTAAATATGCTAGTGATGGCAGCAGTGGTTTTCGTATTGTTTATGAATATCATGAAGTTTATGGCAGAAAAAAGCTTTTTCTACGCGATGCTCGCAGTAGTTATGATCTGTTTATTATTCTTCTTACAAAAAGCTCGCCGTATTCTCACGCTAAGAAAACAAGAGCTTATCCATAAATAGAAAGTACAAGCATAAATAAAAAATACAAGTGAAAGTGCCAAATATAGGATAGCTATGACTGCTTATTACAAATTTATCAAACGAGAATTACAAGAAGACGGTGTCAGTGTGGCGCATTATCAGCCAACCAAGCATGCACAAGGTGCTTGGAATGAGCATGAGCAGCACATGGCGCCAGCAACAGGCCTATTAACAGCCGAGATTAACAGCTTTGCGCCACAACCCAATACTCGTATCGCACGTGTGAGCCTCGATATCTTGGGGCTAATACCGCTTGACGATTTTACTATCACTACTCGCTGTATCCGACCGGGTAAGACTATTGAGCTGGTCGAAGCGGTCATGAGTAGCCGTGGCCGCGATGCTATCATTGCAAGAGCGTGGCGACTGATTACTCAAGATACCAGCGAGATTGCCGGACTTGAAGATCAACCAGCAGAATACAAACCTGAAGAGTTGCCAGTTTGGGAAGGTATGAAAGGCTGGCCGGGCGGTTTTATTGAAAGCGTACGTCTAGTAGCGACAGAAGGCCGTCGCTCTGGTCGCGGTATGGTATGGATTACCAATGATCTCGACATGGTAGAAGGCGAGCCGACTGATGACTTGGTGCATCTGTTAGGTATGGTCGATACTGCTAATGGTGTTGTACCAAGATTGGGTCTTGGTTTATCTAAGTTAGAATGGATGTTTCCCAATACTGATTTGCAAATCCATATGCATCGCTCGCCAGAAGGTCGTTGGCTCGGTATCGAGGCTGTACAACAATATGGCGATGATGGTATCGGATTGACCAGTGCGGTACTGCACGATGTACATGGGCCTTTTGGTCGTAGTGAGCAAATCCTTACTATTCGTCCGATGCCACGTTAAAAGGCTAAGAGTCAGTCAGCTTATAGTTTTGTAAAATAAAATAATACGTTGTAATCAATTAATTATACAAATAATAGAGAAATGGTTTTAATAGTAGCTAACAAGACAATATTACTAAAAAGATAATATTACTAACAAGCCGATGTTAATCGACATAGAGGTTACTATGAAAACCCATACTCAATTTTCAAAAAAGCTGACGACTCTCTGGGATATATTGATAGAAGCATATTCAGAATAGTTGCTGTTGTTTGCGCGTTGATTGTTATATCAGAAAACAACTGAGCAATCAAATGACGAAGCAAGTAAATAACCGAGTAAGTAAATAACTGATACCAGAACACCGCCTTGATAAACCAGCGCGGTGTTTTTTATGGAATAAAGCTTTTGAGCTTGAATTTTTTCTCAATGCCCCTATTAGTATAGACAGTTTAACGGTATTACATACGGCAAGTTCTCTAACATTATGAGAACGGCTTTAGTGAGTATATCGTTATCTGATAATAGGTCTTTCATAGAATTTAAAGGAGTTTTTATGAGTGAAGCAACTCAAGCTGAAGGTCTGAATCCAGAATTAAAAAAACATACGTTTGAAGCGGAAGTGGCGCAGTTACTGCATTTGGTAACGCATTCACTATATTCTAACGCTGATATTTTTGTCCGCGAGTTGGTATCTAATGCGTCGGATGCTTGTGATAAGTTGCGCTTTGAAGGCACAAATGATGATAGCCTTTATGAAGATGATGGCGAATTAAAAATCCGCATCGCCGTCGATGAAGCAGCCAAAACTATTACCTTTACCGACAATGGTATTGGTATGAACGAAGCCGATGCAATCGAAAACTTAGGTACGATTGCTAAATCAGGCACCAAGGCATTTTTAGATAAATTGTCTGAATCACAAAAGCAAGATGGACAATTGATTGGTCAGTTCGGTGTTGGTTTTTACTCAGGTTTTATCGTGGCTGATACCATCAGTGTTGAATCACGTAAAGCGGGCGAGCCTGCTGATAAAGGCATGCGCTGGGTATCAGATGGTACTGGTAGCTTTACTGTCGAGCCTATTACCAAAGACACGCGCGGTACAGCGATTACTCTGCATCTAAAAGAAGAATATAGCGAGGGCGAAGATAACTATTTAGATCGCAGCAAAATCAAGCGCTTGGTTAATAAATACTCTGACCATATCAGCCTGCCGATTCAGATGCGTAAAGAGATCTGGCAAGAAGACGTAAAAGAAGATGAAAACGACGACACGCCTGCTGGTGGCGAGATGGTACTCACTGATGAGTGGGAAACAATCAATAAAGCCAGTGCACTATGGACGCGCTCAAGCTCTGAAATTGAAGATGATGAGTATGTTGATTTTTATAAGAATATTTCTTATGACATGGATGCGCCGCTTACTTGGACGCATAACCGTGTAGAGGGTCGCGTACAGTATACGCAGCTACTATATATTCCTAAAAAAGCGCCAGTTGATCTATACACTCGTGAGCAGCAGCATGGTCTAAAGCTTTATGTGAAGCGCGTCTTTATCATGGACGAAGCTGAGCAATTGCTACCGATGTATTTGCGTTTCGTGAAAGGTGTGATCGATTCAGCAGACTTGCCATTGAACGTGAGCCGTGAGCTACTACAAGAGTCACGTGATGTAAAATCTATTCGTGATGGTAACGCTCGCCGTATTTTGACCTTACTCGCAAGCCTTGCTAATAGCGAAGACAGTGACAAGCAAGAGAAATTTGCCCAGTTCTATGCGGAGTTTGGTGATGTCATCAAAGAAGGTTTAGGCGAAGATGCAGGCAATCAAGAACGTATTGCTAAGCTATTGCGTTATGCTACCAGCACGCAAGACGGTTTGGTGACAAGCTTCGAAGATTATAAAGGTCGTATGAAAGATGGCCAAAAAGCCATCTACTACCTCACCGCTGATAACCTAGCCGCTGCGAAAAACAGCCCGCAACTTGAGTTATTCAAGAAAAAAGGCATCGAAGTTATCTTGATGACCAGCCGTGTTGATGAATGGGCAATGAACTTCTTGACCTCATTCGATGAGACACCGCTGCAAAACATCGCGAAAGGCGCCGTAGATTTAGGCGACTTGCAAGATGATGAAGAAAAAGCGGAAGCGGAGAAAGCCCAAGAAACGCTAAAGCCAGTAGTTGATAAACTAAAGGCTGCATTGGGCGAGCGTGCTAAAGACGTCAAAGTGTCTACTCGTTTAGTCGATAGTCCAGCTTGCTTGGTTGTTGGTGAAGGTGAGCTATCACCACAAATGATTCAGATGCTACAGCAAATGGGTCAGGACGTACCAGCAAGTAAGCCAACGCTAGAAGTAAACCCTGATCATCCACTCATCAAGAAGCTTGAGAGCAGTGAGCAATTCGATGATCTGGCCCAAGTGATCTTTGATCAAGCGTTATTGGCAGATGGCGGTCAGCTAGACGATCCAGCCGCTTATCTAAAACGCGTCAATGAGCTATTGATGAGATAATGTTTAGTAATGAGTAAAAAAAGGAGGCTTTATATAAGAGGCCTCCTTTTTTATTTGAATTTTTAGCCAAATTTGAGTGAATTTTACAAATCAGCCTTATCCTCTTAACCGACAATCCGTTACAATCGCGATAGATTAGCGAGCTAAAATATTAAGCAGTGCTAGTCATCTTCTATAATCACTCCATCGTGAATTCAATATAAATCGATGTCTGCATGCTGTACAAAAAATCGTCAACTGATTGCACCGCGCGGCTGTTACATTAAGATAATTATCATTGAGTCATTTTATTTTTCTCGACTGGCTAGAGGTCTAAGTCTTTGTCACTTACGTCGTTAAAAACCGTCTCGCTTCAGCGTTTTTCGCTCAATTTCGCTGCCAATATTATTGCAACCTTGTGGATGCTAGTGGGCTCAACACGGGCTTTTTCTTGGGTTAAACCTACTTTTGTACAGTTTGCCGTATTTGCACTATTGGCGCTTGGTAGTAATGTCTTATTTTCATGGTTAGCTGCTGAAAGTGGCAGCATATTTAATGAGCAAGGATTGGTCAGTTATTTGATCTGGCCGATGATTATTTTGCTTGGTGGTATTATTTTGGCTCGGCGAGCGAGCAACCAAGCATTGGTATTTGTACCAGTAGTATTGTGGTTGGTCGCTGATACATTATCAGCCCTATTGCAGAGCTTGGTGCAGTTTTTTGGTAGCTATGGTTGGTTGCCAGATTGGAGTTATTCGTTCTTACCAGTACTGTTTTTAGTATTGTTCTTATGGCAGACGCTAGCGTTACTTTGGATTTTTTCCCGACGTCTGCGTATACCATGGTGGGAGCGAATCATTGTATTGGTCGGCGCGGTAGCGTTGCTGACTATCTGGCAGCGTAATGTCGCTGATCAGCCTATTTTTAAGCAGATTCCAGTAGATCCTGTATTAGAAGAGGCGGCATTATATGAGCAGCCGCGTCTATTGCAGCAAGCACTAAACAGTATTGATCCAAGTATTGATGGCAAAACGGACTGGTACTTTATGGGTGTGGCTGGGTTCTCTGGTCAGAACGTCTTTCGTTCTGAAATTAATAAAGTGCGTGAGCTGTTCGATGTGCGTTTTGGTACCAGTGGACACTCACTGTCTTTGATCAACAATACGTACAGTTGGCTGGACGAGCCAATCGCTACCAAAACCAGTATTGCACGCGGACTGAAGAAGATTGGTCAGCAAATGAACGCTGATGAAGATGTATTGTTTTTGACGCTGTCGTCACATGGCAACGAAGATATTGTTCAATTAGAAAATCCGCCACTTGCGATGGACAATCTAGATGCCACATGGTTACGTGACACACTGGATGCATCAGGTATTCGCTGGCGTGTGATTGTGGTATCTGCCTGCTATTCAGGGTCGTTCATCGACGAGTTGGCATCGCCGACTACCGTGGTGATTACGGCTTCAGCCACTGATAAGGCGTCTTTTGGCTGTACCAATACGGCTGAGATGACTTATTTTGGTCAAGCTTTTTTTGCTGAGAGTCTACGTGAAAACAGCAGTTTTGAATCTGCTTTTAAGGATGCAGCATACCGTGTGCAAGAGCGTGAGCTTTATATGGGATTTGAGCCATCAGAACCACAAATAGTGATTGGTAGTTTGATGGAGACGGCACTACCGGCGTTTGAGCAAGTATTGTTTGATAAAGCACGTCCATCAGTTGCCAGTATTACAAGTAACGCGGCTTCTGCTACTATTAATACTGGGCCTGTTAGTGTGCCAACCAATCCGTAAATAAAGTTAATGGAGCAATTGGACACATATACAGTGTGACTCAAGATCTTGTGGATATAGTATCAAATCACGAGCGTTTATTATTTATCATCGCTATCTATCACTGTTGGTTTTATTTTGAATAAAAAGGATATCACTCATGCATAATTCTTATAGTCGTAGTTTGTCCAACAACAAGCAGATGACCCAAAAAAGTGTGAATCGTTGCTTTAACGGTGAGCAGCATTATTATAGTCACGAGTCGACATCGACCAAAACGGAGATGACGTTCAGTATTTATCTACCTGATGAAGCATTGGCTGGGCGACGTTGCCCTGCCATACTGTACTTATCAGGGCTGACGTGCAATGCTGATAACGTCACTCACAAAGCGCACTTTCAGCAAAAGTGTAGTGAGCTTGGTATGATACTGATTGCACCAGACACCTCACCTCGCAGTAGTGATGATGTTGATGTGCCAAACGACGAGCGCTATTTTGTCGGGCAGGGCGCAAGCTATTATGTTGACGCGACCCAAGCGCCTTGGTCAGACAATTTTAATATGCAAAGCTACATCGTCGATGAGTTATATGACTTACTACGTTCAGAGTTTCCCATCCACAGTATTGGTGTTACAGGACACTCAATGGGAGGTCATGGCGCGTTATTGCTAGGGTTTAAGTTCCCAAGTAAGTTTGTCAGCGTATCAGCTTTATCGCCAGTATGTGCGGCAAGTGAGTCTGCATGGGGGCAAGCTGCCTATACAGAGTATTTCGGTGATGACAAGTCTCTATGGGCACAAGCGGACGCTTCACAGATGATTGAAAAGGTCGGTCAGCAGTATTCGAGCATTTTGGTTGATCAAGGCGCGGCTGATAACTTCTTAGCAGAAGGTCAGCTGCAGACTTCTAAACTACAAGACGCTTGTGCAAAAGCCAAACAGCCCTTAACATTACGCTACCAAGCGGGGCATGATCACAGCTATTATTTTATCCAAACGGTGATTAATGATCATATCGAACATCATTGGCACATGGCTCAAATGAGCTAAGTTGTCATTCAGATGATCGTGATACATTTTTCGCTATCCCATTCATGCTCAAAAGGTAATTTTTATGGCAAGTTATCAAGATTTGACAGCTTCTAATTCAAAGAATAAGTCAGCAGATACGAGCTCTACAAAAGCGACTATGCAGGCTGATATG
Organism: Psychrobacter sp. Pi2-1; assembly: GCF_904846645.1. Lineage (GTDB taxonomy): Bacteria > Pseudomonadota > Gammaproteobacteria > Pseudomonadales > Moraxellaceae > Psychrobacter. The sequence goes on from NZ_CAJHBO010000015.1 coordinate 50,498, forward strand.
GATGCTGCTCTACAAAAGAAACAACGTAGCAATGATTATAGTGATGAAGTGTCTCAAGTTAAGTCAGACGAGCTGATTGCAAAAACCGTCAACGACGCTGGCGATAGAATACTTGATGATGTACAAATATCTCGTGTGATAGAGATGGCATGGGAAGATAGAACGCCATTTGGCGCCATAGAGCATAGCTACGGTCTCGATGAGACTGGGGTTATCAAACTCATGCGCCAAGAGTTAAAGCCGTCATCTTTTCGCTTATGGCGTCAGAGAGTGAGCAATCGCGCCACCAAACATGAGGCAAAGCGCTCTTTCGAAGTTGGCCGTGCTTATTGCAAGACTCAATATAAGCAGCGTTAAATAATTAAGTATTTAACATCAGTACATAAAGGGCTTGCAGTATAGGTGAGCCGCTTGAAATTTCCTTTTTAATTTATCAATATCTTATATAAACATGAATTAGGTAGCTCAATTATGAACAGTCCTGCTAAACCTTATCTTATTGCACCGTCGATACTCTCAGCTGATTTCGCGCGGTTGGGCGAAGAAGTGGAGAAGGTACTAGAGTCGGGTGCCGATGTGATTCATTTTGATGTAATGGACAACCATTACGTACCCAATTTGACGTTTGGTAGCATGATTTGTAAGGCGTTGCGCGACTATGGTGTTGAAGCGCCAATTGATGTGCATCTGATGGTTTCACCTGTCGATAGTATGATTGAGCAGTTCTTGGAAGCGGGTGCTAGTATCATCACCTTCCATCCAGAAGCCAGCGCTCACATCGATCGCTCACTTCAACTTATCAAAGATGGCGGTGCAGAGTGTGGCTTGGTATTGAATCCAGCGACACCATTACATTATCTCGATTATGTCATGGATAAAGTAGATCAGATTTTATTAATGAGTGTGAATCCTGGCTATGGTGGTCAGTCGTTTATCGATAACACATTAGACAAAATACGTCAGGTACGTCAGCGTATCATCACCAGTGGTCGAGATATTCGATTGGAAGTTGATGGTGGTATCAAAGCCAGTAATATACGTGCGATTGCTGAAGCAGGGGCGGATATGTTTGTCGCGGGTTCTGCGATATTTAACCAAGAAGACTATAAAGCCGCTATTGATGAGATGCGCGCAGAGTTGCTATTAGCCAACAACAGCTAGCGAGCGTTATATGGTTAATAAACGCTATTAGCCATGCCATAATAATATTAGAATGTGCTGTATAACTTATGACTATATAGTTAATCCTCTATAAAAGAGCGACAGCGTTAACCGCGCCTGAAGTATCACGTATACATCTGCACTCAGTTGCCTTGTATCTCTTTTAAATTGAATCAACTATATATAACGGTCAGTCACGTAAAGGTGAAATATGGACACAAACAATTCTAGCAGTTCAACAGAACCTTCTGTGCAAGCAAGTTCTCATGAGACGTTGAATCAGCAGGCTAGGCAAGCACTTGATAGTGAAACACCGCAGCGCAGTTTGGTACCTAGAGGCATTACCATTGGCTTAGCGATGTTTGCACTTGTACTTAGTTTGGCAGGTTATGGCTTTCGCCTGATGGTGGGTGATGATGTTGAAACCGTGCTGCGTCACGCTGCAGTCATTGTGCCTGCATTTATGCTAGGCATTCCGCTATTTTTTTGGGTAGGCTCTCGCATACTTAATAAAGTTAAAGGCCTGCATATCGAGAGTTGGAACGCGATTAGTTTGGGTTATTTGACCTCTTGTATATCGATGTTATGGCTGATGGGTACTTATAGTTAAGTTGTTTAGCTGCAGATATAATGCTTTTTCGCGCCTGTATTGTTTATTCGCATCTATATTGTTTATTCACGCCTATACAGTATCGTAATATTTTACATTTTTAATCATTAAGCCATGTTCTACAAGCATGACTGGAATTTTATATGAGAATCGTACCAGCCAGTATTGCTAAAATTATCTATCCTAAAGACTTACCAAATGGCTTATTTACCAGCTTAATTATCGCTTGTTTGTTAATGGGGTTGGCGTCACTACGTCACGGAACCGACTTACAAGGTTGGCTAAATGTCATTGAGAACTGGCTACTCATGCTGCTGATATTGCCCACTGCGACGGCCACCGTTGCACTGCCATTTAAGTATCGTGATCCTAGCCTTGAGCTAAAGCTGGTTTATTACCTTGGAATGTTTGTGGCATTCTTATTTACATTAGGAAAGTTACGTTATTGGCACTAATATATACAAACGACATGGCATTCAAGTTTGCTTTTATAGCGAAGACTTATGTGACAGCCCTTGAATTCCAGTGTTAAAGCGTCCATTGTATGAGTAAGACAGATTTACCCGCGTTACTGTAAGACGATAGATTTGCCGAATGAGTTTGTTTTCAATAAATAACTGCTTTGCAATGACCAGTTTCTCTACCAGTACTAAACGGGATAATAAGGAACACATTAATGCCATACGATATCGATAATGATATAGAAGTAGATAACGAGAATAGCGATCAGTTTGCAGGATTTGCCAAAGAAACCACGTTAGAGTTGGTGGAAGCAGATGATGGTAGATTGTTGTTGCGTGATGCTGAACAAGATGAAGCGCCGCTGATGACTATCGATTTTTCTGACAAGCTAAAAGAACTACTTGGTAGCGATACTCAGGCGATTGGCCAACATATGATTCATGCAGCGATTCAAGTCATTATGCAAAAGCAAATGAGTAAATGGCATGCGCATGTATATGATAAAGAACCAACACACTACAGCTAATTTTTAGTTGTTTCTGAGCACTAATTAAAGCGAATAATTGAAGACGTAGCTTAGCGACATGAGACTGCAGGCATAAAAAAAGGGTTTATCAATTGATAAACCCTTTTTTGTTCAAATAGTACCATTTATAAAATGGAGATTATTTGATTTTAGCTTCTTTAAAGATCACATGCTGGCGTACTTTTGGATCAAACTTTTTGATTTCCATTTTACCAGGCATAGTGCGCTTGTTTTTGGTAGTGGTGTAGTAATAGCCAGTACCAGCTGTTGATACTAATTTAATTTTATCTCTCATGATAGCTTTCCTGTAAATGAGGGGTCTTCAAACGATAGGTACGTGTCTCAAAGAGTGAGTTGCCACAATTAATGTAGCAAAACAGCAGCCTAAATGATGAGAGTCATCACTTGACTGCTATTTTTAACTTAAACTTTTTGACCTTGTGCGCGTAGATCCGCTAACACTTTATCGATACCAAGTTTGTCAATGATGCGCATACCTTTGGTAGACACACGTAGACGTACAAAGCGGTTTTCAGACTCTACCCAAAAACGATGGTTGTGAAGGTTTGGTAGAAAGCGACGACGGGTTTTGTTGTTTGCATGCGAAACATTATTACCCACCATAGGGCGCTTTCCAGTCACTTGGCAAACTCGAGACATGGCGAACTCCTAATCTATGAGGTATGAGTTTTTCTCATACCAGTCTGGGCAAGTTGCACGTTTTTGCGGCATGGACACAGCAAGCGGCAGCTTTGCACCAAACAAAACTATATGAAGATTGAGCTGGTTTTGCTGTTATCTAAAGGCAAATAACAGGCTGACCAATTCAGAAAATTTTAAAGCCGACATTTATACCATAAAACAGATGAATACTCAAATATTTTTATAATAACTGTTGGATTAAAGGATGGCTATTATACCCTGAAATGAATGCGCTATGTTGTTGATTATCTAATAGCAAAGATTAATTTTTAGTTGTAAGTTATAACAAAAGTCAGTAAAGTTGCTGTTATATATTTAATACAATCTGTTAATACACTGGCATTACTGTAAAACCATGTATCATCATCAGTTTCTCTTGATTCTGTGTAATGATTATTGCCTATTTGTTTGATAAATCACTGCTTATGCGGAGTTAAAACCATGTCATACCACTCGCTACCTACTTCTAAGCTATTTCAACTGACAGCGCTCACATTATCATTAGCCCTAGCAGGTTGTGGCGGCGGTGATGGCACTGATACGATTGCACCGGCGCCTGATTTGGGTGTTACGATAGGTACTGATGATGGAGGTGTGGGTAGTGGTGATATTGGAGACGTTTTAAATGTTAGTACGGTATCTCTATTAGACGCAAACGCTAATCTGACTAGAGTAATTTCTATGTCAGGTGTTACGGCTAGAGTAGTTGTTACTGACTCTGAGGGTAATGGGGTAAGTGGTGCTTTGGTGACATTTAGCGGCAATGGTGTACAGTTTGGCACATCCAATGGAGCAGTACTAACTAATGCGGAAGGCGTAGCAACAACATCGGTCGTACCACTGTCTTCTACTGATACTGGTAGTTACAGTTTGTCTGCTACAGCAGTATATGACGATGTGAGTGCAACCACTGCCAGTTATAACTACTCATTACAAGCGGTTGATATTACACTGGTGAATTTTTCGACGGGTGAAGACACTTTAGAATCTGGTGGCTCTACAATCGTTACACTGCAAACCAAAGACACAGTAACTGATCAATTTCAGAATGACGTGAGTGTTAATTTATCATCGACTTGTGGTTCATTTGAGAACGCTAGCATCAGCTCTTCAAATCAAGGCAATGTGAGTTCGACTTATAGCGCTATTGATAGTAATGGTAATTTGTGTGAAGGTATCCAAACCATCACTGCAGTCACGGCAAACGACACATCGTCTTCACAAAGTATTGATGTAAATATTAAAGCCATCGAAGCGAGTTCTATTGTCTATACGACGACCAACTCTGTTGTATTGGGTGCAAAAAATAGCGGCTCATCTTCATCTAGCCAGATAGATTTTACTATTTACGCTAACGGTGTGCCTGCAGCGAACCAAGAAGTTACTCTAGATTTAATTAAATCACCAAGTGACTTTAATTTCGTCTCGCAAGGCAATCGAGCCTCGAAAACTCTAAAAAGTGATTCTTTAGGGAAAGTCACAGTAAATTTATATCCTGGAAATATTCCAGGCCCTGTGGAAATTAAGGCTTCTTTAAAATCAAATGCTGATACTTTTGCTTTAGCGAAGAATATATCTGTTGCAACAGGCCGTCCTACTCAGAATGGCGTAACATTAGCAATAGGCAAAAATGTTTTGGCTAACAATGCTATTGACTCTACAAATATATCGGCTTATTTGACTGACCGTCAAGGTAACTTCGTTCCTGATGGCACTGTAGTAAGTTTTGTAGCGGAAGGCGGGACTGTAACGCCAAATTGTGCCACAGTTAGCGGTAATTGCTCAGTAACATTTACGTCGCAAAACCCTAGACCTGCCAATGGTCGTGTTAGTGTCATTGCTTATGTAGAAGGCGACAAAGCGTATTCAGACTTAAATGGCGATAACGTCTATACTGTTGGTATTGACGAGCTATTAGATAATATTGGTAATTTTTTCCGAGACGATAATGAGGATTTGAAGTATACGCCAGGTGAGTTTGTCTATAAAAGAGGTGAACAGGAAGGTGGTGACCAAGCGACTTGTGCAGCAGCGACGTTGTCACAGCCTAATCTACCGAACTTAATAGTAGACAATGATACTGATGCTACCCAATGTGATAATTTATTGCCGACAGTACTACGCAAGCAAGTCATTATGGGTTTCGCGAACGATACACCAACTTTCTATAATTATAGTCAGGTGTCTGGGTTTGTCTCTTTCGAGATGTATGGTAATAGCGTGAGAACAGTTTCTATGCCATCTGGAACCGCACTAAGCCTTGTAGTAAAAGATGATACTGACAACGATCTGACATGTGAACCAGAAATTGTAGGTGGAAATATAACCGTACCCGCACTTGTTGATCTAAATCAGGTAAATGGTACGACGAATCAAAACTTTTTTGAAAGTACTGAAGATGTCAGTTATGTTGTATCGACTAAAGGCTGCGCTAATGGTGACAGCATTAAGCTATCAGTTACCACTCCAGCACCAACTTCAAAAACTACGATAGTTCAAATTTTCTAAATATTTTTTTATTTGACAACTAAAAAACCCCCAACCCGATGTTGGGGTTTTTGCGTTGTCTTCTTAAAAAGTTAAATCGGCATAAATAACCAAAAACAACCAACTCGCTCAGCAAAACATCACAAAAAAGATTAAAATAACCGGTTTACTATGCTGTCAGCAATTTTTCAGCGATAAGTCATCATTTTTTATATTGGGCGAATTATGTCAGACAACACCAAAACGGTTTCATTATCGACCATAGCTTCTCAGAGCAAACAGATTCCTAGCGCTATTGATACAGCCACGCTGCTCATCAAATGCAAAGATCAGGCAGGTATCGTACAGGCAGTCTCTGAATTTATTCATCGTTATGGTGCTAATATCATTACGCTCGATCAGTATTCAACGGCGCATGAAGGCGGGCAATATTTTATGCGTTTAGAGTTTGCCTTGGCAGGATTGAGCGATATTATCGAGAATTTTGAGGCCAGCTTTGCGCATACGGTTGCTAAGCGCCACGATATGGATTGGCGTCTACATAATAATGCAACGAAGACCAAAGTCGGTATTTTGGTATCTAAATTTGATCATGCGTTGTTAGATTTATTATGGCGACATCAGCGTGGACTGCTCGATTGCGAGATTACTTGTGTGGTCAGCAATCATCCTGATTTAAAGCAAGCAGTACAAAATTTTGGTATTACCTTTAATCATGTGCCAGTGACCAAAGACAATAAGTTCGATGCAGAAGAGCAGATCCATAAGTTAATGGCAGGTAACGACTTGTTAGTATTGGCGCGCTATATGCAGATATTGTCATCAGATTTCGTCAAACGTTGGCCGATGCAGATTATCAATATTCATCATTCTTTCTTGCCGGCGTTTGTGGGTGCAGATCCTTATCGTCAAGCTTACGATAAAGGCGTTAAGCTTATCGGCGCAACTGCGCACTATGTCACAGCTGAGCTTGATCAAGGGCCTATCATCGAGCAGGATGTACACCGTGTGACGCATCGCCAAGGGGTGACAGAGCTACGTGCTATCGGCCGTGATATCGAACGCAACGTATTAGCACGTGCCGTAAACTGGCATGTGCAAAATCGTGTGATTGTGGCAGGTAATAAGACAGTCGTATTCAACTAAGAAAACTTAATAGTGAGTTGGCTAAAAATATAAAAAAGGCGGTCAGTAACTATTGTTGCCGACCGCCTTTTTTTGAAAATATATTTTATAAGAGCATTTCTAAGACAAATTTACTACCCACAAAGCCAATCGCTAACAGAATAAAGGCATAAATAGTGATATTGGCAGCACGTTTGCCTCGCCAGCCTGCACGCCAATTACCGAATAGTAGTACACCAAATAATAACCACGACAGCAGACTAAAAACAGTCTTATGCACGATATGTTGCGCCATCAAATCTTGCACATAGATAAATCCAATCCCCAGTGCGATACTGAGCAATACAAAGCCTACCAACAGCATATCGAATAATAAACTCTCCATACTTTGCAAGGAAGGTAGTTTATTGACCCAAAAGCGGTGAATGGTATGATGCTTGAGCTCACGTATTTGTAAACGTAGAAATAGTGCTTGTACCGCCGCCATCAACAGCACACAATAGGCAGCCAATGATAATATGATGTGAACTTCAAGCCCGATACTGACATCAGTGAGCGGTTGATAAGGGGCACGGCCGACATAACCGACAGTCATACCTATTAGCGCAGTGGGCGCAGCCAAAATACCAAGACTAAGAATAGGGCGATATAAACAGAACAACAGATAAAAGAATAAGAAAAATAAACTGGTCAGACTGATTATATTAAATAAGTTGAAATTTAAACCATACAGCGTCACAACGTATGGATATAGCAGTGCCGCATGTGAAGCCATACCGATGAGCAATAAGCTCAAACTGAGGCTTTTGTGGATAGGTTTGTCCTGAACCAGCGCCCAACCAATATGGATGCTGACTAAGATATAAGCCATGCTAGCAAGTAAGAATGCAAAGTGCACAGGTAAAAAGCCTCATCTTATACTGAGCATAAACTGCCGCTCAATGTGTCGCTAAAGTGGTATTATCAGAATGATTAGAATAATCGTCCAATTTATCATAAAATGGGTGCCAATTGAGCACCATCTTGCTTATAACTTATAAATGATCGGCAGTGTTGCATAGCGCAAAACGTAAAATATGTCATCTGTAAAAAGTTAACTACAATTATAAGCGCTGTGTCCTTTGCGAAACGACTATAAGTTTTGAGCCATGTTAATGCTATAGTATTGATAATATAATTCTTTTATCATGTCCCTTGTCATGCAATATCCTAATATCTTATAGCGTATCCTAATATTATTTATGAACCATTTTAATGGTTTGATTCAGAGTTATTTTAATTGCGTATTATTTAATTGAAAACCATTTTAACTGAGAGTTATTTATGTTTGATACCTTAACAGAACGTTTATCGTCGAGCCTACGTAACATCGTCGGTACTGGGCAGTTGACCGAAGACAATATCAAAGACACGCTACGTGAAGTGCGTATGGCGTTGTTAGAAGCCGATGTAGCACTACCTGTCACTCGTGATTTTGTAAAACGCGTAAAAGAACAAGCGCTTGGTGCTGAGGTGCTAAAAGAGTTAGCGCCAGGTCAAGCCTTTGTCAAAATCGTACACGACGAGCTGACCGAAATGATGGGCAGTGCAAATCAGCAGTTAGAGATGACAGGTAAACCGCCCGTTGTCTATTTGCTAGCAGGTTTGCAAGGTGCAGGTAAAACGACTACAGCTGGTAAGTTGGCCAAATATCTTCAAGAGCGCCAAAAGAAAAAAGTCATGCTAGTCTCTGCTGACGTTTATCGTCCAGCGGCTATCAAGCAGCTTGAGCAAGTAGCCGGTCAGGTGAATGCTAAGTTTGTGAACTCAAGCACGGATGAAAATCCAATCGATATCGCAAAACGTGCGATTGAAGAAGCCAAAATCCAGTATCAAGATATCTTGATTATTGATACGGCAGGTCGTCTACATATCGACGATACCATGATGGATGAGATTAAGGCGCTAACTGCTGCGGTTAACCCATCTGAGACGCTATTCGTCGTCGATGCAATGACTGGTCAAGATGCTGCCAATACCGCAAAAGCCTTTAATGATGCGTTGCCACTGACGGGTGTTATCTTAACCAAAACTGACGGTGATGCTCGCGGCGGTGCGGCGCTCTCTGTACGTGCTATCACCGGCAAGCCAATTAAGTTCTTGGGCCGCGGTGAAAAATTAGATGAGCTAGAGCTGTTCCACCCTGAGCGTATCGCGCAGCGTATCCTAGGTATGGGTGATGTACTGAGTCTGGTCGAAGAAGTTGAGCAGAAAATTGACCGTGATAAAGCCGAAAAAATGGCGAAAAAGATGCAAAAGGGCGGTGACTTCGACCTTGAGGATCTATTGACTCAGTTCCAGCAGATGAAGAGCATGGGCGGTATGGCAGGTTTCTTAGATAAGATGCCTGGTATGGGCGGCTCAGACATGCAAAAAGCCGTCGAAGATGCCAAACCAGAAGAAAAAGTACGTGAGATGGAAGCGTTGATCAACTCAATGACGCCATTTGAGCGCAAAAACCCCGATAAGATTAACCCAAGTCGTAAGCGCCGTATCGCTGCAGGTTCAGGCCGTGAGATTCAAGATGTTAACCGTTTGCTCAAGCAGCACAAGCAAATGGCAAAAATGATGAAAATGATCTCAAAGCCTGAAGGCATCAGTAAAATGATGAAGTCTATGCAAGGGCTCATGGGTGGCGGTAGTGCTGGCGGTGGCGGCGGTCCATTGTTTGGTGGCGGTCAGCAAGGTGGCGCTAAAGACGTGAATCCAGAACAAATGGCCAAGCAAATGGGACTGGATCCAAACAACATGCCGAGCACTGAAGAGATGCAAAAGCAAATGCAAGAAATGCAAAACCAAGCACCAAAGAAGTTCAAAACCCGCTTTTAGATAACGATTAGTTATTTTTAAGACGTTTGATAAAAGCCCCAAAGCCAATGAAGCTTTGGGGCTTTTATCGTTATCAGTTGCAGATAAACACTGATGGATAAAGTGTGAAAAATATAGAAATTAATAAAATTCGTGTACCCTAAATGCTATGATAGGCGCTGCTTCATTCTGTCAGTATTCTGATAGTACATGAATGATAGATCGTTATTAAAAATTATTAAAATCTGATAAATCAATTTAGAACGCCAAAAGTAAAAGCCGAGGTTGTGATGTTTTTAGCAATGGATACCGTGTTCGACCAGTGTTCGATCGCGATTTTAGATTCGAGCGGACAGGTACTGTCGAGCCATACCGAAACAGGTAAGCGTCAGCAGACTCAGCAGATTTTACCGATGATTGATGCTGCCTTGTCTGAGGCGCAGTTACGTCTTGCTGATATACAGGCTTTAATATTCAACCGTGGGCCAGGTGCATTTAGTGGTATCCGCATCAATACGGCAGTGGTACAGGCTCTGTCTGTAGCGCATGATTTGCCTTGTGTTGGCGTCTCAAGCCTACAAGCAATCGCACAATGTGCGTATCAGAAGTACGGGCTGACACACCTATACAGCGCACTTGATGCTCGTATGCAGCAAGTTTACTTTGGGCAGTATGAGTTGATAACCGATGACCAATTAGGTCATAACATTATGCAGCCAGTATTGGCTTATGGCAGTGATAGCACTGAGCAGCTATTAGATTATGATAGCCAAACAGTACTCAACCTGCCTATCGCGGGTAATGGCGCGCCGCTATTGGCAAGGCATGATCAGCAAATCTGCCATGAAGATGTGTGGCCAGATGCGGTTGTCATTGGGCAGCTTGGTATTGCCCAGTTTGCAAACGATGGTGGTACAGAAGCGTCGCAGGCATTGCCAAAATATCTACGTAATCAAGCTTGGAAAACACTTAAAGAGCAAGGCAAAGCATAGCTTTATAAATATGCTTTTTGCAGCCAGCTTTTTAGTGTTTAGCAAGCGCATACCCATATAAAATCAACGTTAATATAGGACAGCCAATCGGTCTGTTTTTAGGTCAGTTTTTTTTAGGCCAGTCTGTTTCTAGGAAAGTCACTGTGGATATAGTTTTATTCGTTCAAGCTGTCATCATGGGTATCGTTGAAGGTATCACTGAATTTTTACCCATCTCTAGTACGGGATATTTGATCTTATCAGCAGATGTGATGGGTTTCTGGACTAAAGAAAAAGTTGATTTATTTGTCGTGGTGGTACAGCTTGGCGCTATTTTGGCAGTGATTTATGACTATTGGGGTAGATTGTGGCAAGCGCTGATGGGTTTGCTGACTGGGAAAGCAGAGGGTATGACCAATCCTAGACAGCTGGGACTGAGTCTGATTGTCTCTACTATCCCTGTAATGATTGTTGGTTTTGCTTTTGCCGATGAAATCAAAGCTTATTTGTTTAATCCTATCGTCGTTGCCATTATGCTCATCATCGGCGGTCTACTGATATTTTACGTGGAAAAGCGTCCTAAAACGGTCATTGCAGAAGAAGCTGAAGATGTCAGCATAAAAACTGCGCTGATGATTGGACTATTTCAATGTTTAGCTCTTATACCAGGGACGTCACGCTCAGGTGCCACTATTATTGGCGCGCTGTGGTTAGGTGTCTCACGTAAGGCTTCTGCTGAGTTTTCTTTCTTTTTGGGTATTCCTGTCATTGTAGGCGCGGCACTGTTGGATTTACTCAAACATGGTGACGTACTGGCGAGCAGTGAAGACTGGCTAGTGCTAGGTATTGGAACCATCGTATCATTTATAGTAGCGCTACTTTGTATTCGCTTACTTGTGGCATGGGTAAGTCGCCGCGACTTTACTATTTTTGCTTGGCTGCGCATCATTACAGGTGTTATCGTGCTGGTCGCTGCTTGGGGCTTTGGTTATCAAATGGCTGGCTAGATTTAGACTGTAGTTTATAATGCCAATGATTTAACACGGCAGTAATTTATAGTGAAAATAAGCAGCAAATAGGATGATGGTTATGACCGATGTGCCCCAAACGTATGACGAGACAGGTGCTGTTGTACATTGTCAGTTATTCTACGTCAATGACAGCCAGCAAGCACAGGTTGAGAGTCTACAGGCATTGATAGCTGAGCATACATTACCAATCATTTTAGATATTAAAGTCGCTACAGAGAAATTAACTCAAAAGCGCCGTCAGCAATTGAGCCAAGCATCTACTCAGCCCATTCTATTATTAGATGATAAAGATAAGCTATCATGGCTAAGTGATGGGCTTAGTGTGGCACCTGAGTGGGACAAGTTGCAGCGCCGTGTAGTGAGTGCTGGCCGTAAGTCTGAGCTGCTATTACAAGCGGCCAAAATCACATCAGATAGTCACGTTATTGATGCAACCGCTGGCTTTGGGCATGATAGTTTGATATTGGCCAGTACTGGTGCCCAAGTCACTATGCTTGAACAACAGCCGTTGATGGCATTGCTGTTACTTGCAGAGCAGCAGCGTATGAGTGCGCTACCCAATTGGCAAAAGCTCATGAGCCGTCTACAGATTATTAACACTGATGCGCTCAGTTATTTTGCGAATCTAGAGGCTGGTACCGTAGCCGATAACGCTACCACAATCGATGTCGTCTATTTGGATCCGATGTTCCCAGAGGATAGCTATCAAGATAGTAAGACAGGTAAAGGGGCAAAAGTCGGTAAGCATATGCAGGCACTGCACCAATTGGCTCGCCCACCAACATCAGATGAAGAGCGACAACTACTAAGTAGTGCACAGGCCGTTGTCAAACAAAGTACGCAAGGTCAAGGTCGCGTGGTCGTAAAGCGTCCACAGTATGCACCGCTGCTTGCTGATGAGCCTGCTAGCGAAAGCTGGCACAATGAGGCCGTACGCTTTGATGGGTATTTTGTCTGATAGCTGCTTTTTGTGATAACGAATGTACGAGTGTAAATGTACGCAATTAATCAGCTTATGTGTTCAAAGTTAATGGATTTAGGAGCAAGGAATGTCAGCGTTAATCATTTGGGTTATGGGTGCAATTCTATTGTTGATTAATATCATGCTGCGTACTCGCATTCTTCGGCTTGAGGCACGGTTAAAAGAGCTGAGCAATCCACAAGAGCAACTGGCATTTTTACGTCAGCAAGCTAAACAAAAAGACAAAGTCCCAGCACTAAAAGCTTTGCGCAAGCAATATCCTGAGCTATCACTGATCGAAGCGAATAAATTATGGCCACAAATTCAGTAGCCAGACCATTAACTTAGTAATTAGTCTATTAAACCTCAGCAACCAACCCACTCAAAAATTAATTTAGTTGCTCTGAGTTAAATATATAAGCGCGCATAAAAAGTATTCAAACAATGATAATAAAAAGCCATGACATTTAAAGACAAGCTACAAGCATACATCCAACTAACCCGTTTTGATAAGCCAGTCGGCATTGAGCTGCTCTTATGGCCAACATTATGGGGCGTACTACTCGCTGCAATGGGTCAAGCGCAGCAGCAAGGAATGACAGCAGCGTTGCCAAGTATCAAAGTATTTGCGATATTTGCCCTTGGTGCAATATTTATGCGAGCGGCTGGTTGTGCGATCAATGACTTTGCGGATCGCAAAGTAGATGGTCATGTGACTCGTACTAAAGGCCGCCCGTTAGCAGATGGACGCTTATCTGGTAAAGAAGCCGTCGCTGCATTTTTAGTATTGGTGCTGTTAAGTGCCAGTCTGCTATTTTTCCTGCCTATAGCTGTATTTTACTGGTCGCTTGGTGCCGTTGTATTGGCGTTTGTTTATCCATTTATGAAACGCTATACCCATCTGCCGCAAGTATTTTTAGCAGCTGCTTTTGGATGGGCGATACCGATGTCTTATGTGGCGGTGCAGGGCGCTCCCGATATTTGGTGCTGGCTGCTATTCTTTGCTTATATGTGCTGGACGGTGGCTTATGATACGCAGTACGCGATGGCCGACCGTGAGGATGATCTCAAGATTGGCGTCAAATCAACAGCGATATTATTTGGCCGCTATGATGTGATTATTATCTCAATCCTACAAATGCTATTTTTGCTCATGATGGGCGCAGCTATGTGGCATTACTTTGCCCCAACAACGCTAGGCGTGACACCCGTATTCGGATTGGCGCTAGTTGCGATGATGTTTACCAAACAAAACAGCGCTTGTGCCAGTCGCAATCCTTTGGCTTGCTTTCAGGCATTCTTGGCCAATATCTGGGTAGGGCGCTATGTCTTTGCGCTCATCGCAATTACTTGCATATGGACGACGCTAAATGGATAAGTTCGATAAATTACCGAGGTTCAAATCAAAGAAACCGTCTGATACAAATGCCTCAGGCGTAGACTATCAAGCTAAACTTGCGGAGCATGGTCTGACGCGCGAACAAGTTATCGCAACTGAGCGTAAGTTGGCGAAGTTTGCCAATACCATGGATTCACTAGTACGAGTGCCTTTTACCAAGCAAGGAATGGGTGCGGATGCGGCGCTTTCGACCATTCCACTAGCAGGAGACTTGGCAGGATTGGCATTGACCAGTTATGCATTTATATTAGGACGTCAGTTAGGTGTGCCCGCTCATAAAATGACGCCAGCGGTTAGATTGGCACTTATTGATATGGTCGTTGGTATCGTACCTGGGATTGGTACGCTATTAGATATTTTTATTCGTCCTAGCCGTAAGACACTGGGTATCGTGCACGAGCATCTACATCATGAGTATGGTATTACCGAAACCATGCATATGGATCGACCGTTTTTGCACCAGTCATTAGAAGACAAGCAACAGCAAAGCCGCTTTGGGTTTTTTTGGCGCAATCCAATCGTTGCTTGGTTATATTTGCATATCCCTGATTTTCTTGGACTGCTGGTCATTGTATTTGTCGGCTGGGGGCTGTGGGCATTGATAAGCTGGTTGGTTGGGATGTTTGGGCAATCGACTGGATTTGGGTAAATATAATCACTTATCAGACAGCTCAGTAGAGACAAGTCAGTACATAGTAATACACAGAAACGAAAAAAGCGGCAACGATAATAACGTTTGCCGCCTTTTTTATGATTTTAAATAGGGCATTGAAACAAAGGCCGCCTCAGACTTTATTCAGTGATGACTTCTGCTTCAGCACTGACGGCATCAAAGCTAGTGACTTTATTGTTTCGGATAAGGTCGATAGTGCCGCCACCAGCATGACTGACGAGTTGGATACTACCGTCAGCTGATTGATAGGTAGGATTATTGCCTTGGCCTTCTGGTGCACTTAAGGTCATTTTTGGTTGATTGGGACGAGTAATGATAGCGTTGAGCATACCAGCTGCCGACGTCTCAAAGACTACGGACAAATTCTCACCTGCTGCACTCTTATAACGGACATCAGTGATTTGTGCGCCTTTAATAGCTTGTTCTGGATTAGGTTTTTCAGCGCTATCATTTGCAGTGAGCGTAGTATCACTAAGATCTTTATTTAACTCTGTTAAGCTCATATCACGTTCTGAATCAGTCTGCGCTACATTTTGAGCATCATCTGCATTGCTACCTTCGGCTGCATCAACGTTAATATTAGTCGTTACGGGCGTGGTTTGCGTTGAGGTCTCAGCTGGAGTTATATCAGTTGCTTCAGGTTCTGGATCTTTTTGACAAGCAGTAAGTAGCAACAGACTGAAGAAAATAGCAGGAGCCGTACGATAAAGCAGTTTAGATTTTCGTAAGTTTAGTACTTTTGAGAGAGAAGTATTCATAATCAGCTTTATCCCTTAATAGCGCTCTACGTAAATGGGGCAATTGGCAAGGGTCAACCTGCTATTTATTGACAGTATATTATTACGTATTTACCGTAATCACCAGCTTACGCTGTCCGCCATATTCTTGCAGGTTTCTATGCTCACATAAGTAAATACCTTGCCAGGTTCCCAGTCCTAACTCACCATCGACAAGCGGTATAGTCAAGCTTACTCCAAGCATTATGCTTTTGAGATGTGCTGGCAAGTCGTCTGAGCCTTCTAGGGTATGGCGATACTCTGGCTGATCTTCTGGTGCGATTTTATTGAGCCAATCCTCTGTATCTAGTCTGACATCTGGATCAGCATTTTCATTGATTGCAAGACTGGCTGACGTATGCAGCAAAAATAGATGAACCAACCCTACCTTGGCAGAGTGAGGTAGCAGCTGAGAAATAGCTTCTTCAACCTTCGGAGTAATGATATGAATGCCGCGCGCATAGGCGGGTAGAGTAAGGGTGGTTTGATAATAGCTCATGGGGTATATCTCATTATTAGAGTCGACATCAAACTAAGATATCATAAGACAGAATAAACCGTAGAGAGCATTGTTGTTATTTACACAAGAGTCATCTACTCTTAAACAAGTGGCGTTTGCAAACGTGTACGATTGGGTGATAAGCGTGCGAGCATCGTCTCTGACAGTGGTGCGAATGACCCTAGCATCATATCTGCTAATGCTTCAGCACAAATAGGTGCCAATGCATAACCTTTTGCGCCCATCGCATTCATCGTCCATATTCGCTGACTGTTTGCCAACTGTCCAACGATAGGATGGTAATCAGGCGTTTGGGTGCGAATGCCAGCTCGTCCCTGCCACAGACTCGTATCCGCCGGAATAATAGATGCCATTTCAGGAATGGCGGTAATTAGCTTATCACGACTAATTTGATGCTCTTCAGGACGTATGTCAGTATTTGTGTCATTGCGGATAAAACTCGCGCCGAGCAATAAATAGGGTCTATCAGCGACGACTGTATTTAACTCATTATCTCCAGTCTGCGCGTTGAACAGCGCACAGTAACCACTATATTTAAGCGGTATTTTAGGTAGCTTTATTAATTGCTCCGTCGAGGGCATAAACCAAGACAACTGCCCACGAATTTTACGACAGTCAAAAATACGCTGATCCAATTGATGACTTTCAAAAGCCGCGCAAATGACGACGTTATCAGTAGTTATAGTGGCAATGTTAAGGCTTTCATCAATACCTTCGATACGAACTTGCTGCTCAATCTCGTTGATTTTAGTCACTTCTAACTGCTGAAAGTGAATGAGCGGATGAGTCAGTATGATGTCTTTTAATGCTTGTGGGTTGACCAGACCAGACTGAGGTAAGTATAAATTATCTGATAAGTTCTGCTCTTTTAGACCACTAGTAATCTGTGCTTGCTCGTGCGATAGGGTGGTCGCCATCTCATCAGGATAGTCGGCAATTTGTTCTGTACCGATATTGGCTTTTATGAGTAAATCAAGGGCGCCAGTCAGTTCAAGTATCGGTGCTGTATGAAGCTGTACGGCTGTTTGATTAAGGTCTCGATATAGCCTGCTGCTATGGAGATAGCCTATGGTATGCAGATGCTCGTCAACATGGTGGATCGGCGTCATTTTGGGCGCAAGTAATGCTCTAGGATTGCCCGATGCACCTGCTAAGGGCGCTGATTTATCTAATAAAGTGACAGTAATACCACGATTGGCAAGCGACCAAGCTGTGAGCAACCCTGAGACACCTGCACCAATGACGACAGTGTGTTCAAATGTGCTATAAGTTGTTTCCTGCTTTGCATCGCGACCTTCATTAACACTATCAGTATCACCATTTTCTGCATTGGTAATAATGGCCGTTAGCATTTCTCGCTTTCGACCAAAACCTCTGACTTTTTTAATTTGAAAGCCATGTTGTTTTAGTCCGCGCTTGACGATACCTGCACAGCTATAAGTAGCGGCAGTCGTATGAGGGCGTGATAGGCGCTGCATTTGTGCAAAGATACTGTCAGCCCACAAGGTGCTGTTGCAAGAAGGCGCAAAACCATCTAAAAACCAAGCATCAATATAAGGTGTATGCTGGTTAGAATGGGCTAATGCCAGTTTGCTTAGACTTTCTGCAGCATCACCAAGCCACATATCGACGGTTAAGTTATCATGAGAAAAACTTAAACGATGACAGCCTGCAATTAGGGGCGGATATGCAGCCAAAAGTGGCTCAATAAATGCCATTAGCTCCGGTGCGCGCTGACCCCATAACGCAAGTATCTGCGTCAAATCCGCTAGCGGTATAGGGAACTTTTCAGTAGTAATAAAGTGCAGACGAGCCGTTGCTAATTGCGGATTGGTTTCACGTAATTGTCGCCACAATTGCCACGTCGCTAGTAGATTAAGCCCAGTTCCGAAGCCTAGCTCAGCAATCGTAAAGCATTGCTTTGGTGCCAGGTGTGCTAAACGTTCTGGTAACTGATTGTGCTCTAGAAACACGTGACGAGTCTCTGCCAAACCATCCGCATGAGAAAAGTACACATCCCCAAACTCACCTGATACTGGCACCATATTGCCAGTATCATCCGTTTGCCAGTCAATCTTGGCAGGCGTGATAACCTTTAAATGTTCAGGGTTTTGACGATTAGCGGTAGACATGAGGCACTTCTTAGGAATATCAGTAACGGTAGCTCAATGATCAGCTGTGACGGATCAATGATATCGACATTTGGTCAGACGCAGCGAAGGAGAGTAATGCAAGTCAGTGCTAGCACAGTATATGCTACCAGCGCTCACGACGGACAAATACTAACCACGAGACAAAAATACCGACTAATAGACTGATCAAAACGGTAAACGCACCGTATAGAAACAACTGTCCTTTACTTTCGTAAACCAAGACATTTACTTGAGTCTGTAAGTCGTTCACTTGACGCTGTAATTGTGCATTACGGCTGAGCAGTTCTTGATTGGCAGCTGACAATGCTTTAGTAGATGGTTGCAACTGTGCCGCCAAGGTATCATTGATATCTAGCGCTGAGTTTTTAGTTGGCAAAGCGCGCGCCGTTACTGGACCAGTCAAAGGCAGCACTGCTGTCGGATCGGTTGCATCGACAGCAGGTGTTATGGACGCCGCAGGTGCAGCCTGCACCGAAACGGCTGTCACTAACATGAGACCAATCAGGGCACTTTTATAGAAACGGGTAGGTGAAAAAAAGACTCTCTGGATCACGATGCAGCTACTTGATTATTACTGTCAGTTGGCGCTGGCAATGCTTGAACAAATGGTTTGATATCGACATGACTATACACGCCATCACGTAAGTAAGGCTCATCGTTTGCCCATGCTTGAGCCGCTTCGATAGAATCAAAATCTGCAATGATTAAGCTGCCTGACATATCGCTCTTGCCATGCTCGATAGGCGTTGGCCCCGCGATAACGAGACGACCCTGTTGATGCAGTGCTTTTAGGCGTTCAATATGTTCAGTACGAGTAATCAGACGTTGTGCACTGCTATTAGCCACGTCATGACCAATGATGGCAAATAAAGACATGAGACTTCCTTAGTGAATAATAAAAGAGTAATGATGAGCTTATATGGGCTTAATATAAACGTCATAGCAATAAAGTGATTGATGCTATGACAAGGCAACAGAACTATTTAGTGGCTTTGTCTGTTAGGGCAGGGTTAAGATGCTTTTTCAACACGGCAAATTGAGCCACGACAAACACCAGCATAATCGGAATCCAGCCATAGGTCTTAAAGTTGATCCAAGCTTCATCTGACATTGTGAACGCTGTGATATAATGTAATACAGCCATTAGGGCAAAAAACAGTGCCCAAGCAACGGTCAGCTTTTTCCAGCCGCTAAGCGTCAGGGTAAATACCTCTTTCATAGCAAGCTGCATCAATGGCTTATTAATAGCGGCACTGACGAATAGCGTCAACGCAAAAATACCATTGATAATGGGCGATTTCCAACGCAGATAAATATCATCACGCAGCAGTAATGTGCCGCCGCAGAATAAAATCGTTAATAATAAGACAACCCATTGCTGCTTATCAAACTTACCTTTTTGACGAATAAAATGAATGGCGTAAACGATAATAGTGGCGACGAGCAAAGCCCCTGCCGCGGCTAAAATACCGTTATAACGCGCCGCGATAAAAAAGGCAATTAAGGGAATAAAGTCTAATAATGCTTTCATAGCAAAGGGTATATCCAACAAAAACGTATGGGGTAGTTTACACGTCTACTGCACCAAAAAAAAGCAATCAACACGATAATCATGCGATATCCGCAACCTACAGAGTAATACTTTCTTATTGCGCCTGATGACCATGCCGCTGGCCAAATATAAACACGAATACAGCACCAATAACTGCTAAATCTACAGAATGAGCAAGACAAATCACAATACTCATAATAGTAATAATGACTAGTCTGCTCACTAGCTTTTATTCTACTCTTATTTTATTTAACACTTTAAGGCTCAGCTTATGAAAATCGACTTACATTGCCATAGTACTTGTTCAGATGGTACCTATGCACCGACCGAGGTCATACAGCGTGCCCATGCAGCGGGCATCAACGTATTGGCATTGACTGACCATGACACGTTGGCAGGAATTGACGAGGCAAGGGTCGCTGCCAGTGCCTGCGATATGCAAATTATTAATGGTGTTGAGATCAGTTGTGAACATACATTAAGCGGTGGTTACGGAAAGAATAAGTCTACCAATAAAATTATTCATGTACTTGGACTGGACTTTACTGATCGCGAAAAAATGCATGCAACGTTGCAGCAACTGCAAGACAGTCGAGCAACTCGTGGTCAGCGTATCGCCGAAAAATTGAGTGAATTATTAGATATTAATTATGATGAGCTATGGCAGGCAGTGCTCGATAAAGCAGGCGGCAACCCACAAGCAGTCGGCCGCGCCCATATTGGACAGGTATTGTTTGAGCGCGGTGAAGTCAAAACCGTTCAAAAAGCCTTTGATAAGTACCTAGCAGATAATAAACCTGCTTATGTAGCAATCGAGGCGCTGACGATGCAGCATGGTATCGAGCTGATTCATGCTTGCGGCGGCAAAGCGGTGCTCGCACATCCCACGCGATATCAACTATCAGCGACACGCGTGCGTAAACTGATTGAAGAGTTTGCGCAGCTTGGCGGAGATGCTTGTGAACTACCAGCCACTAGTGAGCCAATTAGTACCCGCAGAATGGTCGACCGTAGCATTGCTGAGCATGGTCTTGCGGCATCTATCGGTAGTGATTTTCACGGTAGCAACATGCCTTGGCGACGTTTGGGCGATGTTCCTACTTTAAATGATGATCAGCAAGGGGTTTGGGAGTCTTTTGCAACGCTTGCTTAATGAGTGAGATTTACCTTTTTACAGTTATTTCTAATAAGGTTACTTCTAGTAAGGTTACTTCCAATAGTGATAAGGCCTTATTTATCATGATGAGTAAGGCCAAAATAGCTACGTAAACATAATTACATTCATAGAGAAATTATTGGGAAATAAATGCGTAAAACAGATTGATAATTTAGGTATAAATTGCCACACTGAATAGACCTTAATCGTGGCTCACGGCTCGCTATTTTTTAACTCTATAAATTTGACTATCTGCGGTAGTGCATTATGGCTGTATATAAGTTCTATCTAGGCCACAGAGAGCTTTCTAAGGCTGTTTTTGAGTGGGATGCTGCTGATAGGACAGCTCTACTAACAGCATTTATGATGATGGAGGTTTTTTCACATTGGCTATGGTGCTTATTTGTATGGTATCGCCGCGATACTTATGGCGCTTACGTTGATATCAACCTGCTCTATCCAGTATGGACTAGCGTGTCTATAGTTGGTGTTTTCTTACTATGGATGTCCAGTCGTTTTTCACCAGTTAGAAGCGTCATTAGCAATCTGCACATATGGCAAGCTTTAATCATCACTATTTATAGTGTCTATATTACTTTTATTGTCGCCATACTAGGGCATAGTAGTCTGGTAACGGGTGTATCACTAGTAGGTGGTGCTATGCTAGGAATGATGCTCATTAACCGGAATTACGTTTGGCGAGCATTTATAGGGCAAATTATTGCGATCTTAGTAGTATCGCTGCTTCCTTATTTTGGTATTACGATACCCAATCTACGCCAACTTACGGCAACCACGCTTCCTCCTAGTATTCATAGTTATATGACTCATAGTGATATGACTATCATCAAAAATGAGGCGTTGACCTGGGAGGGTCTTAATCACCTGCGTCAATCTTCCAACCTTTTGTGGCGCTCTACTCATATTTATATGTCGCTACCAAAAGCTATTTTTATCATTTATATGTTTCGTATTTTGTTAGTGTCATTAGATGACAGTCGAAGAGAAACCTTACGACATGCCAATCAGGACGAGCTTACTCAGCTTAAAAATCGTCGCTACGGTTTGAAAAAAATGAAGTATGCTTTGGCTACTGTGCGAGAATATCAAGATTTAAGCGTCATGCTGTTAGATTTGGATTGGTTCAAACAGATCAACGATAATTATGGTCACGATGTAGGTGATCAGGTTCTGATTGAAGTCTCACAGACACTATCACAATCATTAACAGATAAGACTATCATCAGTCGCTACGGCGGCGAAGAGTTTTTAATTGTATTGCCAGATACGAAGCATGATAGCGCTATGATGATAGCCGAGCAACTACGACTGAATATCGCTGAACATGTCATGAAGATTGAAGGTCTGGCTGATTTTAATGTGACAGCAAGTTTTGGGCTATATACTTTAACTCATGAAGAACGAGCTTGTATTGTCCAAGGGTATGAAAAGATTACGCAGCAAAAGACCGTCGCTCGAACATCACCTCTTATCAAGCCAATTGCTACTCAGCGCGCGGAAAGCCAAATTGCCTCAATACAAAAGCTGCCTAGTGATATTTGCCAGCGTTTGATTAGTACAGCAGATAAAGCCTTGTATGAGGCTAAGCACCGTGGTCGCAATCAAGTTGTTAGCGCAAATGAGATGTGGGCTGAAAAAGAAGGCGGTAAGCAATCGCTTTATAAAAGTCGCTAGTCGTTCATAAACAGCCATACCGCTAACACTGTATAAGTATTATTAGTATGGCTGATATTCTATTGATTGGTCCAATTGAGGCTTCGATTTGATACAATCAAGACGCTAATTGCTGTACCAAGCTTGCGAGCACACTTGTGGCAAAGCTACCCGTAGTTAAAGTAAAGTTTAATACCAGTGTTTGATCGTCCGACCACTCCCAACTTAACGCCTCAATCGGTAGACGTAGCGCTCGTCTTTGCGCCTTAATATCGCGCTGCTCTAATCCAGTTGCTAGTTGCATGAGTAGGGGGCTGTGTTGTACTACCGTGGACTCTAAATCTGCAGCGCTACCAGTGACTTTATCGTTACCCGTGCCCCATAGCACGGCAGTTGGATGAATATCGCCACTGTCAATACGAGCATGCAACGTATCATCTAGTGCCTCACTAGTGAATATCGATCCTGAACCATCTAAATTAAACACCTCGCCTGCTAGGCCAGTGTTCCAGCTGCCATCACGCACTCGCGCTGCCAATATCTCATTAAATATTAAACTACGTGCAGCAGACAATTCCATCGTATTTTGCTCGCGCGGGGCACGTTTGCGTTTGCTCTTTTTTGGTTGCGGGCGAGGCTCTCGCGGTGGACGAGCAAACAGTGATAAAGCTTCTCTGACGTTGTTACCCTGACGGCCAAAACGCTGTGGACCAAAATAATTGGGTACACCGTTTTTGCCAATGCGCGTTAGATGCTGCTCGACGGCCTCTTTTGCAGATAGTAGTTGCTCGGGTAATGCGTCATTTTCGCCATTTTCGTCACTAGCGCTCGCAAACTGGATATCACGTAAAGTAATAACAAACTGATTGGCACGGTGCGTACCGCGATTGAGTTTTTTATTGTGCCAATGCTGCGCAAGGATAGTGACAGTCTCATTTTCACCGACATCTACTGGTGCAAACTCAGTAGGCGGTAATTGTTTTTTTGGTATACGCAAACTGAACCATTGGGTCGTCAACGCATGACGATCCTTTAACCCTGAGTAGCCGACGTCACGCAATGGAATGTCTGCCCACTCTGACAGTAGTTTCGCCAGATAAGCAGTATTCATGCCTGATTTTTCAATATGTAGCCATAAATGCTCACCTTCACCAGTGAAGTCTAACGGCAATAGCTCATTAACGATAAAATCAGTCGCATTGGCTTTATAAGTCGCTTGCTGTATCGGCTGCAAACTTGGCTGTGGCAAATTTGCAGTATCTGTAATAGTGGTAATATCAATATGAGCTAGGTCAATTTGCTCACTAGCTGTTCGTTCATTAGCGTTTTGAGCAACAGCTATTGGATCAAGAGTAGCAGCTTGGCTATCTAAACTATCTTGAGAAGTAATAGTTATTTCGTTTTGGTTGTCTTGAGAAGTCATAAGGTCGTCTTTTATTTTGTTTATTAATAATGATTAGAAGTAAAAAGAGTGCGGAAAACAAAGTCGCATAATTACGTTTTGCAACGCAGCAAACATACAAAAAAACATCGTGTGCGCGGCGCTCTTGCTACTATCAATGCATAGCATATTAAAAATAATAGGATAAGTTGAATTTGTCTGGTTGGTTACGGTCATTTTCAACCTGCTGTCATTAGACATCATTATAACTGTTAAGGAAGCATTATGACCGACGCAACGATCAACACAGTCACCATCAGTAAAGCGGATATTCCAAGCGGTGGCATGAAATCATATAAGCAAGAAGACGATAGTATCATTTTAATCACTCGCGATGACGATGAGTTCCGTGCATTCGATGGTAAGTGCCCACATGCGGGCGCAGATTTGGGTAATGGATTACGCTGTGGCAATCGGGTAGTTTGTCCTTGGCATCATGCAACTTTTGATAGTCGCGACGGCTCACTATTAGAGCCGATAGCGACAACGGGTTTGACCCAGTATGAGCTGACTCATGATGGTGATAATCTGACAATCGATACCTCAGCTCAGGTAACAGGGCAGGTCGAAAATGACAAATTGACTGACACTCATACCATTATCGTTGGTGGTGGCGGTGCAGGATTTATGACAGCCGACCAGTTGCGTCAGGGTGGTTATGGCGGCAAGATTACATTGATTAGTAAAGATGACAAAGCTCCTTACAACCGACCTTTATTATCCAAAGCGTTTTTAGCAGGCAAGATGGACGAGGAGAAGCTGCTATTGGGCGGTGCTAACTGGGCGGATAATAACAATATTGAGTTACGCCTCAATCAAACGGTTAACGAAGTGCTGCCTAATGAAGCGACCGTCGTCATAGTGGATAGTGATGGCAACAGCGAACGTCAAACTGCAGATTTCTTGGTCATCGCCACTGGTGCTAAACCAAACTTACCACCTATCAAAGGTGCTGAGATAGATGGCGTATATACGCTACGTAGCATGAATGATGCCAAACTAATTAAGACGGCCAGTCATGATCAGCGCGTAGTAATCATTGGTACAGGTTTCATCGGTATGGAGACCGCTTCAGCATTAGCGCAAGCAGGCACGACCGCTTCTATCACAGTGATTGGGCAAGGTAGCCGTGTGATGGGCAATATCATATCGGAAACAGTGAGTAATGCCTTAATTAAGTTGCATGAAGAGAAGGGCATCAATTTTGTGTTTGACGCAACCGTCAATGAAATTACTAAGGTTGACCGTCAAGTGGACAAGGATGGAGATAACAATAACCAAGCTTTTTCAAATGTAGGCGGTGTCACTCTAGCGAGTGGCGAGCATATTGACGCTGATATCGTGATATTGGGTACTGGCGTATCTCCACGTACAGAGATATTGCGCGAAGTTAACGATCCAGATGGTGTACAAGTCGATGCGCATCTACAGCTGCGTGATGGCGTCTATGCGCTAGGTGATATCGCTAAAGCTAGTAATCAAATGGGTCGCATACGTATTGAGCATTGGCGCGTGGCGCTGCAGCATGGCATGGTCACGGCAGCTGCGATATTAAATAATGACAGTGTTGACTCATTAGAGGCGCGTATTCCTTTCTTTTGGACCATGCAATATGGTAAAAGCCTACGCTATAGCGGTCATGCCGAGACACCAGATCACAATATCCTATTTGGTACGCCAGATACGCATGATTATATCGAATACTATTTTGATGATGAAGGTGAGGATACACGGGCTAGTGCGGCAAGTACGCTTGGACGTGATAAAGAGTTGGTCGCTTTCTCTGAGCTATTACGCCGTGGTCATGCACCGACACGCGCGCAGCTTAATGCAGGGTTTGATATTATTGAGCAAGCGCATGTATTATCGCGCTAGTACTATTAAGCAATAAGTATTAGTATTTAAGCTGGCTTAGTGACCTAAGTCAGTTTTTTTATATGAGTGAAAAAGGAAAAATTATAATATGAGCAGCAATATAAACACAGACCATTTTAATAAAGAGTCCGTATTTCTACGTGAAGCGACATTAGAGGATATTGGCGCACTTGAGCAGTTATTGAACTCCTGCTATCGCGAGACGGCAGGTTGGACCAATGAGGCCGATTTGATCGGTGGTATTCGAACCACATCAGCGGAGCTCGCTGCCGTGATTAATGATCCTAATCACTATTACTTTGTTTATCCAAAAACCACAACGGGCGATCGTGATGGAGACGAAACGGGTGAAATACTTGGCTGTATCGCTGTCGATATTAAAACTGATGCTGCCTCAAATAAGAAAGCCTATATCGGTATGTTTGCGGTACATCCTGTGCTACAAGGAAAGGGTGTTGGGAACGTGATACTACAAGCGGCCGAGACCTTTGCAGATCGCCACTTACAGTCACTGAATCAGCCGAGTCGTCTGACCATGTCTATCTTAAGTCATCGTCCTGAGCTTTTAGCTTACTATCAGCGCCGTGGTTATCAGTTCAATGGCAATAAAATGCCGTTTCCAAATGATGGTAATAATGGCGAGCCAAAGCGTGATGATTTAGAGCTATTAGAACTCGAAAAAGTCGTTAGCTAATCAAATTGGCTTAGTAAAAAACACTAAAAAACATTCTATCTCGCTCAACCCCAAAAATGTCCAAAAGTCATAAATAGACCGATACTCAGCAGTATAAATGCCACAATAATTAAGCGCTTGAACCAGTTAAATGCTGGCAAGCGCGTGGCATTATCATCCGACATTAGATAAGCGAACAAAAATAATAGGCTTGCTGCCAAGGTCATTATCCCAAGCCCAATCGGTAATATAAATAAGTACACCTGCCACACAGTCATCTCTCAACGGTCAGTATTAATCGCATCATAACAGCATCAGGATTGCGCTGTCAGTATGAACGTGACTTCACTTAGACTTTTTACAGCTATTCAAACAGAAGTGATTTGATTATAGAAAAATAATATTAAATAAAAATAGGCAAATATCGAGAAATAAGTTGGTTTCTAAGATATAATTCTATATAGTTCTAGTAACTTTATAGACACATTAAGAACGAGGGGATTAGTGGTAAAAAATCAGCGAAAACCTTACTTACATATTCATATAGATGTTACATATCAAATGGCTATTACTGATAATTGAGGTACTTGCAAAACCATTTTTAAGGTTTATCAAGCGAGTGACGAGTTGGTTTTGACTATTGAAACTGAGGTATGTCTCTATAATTTATTCGTAATAAAGTTATTGAAATATATTAAACAAAACTATCCTTATTCCTAGAGAGATAACATGCTAAAAAGAATGGCTTTTCTAACGGTTACATCAATACTATTTGCTGGTTGTGCTTCTGTACCCACTGAAAATGTTGAAGTATCTAATGTAATCAAGCAAGTTAAAGCACCAAGTACAGATAATGCTGGTCTATATATTTACCGTAGCAATAGTGTGGTGGGTGCGGCTTTGAAGAAAGATATCTGGGTAGATGATGAGTGTATTGGAGAGACTGCGCGTGGAACATTCTTTTACCATGAGGTGCTAGGAAATAAAGAGCATAAAGTTTCAACAGAATCTGAGTTCTCACCAAATGATTTAATGGTAATGACTGAAACAGGTCAAAACTACTTCGTCAAACAGTATATTAAGCCTGGTCTTTTTGTCGGTGGTGCTGGTTTGAAGTTAGTACCTGAAAGTGAGGGCAAAGAAGCGATAGCTGACCTTGAGCTCGGTATTAAAGGCAATTGTAGTAAATAGCTAATTTTATCATCCGAGTGGTTCGTAGCATTAACGACATTTAGATATTAACTCACTGAAAAATAGGCTGAGATTAGACTGAACACGAAAAAGAGGATGCTTTATAAGCACCCTCTTTTTCGTGTTCAGTCTGCGTAACTAACGCATCGTCACAAACTCTTCTGAACCAGTTGGATGGATGGCAACCGTATTGTCAAAATCAGCCTTAGTCGCACCCATTTTGATCGCGACGGCAAATCCTTGAATCATCTCATCGACGCCAAAGCCAATGCCATGCAGGCCAATGACTTTTTCATCATCGCCCAAGCATACTAGCTTCATGGTACATTTTTGACGATGTTGAGTGACCGCGCTATACATATCGGTAAAGCTTGAGGTATAACATTTGATGTTTTCTTTGCCGTAGCGTTCTACCGCGTCGATTTCAGACAGGCCAATCGTACCAATAGCCGGATGGGTAAAAATCACGGTCGGTATCAATGTATAGTCTAGATGTTCATTAGGCTTATTATTAAACAAACGCTCTGATAAGCGGCGACCAGCAGCAATCGCTACGGGTGTTAGATCTACGCTGTTTTCGATAATATCACCGACTGCATAAATACCATCGACATTGGTGTTTTGGAATTTATCGACTTTAATTTTACCCGTCTCGGTTGTCTCGACCCCTGTCACTTGCAGGTTGATACCATCAGTCGATGGCGCACGACCAATCGCCCAAATCAAGCAGTCGACAGTGTCGATACAGTCTTCACCGCCATCGTTGGTGGTCAAATCAAGGCTGTCATCGTCATTTTTATTGACTTCATTGATCACCGTGTTGGTGTGTAATGTGATGCCAGCTTGTTCCATTTCTATCAGCAAAGTCTCTACGATAGTATGGTCAAACGTACGTAGTGGCGAGTGTTTGCGCACATACAAATGCACTTCGGCACCCAGACTGTTTAACACGCCTGCGATCTCGACAGCGATATAGCCTGCACCCACAATTGCCACGCGTTTTGGCAAATGATTCAACGCAAAAAAGCCGTCAGAGTCGATGCCGTATTCTGCGCCTTTGATATCTGGCTGAATAGGATGACCGCCCGTAGCAATCAAAATATGGTCAGCGGTAATCAGCTCGCCATTTACTTCTACGGTATTGGTATCGACAAATTTGGCAAAGCCTTTGATCACTTCGACGCCGTTTTTAGCCAAGTTATTGTCATAAGCGCGGTGAATGTTTTCGATATATTGTTGACGGCTCTGTACCAGCTTTTGGAAGTCAAAACCTTTTAACTCAACATCAAAACCATAGTCTGGCGCATACTTATGGATGGCTTCAGCCACTTGTGCGCCATACCACATGACCTTTTTGGGAACACAGCCCAAATTCACACAAGTGCCACCCAATTGATTGGCTTCGATAATGGCGCATTTTTTGCCATAGCTTGCTGCACGGTTGAGTGAGGCGATGCCGCCGCTACCGCCGCCAATAGAGATATAGTCATAGTGTTTGGTCATAATACGGTCTCTTTATTAAGTTGTTATTGGTGCTGTTTCTGACTCTACTGTAATGGGTCTTATCATCCATCTTACAAGTTTTTTATGGTTAGTGTATGTTGAATCGCTTGACTACAAATGGTATTTAATTAAGAAAAGCCCAACATCTAGATATTTAAATCTACCTATAACCACTTATACAATAGGACGACGTCTATAAAATAATAGTCCCGGAATAGACAAGCCAAGTACCAATCCTGAGGTCACAAATAACGCTTCGAACAAATACACCATCATTTGGCTAAATAACTCGTCTGAAAAACCAAAGTAACCAATCTGTACCATGCTGACCATCGCCTTATAAGCAGCGATACCGGGCATCATACAGATGACGCTAGGCGAGATAAGCGCTTTGGGCGGCAGAGTATATTTCTTAGAAAAATACACACCCAAAAAGCTAGCAAGCATCGCCCCAAAAAAGCTAGCAACCACGATATGGATGTGTTGATAAACGAGTGCTGTCTTTAGTCCAAAGCCAAATGCAGTCATCAGTAAACAAGGCAAGATATAGCGTTTGGGTACGCTAAACATTAGCGTCCAACCGAGGGTAATAATGCAAGACAGTACGACAGTTTTAATAAACCACATCTTAAAACCCCCAGTGCTGTATGCGAAGTAAAACCAGCGCCATTACGATACCGACACACGCGGATAAGGTGAGCATATAGGTAAAGACCGCACGCCCAACACCAATATTGACATAGCCTTTGAGGATATCTGAGAAAGAGTTAATCAAAGGAAAACTTGGCACTAGCAGTAAAACGCTGGAGGCAACGGCGATATCAGCATTGTTACCAATATCAAAATAATAGGTCGTCGCCCCAATGAGCGAGGCAATAAAAGCAGTCACGATGACAGTGATAAAGGGATTGAAATGATGCTTGGATAGATAAATACGGGTAAGCATCGCCACCATACCCGCGATGAAAGTCACCGCCGTAATTGACCAACTACCGCCATTCAAATAAGCAAATGCGGCACAAGATGCGCCAACAAATATACTTACGAGCCATGTTGGATATACGGTCTTATCCAACTCATCAAAGGCAAGGGTCGTGCGGTCAATTAAATCGGTACTATCGACAGTGGCTTCAGTCTTATTGACGATTTGCTGAATTTGTACCAACAGATTGACATTAATACTCTGATTAATCGTGTCTCTAGTAGTGGTGATACAGCGCTCGTCACAGATAGTCGTCAGGGTGATAGCATTAAAGTTCAGCGAACATTCGACGCTGTTCATTCCCAAGGCAAGACCCAAACGTTTGGACAAGTCCACCACCACGGCAGACTCAGCGCCATACTGCATAAGGAGTAATCCGCAGCGCACGCATAGTCGAGTAATACGCTGCTGCTTTACGTAGCTGATAGAGGTCATGGGTGAGATACGCAGGTTGGTTGGTATTGATACGCTATTATAAAGGGTCTGAATGGTGATGCGCAGCCATTATCGGATATTATGTTTGATGCTACTATTATAAAGCGTAAACCCCTATCGCAAGGAGCATAAAATGCACATCGCTATTTTGACTTTGACGTTTGCATTGCCCGGTTGTGGCTCGCTAAAAGAGAAACGCCACCGTATGGGCGGCTTGCATGCGCGCTTTGGTAATACGCCAAGTGTCGCAGTATGTGAGAGCGGTGAGCGGGATCGGCATGATGCCAGCGAGTGGACGTTTGTGATTGTCGGGCTGTCTAAACGTGAGGTCGAGTCGCAGTGTAGTCAGATTGAGGAGAAGCTAGAACGTACGGTAGATGCACGGGTCATGAATGTGGAGAGGGAGTTTGTTTAGGTTGGGGCGTCTTTGTAGATAGCAAATCTAGCTTTCTGAGCTATGCTGAAGAAACCGTACAACTAAACTTGGTAAACTAAGCGTATTAACTGGAGTTTACCATGACCAAGAAAGTAAGAACCTACAGTGACGAATTTAAAGCAGAAGCCGTTAAGAAGATAG
>NZ_CAJHBO010000016.1 GCF_904846645.1 Psychrobacter sp. Pi2-1
ATTGCATAGCACGATTGGATATGTGTCACCCTTTGAGTTTGAAAAGCGGTATTATGATAATTTAATCCTGTCAGGTATTGCTGCCTGACTCAAGTAAATAAGTCTCCGATAAAGTCGGGGCGGTTCAAAAAGCTCATTTGACATAACTATAATAAGGACAAGACATGCTATTAGAAAAAATCAAAACACTCGGACTTTCGCACTTATCCTATTTGGTAGGCTCTGGTGGTCAAGCAGCGGTAATTGACCCACGTCGTGACTGCGCAATATATGTAGAAAAAGCGCGCGCAGCAGGGCTTGAGATTACTCATATTTTTGAGACACATCGTAATGAGGATTTGGTTTCTGGAGCACCTATCTTGGCCGCAATGACAGGGGCAACAGTTTTACATGGCCCTAATCCAGAACAACCTGTTGTCTACGCTGAGACCGCACGTAATGGTGATTGTTTTCCAATTGGCCAATTAGAAATTCGCGTCCTAGAAACGCCTGGTCATACCGATGATCACCTTGCTTATGCGCTGTTTGACACGGCGTACCCAGATAAGGCGGTTGGCGTTTTTACTGGGGATGCGCTCTTTGTAGGTGATGTCGGTCGTACTGACTTCTATCCTGAGCGTCGTAGAGAAGTTGCAGGTCTACTTTATGATTCGTTACAAGACATTCTAGCGCTCGGTGATCAGGCGATTATTTATCCAGCTCATGGTGCAGGCTCCGTCTGTGGTTCAGGCATGGCGGAGCGAGAGTTTTCTACAGTCGGTCATGAAAGAATGAACAACCCACGTTTACAGATTACCGATCGTGAGACATTTATTGACTTCAAGACTAGCGAAAACCATTATCAGCCACCCTATTTCAGATTGATGGAGCGCCTTAATATGGAAGGTGGTGAAGCGCCTCCAGTCGTTATGCGTCCACGCAACCTTTCGCTCAAACAGCTGCATGACTGCGATGCTGATCATCTCATCGATATTCGTGAACCAATGACGTATGCGTCAGGACACCTGCCCGGTTCTATGAGCTTACCTGTCAACATGCTACCTGCGTTTGCTGGATGGTTTATCGAGGAAGGACAAAGCTTGGCCCTGATTGCCTCTGATGAAGAGCAACTGGCGACTGCGATGGAGCATCTGGTACGTATTGCTTTTGATAATGTTATAGGTGGCTATGTGGGTGTCGTCCCTGCCGCTGCCAAAGGTGAGCAGATGCAGCAAACCCCTATGATCGATACAACTGAGGTAGAAAGTCGTCTTAATAATGCTCAAAATTGGACATTGCTCGATGTGCGCGATATTGATGAGAGGAATACTAGTGCGATTGAAGGGTCACAGCATATCTATGTTGGTCACCTGAATGAGCGTTGGCATGAGCTTGACCAAAGTCGCCACTATACATTGATGTGCGCCAGTGGTGCTCGAGCAACAATAGCAGCAGGGTGGCTCGCTAGTCGAGGTTTTGAGAACGTTGATATCTATCTAGGGTCGATGGGCGCATGGCAAGCAACGCATGAGTAACCCTTTATTCGTAGCTAAAATTTGCAATGAGCTAAAACGCGTCTCAAGTTTTAAACAATAAGCTTTAAGCAAAGCCATTTTAAAGTGCTGTAACTAAGACATGCTATACCTAAAATAAGTACGACAACCCTTCTTTTATTCAGTATAAGACTGATATAAAAGAAGGGTTGTCGTTTTAGCTGACCTTTAAGTGATATGACTTGAGTAAATATAAGTCATAGTACTAGGTTCTAACTCTTACTATATTTCCTTATCTGACTTATAACTCATAAAACATAGATACATAAAAAACAGACACAAAAAAACCTCAAACAATCTAATGCTTGAGGCGAAACTTGCTTAAACTCGAAAGTTTAAATTCGTTTTAAATATGGCGCAGCGGACGGGACTCGAACCCGCGACCCCCGGCGTGACAGGCCGGTATTCTAACCAACTGAACTACCGCTGCTTAGGTCTCTTAGCTTGTTTAGCCACTTGCTAAGAAGTGGTGGGTGATGACGGATTCGAACCGCCGACATTCTGCGTGTAAGGCAGACGCTCTACCAACTGAGCTAATCACCCTTCGAACAATTGCTAGGCAATTTATTCAACATCAACTGAGCTCTTTAGTTTGTCACTAAGCTCTGCTGCTGTGGGTGTGTATTATATAGATTTACTGTTGGGTGTCAAACAGTATTTACCACTTTTTTAGATATTTTTTCGATTTTTATTAGAATATCTAGCAAGCATTTGTTTTTATTGATTTTATATTTTCATACAAAACCAATATTTTTTAATTTAATACTTATTTGTTAGCCAGTGCTTGCTCGATGTCGTTTTTAATGGCTTCTGGCTTGGTCGTTGGTGCATAACGGTCAACAACTTGGCCTTTACTATCGACTAGGAACTTGGTGAAATTCCACTTAATACCATCTGTCAGTACGCCACCCTTTTGTTCTTTGAGCCATTCATAGATAGGATGAGCATCTGCGCCATTAACATCGGTCTTTGCCATCATAGGAAAGCTGACACCATAGTTCTTTTGGCAAAACGCGCCAATCTCATCGTTGCTACCTGGGTCTTGGCTACCAAATTGGTTACAAGGAAAACCGACGACAACCAGTCCTTGATCCTTATACTGTTGATATAGTGATTCCAAGCCTTCGAACTGCGGCGTAAATCCACATTTGCTTGCGGTATTGACGATTAATAATACTTTATCCTGGTAATCTGAAAACGCTTGCGAGCTACCATCCATGCGCTCAGCCGTAAAATCATAAATTGTACTCATCATTTATCCTTAAATTGAGGTTTTTATTGTTTTGGGTGTCTATGCAGTACTTCTTTTTCTATCATACACATAATAAAACTATTGAAAAGGAAGCACCGTGTACTTCCCTTTCACGTTTCTAATACTACTTAGACTACTTACTTCTCAGACTTATCTAAATCGATAGATACTGAGTTGATGCAATAGCGCATGCCTGTTGTCTCAATAGGACCATCAGGGAATACATGACCTAAATGTGCGCCGCAGTTGCTACAAGTGACTTCAGTACGAGTCATGCCTAGCGAGTTATCAACGTGCTCTTCAATCGCGCTGTTATCGATACCTTGATCAAAACTTGGCCAGCCACAGCTCGCATCAAATTTATTGCTTGAGTCAAATAAGCTTGCACCGCAGCCCTTACAGCGGTAAACGCCATCATCGGTTGCATCATTGTATACACCTGTAAATGGACGCTCAGTGCCCTTCTCACGCATAATATGATACTCATCAGCGGTTAAACGCTCTTTCCAGTCAGCTTCAGTCAACTGGCTGATTTCTTCTTTGCTTAGTTGATTGTCTTGCATAATTTATCCTTATTCGAGTATTTATTATCTAATCTCGGTAACTATTTTATCGCCATATGATTATGAAAACGACGTGCTCTATCTGTTGGTTATCGATGCACTATTCAAGGCATATATAAGAAAAGTATTCTCTATATTGGGAGATAGACAGCAGGATTGAAGCGATTAACTGAGTTAAATATAGCAAACTAATTTTAGATAATGATAGGCAAAGATATAACTTTAATATCCAAACATTTTATAGTCTATATAAGAGATTTAGAGCTGTATGAATATAAGCCAAATATTAATGCAAGATATACTTGCAAATACTAATAAAACTGCTTGTAAAATCATTTGCAAATTAACTATCAATGCAATAATATCTTGCATTAGTGCTTAATTAAAATGTTTAATATATCTCTACATTGAATAATTAATGATTAATAAAGGCTCAAACAACAATGTCTGACGACAATAGCAAAAGTACGCAAGCGGAACGACTGGTACAGTTGCGCCGTGACAAAGGATTCACTGCTGAGCAGCTAGCACAGGCAATGACAGCCGCTGGTGCAAAAGTGAGCCGTGGTGCTATCTCAAACTGGGAGCGTGGTACCAACGGCATTGTCTCATCCAAGCTGCCTACACTCGCACGTATTTTGGGCTGTAGTGAAGGATATCTGTTGCGCGGCGACCTTAATAATGAGGCTATTGATGCAGACGAGTCGACATCATCTGTAGAGCGCAGTAAACATCAAGAGCTAGGCACAACTTCTTACACCCATCCAGATATTAAGACAACTGATGCTCAGTCCACGGAATCTCTTACTGCTGGTAAAGGCTCAAAAACCAATTCGACAACCAATCCGAAAAACGGTCCTGCTATGAACACCATAAAAAAATCTGATAAATTACAAAATGTTTGCTATGACATTCGTGGTCCTCTACTGCAGACTGCTAATAAGATGGAAGCAGAAGGCAAACGCATATTAAAACTAAACGTGGGCAATCCAGCGCCTTTTGGTTTAGAAGCCCCGCATGAGATTTTGCGCGATGTCGCTATGAACTTATCTGAGGCAACTGGCTATTCAGACTCGCAAGGGATTTTCTCAGCACGTAAAGCCATTTTGCAGTATTACCAGTCTAAAGGTTTGTTATCAGCCGTTGACGTACGTGATGTGTATTTGGGCAATGGGGTTTCTGAGCTTATTGTCATGACTATGCAGGCGTTGATGAATGATGGTGATGAAGTCCTGATTCCGATGCCAGACTACCCTCTTTGGACTGCCGCGGCCAACCTCGCTGGCGGTACTGCTGTGCACTATCGCTGTAATGAAGAAGACAACTGGCACCCTGATATTGAAGATATTAAGTCTAAAATCACGAGCAAAACGAAAGGTATCGTGGTTATTAACCCAAATAACCCGACAGGCTCCCTTTATAGCGATGAGTTATTAAAGCAAATTATCGAAGTTGCTAAAGAGCATGATTTAATCATCATGGCTGATGAGATTTACGATCGTATTCTCTATGATGATAATGTACATACCCCAATGAGCACCCTAACTGACGACGTACTGGTACTTTCTTACAATGGCTTGTCAAAGTCACATCGTATTGCAGGATTTCGCTCAGGTTGGATGATGGTATCGGGCCGCAAACAGCACGCAGCTGACTTTATTGAAGGCTTAGATATGCTCGCATCTATGCGCCTTTGCTCTAACGTGCAAGGACAGTACGCTATTCAAACAGCGATGGGTGGGCATCAGAGCATGCAAGACCTGACTTCTGAAAAGGGTCGCCTATATAAGCAACGTGAAATGGCAGTCTCACGTCTTAATGCTATCAAAGGTATTTCTTGTACCATGCCTCAAGGCGCGTTTTACTGCTTTCCAAAAATGGATCCAGAGGTTTACCCTATCACCGATGATATGGATTTTATGATGGACTTGCTCGTTGAAGAAAACGTATTGATGGTTCAAGGTACTGGGTTTAACTGGGATAGACCCGACCATTTCCGTCTGGTGTTCTTACCTAACTTGCTTGACCTAGAGAATGCGATGGATAGATTGGACAGATTTTTTGCCAAAAAACGTAAGCAATTTGGTACCGAGTAAATCGTTATATATCATTAAAAAAACGCTTATCGGCATGATGCTGATAAGCGTTTTTTATTGCGTTGAACCTAGTTATTCAAACTCAACTATCATAATTCACTGATAAAAACAGCATATTAAAAAATATTGCTCAATACGAGATAACTGATAGCAGACATAGTAGCCGCTGCAGGCAGCGTCACAATCCAAGCCAAGCCAATCGGTTTCATAAGCTTCCAGTTAGTATCTCTGTTGACGATACCGATACCTAATACCGCGCCTACTAGCGTGTGAGTACTCGATACAGGTAGACCCATAGTCGATGCACCCATCACAACAGCTGCTGCAGCTAGCTCAGCTGAGAAGCCTGAAGCTGGATGCATTTTCGCTAGATTGGTACCAACGGTTTGAATCACTTCTTTACCAATGAACCAAAGACCAACGATTAGCGCCACACCAAAGGTCAGCATGACAGCAGGTGGCACCGCAGCTTCAGTAGCGATACTATTAGTACGAATCACATCCATAATAGCGGCAAAAGGACCAACCGCGTTGGCGATATCGTTTGAACCATGACTGAAGGCAAAAGCTGACGCGGTAAAGACCTGCATCCAGCTAAACATAATGAACGTCGCTTTGGTCAAATCTTCTTTATGCTTACCGCGGATACTCTTGGTATAGATATAGGTCGCTAACCATACTAGCGCCGCTATCATACCCATAATCAAGAAGCCCTGCAGTGTGGTCAGGCCGCTATTAACATTTTTAAGACCTTTAAAGACGACTAGAGAAGTCATCACCGCACCACCTGCGGCAGCAATGATAGGTACCCACTGCTTAAGTGCTTTTAGAGTATCAAGGCTACTGCGCTCATTCTCAATATCATAAAGCTTTTTGTAGTAATCAGTTTCTAGGTCTTCAACGTTACAATCATCATCTTTATAGATTTCCTGAT
Source organism: Psychrobacter sp. Pi2-1 (assembly GCF_904846645.1). Taxonomy (GTDB): domain Bacteria; phylum Pseudomonadota; class Gammaproteobacteria; order Pseudomonadales; family Moraxellaceae; genus Psychrobacter. The sequence continues at coordinate 6,378 of NZ_CAJHBO010000016.1, forward strand.
CACGTAGCATCGCTGACGTATAGGCCAATTGCTCAGACTCTGTCAAACCATCCAAAAACTCTTTGTGGTTTTGCTTTAAGACTTTTTTATTGCCTTTTAGCGTAGCAATATAAGCTTCAGTTTTATCATTATATTCAATGATGTTTTTCTTGATTTGTCCATATAAAAGATAAGACAACACGCCACCTAGTAGCGGTGACAGCACCCAAGAAATAGCGATAGTTCCAACCGTTCCCCAGTCTACCGTTGATAGCGCCATGTCCGTACCACCTAACGTGATACCTAAAACAATGGAGCTACCAATCACACCGCCAATAATGGAGTGAGTGGTCGAAACGGGCAGACCTTTTTTGGTCGCAAATAACAGCCAAAATGCTGCTGCAACCAATGCGGAGAGCATGACATAAATGAACTGATTGGGCGTCACTGATAAACCATCTAGATCGACGATGCCGCTTCGAATCGTATCAGTCACCTCCCCGCCTGCAAGAACTGCTCCCGATACTTCAAATATCGCGGCAATACCCAATGCTTGCGGAATAGTCAACGTCCCTGCACCCACCGACGTACCAAAAGAGTTGGCGACATCGTTACCACCGATATTGAATGCCATAAAGACACCAAAAGCGGTCGCCACGATGAATAGCGTCGTTTGCTGACGCATGGTGTAATCTAAACCCCACCACAAAAAGTAGGAAGTCATCGCAATCAGTAAAATGGCAAAAAATAGATTTATTCTCATAGAGCCAACTGGCTTGATTGACTCTGTAGAACTGCTGCTAATACCCATACGTTAGTACGTCCTGCGTAAGCTGATTAAAATTATATGAGGTTGATAATATCGCGCTGCTGCTCACAGTGCTTGTTACGGCATCTAATGAAGTAGCAATAGAAAATATACAACATGCGGTTAGAAGGTTTTGAACCGATTATTATAACGGCAAGGAAAAACACATCTTTCAACATGTCACAAAGCCGCAAGTGATATTGCCAAATCGTCTGATTACAGCATCTTGCGGCTTATATGTTTCTTAGCAATATTTGTGGTACTACTAACAGCTATTGTAACAATTTTTGTCGTAATTATTAAGTTATCTATACTAAATAACCAAAACACGTTGTTTGCTAAATTAAAACTATTATTTAGCAGGAGCTGTTTTGCGCTCTATTATATTAAATATGAGCACATAATGCATGATGATATTGCGAAATTTGTAACTGCGAGTGTATACGGACAAGACCACACTCTGTAAAAGGCGGGATGGCTCAAATATGTTTCGAGCCATCCTATTTAGAAGATACGTGGAAAATACAATTATATAAATCTATGACAGTCCTTGAACTTCAGGCATTTTTTAACAGCTATTTGCTTCCAGCAAATGCAGACAACTGCTCGATAGCATGATCTAACACGTCTAAACGCGCCTGCCGCTTTTCGTTGGTCGCAATAACACACCATGGCGCTGTCGTTGTATCCGTACGTGCCAGCATATCTGCTGCAGACTGCACGTAGTCTGACCATTTATCACGGTTACGCCAGTCATCATCTGTCAGTTTAAATTGCTTATGCGGTGTATCCTGACGATCTTCAAACCGTTTAAGCTGCTCTTTTTTATCAATCGCTAACCAATATTTGATAACCAACGTTCCTGCTGCTGCCAAGTCCGCCTCAAAACGATTAATTTCATCATATGCTCGTTGCCATTCATCAGGAGACGCAAATCCTTCGATGCGCTCAACCAACACGCGCCCATACCAAGTACGATCGAAAATAGCGATACGGCTGATACGATTTTTCTGCTCGTCAGGCAATCGCGTCCAGAATCGCCACAAGTAAGGATGCTGAGTCTCATACAACATCGGCGCGCCAATATTATAAATTTGATACTCGCGAGGATCTAGCGGTGCGACCAACCTTTTGATCGCACCGCCTTTGCCAGCAGCGTCCATTCCTTCAAAGGCAAACACCACATGCCGACCTTGGCGTGCACGTAGCAACTCAGCAAGCCGCGCTTGCTTCTCTGCCAATGCCTCACGATAGTCGGATTTACTGATTTTTTTATCTTTAATAGATGTCAGCTGCTTAGGTATTGGTACAGGTTCAAACTGTTTTTGTTTAGTATCTGAGTTAAGTTTTAGTGTCTCGGACTGAGAATGGTTTTTTGATTTTTCATTATTATTGTCATTGCTATCTGTCTGACTACTCGCCAACGCGGTTTGTATAGCATGTAGCACCAAATGACAAAAGTTATCAGCGGCCTCTAACTTATCGTCACCATCGATGATGACCCAGTCATCCTGTTGACGCAGCAAAGTCGCAGCCACCTCATTAAACTTCTCGATGACTTGCTTGTTGTTCCAGTCAATTTGATACAGAAACTGCGGATCTGCTTCATTGTCCTTTAAGCGACTGTGCAACGTTTCGATATCAACATGAAACCAACATTTTAATAATTTGGTTTGATTGGCAATGAGATCGTTTTCAAATGCCTTTAGCGTGTCTAACTGCTGCTGTAGATAGTCTTGCCACTGAGCGATAGGAAGCGAATTTTTACTCTTTTGACCTTTATTATTTGATAATGCTTCAAGGTTCTCACTATCTGATGTCGCTAGTCGCATGACATTGTATAATAAATCAGCATACCAGTTGCCAAAATACACCATGACATCACCATAGCGTGGCATGGCGCTGGTATGCGCTTGCCAAATAGGTTGATAACTCAATGGCGAATGACCAATGGTAGCCTCAACTTTAAGTAGCCTTGGATCTACCCATTGCCGTAACTGCTTAACGGCGGTACCTTTACCTGCCTGCTCCATTCCATTAACCAGCACCAATAGACCTGTTGGCTTATTGAGGGTCGGCGGCGTTTGCTGGCGAGTGGCTTTTAAAGCATACTGAGCTGTTACCAATGCTAATCTAAGCGAATCCTCGTCCAGAGAAAACTGACTCAAAGGATTGGGCTTTAGACGCTGCTCCACAACTTGCTCGCTAAATTGTGTACTTACCGCTTGTGGTGCTTTTGGTTCAGTAGTATCATTTTTTTTAGACATGATTACACTCGCTATTATTGTTATTGGGCGGCTTTACTAATGAATGACTTATGGGATAGCTCTCGATAAGATAACTCTCAATAGTTCTATCTCATCGCTCATATTTATCTCATTTAATCATAGCACTGCGCCAATCGAGTAAATAATATTGCTGTGTAACAGATTGGTATTTGTATTCTTAATTATTTTCTTTTAAGGTGAACACAATTTTGGGTATAGGGTAGAACAGTTGTTGAAAACCTTATAACCCTGAACCACTATATTCAAAACAACCATACTCAAATTTGATTACCCTATTTACTTCTACAGGATTCACTGCCATGACCGCTTTAGCTGATTTACAACAGCATTTGACACGTTTTTGGGCGATGCCTTATCACCAAAATGATGCATTAAATGCTAAGCTCAAAGAAGTACAATCATGGCAACAAGCACGTCTCCAGCAGACGCATCGCGAGCTATTTGAACAACCCAAAAACCAACTAATGGCAGATTACTTTCTCACCCAACTATATGGTGGCGAAGAGTTCAAATTATTAGCAGAGCAGTTAGCACGTATCTTGCCAAAAGCGAAAAAGCTAGAACGTCTTGCTAAAGAGTCAGCCCTAGAGGCTGGTAGCATGGGCATCCAAGCGGCGATTTTTGCCATTGAGCTAGATCTTCATTTAGCCCAGTGGTTACTCACTCAAGATTTGCCAGTGAACGAAGAGAATATGCTAACCGCCTATCGTACTGTCGATGAAGAAGATGAGCGACGAGTTCAGATTGCCAATTTAAAAGATGTCTGTTATCGCACGGATAAACACCTAAATTCGTTTATGCTCAAAAAAGCATTTGCACTAGCAAAAAGCACAGCCTATCGTCATGGTTACCAGCCGCTTTATGATTTTATTGATACAGGCTTTAAGGCCATGAAACCTTTGAGCAGCGTCAGCGATTTTATTGAGCCGTTCTGCGAGCGTGAACTGTCCATTATCGATCAGGTTCATGATACGGATAATGGCAGTAAGCCAGTAGCGTTTGGTGTATCATAAGGTCAATATGCTAAATAGCTAATTGACGCTTACTATTTAACGATTTCCTCCGATAAAGACAATCATAAAAATAAATTCTAGGACAACATGATGACTGATAATTCAAAAGATAGCAGCGCCCTTTCTAATCAAGCCACAACGACCAATGGTCATTTGCAAGACAAGCTGGTAAAAGACAGTATTGCTCATAACCAACAGATTAGCGCGCAGATATTACGTAACCAAACAACCAATGTCGTGCCGAGCAAGAATAATAGCGTTGCTAATGACGACAATAGCGACTTTACTAAAGTTCAAGATTTACCAACTGGGACGCCGCAAGGCCAACAAACTACTATGCCAAACAACGATAAAACGACTCGCACAAATACTTCAGAGCAAACTATAAAACAAACCCTGTTCAATCAGCGTGATGATATCAATAATCCGCACACGCCTGAAACAGATGGTAATGAGCAGACGCATTTCGGCTATAAGACCGTCAATAAAGCAGAAAAACAAGCACGTGTGGCTGACGTATTCACCTCTGTTGCCAAAAAATACGACATCATGAATGACTTGATGTCATTCGGTATTCATCGTCTGTGGAAACGCTATGCGATTAGTCTATCAGGCGTGCGTGCTGGTCAGCATGTCCTTGATATTGCTGGTGGTACAGGCGATTTGGCCAAAGTATTTAGCCGTGAAGTTGGTAGAAATGGCCACGTGGTACTATCTGATATTAATGCTGCGATGTTAGAAGTGGGCCGTGAGCGCCTAATCAATGCAGGCTGTAATAACGTTGATTTTGTATTGGCAAACGCTGAGACATTAGCTCCTTTTGATGACGAAAGCTTTGATTTGGTCACCATTAGCTTTGGTCTGCGTAACGTCACAGACAAAGATGCCGCGCTAAAGTCTATGTATCGCGTCCTGAAGCCAGGCGGTCGTCTATTGATTTTAGAATTCTCAAAGCCAGTATTTGAGCCATTATCTAAGGCTTATGATTTGTATTCATTTACTGCATTGCCAGTGATGGGTAAGCTAATTGCTAATGATGCTGAAAGTTATCAGTACTTGGCTGAGTCAATTCGTATGCACCCTGATCAGCAGACACTCAAGCAAATGATGCAACAAGCTGGGTTTGAGAACTGCGATTATCATAACTTGACTGCTGGCATCGTGGCTGTCCATCGCGGATTTAAAGCGTAACGACAAAGTACGATTGGCAAGACTATTACGTTTAATAGACTATATTGAACCTAACACGAACACATGATGCGCTGATGCAGCTAATGCGAAGGCGCTCACTTAACGATGCGAGAGCCTTATGCTGACTGTCCTTCTATTAGCTGGTGCCGAAAAGCTAATCAACATTGCCATTGCTAGTGATGAGATTACCAAAGCAGGTTTAGCGCCGCTTGCAGGTAAAGTGTTACGTCTTAATATGGGACTGCCGGAGATTCATTTAGACATCTTGTTCACTCATGAGCGTTTGCGCTTTGAGCCGGTCACGACGGAGAGCGTATTTGAACCAAGTGGCCAGATGAATGAGCGCCAAAAAGCCAGCATGGAACGCGCACGTTTTGGTCATAGTCGTCCAGACTGTACCATCACCGTAGACAATGCCGCTCAACTGCTTAATCTGATGCGTGGCGCAGAAGGTAACCTGCCAATCGCTGGTGATTACAAGGTGCTAATGCAGCTCAAACAACTGGTTGCAGGATTTGATCCTGACGTGGCTGGACAGCTTGAACCATTTATTGGTAAACCAATGGCTAGCCAGTTACACCTTCTTATCTCCCAGCTTAAAGGTAGCTGGCGTCATAGTGCCAAACGTGCTTTTGATGACGTCAGTGATTGGGCCAATGAAGTGGCTGGTAATAGCACACCTGACCCTATCGAGGTGGCTGAAGCAAATGATCTTAAGCAGCTATTGTTAAAATTACGTGCTGACGTCGAACGAGAAGAAGCCAAACTTGCTGCTATCAAAGAAGAGCAAGCGCAGTTTCTTAATAACTCGTTTCATCAATAGCCGATTGCATCCATCATAAATGAACGCTATTACCGATGTGGCACTATTTATGATTAAGCACAGCGCCTACCCCATTTTCGTCTTTGTTTAGAGTACCTAACCTCATGCTATTATCGCACCGCGCTCGTCTAATTGAGCTTTGGCGTATCGCCGCAATGTATCGCCTTGATACCCATTTTTCTATCGAAGAAGCACCGCAGCTGCAACCTTTAGCGCGATTGATTCGCATGCATCCAGCAGCATGGGGCAAGAAGCACCAACCAAATGCGATTAAGTATGCGCTTGAGGATATGGGTACGCTGTTTTTGAAACTAGGCCAGTTACTCTCAACGCGTCGCGACTTGGTACCGCCTGAGATTATCGCTCAATTGATTCAATTGCAGGACAAAGTTAAGCCTTTTGACGCTGATATTGCTGTCGCTCAAATTCAACACCCTAAACATGGTCTTGGCCAGTCTATTGAGACCTTGTTTGCCCGATTCGATATCAAACCACTAGCGGCCGCTTCTATCGCTCAAGTACACACGGCTGCTCTACATGATGGGCGTGAAGTCGTGGTAAAAGTGGTTCGCCCCGATATTCGCACTGTGATTGTTTCTGACTTTGAGCTACTGCGAGAATTGGCAAGTTGGGCATCTGCACGTATTGAAGCAGCACGTGCCGTCCATATCATTGATATTGTCGAAGACTATCGGCAAGTCATGCTCAACGAGCTAGATTTAACGCTTGAGGCTGATAATACTACTCAGATGCGTAATAACTTCTTGGGTTCAGCACTGATGTATGTCCCTGAAGTTTATGACGCTGCCAAAAACGTGATGGTCATGGAGCGTATCCAAGGTGTCCCTATCTCACAAGTTGAGATGTTTGATCAGTTAGGTTATGATCGTGCAGCGCTTGCAGAAAAAGGCCTAACGATATTTTTCACCCAAGTCTTCCGTGATAATTTCTTTCACGCTGATATGCATCCAGGCAATGTGTTCGTGGAGACGCCACCTGTGCAAACTCTACATGCAGGTATGGCCGCAGTTGATTTAGGTCATGAACCACGTTATATCGGGCTTGATTGCGCCATCATGGGCACTTTATCAAAAGACGATCAGCTCATCGTAGCGCGGATGTTACTTGCCGTAATGAATAATAACTTTACCGCTGTAGTCGATATTGTGAGCCGTGCAGGTTGGATACCACCAAATGCTGATAAGCATGCCCTAATGCGTGATATGAAACGTACCGTTGGTCCTATGCTACAGAAGTCGATCGATGATATCGACTTTGCTGGCGTACTGATGCAGATTTTAGACATTGCGCGTAGACACCATATGAGTATCCCACCGCAGCTGATGCTTCTGCTAAAAACCTTGGTCCATGTGGAAGGACTTGGTCGTGATTTGTATCCTGACCTGGACATTTGGTCACTTGCCAAGCCAATTCTAAGCAGTTGGATTAAAGAGCAGTTAGATCCTATGCGTAATCTACAGCAACTGCGTCAACAACTGCCTGAAATGCTTCTGTCTACTACCGATATTCCTAAACTATTAGATCAAGGGCTACAAAGCCTTGCCTCACAGGGCTCTCGTCAGGACAGTCAACTACGCGAGATACAACAGATTCGCGCTGACATGCTAAACGACCGTCGCCGCGATTGGTTGGCACTTGCAGGGTTTGCTATTTTTATCGCTATCGCTACGCAAGTTATCGGCTGGCTATCACCTATATTTTATATACTGGCTATCTTGGTAGTAGTTTGGCGCATCCTAACTTAGTTATAACAGAACAAATGTCTGTTGTTAAAGCATATCAAATGGATATTGAATATGCTAAGTTAATGCTAAATATTCTCGTTATCTATAGGAACCCTCATGTCAGCGCTACCACTGTCACAGACCCATAACACTAGTAAACCAGACTATAGTGAGGCTATCACAGCTTTGCAAGAACGTTTTGGCAAGCAACTGAGTTTGAACGCTACAGTGCGCGAGCAGCATGGCCATACCATGACCTGGTTAGCCAATCAGCCGCCAGATGCAGTATTAACAGTACAGGACAAACAGGAAGTAGCTGCGGCCGTTGAGATTTGCCATCGGCATCAGATGCCAGTGATTGCTTTTGGTATCGGCTCTTCTTTGGAAGGACAATTAAATGCTCCTTATGGTGGACTGTGCATCGATATGCATGCGATGGATGCTATTTTACAGGTCAATAATGAAGATTTGACTGTTACTGTTCAGCCCGGCGTGACGCGTGAGCAGCTAAACCACTATCTGCGCGATACAGGGCTGTTTTTTCCGATAGACCCCGGCGCCAATGCCAGTATTGGTGGCATGGTCGCCACTCGTGCATCAGGTACTAATGCAGTACGTTATGGCACTATGAAAGATGTGGTACTCGCACTAGAAGTAGTAACCGCAAGTGGCGATATCGTACGAACAGGCACACGCGCTAAGAAGTCTGCAGCCGGTTATGATTTGACACGCTTGATGATAGGCTCAGAAGGTACACTTGGTATTGTCACTGAGGTCACGCTGAAACTATTTGGTATTAGCGAGTGTATAGGCAGCGGCATTTGTCATTTTTCGACCATCGAAGATGCTTGCCAGGCAGTAATGCTAACGATTCAGATGTGCTTACCTATTGCTCGTATCGAGCTGCTTGATGCAATGCAAATCAAAGCATGTAATCAATATGCTAATCTTGATTTAACCGAAACGCCTACGCTATTTGTCGAATTTCACGGTACAGAGGCAAGCGTTGCTGAACAGGCGCAAATGTTTGCTGATATTATCGAAGAGTTTGATGGTCGTGATTTTGCTTGGGATACCAATGAAGCTGAGCGTAAACGTCTCTGGCAGGCAAGACACAATGCTTATCATGCTAGCTGTGCGTTACGTCCTGAGACAAGCGCCCTATCGACTGACGCTTGCGTACCTATTTCGCGCTTGGCAGAATGTGTCAGCGCCACTGCAAAAGATATCGAAGCGTCAGGGATGATTGGACCAATTGTAGGTCATGTAGGCGACGGTAACTTTCATGTTTTATTATTGGTCGATACCAATAATCCTGAAGAGGTAGCTACTGCTGAGGGTATTATCGGTCGTCTCGCCACGCGGGCTATCGAGATGGATGGTACTTGTACGGGTGAACACGGGATCGGACAAGGCAAACAAAAGTATATGCAGCAAGAACATGGTAATGCGCTGATACTTATGGAAGCTATCAAGGCAGCCCTCGATCCTAAAAACATCCTTAATCCAGGGAAAATATGGCCTGAGGCTTTATCTATTTCCTAATACTATTATAAAGACTAAGACCATACTAAAATCAAACCAATAGCCAAAAAAAATACGCCTACTTTCAATCAAAAGTAGGCGCTTTTTTAATATTTATCTTTATAGCATTTGATCAATTGCCATCTGTGTTAGCACCCGTCCACGAGCGGTACGCAGCACATAACCTTGTTGAATCAGATACGGCTCAATCACATCTTCGAGCGTACCACGGTCTTCAGCCATCGCTGCTGCCACTGCTTCAACACCAGCAGGACCACCATCAAATCGCTCGTGCAATATTTCGATATAACGTCTATCTAGATGATCAAGACCACGTCTATCCACTGCCAACATATCTAACGCGCTACCAGCAATCGCGCCATTAATACTACCGTCGCCTCTTACCTCGGCATAGTCACGCACACGGCGTAATAGGCGGTTAGCAATCCTTGGTGTACCACGTGCGCGGCGGGCAATCTCTACAGCGCCATCTTCACTCATTGGTACGCGCATTAGACGTGCTGCTCGGCTGACAATCGTCGTTAGATCAGCGATGTTGTAAAACTCAAGGCGCTGTACAATACCAAAACGGTCACGTAGTGGTGAGGTTAGCAGCCCTGCTCTAGTTGTTGCTGCTACCAAGGTAAACGGCGGTAAATCAAGCTTGATAGAACGCGCAGCAGGCCCTTCACCAATCATAATATCCAATTGGAAATCTTCCATCGCTGGATAAAGTATTTCTTCAATGACCGAGCTTAGACGGTGAATTTCATCAATGAACAGCACATCACCTGCTTCTAGGTTGGTCAGCATGGCCGCCAAATCTCCTGGGCGCTCGAGCACAGGCCCTGAAGTAGAACGCAGATTACCACCCATTTCACGAGCGATAATATTGGCAAGGGTCGTCTTACCTAGACCCGGTGGACCAAATATAAGTGTGTGATCTAGCGCTTCGTCACGGCCACGAGCAGCACCGATGAACACTTCCATCTGCTCACGTACCACTGGCTGACCAATATACTCAGCCAATAATGCTGGTCGGATATTGGCATCAGGAGCATCACTTGCACCTTCTAGCGGATTAATTAAACGATCTTGCGTCATAGAATTTATCATTATATTAAAAAATTAGTTAACAAATAGCATAACCAAACGCTGCGCATAAGTCATGTAAAACCTTATTAAGCGAGCACTAAAACGAAAATAAGCGACATTTAATGTCGCTTATTAATTTAATATACTATGTGGTTGTCATCGATAGATGGCTAGTTAATATAAATTAAAAGCCAGATAACTGCTGTAAAGTAGCTTTTAACAAGCCTTGAGTATCAGCAAAAGTATCTCCTTTACTCTTAGCAGCTTTGATCGCTAGCTGAGCTTCTTTTTCTTTGTAGCCCAAGCTAATCAACGCGCCTTCCACTTCAGCAATAATACTACCTTCGTGAGAAATCGTAGTTTCCTGAGGTGTCAATTCAAATGCACCACTATCAACGTCGATATTCTTTAACTTGTCTTTTAGCTCAATCAATAAGCGTTGCGCCGTCTTTTTACCGATGCCAGGGATACGAGTTAATGCCGTCTCCGACTCTTGCTCGACGTGCATCTTTAGCTCAGCTGCTGACATTGCAGACAACATTGCCAAAGCCATTTTTGCCCCAACCCCATTAATTTTAATTAACTGGCGAAAGACATCGCGTTCTTTTCGATCGATAAAGCCGTATAGCAATTGGGCATCTTCGCGAACATGGAAATGTGTCCAAATGCTGGCTTGTTCATTAAGCTGCAGCTGGCAAAATGAAGGCAATGGCAGTTCGATATCATAACCCACACCAGAGGTCGTCATGATACAAGCCGTCGGTGCCATCAAGTACTGCACCTGTCCGGTAATCAATCCAATCATTATTTACGACCTCTTATGTAAAATATTATAAAATCAGCTGCTACTTCATGATTAACAACTACGTTCTACAACACAGTCTTATTGGTAAAAATTTACCATACCTTCAAGACTGGTTGGACGAATTTTATGTGCTTGACCTGCAGAGCCAAACGCTTCAAAACGATTGGTACAGATATCTGACATCGCTACCATAGATGCTTTAAAGTATTTACGTGGATCAAATTCACTTGGATTTTTTGCAAGGAATTCGCGGATAGCACCAGTTGATGCCAGACGTAAATCCGTATCGATGTTTACTTTGCGCACACCATGTTTGATCGCTTCAACGATTTGCTCAACTGGCACGCCATAAGTTTCGCCGATATCACCACCATTTTCATTAATAACTTTTAGCCATTCTTGTGGCACTGATGAGGAACCATGCATAACAAGGTGAGTATTAGGAATACGGGCATGAATCTCTTTTACGCGCTCAATAGATAAGATATCGCCTGTCGGTGGACGTGTGAACTTATAGGCACCATGGCTAGTACCGATAGCAATTGCTAACGCATCGACATTGGTATCTTTTACAAACTGCTCAGCTTCATCAGCACTAGTCAAAAGCTGCTCATGATCCAATACGCCTTCAGCGCCAGAGCCATCTTCTTCGCCAGCCATACCAGTTTCAAGACTACCTAGGCAACCGATTTCGCCCTCTACAGAGACACCGCAAGCGTGTGCCATCTTAACGACTTCGCGCGTGACGGTAGCATTGTAATCATAATCCATTGGCGTTTTGCCATCTTCACCAAGTGATCCGTCCATCATCACTGATGAAAAACCTAATTGGATTGAGCGTTGGCAAATAGCTGGCGACATACCGTGATCTTGATGCATTACTACTGGAATATGTGGCCATTCTTCGATCGCAGCGATAATCAAATGACGCAAAAATGCTGACCCTGCATAGTTACGTGCGCCCGCACTGGCTTGGACAATGACAGGTGAATCACAAGCATCCGCAGCCATCATGATTGCACGCATTTGCTCTAAGTTATTGACGTTAAAGGCAGGAACACCATAGCTGTGTTCAGCGGCATGATCTAGAAGTTGACGTAAGGATATTAGGGCCATAAGACGCTCTCTGATTAGATTTTGAATAGTATTTTAAAAAACAGCTTGATAGCAATCATTTCACTGTATATTCGACCATACTGACTGTACACAGGCTAGTAAAAATCTGAATGCTATTGGATATGATTACCACGCGGTGATTATAGCAAAAATTGTCCTGTCTTCGTAGCGGTTGACCGACTATTTGTCAGTCTATACCGTCTCTTGATATCAGTTTAATTTTATAAACTGATACTTTATAAAATGTAACAATGGCATACAACGCAAAAAGCCTTGGCAATCACCAAGGCTTTTCTAGTATTTTGAGGCTTATAAAGCAACGACCCTTTTTAGATATTATTTACCGATGATTATCTATCAATCAATAGCATCCCAGCAAATCAGTCATTATGGTGCTTAGTTATCGCGTAGCTTAGTACTGTTGCTCTGCATCAACTGCAACATCATTTGCGCCATCAGCGACAGCGTTAGCGCCATCAGCAACAGCTTCAGCAGTATTTTCAACCGCTGTGTTAGTGCTTTCAGCAATAGCATCGCCAGTGTTTTCTAGAGCGTCTGTCGCAGCTGCACCGGCAGTTTCAGCGCCTTCAGCGACTTCTGTACCAGCGTCTTGAGCAGCAGCTTCAGCTTCAGCAGCAGCAGCTTCTGTTTCAGCGGCAGCAGCATCAGCGTTTGCAGCAGCATCATCGCCAGCAGATTCAACAGCAGCTTCAGTGTTTTCTTCTGTTTGTTGGCTACATGCAGTGATTGCAAAGGTACCAGCAAGTACGCTAGCAAGTAATAAATGACGTTTTAACATAATAAACCTCTCGTAAATAATGCATGTCAAAATACATGGTCGCGCTATTTTATAGAGTGCGAATCAGACATGCAATAATAATTTTCAGTATATAAATAAATAATTACTGCTTAATAATAATCGATGGCTATTGCGCTTACTTATATCAATAAAAACAAGTAAATCAACAGCCAAAATATTATTTTTACAGACTACCTTAGTTATTTAGAGTTAGTTGTACGTCTAATGTTACTAAGCTACAGAGTATCGTTAATTAGTTAGGCATCTATTTGCAGTGCAGCAACTGCTGGAAGTGCTTTACCTTCTACAAACTCTAAAAACGCACCGCCACCTGTTGACATATAACTCACGCTTTCAGCAACTTGATATTTATCGATAGCCGCTAACGTATCACCGCCACCCGCGATAGAGAAACCATCGCTATCTCTTACAGCAGTAGCTAATATCTGTGTGCCTTGCCCGAAAGCATCGACTTCAAAGACACCCACTGGACCATTCCACAAGATAGTTTTTGCATTGATAATGGCACTGGCAAGCTGTTTTGCGCTTTCTGGTGCGATGTCCAATATCATGTCATTGTCACCGATCGCATCAACTGATTTGATCGTTGCAGTGGCTTTTTGCAATGAGCCAGTAAAGTCAGCGAAATCGATGTCATTTTTATCAGCGACTACGACGTATTCAGGCAGTAAGATTTCAGTCTTGGTCATAATATTACGTGCAGTATCGAGCAAATCTGCTTCGTACAATGAAGCACCAACACTATGACCTTGTGCTGCCAAGAAAGTATTGGCTATACCGCCACCAACGATAATCTGTGTGCAAACTTCAGCCAAGCTGTGTAGCACTTCTAATTTGGTAGACACTTTTGACCCACCAACGATAGCGAGCATTGGCTGTGCTGGTGTTTCAAGCGCTAGGCTCAAAGCATCAAGCTCAGCAGCTAACAATGGCCCTGCACACACAGTTTTGTCTGCTTGACGCATTGCTTGTGTAACACCCTCTGTTGATGCCTGTGCACGGTGCGCTGTACCAAAAGCGTCCATCACAAACACATCGCACAAATCAGCGTACTTTTTCGCTAGTGTGGTATCGTTTTTCTTTTCACCGTCATTGAAGCGTACATTTTCTAATAGAACCACTTCGCCAGATTTCACATTGGCACCTTGGGTGAGGTAATCAGTATTAAGACGTACAGGTGTCGATAGTTGCGAGCTTAATTTGTCCGTCAGATAATCAGCAACCGGCGCTAATGAGTATACAGTTTCAGGATTGCCTTCTGTTGGGCGGCCTAAATGTGAGCAAACAATTACCGCAGCGCCTTTCTCGAGCGCCATCTTGATGGTAGGAAGACTGGCTTGCAAGCGCGCATCGCTCGTGACCTTACCGTCTTTAATAGGCACATTTAAATCTTCTCGGATTAAGACCACTTTATCCGTTAAGTTCAACTCACTCATACGCAAAAAATTCATTACCTGCTCCTATGCATCAATATATCTGTTAATTTGCGATTACTGTCATTACTGATATGACTATTATAGTCAGCTCTATATAAATCAGATTCAGTGCTAAGCTCGATCAATCCACTATTTTGTAGCATTCTCGCTCGCCTGCCATATAACCAAGCTATTTTATACCCGTGCTATATAGTAACTATCAGCTTTATTGCTTTTTAATATTTTTAACGCTTGGCTCTGACACCTATCAAACCACTCTGATGAGTCGCTCAAGTAAACAGAATTTAGCGGCGGTGTATTCTACCAGTTTTCTACCGCAGTCTCACAAGCAACCTGACACAAATTTCAGCACGTTTAAAATATTTAGTCTAAATTCTCAGACCGTTATTCGATGGCAACAATTGCAGTTGCTAGCTTTAAGCATAGTCAATAAACCGTAACATTTCGTGGTGGTACTCAGCAGTCAAGCTCTTTATGATAGAAACATTGACAATGAAAATAATCCATTAGGAGAAAATAATGAGCATCAACTTAGACACTGCTAAACAAAACCTATTAAAATTAAAAGATGAGTACGAATCTCGAATTGATAAGATAGAAGATCATATCCAAAATCCACAAGATGATCTCAATGAACATTGGGAAGATCAGGCCATATCCTATCGTCAAAATGACATGCGCAAAAACTTGATGAGCGAAGCGCGTCAAAGCTTAATCTATGTAGAGAATGCATTAGGTCGGATTGAAAATGGTACTTATGGCGAGTGTGAAGTCTGCGGTGAACAGATCGAAGAGCAACGCTTAGAAGCGCTGCCCTATGCTACCTTATGTATGGAACACGCTGAGTAGCACTTTCATATTAATACTCTATTGTAAGACTATTTCTACCCTAAAACCTCTCTAATAAGAGTACTTCAAGTAGGTATTTTCCATTTAGAAAATGCCTGCTGCCATTCGTGACAGCGCTGAGCTATATCCGCTACTGGCAAGTCCATAATATCCCCGACTACTGCTACAAGCGCAATGGGTAAATCTACCAGCTCTGAGACATTTTCTGCGGTTAACCCCCCTATCACACATATTGGTATGCCTTGCTGACACCCTTCCACAAGCTGCTGACGCGAAATGATATTAGCATTTGTCTTAGTTGTAGAAGTAAATACAGCACCCATCGCAGCATAACTTGCGCCGTCATTTTTTGCTTCTTTAATCAGCGCTACATCACCATGGCAGGTACGACCGATGATTTGATGCGGTGAAAGGGATTGCAAAGCATTACCGATACTGCCGTCTGTTTGACCAAGGTGTACCCCAACGCCAAGCTTTTCAGCCAACTTCACGTCATCATTAATAACAACTGGCACGTTGTACGTTTTAGCTAACTCAACGATTTTTTGCGCCTCATAAAAAAGCTTCAAAGCTCCATCAGGTAGACTAAGAACCTGCTTACGACGAATTTGTAATAGCGCAATCAAGCCTGTCGATAAGGCTGCCTCTAGCTTTTGATATAACAGCTCAAATTCATCATCGTTGGTCAACAAATATAGCTTAGGCATAACTGAGGAAAATGATGAACGACTCATAGCGTTTATCCTTAATTCTTAAATTCAACACAATAAAAAAGCCGTTATACGATATAACAGCTTTTTTATACATTTAGAACAGATAGCTTACACTGTACGGCGTGTAGCCAAACTATTTAAGATATTTTTAGCATCGCCCCAACGTGTTGCTGAGCTATTTGCTCCTAAGATAACAATAATTGCAGGACGATTATTGACACGAGTTTCCATCACAACGCAACGTCCGGCTTCATTGATAAAGCCTGTCTTAGAGATACCGATTGGATAGCTGCCGTCACGAACCAATGTACTGGTATTACTGGCTTTATAGGTGCGGTTACCACTTGAGTAATTTGAGACAAAAAAGTCATAGCTCTTAGTGGTAGAAAAACGACGAATCACATCATAGTTGCCAGCAGCACGTACCATCTTGACCAAATCTTTTGACGAAGCTACGTTGCGCTTATCAAGTCCAGTTGGATCACCAAAAAATGCCGTATTCATGCCCAAGTCTTGCGCTTTACGATTCATCGCACGCATAAAGGCATCATAGCCACCTGGGTAATTACGCGCTAGACTCTTTGCTGCTGGATTTTCCGACTTCATCAACGCCATCAATAGCATCTCAGCGCGGTTTAAACGATCACCTGATTTCAAACGCGAGCTTGCACGCTTAGGACCAACGAAATCTTCTGGATCAAGCGTGATTTCTTCACGCATATCAAGGCCAGCATCCAACACCACCATAGCCGTCATAACTTTAGTGATGCTGGCCATTGGGCGCGCGATATCAGCATCTTTTTCGTAGATAGACTCGCCAGTTTCAGCATCGATCACCGCAACACTACGTGAATCAGTGCTAATCGGAATCATATCGCTGCTACCGAAAGCCCCACGATAGGTTGTATTATAGCGAGCACTATTGGTGTTATTACTACTAGCAAAACTATTAGTATTCGTGATGTTAGTAGTGCCGTAGCCATTATCGACTTTCTTAATAGCAGAGCCATTAGACTTGTACATAATGTTGCGAGCTTCAGACAAGCTATCAGCGCCGCCCCAACTCAGGCGTGCACTAGAGGCAGTGTCAGTGCTACCATTAATTGTAAGTGCGGCTTGTGCAACACTGCCCAAACTCAATGAAATCATAGCAGCGATCAATTGCTGTTTGGTTAATGGTAGTTGCTTCATTATGCCTCCTGCTGTCGCTATTACGCCAGTTACATATTGTCTGACGCCAAAAACGTACGTAGCGTTTATAGATGTGTTTGTAAGTACTCACATAGAGCTTTTGTATTTTTAGTGTATCATGGTTTACATTTAAGTTTAATCTATCAAACTGATTTAGTAGTTTTTTTTGGTTTCGTTCAAACTTTACTACAACCAATTTATATTACAGAAACATCAATTCACACTGCAGCAATATAATTTAACTTCGAATGTTATGATTACTCGTATTTTGTTATATTAATCAGCGGTATTTTGAATATACGAAGATGACAATAATGGTTGAAATATATTCGTTTTTTATACTATTTGGACCTAATAAAGCGTTCATTCTGACAATCAATAAAGAGTATGGTTATGATTAAAGTATTAGTGGTAGATGATCATGATTTGGTACGGATGGGTATTAGCCGTATGTTGTCAGACAGCCCCGATATTGAAGTAGTAGGTGAAGCAGACAGCGGTGACATGGCTATCAAACAGGCCAAACAATTACATCCTGACGTGATTTTGCTAGACGTCAATATGCCGAATATTGGCGGGCTCGAAGCAACCAAACGCCTGATACAACTCGACATGGGTATCAAGATTTTGGCGGTCAGTAGTATGTCTGCACAGCCCTATCCCTCAATGCTGATCAAAGCAGGTGTGAATGGTTACATTACCAAAGGCACGCCGCTTGATGAAATGATACGTGCGGTCAAAAAGATTTATCAAGGAGGTCGTTACTTCAGCCAAGATGTTGCTGAACAGTTAGCAGACGTTTTATTATCTGATAACGCAAACTCCCCTTTTGACTTATTAAGTGACAGAGAAAAACAAGTGGCGATGATGGTTGTTAATTGTCAGAGCCCTCAGCAAATAGCTGATCAATTATTTGTTAGCGTCAAGACTATTAATACGTATCGCTACCGTATTTATGAAAAAGTTGGGGTTGATAGTGATGTTAAACTGACTCATTTGGCCATTCGTCATGGTCTGATTCAACCATAAACCATTTTAGCGTTTATTTTATTACGGCCAGTTTATGAACCCTGCTACCAACCTTAGCTCTGCCATTACTCGTTATGTACATCACGACGATACGCTTCCTCTGCCGCAGTTGCGTAAGTTGGGGTTGATCTATAGCAGCTATCGTTTCGTCGTTAGCCTGTTCTCTATGCTCATGCTATACATCTCTGCTCGTACCGGTGATAGCGCGTCTTTACCGAGTTTTTTACAACAAACGACTCTAAGCTTCTATGTACTTCTAAGCTTGATACTGCTTGGATTATTTTATGTCGTTAGAAAACATATGCGCCGCCAATTGGCATTCGGACTGGCCTTAGACGTTATTATATTAAGTCTACTGCTCTACACGACAGGCAACCCTGATTTGCAGCTAACCATGTTATACATGGTAGTCGTCGCGGCTAGCTTTATGCTACTACATGGTTCACAAGCGCTGGTTATTACGTTACTTGCCATCATTCTCGTTATTTATCAGCAATTTTTCTACGCTATTGCTAATAGCATGAGTCTAGCCAATCTAGGTGATGCGCTACTGATGTCAGCGAGTTTTTTAGCAGTGGGCGGTTTGAGCTGGTCTATCTCTCAGCGATTAGTACAGCTTGAGAAAGTCGCGGCAAACCATGCTAAGGAAGTCGAGCGACTTAACGTGATTAATCAAGAAGTTATCACGCAGATGGTGAATGGTGTTATCGTTATCGATAAGCAACATATTGTCTTAGCAAATCTTGCAGCACATCAATTGCTGAGCCTTTCGCTTGTCACGCCTACTACAGCACAGAATACCCTTGACGATACAAAAGAGACTCATAACAAAGCACTTCTCTCTAATTTTGAGCAGCAACTCAATGAACAGCATTCCCAGTTGTTTCATGCCTGCTTGTCAGTAGCATCTGGGCAGTCACGCGCTTTTACCTACGATGTGCCAGCTGTGGCAAATGCCTCAATATTTGGCAAATTACGTGTACAGATTATTCCACTAAAAGACGATAGCAAACTTGTCATATTAGAAGACTTACGCCGTGAGCAAGCTAATGCTCAACAACTAAAACTGGCTTCTCTAGGGCAATTAACTGCCAGTATTGCCCATGAAATCAGAAACCCATTAGCAGCGATATCGCAAGCCAGCCAGCTATTAATGGAAGATGTTGCAGAACAAATGGAAGATGACAGTGCATTAACAAGTGAATCGAATGCTGCCATGACCGGCAACCATGAGCTTTATGAAATGATATTTTCACAGACAAAGCGTGTAAACCGTATCATCGAAGATATTTTAAAGCTGTCTCGTCAGCAGACGGCTACCCAGCAGGTGCTCGAATTGGCTGAATGGATGCCATCGTTTTTGGAGAATTATTTCCAAGGACACGACATTTTTCTACGAATAAAAACCAAACCCATCATATCATTTGATACTCATCAGTTAGAGCAGATATTGATCAACCTAATCAACAATGGCCTGCGTTATAGCAGCTATGCTCATCCCCACGCTTATGTAGAAATCGACATTTACTGCGCAGACAACGATGTTATAATCGATATATTAGATAATGGTAATGGTGTTAGTGCTGGAAATCTAGAACTTTTGTTCGATCCATTTTTTACAACAGATAAAGCTGGTACAGGACTGGGGCTCTATTTATCACAAGCATTTTGTGAAGCCAATCAAGCGCGTTTACTCTACATTCCTGAACATGAGAAAACATGTTTTCGATTAATTGTACCTTCTATTAAATCTGATAATAAATTTCAAACTATCGAAGAAAATCTTACCTAAATTTATCTTTTGAAAGCTATTACGCCCATTTAGACCCAGCTATTGATTTTATAGCCATAAAATACGATGAGATGACGTATGACAACAACCGCGCTAGTCGTCGATGATGAAGTAGATTTATGTCGATTGATGCAAATTACCTTGACTAAAATGGGTATCAAAAGTGATGTGGCTTATACATTGTCGCAAGCAAGAACGTTTTGGCAAGACAACGACTACGATTTTTGTCTGACGGACTTAAAACTGCCAGATGGCTCGGGACTTGAACTGGTAAAAGAAATTAGCAATAGCTCTAATATTCCAATAGCAGTGATTACGGCTCATGGCAGCATGGATTTAGCTATTGAGGCATTAAAGCTTGGTGCCTTCGATTTTGTCAATAAACCGCTAGAACTACCACGTTTGCGCCAACTGGTAGAGAATGCCCTAAAAGTTATTCATCAAGATAACGAAGTACAGGCCGCACCGGAATGCTCTCCTGAACAAAAAATGCTAGATAGTAGATTGATTGGTAATTCTGCTGTCATGCATCCCCTCAAAAATACTATTTTAAAGCTAGCACGCTCACAGGCACCTGTGTTTTTATCGGGCGCTTCTGGCACAGGTAAAGAAGTGGTCGCCAGATTGATCCATGATTTAAGTCCACGGCGTGATGGCAGCTTTGTACCAGTGAACTGCGGTGCGATACCATCGGAGTTAATGGAGTCGGAGTTTTTTGGTCATAAAAAAGGTAGCTTTACAGGGGCTGTCGCTGATAAACAGGGATTATTCCAGCAAGCCAATGGCGGCACGTTATTTTTAGATGAAGTGGCGGACTTACCGTTAGCCATGCAAGTTAAGTTGTTACGTGCTATTCAAGAAAAAACAGTAAGGGCAATCGGTGATACAAAAGAAGTTCCAGTAGACATCCGCATTTTGTCTGCTACTCACAAAGACCTGAGCCAATTGGTACAAGATGGTGCATTTCGACAAGATTTGTATTATCGCATCAATGTCATTGAGCTAAAGCTTCCAACGCTTAACACACGCCGTGATGATATCCCTGTGTTAGCAGACCACTTTTTAGCGATGATTGCTGATGACTGGCAATTAGAGTCACCGCCGTCATTGACGATGGAAGCCTGCGAACGCTTACAACGCCACGATTTTGCGGGTAATGTCCGTGAACTACGCAACTTATTGGAGCGTGCAGTTACGTTAGCTGATACCTCATATATAGACGTTAGTCATTTAGGTCTTCCTGACATTGAACCTGAGCTTGTAAATACACAAGAGCAAAATCATAGCTCAGCTATCGATAGCTCTGAGCCACCTGCTCGCAA
This sequence comes from Psychrobacter sp. Pi2-1, assembly GCF_904846645.1. Lineage (GTDB taxonomy): Bacteria > Pseudomonadota > Gammaproteobacteria > Pseudomonadales > Moraxellaceae > Psychrobacter. The sequence continues at coordinate 27,917 of NZ_CAJHBO010000016.1, forward strand.
CGTAGAAAATCAAATAGACGTTCAATCTACAGTCCAATCAACAAAGGACGGTGAGCAAGTCATTCAATCTAGCAATATGGCGACGCAGGTTGAGCAAAGAGTGACCAATTTACATCCCTATCGTACTAGCACCAACCACTACCCTTCAATGGTGCAGCATTCGTCAGCTAGTAATAACAGTTCGTCAACCAACGTAGCAAATACTTATGACAAAGAGTCGGTCCTTGACTCCGCCGACCAACAAGAAAGCGCTCAAGAAACTTCTAAAGACATATCAGGTTTACAAAAATTGTTCGACGGTCAATTACCGCCTCAAGGATTAGAGCATTATTTGCAGGAACAAGAAAAGCAGCTAATTATCACGGCACTCAAACAAACTGGCTGGAACAAAACCCAAGCAGCTGAATTATTAGGAACCACCTTTCGCTCTTTACGCTACCGTATGAAAAAGCTCGAAATTTCTGAAGATGCGTTCGACTAGTTTCTTTTGAACGTCATCTTCAAATATTTTTAAACGTTGAATGGTATGTGCGGTTAATTGACTGCTACGAAAATCTATTCTTTCGTAGCATTTTTTCTAACAAAGCGAATACCCGAATCAAGCGCGCGCGCCTTTACTAATTCTAATGCTTGCTGTTCCCACGTGTTCTCGCTGCCTGATAAAGTCACATCAGGTTCTACGCCGATCTCGTCTATTTGTTTGCCTACTGCCGTCATATAATTGGCCACAGTCAATTTGACGGCTTGCTCATCGTTTAACGGTATGACTGATTGTACTGAGCCCTTACCATAGCTAACTTCACCGATAATAGTAGCGCGTTTTTGTGCTTGTAAACTACTGGCAAGCACCTCTGCTGCTGATGCTGAATAGCGGTTTTGTAATACTACTAAAGGCAAAGGCTTAAGTATCGCATCACCTTGGGTCGATAGTACCCGTGATTTATTTTGACGTGCTTGCACCTGCACCACATCAGTATCATCCATAAATAAACTGGCCACGCTCACTGCTGATGTCAGTACGCCACCTGGATTATCACGCATATCTAGTAAAATTCCTGATATCGGAGCGTTTAGGTTAATCAAACCTTCTAGTAACTTCTCACGGCTGTTGTTTTGAAACGCCGGTAATTTGACAATGGCAATACCATCAACCAGTTTGGTTTCGATAATCTGTGGATGACTGTTATTACGCTGCAACGTCGTCGTGTGCTTACGGCGGCCAGCTTTGGAAGTAATGATATCTACCTGCGTACCGGCAATACCTGTCAAAAGCTGCTCAACGTCATTAACCTGTCGCCCTTCGTCTAGCTTAAACTCATCAACCTGATGCAAATAATCACCAACTGCGATGCCTTTTTTGTCTGCAGGTGAATCATCGATAACCTCTGTCACGACCCAATAACCTGCCTCTGGTCGGTAATTAACCTTAATACCAATATCACCAACGTCGCCCTCAGTAAAAGCACGCAGGTTCTCATAGGCTTCTGCGTCCAAAAACTCAGCATGGCTATCAAGTTTGGTTAGCATACCGCTCATCGCATTGCTAAATAACTCTTCATCATTGACCGCATCAACGTATTGACGACGTACTAAATCCACCACAGCCACAAATGTCTTTAGCGTCTCAGGAGAGATAGCATTTAGCGATACTTGTGCAACTTCTGCTGGAATCTCCATATCAATATCATCAGCATCATCCGTCAGCGCGCTTTCATCTGGCACACTATCTATCGAGTCATCTGGCTCATCGGCGACATCTAACATATCAGCAATATTCGATAAATTATCAGCGTCGTTTTCATCCGCTATCTCATCTGCATTCAAACTGATGAGCTGTAGACCATTTGTAGGATTATCATTATTTTTAGAAGCTCCCACTGCTGCTTGTGCATTTACGCTAATCGCACAACCAAGCACACCTATTAAAATTGCAGGCTGCAAAATCTTGGACGCGACTGATGCCTTCCCTACTGATTTACTTAACCCTTTGGATAAAAAAGAACGTGCAAAAGAAATAGGCTGCATAAAAGAACTCATTTGAATAATAGAGAATACGAATTTATCGTTATATAGCGACTTATAAGATAGCACCAAACGCATATTTCGAACTAGCATAGTATTGCAAGTAAATTAAGTAAAATGTATCACAAAAAAAGGAAAGGATAATAGGTTATCCTTTCCTTTTTGATATCTTCTGGTACAGCTGTCAAGTCAGTATAAACCACAGTCATTTAAGTACTGTGTTTTAATTCGACTGGCCTAGACTGCTGGAACCAATAAGCTTTCACCTGTCATTTCGGTAGGGGCATCAACATTCATCAATGATAAAATAGTCGGTGCCACATCACTAAGTTTGCCGCCACGGCGTACTTGTAGCTTTTGCTCGCCCACATAAATCAATGGCACATGCTCTGTCGTATGCTGTGTATGTACTTGACCACTTTCGTAGTCTTGCATTTGCTCACAGTTACCATGATCGGCTGTAATAAGCATGTCACCACCAGCAGCACGCACTGCTGACTCGATACGGCCCACACAGACATCCAAGGCTTCTACGGCTTGTACCGCCGCATCAAAGATACCTGTATGCCCTACCATGTCACCGTTGGCATAATTGACTACTAGCACATCATATTTGCCAGATTCAATCGCTTCTACTAACTTATCAGTGACTTCGGGTGCGCTCATTTCAGGCTTCAAATCATAAGTTGCCACATCTGGAGATGGTACCAAGATACGCGTCTCGCCTTCATACTCTTCTTCACGGCCACCGCTAAAGAAAAACGTCACATGCGCATATTTTTCAGTTTCCGCGATACGTAGCTGTGTTTTACCTTGATCCTGCAGGTACTCTCCCAATGTGTTGGCTAAAGACGTTGGGTAATAAGCAATGCTGGTTTTTGGATTGTCAGCTAGGACATCTGAATACTTAGTTAGCATCACAAACGCTGCCAGTTTTGGCTGTTTTTGACGCGCAAATCCAGAAAACTCATGGTCTGGCAATACAAACGCTTGGGCAAGCTCACGAGCGCGGTCAGCACGGAAATTCATAAAAATAAGTGCGTCATTATCATTGACAGTATATGGCACTTCATCACGTCCAATTACGGTCGTTGGACTGACAAACTCATCGGTCTCACGCGCTTTATAAGCGGCTTGGACAGCGCCATCGGCCCGTGTCGATAGACGATCAGCTTTGCCTTCAGTAATCAGCTCATAGGCTTTTTGTACTCTATCCCAACGATTGTCGCGGTCCATTGCATAGTAGCGACCGATGATACTTGCAATCTGTACGCGGCCACCTTCGTAATGAGCATTCAACTTATTGATATAATCACGCAGACGATTGATGTACTTATCAGCAGATTTAGGCGGGGTATCACGGCCATCTAAGAAACAATGAATAAAGACATTCTTGGCACCATGGACCAATGCTGAGTGACACATGCCTTCGATATGGTCTTGATGTGAGTGGACGCCGCCATCAGAGAGCAAGCCCATAATATGGACATTACCGCCACGCTCGTTAGCCGCTTTTACGGCATTGACCAATGCTTCGTTTTTATAAAACTCACGATTGGCCAGCTCACTTGAGATACGAGTTGAGTCCTGATAAAGAACACGTCCCGCCCCTAAATTCATGTGACCAACTTCTGAGTTACCAAACTGACCATCTGGCAAACCAACATCTTCCCCTGAAGCTGAAATCAGCCCATGAGGATATTGCTGATAAATCTTGTCTAAATTTGGCATATTAGCGGCAGCGATGGCGTTATCTTTATCTTCTTCACGATGACCAAAGCCGTCCAATATCATCAAGACATGCGGTATTTTTTTATTCTGTGCACCGTCTTGGTTATTGCTAAGCTGTGTTTTATTATTATCAATAGAGTCTGATGCTTGTTGGGTACTGGTCATATATTACCGCTCCTCGAGTGAATGAACGCCTATAATGCTGTGTAAGGGAATATAAAGCCCTCTATATTAACACACATCTTGAAATAGCTGAAAAACTGAGCATTTTTCGTGAGTTTATGAATAATTTTATAGGGTTATCTTGCGATGATTTTTCTATACAATGCAATATAAATGCGGCCAACTAACCAAGCTACGTATCAATCTGTAATTCAGACTTGCAATCACTCTTTTCATTGGTTAAGATAAAACTATTCTGAAGTGTTGGCTAGTAGATGTTTATTCCCTGAGCCGATAATGCTTTACCAGGATGTGGTACCTATTGTCTCATTGTGTATGCCTGCACCGCTTGCGGTGTATCAGGAAACCTGCAGAGATGATGACGCATCCGCCCTGAACTTCACGGTTCATGGGTCACCATCTTACAGCGGCACTTCGGTTGTTTCATTCGGTTAGTAAATATATTTCCTATAAATAGTATGCTTACGACCACTAAAAAGCCCCTTTCGTCATCGACGAGAGGGGCTTTTTTATGCTTATGATTTAACTGAATGGTTATTCGTCATTAGCAGATTTAGTAATCTTTTTTACATCTTTAGGGATGTTTTTGGCAGTACCATCAACCGTAGTATGCTGTTTAAACACATCACCAAATGGGTTTTGCTGCTGTTGACCAAACGGATTCTGGCCATTCATGCCACCTGCACCACCGAACGGGTTTTGACCGCCCATACCACCAACACCTCCAAATGGATTTTGACCGCCGCCCATTTGACCACCCATCTGCTTGGCCATCATTTCCATCATCTTTTGCTGATTATTCATGACGTAATTATTGGCCAAGTCTTTTAGCTTTTTCTGCACAGGTGGCAATACTACCAACAGCGCCATCAAATCACTAAGCACCCCAGGAATAAGCAATAAAATACCTGCAGCTGCCATCGCGATACTCTTAATCATCGTAGTCTCTGGCGGACGCATCGCAGGGTTCATCATACCACCAGCTTTCATTTGCTGTGCCATTGGATTAAGAGCAGCCATACCTTTGCGCATCAAAGAGATACCGATAACCGCAGCGATAATAAACCACATAAACACCCACCAGCCGCTCATAAACTGAGCAAGCAAATACCACAGTAGCATCTCGATAATAAACCAAACGATGGCTATACCAACTATCTGACCCATAAAGTGTCGTCCTATAAAATAAAAACCAATAAATTGAGCGCCATGAAAATTAAAATGGCTAACATATGATGTATATGGGGATTGGTTGCTATACTATCAAACTTAAGGCTAATTTTTAAGCCATATAGTCGGTACAATATAATTTGGCTACAAGGAAAGTGAGCGACAGTACTACGAATCGTAGGCTAAGCGAGTCTGACTCCGTATCCAATTTATATAGGATTGAATATAAAATGACAGGTAAGCAAGACGGAATATTATGGCAATTATTATAGGCATTGATCCAGGGTCACGCATGACCGGTTATGGGATAGTACAGCAGACAGGTGACAAGCTGACCTATATCGATGCAGGAACGATTCGTACAGATACCAAAGAGATGCCTGAACGCCTCAAACGTATCTTTAATGGACTAACCCGCATCACACAGCATCATTTAAAATACGCAGACGAGCCTATCTATACGGCAATTGAGCAAGTATTTATGGCAGAAAACCCTGATTCTGCACTTAAACTTGGGCAAGCACGAGGTGCAGCGATTGCCGCGATGGTGGCTTTAGATTTAGAAGTGTCAGAATATACGGCTCGGCAAATCAAACAAGCCGTCTGTGGCTACGGAGCGGCGGCCAAAGAACAAGTACAAGAGATGGTCTGCCGGATATTAGCGTTAGAAGTCGTACCGCAACAAGATGCTGCCGATGGACTTGCCTGCGCCATCTGTCATGCTCATTCAAGCCATTCCATGAACAAACTGATATTGAATAGCGCCATGCGTGGCCGCGGTGCTTCCAAGAAGAAAGGCCGTTGGCGTTTGACCGAAGAAGATTTAGGTAACTTACGTTAAAGATCAGCTTTAAAATAGCGAGGCGTTAAGATAGCGAGGTGTTGAAGCAGAAAAGCGTCAAAATAGATAAACAGCAAAGTAGACACCCCATAAAAAACACGCGTTACTAGACGCGTGTTTTTTATGACTATGAGCATTTCAAATGCTCAAACTATAATGGGCTACTCTACAACTGCACTTTCAATGACAGCATCTAGTATATAAGCATACTTTTCATCAGCAGTATCATCTTTAGTTGGCTCATTAGTCTCTGATAATTCATCGATATTTAGCGGATAGCGTTGTAAGCGTAATACTTCTTCGTGTTTGCTGTCATGCTGATAGCCATCGATCTCACCAACGAATACTTGCCACTGTCCTTCGTGAGTTTTAATGCCCTGATCATTGTAGGTAATAGGCTTCACTTGTAAACACTGCTCAGAGTTACCTGCTTCGCAAGGTACTGTTTCGGAGTTTACTGCCCAAAACACCGTTTCACCCTTACTGTTATATTTCGCTTGTGCAGTAAGCCTACCATTCCAAACCAGAGTTACATCATCGTCGGTAAACTGGGTTAATACTGGATTATCGCCTTGATCAATTTTGAACTCACTACTGCCCTGCATCAAAGTGTTTAAGGTATTTTCTGCCACATCTAGCTCGCCACAAGACATCTTCGTACTCATACCCTCTTCAGTGGTTACGGTATGCCCTTTTAACTGATAGCCAGCACTAATCGTATTACAGCCTACGCTATAGCTTAACGTGTCTTGCCCTTGATACTGGTTGAATGCAAGCGTTACCTGACTGTTGATATTCGCAAATTTAGCCATAGGTTGTTCATTGGCGTCAACAGCATTTACTAACGTCCAACGATGATGAGATAAGGTGGTCTTCAGCTTGTCTTGAGCGGTTAATTCAACAGGTTCAGATTCGTCTGATGTAGGGCTCATAATAGATACCAGATCTTCATTTACGGTTAAGTCTGTCATTTCGCCAGCTTCAGCACCCTGCGTTGTATCATTCTCGCTAGACGCCGCTTCTTTTTGACACGCACTTAGCATCAGACTAACTGCCATCATACTGGGTAATAGCAGTAATTTTAACGTTGGCTTATTTCGGCTACCTACCATATTACATACCTCTTAGTAAGCTTGTACAACTTATCTCGCGTACCATCTATGTTTTAAAAACCTATTCAAAAGAAGTCATAATTTAAAAGCACTCCTCTTTAATGAATAAGTAAGAAACATAATTGATATAACTAAGCTAGATTAACCACTATAACCTTGGCTCTATTAACCTATGTAACGAAATGTTGATTTTTATTATATTTCATAAAAAAACAGCTAACGATTGAGGTTAGCTGTTTTGCTTTATAGCGATCAATTTACCAAATAGGTTAATAGATAAATTTTATGATTTAAACTATTTTTCTAGAACCTTTTAGTCATTCACACTGGCATGTTTGGCTTTAGCCATATTTTTAATACTGAAACGTTCATTCATCTTTTGATAAAAGCGAGCCAGGTTTTCGCCTTGCTCATTAGGATTAATCTTCAATACTTTACCAAAATCCAAGCTTAGATATAGCACGATATCCGCAAAACTTAATTGTTCACCTACTAGGTATTCACGACCTTCTAATATCGTCTCAAAATATGCCATGGCTTTAACAGCACGAGCAATTGATGGTGCAACGAACTCTGGCACTTGCTCAACACGTTGTGCCTTAGATGGATGACTGTGCTGAAACGCGAGCATCAAGTTATACATCACTTCAAACTCTGCAACACGGCGCATAGAGCAAACCTGCGCACGTTGTACCACATCATTACCCATGACTGAACGCTCTCCATAAACGCGATCTAAATACTCGCAAACTGCCTGTGAGTCATTGAGCACGGTACCGTCATCTAGTGTTAAGACGGGTACGGTCTGCATTGGGTTCATTTGTGTAAAGGCTTCTGACATTTGCTCATTTGCAGCAAAATCAATATCGATCACATCGACATCATCCATATCATCGACATCGATACCTTTTGAAGCCAATAAGATAAGCGCTTTACGTGGATTGGGCGCTGTACGGGTAATATATAGTTTTTTCATAGCAAACTCCTTGTAAGAATGATTGGACAGCGATTGGGCGCTGATACGCTTTATTATGGTGTTGTACTGATAAGCACAAATATTGATACGCTATACCACAGTTATAGCCTAATCTGGCCATCATGGCAAAGTCTTATTAATCATAAAATAGAAATAATAAAAGCCCCATAACCTTGAGTCATGGGGCTTTATTTAATCACATTTATACATCAGTCTAATTATTTGTTTGGTGCAGGTGTGGTGCGTAGATACGGTTTAATCTCTTTGTGACCTTTTGGATATTTTGCAGCGATATCTTCATTTTTCACACTTGGTGGAATGATCACATCGTCGCCATCTTTCCAGTCTACAGGTGTCGCAACGTTATACTCATCCGACAACTGTAGTGCGTCGATTACGCGGATAATTTCATCAAAGTTACGGCCACAGCTGGCAGGGTATGTCAGCGTTAGACGAACTTTTTTGCTTGGATCAATGATAAAGACGCTACGTACTGTATGAGTGCTGTCGGCATTAGGATGCATCATGTCATATAGCTCAGCGACTTCTTTATTAGGATCAGCGATGATTGGGAAATTCATATCTGTGCCTTGAGTCTCACCGATATCGCTCGCCCACGCTTTATGATCTTCTAGGCTATCAACAGAAATACAAATCGGCTTTACATTGCGCTTTTGGAACTCGCCATTTAGTGCAGCGGCGCGACCAAGCTCAGTGGTACATACTGGCGTAAAGTCTGCTGGATGCGAGAAGAACACGACCCAATGATCACCTGCCCACTCGTGAAAATTGATGTCACCTTCTGTGGTTGTAGCGTCAAAATTTGGTGCGGTATCACCTAAACGTAAATGTGCCATGCTTGATTCCTTAGCTATGTGAATGAACGCTTATATCGACACGTCGGCCTCGCGTTCTATTATTATCATCGACGTGCTCAGTTATCAAATATAACATAAAGCACATCCGTAAAAACTGACTTTATCTTAACAAACTGGTTATGAATGTCTTGTGACGGATTGTAATGCAGTTATTCCGTTTAACTCTAAGCTGATGGACAAATCTTTTAATGAATTTTATGGACAGGTAGCTTTGATAAATAAATAATTAAACCACCATACCTGCATCCCATAAGCAAAATTCGCACTATAATCATACTTAACTTTATATCTACACACAAAAAAGCCCATCCCTAGCGTACTAGAAATAGGCTAACTTGCAAACTACTATTGTTCAGTATTATTTCAAAATATTCATTTGGATAAGGATACTTTTAAATACTAAGCCAACATAAATTAAGCTGGCTTATAGCTATCACGTAAGCTAACGATTTGGTTAAATACTGGCTTATCAGTGCTGTGATCTTCGCTGTCAGAGATGAAGTAACCTTCACGCTCAAACTGGAAGCGCGTGCCAGCATCTGCATTGACCAAAGATGGTTCAACTACTGCATTTAGCTCAGTGAGCGAGTTCGGGTTTAGCGCTTGATGAACATCAGCAACGCCACTTGGATCTTCAGCACTGAATAGCTGCTCGTACATGCGTACTGTCGCTGGCACACCTTGACTGGCTGATACCCAATGAATCACGCCTTTGACCTTGCGTCCTTCAGGGTTGTTGCCCAAAGTAGCAGGGTCAATCGTCGCTTTTAGCTCAACGACATTGCCACTTTCATCAGTGATATGTTCAGTAACGGCTAGTACGTAGGTGTTACGCAGACGAATCTCTGGCTTTTCTGGAGAGAGACGCTTGTAGCCTGCTGGCGGTTCAATTTCATAATCACCTTGGTCGATGTATAGCGTCTCGGTAAATGGAATCTCACGCTCACCCATATCGACGTTAGGATGGTTTGGCTGAGTCAACCAAAGCGTCTGAGTCGCATCATCAAAACGTGCATTAACGCTATCGGCTTTTTGCGACTCCCAGCTGCTGACCGCTTCGCTAAAGTTAGTGATGGTCACCTTCAGTGGCTTTAGGACTGCCATACCGCGACCAGTAGTCGTCTCTAACGATTGACGAACGCTAAACTCTAGCAAACGGAAATCAACCACACTATCCGCTTTGGTCACACCCACACGCTCACAAAAATCGCGCAAGCCCTCTGGCGTATAACCACGGCGGCGCATGCCAGCGACAGTCGGCATACGGGGATCATCCCAACCGCTTACGATACTTTCATCGACTAGCTGCTTAAGCTTACGCTTACTGGTCAATGTGTGATCAACGTTTAAGCGGCTAAACTCGTACTGATGTGGCGGTACGTCAAAGCCGATTTTTGCAATAACCCAATCATAGAATGGACGATGATCTTCAAACTCAAGCGTACATAATGAATGGGTAATCCCTTCTAACGCATCTGAGAGTGGATGAGCAAAGTCATACATTGGATAGATGCACCATTTATCACCAGTCTGATGATGCGTTTGATGCATCACGCGATAGATGACAGGATCACGTAGGTTCATATTTGGGCTAGCCATATCAATCTTGGCACGCAAAATAGCCTTTCCTTCAGCGTATTTACCGTCTTTCATATCGTTGAACAGCGCTAGGTTTTCTTCAACACTGGCATCACGATATGGTGAAGGCGTTCCCGCTTCATTGAATGAACCACGGTTTTCTTTGATTTGCTCAGGGGTTTGCAAATCAACATAAGCGTCGCCTTGCTCAATCAATTGGATTGCCCATGCATGCAGTTGATCAAAATAACCTGAGGCATGATGTGCCTCTCCTGCCCACTCAAAACCTAACCACTGCACATCGTTTTTAATATTGTCGATGTAATCTTGCTTTTCGGCAGTTGGGTTGGTGTCATCAAAACGCAGGTTACACACACCGCCGAACTCTTTGGCCACACCAAAGTTTAGGCAGATAGATTTTACGTGACCTAAGTGCAAGTAGCCATTTGGCTCAGGCGGAAAACGTGTGACAATTTGCTGGTATCTTTGCGCATTGACATCGTCACGAATGATATTACGAATAAAGTCGTTTTTTACTTCGTCTTTTTGTGCATTGTTGCTTGAGTGCTCACTCATCGGGTATTGCTCCTAACGCAAATTGTCAATTTGTGATACGTGCCATCACGCATCACAAAACGTTCAAAATAAATTATTAAAATAAATTGGGATATAAAAACTCAGATAACGCGTCCGCATTATCACAATTTGTCAAAGCTGATCAAAAATGGCTAAAGTTGCGTTATTCTATCAGCTTTTGCAAACGCATTAACAGCCTGATACATGACACGGGATAAAAAAGCCGTTAGACTACCCGTAACTTTTTAACCACCAACTTTTAACCACCACTTGACAGCATCATTTAAGGCGCTGCAATCAAAAAGGAATATCCCATGGTAGACATGCCACCAGTAGTAGAACTTGACACCAATATGGGTGCGATCGTTATCGAACTCAACGAAGAAAAAGCACCAAAGACCGTAGAAAACTTTTTGAACTACGTAAAATCTGGTCAATATGACGGTACGATTTTCCATCGCATTATTGATGGTTTCATGATTCAAGGCGGCGGAATGGACGCTGAGATGAATGAAAAACCAACCAACGCGCCTATCGAAAATGAAGCGGACAATGGTTTGAAAAACGACAAAGGTACTATCGCAATGGCGCGTACCCAAGATCCACATTCAGCAACTAGCCAATTCTTCATCAACGTAAAAGACAACGATTTCCTAAACCACTCTGGCAAAAATATGCAAGGTTGGGGTTACACTGTATTTGGTAAAGTCACCAGCGGTATGGATGTGATCGAAAAAATGAAAGGCGTTCCAACTGGTCGTTTCGGCATGCATGCTGATGTGCCAAAAGAGCCAGTTGTTATCAACTCAGCAACCATCATTACTCAGTAATAGTCATTCAATAGCAGCTAGTCAGTAATAGTTACTTAGCGATAGCTGTGAATGAGCGAGCATTTTCTAGTAGAATTTATTAAGTAATGCTCGCCATACGATAAGTCACGAGGATCAAGATAAATGCAACGTTTTAATCACTTAATCACGACCCGCCCTCATCAAGTGCGGCAAGTATTGATTAGCGATTTGCATTTATCGCCTCAGGAGCCTGCCTTAGTGCAGGCTTTTTTGGCGCTGCTCGATGACTGTCTTGCTCTGCCCGCGCTCAAACGCCTCTTTATATTGGGCGACTGGTTTGAGGTGTGGCTGGGTGATGATATGTATTTATCCCTATTAAAAGGAAAAAGGTCAGAAGACGAGCAGATGGCGCATTGGCTAACCCCATTGATTGCAAAGCTAAAACAGCTACGTATCAATGGCTGTGAAATATTAGTCATGCACGGCAACCGTGATTTTTTGTTAGGACAGCCGTTTTGCAATCTGTTCGGTGGTGAGCTGATAAGCGAGCCGTATACTTTGACTGTTGGTCAGCAGAATTATCGTTTAGAGCACGGTGACGCACTCTGTACCGATGATAAGAAATATCAACTCTTTCGCAAAATTATGCGTAATCGTCTGACTCAGTGGTATTTGCTTAATAAGTCGTTAGAGAAACGCTTAGCCATCGCAGACAACATGCGCAAAAAAAGCCAGCAGAACAATGCTACTAAAGCGGCTTATATCATGGATGTGAATGATGAGGCCGTACGTCAGGCCATTACTGACAGCGATGCTTTATTGCACGGACATACGCATCGTCCAGATATTCATCAGGCGACTGCTGATAAGAAGCGCTACGTGCTTGGTGATTGGCGCTTGCTAGATAAAGACACTCGCCAGCCGAAAGTAAGCGCTGTGATTGGTGCAGTGACAGACGACCAGCATTTAAATGACCGTTTGAATAGTAATAATTTAAGCAGTGATGATGCTGAGTTTGAGTTATATGAGTTTGAATGTCTTATTCGCTAAAGAACGTTTGACAAATTTTTAGACAACGTATCTTAAAAAATATCTCTTCAGTTCAAAAAGGGTCTGTTGATAGTTCAACAGACCCTTTTTACGTTTACTACAATCTTGAACTGCTTATCGCTCGCTATCTAATCCATCAATTTAAAGAAATGCTGACGATAATGCTTTAGCTCACGAATAGAGTCGCGGATATCGTCTAAGGCCAGATGACTGCCCCCTTTTTCAAAGTTCTTTAGAATGTCAGGACGCCAGCGGAAACACAGCTCTTTAATTGACGATACATCAAGGTTACGATAATGAAAGAAGCGCTCAAGCTCTGGCATTTGGCGCGCCATAAAGCGGCGATCTTGACAGATAGAGTTGCCGCACATTGGCGATTTACCACTATCGACCCATTTATTTAGGAACTTAATGGTTTCAGCTTCCGCTTCCGCCAATGTCACCGTGCTACGACGCACACGGTCGACCAATCCTGACTGACCATGTTGCTTGGTATTCCAGTCATCCATTTTATTTAAGACTTGATCTGATACCTTGATAGCAAACACAGGCCCTTCAGCAAGTACATTCAAATCTTCGTCAGTAACGACAGTAGCAATCTCGATAATCTCATCGTTTAAGGTATCAAGTCCGGTCATTTCTAAATCAATCCACACCAGCCCTTTTTTGCCTTGATTTTTAATTTTAATCTTGTTGGGATGGTCACCGGTAGTCATACAATATCCTATGGTCATTAAATTTTGGGACAGTTTTAAACATAATTTAAAAAACGTATTGCGGTTGAATACTCATATTCAGGCAGCATTGCAATGCACTGATTGATTCAAAAAATCTAGCAAGCGGCCAAAATATTACAAAACCACTGTCTGCCGCAGACGCTTTAGGCTGTATGTTAGCAAATTTTCACGCTACACTTAGCAATATTTTTATAATAGGTCAAAACCCATGGCATTAATCCGGCAACGCAAACTGACCAAACAACAGATTCGTCGCATCGACAAGCAGCAATTGTTAAGTCAAGACAGCATCGATGATAGCTTGATGGATGGCGTGGTCATGGCGCATTACGGTAAGCAATTAGAAGTACAAGTCACAAGTCTACCTGCAATGATACCTGAGCAGCCAGAGATTGCGCCTGATGATCCAGAGCCATTTTGGCAAGCGCTTGAATTGAATGATATTTGGCGCTGTCATGTGCGTACCAATCTACCGATGCTAGCTGCTGGTGATCAAGTACGCTGGAATGCCGACTCTAATACTGGCTTTGGTCGTATCGAAGCGGTCAAACCGCGTACATCGCTAGTTTCTCGTCCTGACCGCTATCATAAGCTCAAACCTGTTGCCGCCAATGTCGATATTTTGGCGATTGTTTTTGCGCCATTACCTGCCGCCGCGCCAACGTTGATTGATCGCTATCTCGTGGTATGCCATCATGCAGGTGTCAAACCACTATTGGTACTCAATAAAGCTGATTTATTAGCAGAAGAAAATGGCGTAGATACCAATGAATTATTGGCGCAGTATGCCGCGCTTGGCTATGAAAGTGTTCTGACTTCGGTCGATTGCCCTGAAAATATCGCTGAGAGCGATGAGCAAGAAGGCCTTGATGAACTAAAACGCTACATAGATAAAAAGCTGGTGATCTTCGCGGGTCAATCTGGCGTCGGCAAAAGCAGCCTAATCAATGCACTTCTGCCTGACTCTGGACAGAGTGTCAATATCATCTCACAAAACTCCAAGCTCGGTCAGCACACCACGACGACCAGTCGACTGCTGCCATTTAACCCAGAAGACCTCACTCAAGGCGGTATCGTTGATACACCAGGGATTCGTGAGTATGGTATTTGGCACCTTACTCCTGACGATATTATTTCAGGCTTCGTTGAGCTAGCACCATTGGCCGGTGACTGCCAATTCCGTGACTGTCGCCATACTCACAACAGCAAAGGCTGTGCACTATGGCAAGCGGTAGCTGATGGTGAGGTATTGCAGCGCCGCGTTGAAAACCTCGTCACGCTACGAGAAGAGGCAGATACGAAGCCTTATTAATATTTGGCTTGTTAGTGTCCGCTCTAATTAAAAACGGTCTTGTGAGTAGATACTTTTATTAGGCTGAGAAGATCCATAAATAGGTACAATAACCGCCCAATTATTGCCTATGTTATCGCCCGTTTACTATAGATGGCCTTATCGGTATAATAGCGCCTTGTTCACTATCATTGGGCTGTCTTCTCAGCTTAATAGAACACTTATTTTTTTGGAGGTATGGTTTGGATCGTGCGCTGGAATTTGTGGGCAACCACCCGTTTTTATTTGGTATATTAGCCGTACTTGCTATACTGTTTTTTACGATTGAAAACAAACGTAGCGGTAGAAAAATATCGCCTAACACGCTTGGCATGATGGTCAATTCTCAAAACGCGCAACTTATCGATATTCGCGCTAAGAAGAAGTTTGAATCAGGCTATATTCAAGGCAGCCGTAACATACCGTTCACTGACCTTAAAGACCGCTTAGAAGAGATTCGCGCGATTGAGCAGCCAGTGATTATCATCTGCGACATGGGCGTACAAGCAGGTGCTGCGATTCAGATGATTGGTAAAGATAGTGTCTATCGCTTAGAGGGCGGTATTGGCGGCTGGCAAGGCGCTGGCATGCCATTGGTTGGTGTAAAAGACGCCAAGGCAAAGGCTAAAGGTAAAACAAAACCAAGTCTAAGCAAGTAATAGACCTGTATAGGCACTTAAGTGAAGCGTTTATACACAGCACTTAGCTGATGTTTGTGTGACCTGACTAACGTTATCAGTGCTACTAATGCTATCAAGAAGACACCTTTTTATTGGGTGTCTTTTTTTGTGGTTCATTTTTCATGTTCTATTTATTATGTTTTACAGCCCTAAGATACGTTTTGAGCCAAAACGGCTTGAATTTGCTATGCCCATCCCCACTTTAGTAATGAGCATCACCGAATGCATTTTTGCTTTACTCATTGATAACAGACTATACCAACGCTTAGACTATGATAATTTATCATGCTCTTTATAATATGTTTGTTATCCCATAAATTTATAAATAAGGATTTACCATGACTGTATCTGTGAAAGTTTACACTACCCCTATCTGCCCATACTGCTCAAACGCCAAACAACTACTAAAAACCAAAGGCGTTGATTATGAAGAAATCGGCATGCACGATATGAGCAGCGAAGAGCGCCAAGCGTTGATGAAAAAGACTAATAACTACCGCACTGTGCCGCAAATCTTCGTTGGTGAAACCTTTGTTGGTGGTTTTGATGAACTCAACCAAATAAACCAACAAGGCAAACTTGACGAGCTATTGGCTGGTTAATCTGCTACCTTTCTTTACTGTCTGTCTTTATTTATGTAAAGATAGGCAGTGGCACGTTTTAATAGAGCAGTAAGAAGTAATAATAAAAAATATCGAGACAACACCAAAAAATAGTCTCGATTTATATTACAATGAACTTTTATTAAAATGACGATTTGCCCAATCATTTGATTTAATTTTAGAGGATTTACCATGGCTGAAGAACAAGCACAACCACAATTGGCACTAGAACGCATCTACGTAAAAGACATGTCACTTGAAGTCCCAGGCGCTAGCGTATTCACTAAAGAGTGGAACCCAGAGCTTGATATCAATTTGTCTAGCAACGCTGAAAAACTAGATGACGATCATTATCAAATCATCCTAACTGTGAGCGTTACTGCCAAAAATGCGGAAGAAGCAGCATTTATCGCTGAAGTGCATCAAGCAGGTATCTTCTTACTAAAAGATATTCCAGAAGATCAAATCGGTCAAATCTTGGGTGCATACTGCCCTAACGTGTTGTTCCCATATGCTCGTGAAGTCATCAGTGACATCGTGACACGTGGCAGCTTCCCACAATTGCTACTAGCACCTGTGAACTTTGATCAAGCGTATGCACAGAGCCAGCAGCAAGCACAAGTTGATGCTCAAGGTAATGCTTAAGCGCTAACCAAAAATATATGAGCTCTACCAGTCGTATATTTGATAAAAGGCCGTTTACTTATAATGAGTAAGCGGTTTTTTTGTGGGTATGTTTTTATAAGGCATAAAATCATCAGCCATAAAAAAACCCTGCTATTAAACAGGGTCTTCAACGACTACATCGACTGGCTAAATTACTTAGCTAACCTCGATAATTAGCCTTTTAGTGCAGACAAAATTTGCTGCTTAACGTCATCGATACCTTGCGTACCATCAAACTTGTCATAGTTAGGCGCATCATCGCCTTCTTTGGCTTTGTCTTGGTAGAAACCAACCAATGCTGATGTTTGCTCATGATAAGTCGATAGACGGTCACGGATAGTCGCTTCTTGGTCATCTTCACGCTGGATAAGCGCTTCACCAGTAACGTCATCGATGCCTTCAACCTTTGGTGGATTGTGATCGACATGATAAACACGACCTGAACCTGGATGCTGACGACGGCCAGACAAACGGCTCACGATTTCGTCATCAGGTACACTGATTTCGATAACATGGTCGATAGCAACATCAGCGTCTGCAAGTGCTTGCGCTTGAGGAATAGTGCGCGGGAAACCATCTAGGATACAACCATTCACACAATCAGGCTTAGCGATACGCTCTTTCACTAGGTTGATAATGAGGTCATCAGAAACCAAACCACCAGCATTCATGATATCTTTGGCTTTTTTGCCAAGCTCGCTACCTTCTTTAATTGCTGCACGTAGCATGTCGCCAGTTGAGATCTGTGGAATATCATATTCTTTAGAAATAAACTGGGCTTGGGTACCTTTACCGGCGCCTGGTGGTCCTAGTAAAATAATACGCATCATTACACGACTCTCCTTAATAGATAGGATTTTGGGATTAATAAAACTCTGGGATTAGTTGTTTGCAAAGCTACCTTACCTTGTGGCCCTGCAAAGCTCAAGTATTTTCATTATTGATGTGACAAGTTGGCATGACTTATCTGTTCATACATGGTCAATTAAAGATAAAAAGCAGCAGTATTGACTGCGTTTGGAGTGCCCATTTATATATCTGGGTTACCTTTATATCTCTTTTAATCAAGTCAATCATAACACTGCTGCTCGCGTCCATACTGAGCAACAGCGTCTATATAATAAATACCATTAGCGTCCAGTATTTATATTACTACTATGGCTATGGAACTTGCTGATTTATTTCCACGTTGACCTGATTTTGTTCTGCGCTGATAACCACTGGATTACCCGAGAGGTCGCCTGACTCTGCGGTAGCATTGCCACTATGACTGATACGAGCGATGACCGCTAGCTGTACTTTATCAGAACGAGCCGACCCTAGGGTACGCTCTGGCATCATAGCATCAAGATCACTTAGGCTAATAACCGCTTCGCCTTGTTTGATATTGCTAATCGGTAGACGCTTAGCCGCAAATGGTGGACCACCTTTCACGTCACGTATCGCTACAAACAGCGTATCGTCAGCTTTTACCAATGGTAACAGACTAGCATTTATTTTGACTGTCACTTCGACGCCTTCAGAGGCTTGCTGTTGCTGCATTACCACATTAGCGCTAAGCTCATCTAGACTTGATAGCGCTTGCGTATGATCACCTGGTTTGGCCGCGATACTGTCACGCAGACGTTTAATCCAGCCTTGCGCTTGATCGAAGTTACTAGCACGGGCTTCACCCATCGCCATAAGCATTTGTGCGCCCTCATGCTCTGGGTTTTTGGCCAGTATGTTTTCTAACACTCGGCGGCTATTGGCATCTAACTGACCCTTATTAGCAAAGAAACTAATCTGCGCATAAGTGGTCGCAATTTCTTCGTTGTCAGGCGATAGACGATAAGCGCGCGACAACGCTTCTAGTGCCGAATCAGTCGCCTCTAATGACAAGAATAGCTCTGATAGGCGCATCCAGCGATTGTAGTCACTGGCATGACGATAGACGTTAGTCTGCATGGCACTGATCAGCTGATTACCATCTTCAATTGCCCAAGCAGGTGGCTGATCGATTCTACCTGTTAATAGATCGTCCGCCACTTGACCGACTTTGTCCTCAGCAGCCCACAGCTCAAAGACAGGTGTGCGATCACCGACCATCAGATATGCCATGGCGGTCAATACAGGCACCCAAACCATAATAATCAATCGGCTTTTGATACCTGGCGTGATCATCGGTGACACTTCACGCTGAGCGTCCAAAAGCTGACGTTCAAGCTCAAGCTTTTGGTTTTGATAGTGATGGTCATCAATGATACCACTGTCTTTATCTGTTTTCAGCTCTGCTAGTCGCTCACGAAACACAGCAACGTTGATATCCAGCAGTTGATTGTCCACAGGCTTACTATGCGAACGCGGTGCTCTTAACCACGGCTTAATGGTGATAATGCCCAACAACAAAGCGACAAGTAAACTTAGCGCAATAAATAAGCCAACAGTAGAAAATATGGTCATTTTTTGCCCCCAAGGCTTGTAGTGTCGTCTTTGTCATCACTGTTAGCTTGTGACAATAAGCGATCAAGTTCTGCTTTTTCAGCGGCAGACAACGCTTTGACATGGTTGTCTACTGCCACACCACTCTCGCCACTGGCGACAAGCTGACGGCGTTTACTTTGCCAAAACCAACCGACCAATAAAACGATCAATAATAACGGTGGGAAAAACCATAAAATCCATGTTGAAGGACGTACTGGTGGCTTATAACTGATAAAGTCGCCATAACGCTCTTGCATATAGGCTCGAATCTCGCCATCACTACGACCATCTTTTATCAAATCATAGGTTTTTTGCTTTAAGTCTTGGGCAATTGGCGCATCAGACCCTGCCAAGTTTTGGTTTTGGCATTTTGGGCAGCGCAGCTCTTCGATGAGACCGCGGTACTGGGCTTCTTGTTGCACAGAATCAAAATCGTAGACATCAATGGCAGCAAAGCTTGCCATACTGAATAGACAAGCAATTAACAAGCTTGCTAACTTTATGGTCGCCTTTCTTATTTGGTAGGCTATCATTTGCACGCCTCCAAAACTTGGCTCGGATCTGGACTGACACCATTATTACTAGCGTCATTGAGCACCATCAAGCAAGGCGTGATACGACTTTGCCAATTGCTCTCATTGATCTCACCGATGATATGCTGACGAATAATCCCATCACCATCGACGATAAAAGTCTCAGGTGCACCAGTCAGACCTAAGTCTAGAGCGAACTGTCCTGACAAGTCCTGAATAGACATAGAGAATGGGTCGCCACCGCGATTAAGATACCCTAACGCATCACCAATATCATCTTTGTAGTTTACGCCTACCAAGTTTACACCGCGCTCTTCTAACTTCATCAAAAAAGGATGCTCAATGATACAAGTTGGACACCAAGAGCCCCAAATATTCATGAGGAATGGCTTATCTGGCAAGTTGTCATTGGTCATGATACGACTGGTATCTGATAATAATGGCAACTCAAAAGCAGGTACTGGACGCTCAAGCGCTGTATTGGTCACGATATCAGTCGGCTTGCCCAAACGCATATAGAGCATAGCGACCAAACCAATAAAGACAACCAGCGGAATCAAAAATCCGATTTTAAGTTTTTTCTTAGTTTTTACTTTATTACTGCTCGCAACTTTAGGGTCGTTGACAGCCTCTTGCTGAGCTTTTTTATCAGATTCATTGTTTGAGGTAGTCATATTAACGCTCCCCTATCTTTGTAGCTGACGTATCCAAATCTGCAACCGTCGCAAAGCCTGATTTTTTGGCCGCGATTTGCGCAGGTGTTTTGGTTTTTTTGATACGGTAACGATTGTCTAGCATACTGAGCAATGCGCCAAACGCCATGATAAGCGCACCCAACCATATCCAGCGGATAAGCGGTTTGACATAGATACGGAAAGCCCATTCATTGCTATCTTCAGCAATTGGCTCACCAAGTGCTACGTAGACATCACGCATCAAATTGGCATCAATCGCAGCTTCTGTCATCGGCATCATACTGATAATATAGTTACGCTTTTCAGGATATAACGTGGTCACTTCTTGACCGTCTTTACTGACTGTTACTTCTGCTTGCGTAGCGTCAAAGTTACTGCCTTTTACTTCACTAAAGCCTTTTACCATAAAGTCATAGCCTTGCACATTGACACTGTCATTAGGCCCTAATGCCACATCGCGCTCAATGCTCAACGTAGTGGTAAATGCCACGCCGATGACCGCAATGATGACGCCAATATGAGCGGTTTGCTGCCCCCAATAACTCAGACGCAACTGACGTAAGCCGTTTAAACGACTTGGTGCATTTTTGGTCTTGTCTTTGAAATCGACAACCATCCATAACAACACCCAAAAGCTCACGGCCAATGTGACACCGATATTTAACATCGCTGATGGACTGGTGAAATAGGTGATAATAGCGGCTAATACCAAACTGCTCACCGCGATAACCATACCAGCACCCAATAACGGGCGGCTGTCTTGTTTCCAGCGGATATTAGAGCCCATACCCATCGCCACCAGTAGCAGCCATGTCAACGGCACAAATAGAGCGTTGAAGTATGGAGGGCCAACAGATACCTGACCTAAGTTAAAGGCATCAGCAATAATAGGATATAGCGTACCAAGTAGTACCACTAAGGTTGAAATTAGAATAATAACGTTGTTAATTACCAAAAATGATTCACGTGAGATGAGTCGATACTGACTCTCGACCGTCAAACGCCAGCCACGTACCGCAAACATCAACAGACCACCGCCGACGATGATACCGAGGATGACTAGAATCACTAGACCACGCGTTGGATCAGCGGCAAATGAATGTACTGAGGTGATGACACCTGAACGTACTAAGAACGTACCAAGCAAGCTAAGCGCAAAAGCAAAGATTGCGAGCATAATAGTCCATGCTTTAAACACACCGCGTTTTTCGGTGACAGCAAGTGAATGCAGTAGCGCCGTCCCCGCCAACCATGGCATCAATGAGGCGTTCTCTACTGGATCCCAGAACCACCAACCGCCCCAGCCAAGCTCATAATAAGCCCACCAAGAACCAAGCGCGATACCGACTGTTAAGAAACCCCAAGCCGCCAATGCCCATGGACGCGACCAACGTGTCCATACCGCATCCAAACGCCCTTCCCACAGTGCTGCCATACAAAACGCAAATGGCACAACCATACCCACATAGCCCATATAGAGCATCGGCGGGTGAATAATCAAACCAAAATCTTGCAATACAGGGTTTAGATCCGCGCCATCGACAGGTAAATTGGGTAATGTGCGATCAAACGGTGATGAGGTAAAGATAAGCATCGCTAGCATCATCATCTGCACGCCTGCCAGTATCACCAGCACTCGCGCACGCATCGACAACGGTAACCCACGACTGAAGTAAGAGACCAGCGCACACCAAGTGGCCATGATGGTCATCCAAAGCAGCAGCGAGCCTTCATGCCCGCCCCATGTCGCCGATAGCTTGTAGTACCAAGGCAGCAATGTATTGGAATGCTGAGTGACATAGACGAGACTAAAATCGTTGTAATAAAAGCCTGCCATCAATGCTGCAAATGAGGTAATCATTGCCGCAAATTGCGCCCATGCCAGACTTGGCGCCAAACGCTGCCAAGCGACGTGGTCACGCATGACGCCAATGGTTGGTAGTACCACCTGCAAAATCGCCAATATAAAAGCGGCCAGCAAGGCAAAATAACCCAATTCTGTGATTAACATACGGTCTAACCTTGTTTACCTTGGATACAATTAAGGGTTCACCGATGGCACTGCTAGCCACTGGCAAACGCTAATAGTCCTTTATGCGGTCATAGTTTACGGTTAAAAACTGAGGTTTCAATTGCTGTAGAAGCACATAAAACCCGCTACTATCATTGTGACGTACCAATATGAATGATTGATACAAAATGCTTATCTGGTGTTAATTTTACATTTTTTAGTTATTCAAAGCTTATTCAATACAGCCGTTCATGACTAATTAAAAATACTTATTCATGCATTATTGCATCGAGGGGAAAAATACTAACACTAAATGCAACCAACCTGCTAGAAAACCAGTCAAACCGCCCAAAACAATCAACGTCATCTCATCCTCTCGGAAAGCGGGACGCAACAAGTTCTGAAACTCATTTGGCGTGAGCGCACGTATTCTATCGCGAAACAGACCAAATATCTTACTGGCTCGACTTTCATTTAGCTCAGGATCTCGCAGTGGCACCATCGTTGCGACAATAGATTTGTCGATAATAGTATTTTTGAGCTGTCCATAATCACGGCGACCCAATCCCACACGTAATGTCGTGCTAATCACTGGTGACTCTAGCACCGTATATAGATGCGATTTCATCAAATCACGCGTTTGCGCTGAGCGGTCACCGTACATCATTTCACTCATGATGTTTTCTAAAGTGACCAAATCCTTTACCACAATCTCAGCAAAAACCTCAGAAACTTCCTCTTGGCGCTTCATAAAGCCGCCTTGCAAACGATACTTTGCGATATGCGGTATGACGGGTTTGATAAATGGAAAGCGACTCTGCACCGAAAACAGCTTCAAATAAGGGATGAAGTGCGGCTCTACTGGATTAAACACCATCCAAATAGCAATCCAATTGGTGAGAAAACCCCAAATTGCAGCAAAGAACGGTACGGTCCAATGCTGCGGCACCACCAAAAATATAAACATCTGGATAATACCAAATACCAGACCAATCAAAGCACTGACGTGCCAGATAAAGTCGATCTCTTTTTGACCGACCTTTAAAAACATATTGACCATCAGGCGACGATCGTTTTCCATGGTGTTGACAATCATTTTGCGCATATCGACCAAATCTTCGACATGATAAGTCAAATCTGTCACAAGCGACTGCATAATACTGGGTAGCTCTTTATGAGCTTGCGCATAGACACGGCGCTTTAGGGCGTAAGGTAGATTGCCCCACAGTGCTGGCGAGTGATCCAACATAATCTCATCAATCAATGGCTCAAGGTTTTTGTCTACCGTATCAGTGACAAATATCGCCATTTGCTCAGGCTCCATCGCCTTAAAAAACTCATCAAGCGAACCGAGTTTTGAGAGCGTCTGGTCAACGATAACCCCTGATATCTTGCCCGCTTTGCGCGGAACGATACCTTGCCAACCAATACCTGGCAGCCCAAAAAATGGGAAATTAGGAATACGAATACCCCAAAACTTGACCGGGTAAAACAGCATCTTGAGCGCCATCCACACATGTACCCAAGTGACGAATGCCGTCACTGGTGGAATGGTCAGCATGGCAAAGAACTCTGGGTGTTCAGCTATCGTCTGCCATAATGAATTTACGTCCATGACTTATCTAGTCCCTGACAGGTTGGTTGTCGTTGCTAATATTGTCGCTACTGATAGCGAGGCTTTAGCAAAATGAGAACGTTTCAAAAGACGCTCCGCCCATAATAACTACTATAAAATAAATCGCCTGATTTTAGCATACTTGCCATTTATTAGCACATATAGACCAGCGACAAGTTGTGACTAAAGATGACATGGTTCATATCGTCTGCTCCCCAATAAAAACCTAAATATAAGCCAGTTCTTGGTCGGTAGATAATCAGGACAAAATATATGACTGAGTACTGCGCCTGCTCATTTGTTCTGTTATAATTTGTAGTGCAATAACAAAGACTACCTGCGTATAAATGACTGCATAACGATTTCACCCCATACCCTTCTATGTGATTGAAACCATTTGCATTATCTTTTAAACTCACCGCACTTTGGTTAACCAACCTGCCCTCTTATTTTTCTTTTATTGACTCACTGACCGTTTGGGCTCTGATCTTCTATGAATAAACCGATAACTCCCAATACCGAACAGGTCAACAGTACCTTTACCAATCGTATTATCATCTTTGGGATTATAATATTGATTGGTTTGGGCGGTTTGATAACACGTTATGGGTATTTGCAAGTCTACGCTTATGATCAGTACACAACGCAAGCCGATAACAACCGTATCAAACTGATATCTGCGCCGCCTAGTCGTGGGTATATTTATGATCGTAACGGAGTAATACTGGCAGACAACCAGCCTGTATTTACAGCGATGCTCAGCCCTGATGAGGTCGAAAACCCTGAGCGCACGTTGCATCTACTCGCGCCGATTTTTGATTTAACCGATACAGATATTACTGATATCTTGGCGCGTCTAAGTAAAAATAAAAACGACCCGGTAACGATTAAGATTGATTTAACAGAAGCACAGTTGGCTCAGTTTAGTGAACGTAAGCCATTCTTCCGCGGGGTATCTATCCAAAGCAAGCTTACGCGCTCTTATCCTTATGATGAGCTGTTTGCCCATGTCATTGGCTATGTCGGACGTATCAATGACAAAGAGTCAAAGCGTATTGATAAAGACCGTTACGCTGGTACTGACTTGATTGGTAAAATCGGTATCGAGGACTACTATGAAGATATTTTGCTTGGGCAACCGGGTTATCAATCGGTAGAAACAGACGCACATGGTAATATCTTACGCCAATTAGATACCAAGCCGCCGATAGCGGGTAACGATATTACGTTGAGCTTGGATTATGGTTTGCAAACCATCGCCCAGCAGCAACTTGATGGACGCCGCGGTGCAATCGTCGCGATAGACCCAAAAAACGGTGATGTCTTGGCGTTTGTTAGTAATCCAAGCTACGACCCTAACCCTTTTATATCAGGTATCTCTTTTAAAGACTACGACGATCTGCGTGAAGATTTGGATCAACCACTGTATAACCGTGCGCTACAAGGTACCTACCCACCTGGCTCTACTATCAAGCCATTCGAGGGTCTAGGCGGTATTCATTATGGTCTACGCGATTGGAACAGCACTATCTATGACCCTGGTTATTTTAGCTTACCTGGAGATAGCCATCGATTCCGCGACTGGAAACGTGGTGGTCATGGCACGGTAGATCTAAAAAAATCCATCGCGATGTCGGTCGATACTTATTATTATAAGTTGGCTTACGAGATGGGCATTCAGCGTCTGCACGATTGGATGGTACGCTTTGGTTTTGGTGAAGATACTGGTATTGATTTACCTAACGAAAAATCAGGTATCATGCCATCGCCAAAATGGAAAAAAGATACTTACGATAAAGACTGGCTACCAGGCGAAACGATCTCTGTCAGTATTGGACAAGGGTATTTCTTGGCAACGCCGCTACAGATTGCCAACGCTACAGCCATGACTGCCAGTAAAGGACAGCACATTACCCCGCACTTATTAAAGAGCAGTGACGGCGCCGCGGACGTCAAAGTCATTACTAAGCCAGATGGCAAAATCGACTATAACGGTAAGCCGTCTGACTGGTTGCGTATGCATGATGCAATGGAAAGCGTGGTAGAAAACGGTACAGGACGCGGTATCTATACCCCGCGCTATCGTATCGCTGGTAAAACAGGTACTGCACAGGTGAAATCTATCGCGCAGGGCAAACGCTATGACAAGTCAGCGATTGATAAGCGTCACTGGGATCATGCTTGGTTTAATGGTTTTGCCCCAGTAGAAGACCCGCAGATTGCCCTTGCGGTATTGGTTGAAAATGGCGGCGGTGGTAGTGCTGTTGCAGCGCCTATTGGCCGTGCTCTATTTGACTACTGGGTATTACAACGTAAGACAGATCCTGTGTTGCCACCTTCTGCTGATGAGCTAAAAGTCATTAAACGCCAAAAGGCTTTTGAAAAAGCGATGCGTGATGCCATTCGTGATAAAGAAGCAAAAGCATTGGAAGAGAAAGAAGCCGAGGAAGCCGAAGCGGCAGCAGCGACATCTGAGTAACTAGACGTTTAAGTAGTTAACAGTATAAAAAGCAAAACCTAACAAAGAGAAGCCTAGTAAAGTAAAACCCAGCAAAGAATTGGTAAGCGAGACACGATAATGAAAAAAGCCTCAAATGGACGCGCACCAAAGAATAACCGTAAGGCGAAAAGTACGGCAGCGGGTGATGTGCGCATCATTGGTGGTCAGTTTAAGCGCCGTATTGTAAGTTTCATTGATGCAGACGGCCTGCGTCCGACCCCAGATCGTTTGCGGGAGACTTTATTTAACTGGCTACTCGCTGACATTCATGACGCCCATGTACTCGATAGCTGCGCTGGCAGTGGCGTACTAGGATTTGAAGCGCTATCTCGCGGCGCTGCCCGCACGACATTTATCGAAATCAATCCAGCACAAAGCAACATGCTACGTCAGAGTGCTGAGCAATTGCACATTGAGGCTGCTGCTTATCAAATTATCACTGGCACTGCTGAGCAAGTATTGCGTCAAAAGCATCTGACTGCGCGCCCCTTTGACATTGTATTTATCGATCCGCCTTATGCTCAGGATTTATGGCAGCCTATTTTGACTGCGCTTATTACCAATACCTTAATAAATACTGAAACACTGATTTATTTAGAAGCTGATAAAGATTTGTCAGCACAGCTTAAGCAATTGGAAGCGTCGCTAAATGAGAATCTAGACCTCCAATCGAGCGTTACTCAGCAATCAATCGCTTTTGAATGTCTGAAACAAACCAAAGTCGGACAAGTTGTCGCTGGACTTTATCGTCTATCATCGTCATAATTGTCGGGTTAATGAA
The DNA here is from genome assembly GCF_904846645.1 of Psychrobacter sp. Pi2-1. GTDB lineage: Bacteria > Pseudomonadota > Gammaproteobacteria > Pseudomonadales > Moraxellaceae > Psychrobacter. The sequence continues at coordinate 55,438 of NZ_CAJHBO010000016.1, forward strand.
AGCCGTTAACGTATTTTACAAATGTTTAGAACCGCTAAAAACTGGCCGACGCTGCAGTTTAATGTATATAAGGCGAAAATAAACCCCAATGCAGCTTGCAAGCGTAGGCGCTACTGCTTATAATGTGCAGTCTGTTTTTTGAGAGCCCCGTTCCCAGCTAAACTCTCAACGAATTCTAATTTTAAGGTTTTATCATGAAAACACTTAGTGCAAAACCAGCTGAAGTGACCCATGACTGGTATGTCGTAGATGCTGACGGCAAAACCCTTGGTCGCTTAGCCACTCAAATCGCAACTCGCTTACGTGGCAAGCACAAGCCTTCTTTTACTCCGCACGTTGATACTGGTGACTTTATTGTTGTCATCAATGCTGACAAAATCACGGTAACGGGTAAAAAAGCACAAGACAAAAAGTACTATCGTCACAGTGGCTACCCAGGTGGTATTAAAGAAACCAACTTCAATAAGTTGCTTGCACATAAGCCTGAAGATGTTCTACACAAAGCAGTTAAGGGTATGCTTCCAAAGGGCCCTCTTGGCTATGCGATGATCAAGAAGCTGAAACTTTATGCGGGTACTGATCATCCACATACTGCACAGCAACCTAAAGAACTAGACATCTAAGGATATACTTATGGAACGCAATTACGGAACTGGTCGCCGCAAGACGTCTACTGCTCGTGTATTTTTATCAAAAGGTACTGGTAGTATCGTTGTTAACGGTAAGCCACTTGACGAATACTTCAGCCGTGAAACTTCACGCATGGTTGTACGTCAGCCATTAGAACTACTAGACTCTGCTAACGCATATGATTTATATGTAACTGTTGCAGGCGGTGGTATTAGTGGTCAAGCTGGCGCAATCCGCCACGGCATCACACGTGCATTAATCGAAGCTGACGAAACTTTAAAACCTGCTCTAAAAGCAGCTGGTTTTGTTACTCGTGATTCACGTCAAGTTGAACGTAAGAAACTGGGTCTACGTAAAGCACGTAAACGTCCACAGTTCTCAAAACGTTAATCAAAACTATCTCTTATATTTTTGCTGCTGTTGTCTTTTTCTCAGAGCTTCAGTAGTAAAGTTAAATAAGAGTCTGGTTTTGCAAAACCTTATAAGCTGGTCACAGCTTATAAGGTTTTTTTATGCCTACTGATAGCGTGTTGATTATCTGATTGTCTTCATCAAACAAGTTTCGTTTTACGGCAATAACTAACATGAGCACCTTGTTTCGACACTACAAAATAGAGCGTCTGTAGAAATTCTAACTTGCAAAGCATTAAACGCTACCCCATCATATCAGTAACTTTTTATTATTAGCCATGATGCCTCAAACCGTGCCGCAGAAGGATATTATGAAAGCGCCAGAACAATTCGACCCTAGCAAGCCATCTGCCAATAGCAGCGTGCCGCCTAGTATGAAACAGTCGGCTAAGTCGCCTGCGATACCGGCTGGCACACCGACAATTACCCAAAATCATAAGCGTACAGCGCAAGCAGAGCACAAACCATTTCAGTGGCAGTTTTTATCACCAAAGAATTGGGGCATTTGGTTATTATTCTTAATAATGCTACCGATGATATATCTGCCGTTACGTTGGCAGTTTTGGCTAGGTCGTAAGCTTGGTATATTGATTTATAAAGTTGCTGGCTCACGTAGACGCGATACATTAATCAACCTGAAGTTGGCATTTCCAGAGAAGCCCGAAGCTGAACGTGAATTAATGGCCAAGCAAGTATTTGTCAATCAAGGCATTGGTGTGTTTGAAACGTTATGCGCTTGGTTCCGGCCCAATATATTTACTAGAACTGTATCCATCTCAGGGTTACAGCATATTGTTAATGCGCAAAATGAGCAGCGGCCAGTTATCTTGCTCGGTGCGCATTATACGATGCTAGATTTGGGTGGCCTATTATGTGCGCAGTTTTTCCCAGTAGATTGTATGTATCGTACGCAAAACAACCCTTTATTAGACTGGTTTATTTATAATGGCCGTACCAATATTTTTGGTAAGCAAATCTCTAGTCGTGATATGCGTAGCTTAGTTACCTCTATCAAAGCCGGACATGTCATCTGGTACTCTCCTGACCAAGACTACGGTCTCAAGCAAGGGGTGATGGCGCCATTTTTCGGTGTGCCTGCCGCAACGATTACTGCATCGCGTCGCATGGCAAAACTGGGTAGCAAAGCACAGCCACCAGCTGTCATGGCACTGCATACTTATCGGCAGACGCCTGACAACTTGCCGCGTGGTAAACGTCCCCATTATCATTTGACGATTACGCCAGAATTAGACAACTACCCAAGTAAAGATGAAGTCGCTGATGCCACTCGGGTCAATGAAGTTTTAGAAGGGCTCATTCGTATTGATCCTACACAGTGGATGTGGTTTCATCGCCGCTTCAAACATGGGCCAAACGGTCGTACTGATATCTATAAGTAAGCCTTTATTCCCAAAAATACTGGTGAAGTTTGCTATACTTTGCGGCTAATATTTTGCATTTTAGCTATGCACTGATAATAATTTGATAAACAAAATAACGGATTTCCCATGAGCAATAACAGTACTCCTGACAATCAAGCTTCTAATACTTCAACTGAAGCCAAGCGCATCCTGACTGGTATCAAACCGACTGGTATTCCGCACTTAGGTAACTATGTTGGCGCGATTCGTCCAGCGATTGAGTCTATTCAAAATAGTGATCATGAAGCGTTTTTCTTTTTAGCAGACTACCATGGCATCATCGGCTGCTATGACCCTGCTATCATTCACGAATCGACTAGAGCCATTGCAGCCACGTGGATTGCTTGTGGTCTAGACCCTGAGCGTGTCACGTTCTACCGTCAGTCAGACGTGCCTGAAATTCCAGAACTTGCTTGGATTTTGAACTGCTCATGTGCCAAAGGTTTGATGAACCGCGCCCATGCCTATAAAGCAGCCGTTGATATCAATACAGAAAAAGCTGATGTCGATCCTGATCAAGGTGTCACCATGGGTCTGTTTGGTTATCCCGTGCTAATGGCGGCTGATATCTTGATGTTCAATGCTACCCATGTGCCAGTAGGTCGCGATCAAGTTCAGCATATCGAGATGGCGCGTGATATCGCAGGTACTTTTAATCATCGTTATAAGTCTCTTTTTACGCTACCGTCGGCAGTCGTTGATAACGATATACCGCTGCTTACTGGGCTTGATGGCCGCAAGATGAGTAAGAGCTATAGCAATACTATTCCCCTATTTGGTGAGCCAAACCCGCAAGTCAGTCCTGAAAAACAGATGCATAAAGCCATCATGAAAATTGTGACTAACTCACAGCTACCTGATGAGCCAAAAGATCCTGATGATTCAGCTATCTTTGAGATTTATAAAGCATTTGCGACCGCTGAAGAGATTGCTGATATGCGTGCGCGTTATGCCGCTGGTATTGGCTGGGGTGACGCTAAACAAGCGCTGTTTGATAAGATTAATGACGAAATCGCGCCATTCCGTGCACGTTACGAAGAGCTGATGGCCAATCCAAAAGAGCTAGAAGAAATATTGCAGATGGGTGCAAATAAAGCCCGTCGCCATAGTCGTAAGCAACTAGACAAAGCTCGCCGTGCTATCGGTATCCGCCCGCTTGCTAAGCTTAAATAATCGTTGCTGGAATAGTCGTTTCACTGACGCAACTTATTATCAAAGCGGGTGCTAAACGTGCAAACTGAACCAAACACCAAACAGGCGGCTTTGTCTAAAGTCGCCTTATCTGCTATGGCGGATTCAACCTCCGAGCTTACAGACAATCAGAGCGAGCATGATGAATCAATCAACCATGATATGTCGCTACGTATCTATCAGACGCCTGTGCAGCATTTGCCAGAAGACCTGTATGTACCACCGCAAGCCTTTGCTATTTGGTTAGAGCAGTTTGCTGGTCCATTGGATTTTCTATTATATTTGGTCAAAAAGAACAACGTCGATTTGACCCAAATGCCTATTCTGCCCATCACTGAGCAGTACTTAGCTTATATCGGTGAACTGGATACCGAGCACTTTGAATTAGCGGGTGATTATCTGCTTATGGCATCAACGCTCATCGCTATCAAAACCGAACTGCTATTGCCTGCCCCTGATACCCCAACCGACGAGCGTGACCCAAAAGCAGAACTGATCGAACGCCTCGAAGAATACGCGCAAATCAAAGTGGTCAGTCAGCGCCTAGACAATCTAGTGCGCTTAGAGCGTGATGTGTTTTTGGCAATGGTTAGTATGCCTGGTCAAGACGTTATGAATGCGGAACTGCCAAGCTACTCACCTAACTTGCTGATTGATAGCTTATTTAAAATGCAGTTACAGCCTGACTATCAAATGCATACGATCAAAGTTGATGCAGTACCCCTTGCCGATCGTATTGCCAGTATTAGCAGACAATTAAGTACAGATGGGGCGCGCTCCTTTTATGAGCTACTAGATAAAGCACAAGGTAAAATAGGCGTGGTCGTGAGTTTTGTCGCCGTACTTGAGCTTATAAAGCGGCAGTTAGTTGGTGTGGTCAATATTGAGACAGATAGCGATGTCGTCAACTCTGTTTACAATAATTCTGATCAGACTAATATGAATAATGAATCCACAAATCTCACATTACAGTGGTTAGCCTAGTAGGCTCTAAGACTGTCTCTTAGACTACTCTCTATTAAAATCACAATATTGAAATAAGAGCATACTTTAGATGGTAGATATTGAAGACCCAAAGCAACATGATGAGACCCTAGAATCAACAACTATGACTACATCACCATCAGCTGAAGCGCAGCATAATTCTCTTGAAGAGATGAGTAAACGTATTGAAGTACTGTTGCATGCCTCAGAAGCACCGCTGACCGCTCACGCATTAAAGAAACATTTGTCATTATCTACTAAAGAATTAAAGCAAACCTTGGAAGTGCTGCAACAACGCTTAGATACAGGTGTGCTTAGGCTACATGAGACCGCCAGCGGTTATCGTTTACAGATATCTGATGACTATAGCAGTCTAATTCAGCGTATTTTTCCGCAGCGTCAGGAACGCTTGAGCCAAGCTTTACTTGAAACCCTAAGTGTCATTGCTTATAAACAACCTGTGACACGCAGTGATATCGAGCATGTGCGCGGAGTAACATTATCGAGCAATATACTGCGCCAGTTGTTTGATAAAGGCTGGATTGTGGAGAAAGGCTTTAAAGATACGCTAGGTCGTCCTGCCTTACTTCATACTACTGCGCAGTTTTTAGATGCGTTTGGATTAAGCCATCTGGATGAACTGCCACCTATGCCAGATATGGAAACCATACGAGCTATGTCTTAAATTTTCTGCTAAATAAACTATAGTTACTCACATAAAAAAGGACAGACCGCATAGGATCTGTCCTTTTTATTACGTTGCTAATTTTGAACTGATATCCAAACCTAGCAATATATCTGTTAATTACTGATTGATAACGTCAACACCCTTTGGTGGTGTAAATTTAAACTGACTGCTACCGATACTTGGGTTCATCTTGATACCGCTAAACTTGATAGAGGTTGTCTGACCCAAGGTGTCGTTCAATACCATCATGACAGGTTTGCCACCACTAAAACTTATTGAAAGACTTTTGAAACTTGCGCTGTCTGCCTTAGGATAGAGCACATAGTAGTTTTTGTTGTCATATGGCTGAGTGATCTTAAAGTTTTGGTCAATCTTGCTTGGATCACCTGATAGTAGCAAGGCTGGTGTATTACCTACTTGACTGTCAACATTCTGCTTAGTCGCTTGCTCTAAATCTTTGTCATAAACCCACATAGAGTTACCATTAGCAACGATCAGCTGCTCTGATGGTGACTTGGTTTCCCAGCGGAAGTTATTTGGACGTTGGACACTCATAGAGCCTTTAAATGTACCACTACTCGCACCTTTAGTCGTTTGACTAAAATTGGCCGTCATACTCTTGGTATTGGTCAGCAATTTGTTCAGACGTTTAGCAGCTGTTAGGTTGTCAGCAGGAGCTGCGGTAGCCGTTTGAGTCAATGCCATCATTGGCGCTGCGATACCTAGCGATGTCATTAACACACCTGCTAAAGCACCACTCATCATTTTTTGTTTGGTTGATTTTTTCGTAGATAAGTTCATCATAAATCCTCTCTAAAAAAGCATAATCGCTTTAAAGTTGTCGCTAAAAATAAAATGTTCTATTGAAATTTTTGTTTTCTATAAATACTGATTTTACCAAGCTAAAGCTGGTAACCATCAGCAATGGCAACAGTGTGCCAGTTTTTTTATTACGCGCCTAGTCATGATTTGCAATCTTTACTACGGCTGCCATACACGCTTGTAACCAATACAGTTACACGGTAAAAGTTTACATTTAGAATTCTTAGCTACAGTAGTTATGCTAGTAGTAAGTTTAAAAATATCGCTTAAAATAGTTCTTATTAATTTATATCACCCTACAAACGTAAAAAACCCCTACTACCATAAGGCAGTAAGGGCTTTTTTAATTATCTGATCATTCTATTCAAAGAATAAAACGACCTAAATAGATAATTATGCGTTTTCAACCGTAACATAACGACGGTTAAATTTACCTTTGGTCGCAAACTTTACAACACCGTCATTCAGTGCAAATAAAGTATGGTCACGACCCATGCCAACGCCTTCGCCTGCGTGGAATTCTGTACCACGTTGACGAACGATGATGTTACCAGCTGTGATAGCTTGGCCACCAAAGATTTTTACGCCTAGCATTTTTGGGTTTGAATCACGACCGTTACGGCTCGAACCGGCAGCTTTTTTATGTGCCATGAGAAAATCTCCTTGTTAATTTGACTTATCGCTGATGCGATAACTCTTAAGCATTTAGTGCGCTATTTAGCAATAATTGCTAAATGAATAATTAGGCATTAATCGCTTTGATTTTTAACAAGGTGTACCATTGGCGGTGACCTTGTTCTTTGTGATAATGCTTACGACGGTTGTGCTTGATGATACGGATTTTTTCGCCGCGACCATGCTCAACAACTTCAACTTCTACGCTAGCGCCGTCAACAACAGGCTGACCGATTTTGACGTTATCGCCGTCAACAACCATCAACACGTCTTCAAATTTGATTGTTTCGCCTTTTTCTGCTTTTAGTAGTTCAACTTTAAGCAATTCATCGACGACTACACGGTGCTGTTTACCACCAGTTTTGATTACTGCGTACATTGTATGACTCCGTTTAACCCGTGTGCCGTGGCTGATGTTATACCAACGCTTTTACGACGAACACGACAGGGAAAAATTAAAGGCAAGATTTTACGGCTTTTTGCTCATAAAAGCAAGCCGCGCCTCTTGTTTTTGCAAGGTGGTTACACTAATGACCATCTCTCATTTAGCTATAACGGCTGCTCATCAAAGAAAGTCGATAAACGACAATACAAATATAAACACGAGAAATAGTAAAGATGAGTGATAGATTAAGCCCAACAGTGGCCATTATAACTTATGCAATCAGTTACTTACAGCCTTTTATGAATCATTTATGTGACCAATAAGCTTAAAATGCGCTAGATAATATATCCTCCAAACATAAGACATTTTTTATAATCTTTATTCTATTTAATAGGCATAGTAAGCCCTGTATATCATACGCTTGACCTACTTGTGCTATATACTTTAACCAACAATTTAAGCAGATAGCTATGCTATCATAAGCGAAATAATACCTTACCTATAGATAGATAAAGTCAAGGTTATACCAACTCTCTTTACTCTTATTAATATGACTATTTATTATGACTAGTACCTCTTTAAATAATACCGTGCCTGCCTCTCAATCGATGCCTAGCTATGCTGATATTCAAAGTATTGTAGCCAATGACTTTGAGGTAATGGACAAGCAAGTGTTTGGCAGTTTGAACTCAAAAGTACAACTCGTCATGAGCGTCTCGCAACACGTGATCAATGCTGGCGGCAAACGTATGCGTCCGCTGATTACGTTGCTCTGCGCACGTATGTTTGATGACAACCCATCAGAAAAGGCCATGCATCTAGCTGCTATCACGGAAATGCTACATACCGCTACCCTAGTCCATGACGATGTCATCGATGAGTCAGGGCAACGCCGTGGAAAGCCGACGGCAAATGCGACGTGGGACAATGCTACTGCCGTATTGGTCGGTGACTATTTGATTGCTCGTGCGTTCAACCTATTGGTTGGTTTTCAAAGCCTGCCACTGTTGCAAGTATTCTCCGATGGGACTTGTGATATTGCTGAAGGCGAAGTATTACAGCTACAGCATCAGCATAACCCTGCTGCGACAGAGGAAGATTACTTACGCATTATCGATGGCAAAACTTCACGCCTGTTCATGATGGCGACCCAAGGTGCTGCTATCTTGCAAGATAAGACAGAATATATGACGGCATTGGGCGATTTCGGACAGCATTTTGGTAATGCGTTTCAAATTATCGATGATGTGCTTGATTATAGTGGCGATAGCGACGTAATGGGCAAAAACCTAGGCGATGACCTTGCTGAAGGCAAGCCTACCCTACCGACTATCAAAGCACTCGAACTACTCAAAGACAGCGACACTGAAGGCTATGAGCAGTTGCGTATCGCCGTTCAGACAGGTAAGACACCAAACGCTGAGCAGCTGATTGAATTGGTACGTAGTTCTGGCTCATTGGCTTATTGTAAGCAGCGAGCATTGGAAGAAACCAAACTGGCGCAAGACGCACTGAGCACGCTACCAGACAACCGTTATCGTACAGGCTTATATCAATTGACTGAACTTGCTAGCGCTCGACTAGTATAATGAAAGCTGAGTCGTCTGTGTTATTAACTAATTAAGACGACTCTTTTTTCGATAGAACTTTTTAGCACGATTTTTTAGCAAACTTCCTCAGCAATTGATAAATAAAAGCTCATAAATTAAGAAGTACCTTCTCAAAAACTAGCATGTCAGCCAAATCGTTACCTTTCTTTAAGTTTCATACATCCTTGCAGTACTATAATCGTATAAGGCTTTTTGGACAGTCGGTCAAAGTTTGATGACGTTTGTTAGAGAGATACTGATAGTTATTTTTTATGACTGTAATTAGGGGTTGCTAAAATTGTCATTTTGTTGACAAAGTCGATTTTCTATCGTTTAAAAACCTTAGTTACTATAGGGTTTTAGATTTATAACAAAAGTTTACAATATATTTTGATACTAGGTTGTGCATGGTTATATTAGCTGTTAATAGAGACGACGCTTACTATGACGGTAATCTATTAATTCGTAAACTGTAATATTACCGCTTTTCGATCCGGCTCGTATTGCAAACTACTTGACTGTGGGGTTACCCCAATAGTTTATAATGACTCATTAAATTTATTAATCCATTCTGTGGTTTGCTTAAACAATTAATGCTAAATAATCCTTTCGATACTTAATCCATATCGATGTCAGATTTCCTATTAGTTATATTTCACTAACAGAATAATCTGAAACTGGAATAAATAATGCTAGCTTAGGCTATTTATTCTCTTTATTCAGCATTAGCAAGTTATTTAGTATTAGCAAGACCCTTATATTCAGTACGCCAAACTTATTGATCGATTTTTATACTGTCACTATTTATATATATTGCCGAGGACATTGATGAAGCACTCTTATCTTGCGCTTGTAATAGCATCTGTACTATCTGGAGCTGTACTGGTTGGCTGTGACAAAAACAATGACACTGCTGGTGAGCAAGCCGCACAGCAGCAAATGCCGCCTGCGGTTGTCAACGTTCAGACAGTCACTCTCGATACCGTCCCTCAAGTACAAACTTTTTCTGGTCGTACTGCAGCTTATCAAACTGCTGACGTCCGCCCACAGGTCAACGGTGTGATTGACGAAGTACTATTCCGTGAAGGAAGCAACGTCAAAAAAGGCCAGCCGCTGTATCGCATCAATACTGACAACTACGCTTCATCGGTAAGCAGTGGTCAAGCAGCCGTGCAGCAATCACAAGCCAACTATCAGACAGCTTTGGCAAACAATGCAAACGCAAAAGCTGAGTTAGTCAGTCGTCAAGCGTCATTAGCACAAGCGCAAAACGACTTACAACGTCTGCAGGGTCTGGTCAGTATCAACGCCATCTCACAGCAGCAATATGAGCAAGCACAGACGGCTGTACGTACCGCACAGGCCGCGGTACAAAGCGCCGCTGCTGCTGTTGGTCAGACACAAGCCGGTATCGAAAGCGCAAAAGCAGGCATTCAGACCGCAAAAGCTGGTCTTGATGCTAGCACATTGGATCTGAACCGTACTATCGTGCGTGCGCCTCTCACCGGTCGTACGGATCGCTCAAGCGTAACTGCTGGTACGCTGGTTAGCGCCGGTCAAGCCGATCCATTGGTGACTATTTCACGCTTAGACCCTATCTACGTCGATATCAGCCAGTCTTCTTCTGAGTTGCTCAAGCTTCGTCAGCAGATTGCAGATGGTACTGCTCAGCCAGGTATGAACTCAGTTGAATTGGTGCTAGAAGACGGTTCTGTTTACCCAGTACGCGGTAAGCTTGCACTGTCTGAAGCCAAAGTTGATGAGTCAACAGGTGCTGTCACCTTACGTGCTATTTTTCCAAACAGCAATAACATCCTGCTACCAGGTATGTATGTCACGGCACGTTTGACACAGAGTGTTATTACCAACGCAGCCCTTGTCCCGCAAAGTGCAGTCACTCGTACGCCGAAGAGTGAGACGCAAGTCTATATCGTTGACGAAAATAATAAAATCCAAGTACGTCCGGTCACCATTAATGGTACTTACGATGGACAATGGGTCGTCACTGAAGGCTTGAAAGCAGGTGACAAAGTGGTTGTGATTGGTGGTGCTAAGGTCAAGCCTGACCAAGAAGTGGTCGCCAAACCACTAGAAAGTGCAAATCCAGCACCAGCTGCTGCAAAAAATGCGCCTAATACCAAAACGCCGCAGCAAGCCGCAAAAACGATGGATAAAAAGCCAGCTGGCGATGAGACTTCTAGTGAAAAATCAACAGAAGCCGCTGCCAACTAATTCCATTCAAGACAGGAAGACTTAGGGATACACTATGTCACGTTTTTTTATTAATCGCCCTATTTTTGCATGGGTGCTGGCTGTTTTGGTCATGCTCATCGGGGTGATATCCGTTATTAATCTACCGATTGAACAATATCCACGTATCGCACCACCAACGATTTCAGTCAGTGCAAGCTATCCTGGTGCCAATGCGCAAACCGTAGAAAACTCAGTGGTACAGATCATTGAGCAGCGTATGAAAGGCCTAGATGGTCTGATGTATATGTCATCGTCGAGCTCGTCAAATGGTAGTGCGTCTGTGACGCTAACCTTTGAAAACGGTACCGACTCTGACACAGCTCAAGTACAAGTACAGAACAAACTGCAAGCAGCGATGAGCTCCTTGCCTGAGTCTGTTCAGCGTCAAGGTGTCAACGTCAATAAATCGTCTAGCAGCTTTTTGATGGTGCAAGCATTTATTTCTGAAGATGGCACCATGGATCGGGCAGATATTGCCGATTATATTAACTCTAATGTCGTCGATTCGATCAGTCGTGTAGAGGGTGTGGGTGAAGTTCAAGTCTTTGGCTCTACTTATGCGATGCGTGTATGGCTTGACCCTTCACGCCTACGTAGCTACAACATGATACCTTCAGATGTGGTCAATGCGATACGAGCGCAGAACGCGCAAGTATCTGCCGGTCAGTTAGGTCAAGCACCTGCTGATACCGACCAACAGGTTATCAATGCCACGGTCACGGTGCAAAGCTATCTTCAAACGCCTGAAGAATTCCGAAACATTCTACTAAAAACAGATACCTCAGGCGCACAAGTACGCTTAGGCGATGTGGCAGATGTCGAAATCGGCAGTGAAAACTATAGCGTTGTGTCTTTATACAATGGTAAAGAAGCAGCCGGTTTAGGTATTTCACTCGCTGGTGGCGCAAACGCCCTTGAGACTCGTGAAGCCGTCGGCGCACGTATGGCTGAGCTGGAAAAAAACTTCCCAATTGGTCTAGCCTCAGTCGTTCCGTATGACACCACACCATTTGTACGCTTGTCTATCGAACAAGTCGTTATGACCCTCATTGAAGCGATTGTGTTGGTATTTATCGTTATGTTCATTTTCTTACAGAACTGGCGTGCCACCATTATCCCGACCCTTGCGGTACCTGTCGTACTCTTGGGTACCTTTGCAGTGTTGTATATTGCAGGCTTTAGTATCAACGTCTTGACCATGTTTGCTATGGTATTGTCTATCGGTCTACTGGTCGATGATGCGATCGTCGTTGTAGAGAACGTCGAGCGAATACTAGAAGAAGATCCTCACATCTCTATCAAAGATGCAACTATCCAGTCGATGGGTGAAATCAGTAAAATCGTTATTGGTATTGCGCTTATCTTGTCTGCAGTATTCGTACCGATGGCCTTCTTTGGTGGTTCAACAGGTGTGATTTATCGTCAGTTCTCTATCACGCTGATTACCAGCATGGTGCTCTCTGCCATGGTCGCGCTTGTATTCACCCCTGCCCTATGTGTAACCTTGCTAAAACGTGGCAAAAGTCATGAAAAAGGCAGTACCGAAAAGCAAAAAGGCTTCTTTGGTTGGTTCAATCGTGGCTTCTTCAAACTTAGCCGTTCGTACGAAAACTTTGTAGGCAAAAGTATTCGTTTTAAATGGTTATATATGATCGGCTACGCAGCCATCATCGGTATCATGGCGGTCGTGTTCTTACGTATTCCAGGCTCGTTTTTACCAGAAGAAGATCAAGGTATTATGTTTACCTTGGTTCAGCTTCCGGCTGGCTCTACGTTAGATGAAACGCAAGACGTATTGGATAAAGTTAGAAACTATTACGATACCCAAGAAACCGATAATATCGCTTCGGTCTTTACCATTGCAGGCTTTAGTTTTGCGGGTCAAGGTCAAAATATGGGTCTGGCGTTTGTACGCTTATCAGATTGGGAGGAACGCTCGGGCGATGAAAACACCGCTCAGGCCGTCGCTGGTCGGGCGATGGGATATTTCTTTACTCAGCTAAACGAAGCACAAGTATTTGCCATCGTCCCACCCGCGATTACCGAGCTTGGTAATGCCAGTGGTTTTGATTTAATGATTCAGGACAGTGGTAACCTCGGACATGATGGGCTACTTGAAGCCAGAAATATGCTCTTAGGTATGGCCGCACAGAACGATCAAGTGGCTGGCGTACGTCCTAACGGGCAAGAAGATTCGCCACAACTTAAAATAAATATCAATCAAGAACAAGCGGCGGCTTATGGCCTGTCACTAAGCAATATCAATAGCGTCATCTCGACAGCGTGGGGCTCAAGCTACGTTAATGACTTCATCGATCGTGGCCGTATCAAACGCGTCTATGTACAAGGTGAAGCCAGCAGCCGTACCAACCCCGATGATATTGGTAAATGGTATGTACGAAATGACATGAACGATATGATTTCGTTCGATGCATTCTCTAGTAGTGAGTGGCAGTCAGGCTCACCGCGTCTTACTCGTTACAACAGCCTACCGTCCATGAACATCCAAGGTAGCGCCGCACCAGGACTAAGTACTGGTGAAGCAATGAGCTCGATGGAAGCGATGATAGACAAGTTACCTGAAGGTATCAGTTATGAGTGGACAGGCATGTCATTGGAAGAGCAAAAATCAGGTGCCCAAGCACCAATGCTTTATGCGCTTTCAATCCTAGTTGTCTTCTTATGTTTGGCAGCTTTGTACGAAAGCTGGTCGATTCCTTTCTCTGTGCTACTAGTTATTCCACTTGGGGTATTGGGTGCGGTGATATTTACGTGGTTACGTGGTTTTGCCAATGATATCTACTTGCAAGTTGGTCTACTGACTGTCGTTGGTCTATCCGCCAAAAACGCCATTTTGATTATCGAGTTTGCGAAAGAACACCAAGAGGAAGGTTACAGTCTTAGAGAAGCCGTCATGACCGCAGCACGCCAGCGTTTGCGTCCGATTATCATGACCTCGCTTGCCTTTGGTCTGGGTGTTGTGCCATTATTCTTGGCGAATGGGCCAGGTTCAGGCAGTCAAAACGCTATTGGTACTAGTGTTGTTGGTGGGGTAATCACAGCAACCCTCTTAGGTATCTTCTTTATCCCAATGTTCTATATCTGGGTGCGTAGTGCGTTCCCGCATAAATATGAGAACAACACACCCAATGATAAAGATGGTGGCAATGGTACGCCTAACTCGCATAACCCAACACCTTCTGAGAGTTATCAGCCTGCAAGTCTTGGAGACAATACACAATGAGTGCTCAAAAAACATCTATCACTAACTCGTCATCGGTAGCTATTACAGCTATCGATGCGCAGCCAGCACTATCTCGTTTGCGCAAAAACAGTGGTCGCCTGTTAGGGCTGACTGCATTGGCAATCAGCATGGCCGCTTGTAACACCATTCCAAAAGCGGATATGCGTCCTGTGCTAGCAGAGCCGAATATCCCTATGCAGCAAAACTACGGTGCATTTGATAAAGAGACTGTCAGTAGTGCTGATCAAGCAAGCATCGCCAGTCAGCGCTGGCAGAATTTTTATAGCGACGAGCGCCTTAAAGGCCTGATTGCTCTCGGTCTTGAAAACAACAAAGACTTTGAGAGTGCGCGCCTAGCCATTGAAAAAGCTCGTGCACAGTATCAGATTACTGATATTAACGACTTGCCAGCTATCAACGGCAGTGCTGGTTATACTCGCTCAGCACAGAATCGTACTGATCGAAACGCTAGTAGTAGCTACAGTGTCAACTTGGGTCTTGCCAATTACGAGCTCGACTTTTGGGGTAAAATCTCAAGCTTAAAAGATCAAGCATTGCAGAACTTTTTGGCGACTACGGCGGCCAAAGATGCGACCCAAATCAGCTTGATTAGTAATATTGCCCAAAGCTACGCCAATCTAAGCTACAGCTTAGCGCAGTTAAAACTGGCTGAAGCCACAGTCGAGAGTCGTGAGCGTTCGCTATTTATCGCGGATAAACGTTTTGAAGCAGGTATTGATGCAAAACTGCCTTCATTGCAGGCTGCTGCCTCTCTTGAAAGTGCTAAGCTTGCCGTATTACGTGCACAGACCAGCGTTCTTCAATCACGCAATGCATTGCAGTACTTGGTTGGTGGCGCGATTCCAAACGAGCTTATCCCAACACCTGCCGTCAGTAATATCACTAGCCAGCAGATATTCAATGCTGGTCTACCAAGTGAATTACTACGCTATCGCCCTGATGTACTACAGGCAGAATACAACCTAAAAGCTGCTGGTGCGAATATCGAAGTGGCCCGTGCCTCTTACTTCCCATCTATTAGCTTAACCAGTAGTGTGGGTGTCAGTAGCGGCAGCTTAAATGACTTGTTCAAAAATGGTGCCGTTGGCTGGTCGTTTGGACCTAGCGTGAGCGTCCCTATCTTTGATGCAGGCCGTTTAGATGCCAACTATGATGTGGCTCAAATCGAACGTGAGCAAACGCTTGCTAGTTATGAGAGCTCTATTCAAACGGCATTCCGCGAAGTGTCAGATGTACTTGCCACGCGTGCGACGCTCGGTGAGCAGTTAGAGGCGCAGTATCGTCTGCAGGATAATTTTGAACAGACATATCAGATAGCAGATGCACGCTTTAAAGCAGGTCTGGACAATTACTTAGACGTACTTGACGCTCAGCGTTCACTGTTCTCTACTCAGCAAGGTATCCTAGATTTAGAGCTACAGAAAATCGTTAGCCAGATTGAGTTGTACCAAGCGCTTGGTGGCGGAGCGAATCTTGATGTACCGACCGTCATACCTGTACCGCAGCACACTAACTTGGCGCAGATTGTCACTGGAACTGCTACTAGTGCAAAAACCAAAGCGACAAACGCCATCAAAGCAGCTGGTTCAGCGCGTGTGACTACACCGCAAGAAGCTGTCGCCATCAAGCAGTCGCAAGCGGTAGAAACGACTACTTTTGAGCCTACTGCTATCGTCGATGTGAATGATGATGGCCAGAAGGATGCCGCTGTCGGCGTGATCACTGAAGAGACTCGCTTCAATAACAATAGTGTTGAGCAAGTTCCTGTGACCCAGATTGTTGAGCCTTAAATGACCCAACCTTAATCTGATGACGCAGCTCTATCATCACATTGACAGTCGATAAGTACTATCAGCCCTACCGACTTAACGTGGTGGGGCTTTTTGCTTTTACGGACGTCTTTTAGTTATAGTAGGCTCGCTTCATATAAACTCTCTTTATCTATAGCCACTTATAATGCACAGATTTTGATAAGCTAATTCTATAAAATACCGCTTATAGCGATATTATTTTAACCATGTAACATGATAACTATAAAACAATCACAAGGAATTATTATGAGCTATACCTTTAACCGTCAATATCCTGCTACTCGCTTACGTCGCCTACGCTACAATGACAATGTACGTTCAATGATTCGCGAAGTGGAGCTGCACCCCAAGCATTTTATTGCCCCTGTCTTTGTATTAGAAGGCGAAAACCAGCGCGAAACCATCACTAGTATGCCGGGCGTGGAACGCTTATCGATTGATTTGCTAATCAACTATGCCAAAGAGTTATTAGCAGAAGGCGTCACAACCATCGACCTTTTCCCTGTGATCGATAACGCTTTGAAAACACCAGACGGTAGCGCCGCTTATGACGAAAACGCCTTGACTGCACGTACGATAAAAGCAGTCAAAGATGCTGTGCCAGAAATGGTCGTTATGACTGATGTAGCATTAGACCCTTATACCTCACATGGTCAAGATGGTCTGCTTGATGACAGCGGTTACGTCATCAATGATGCAACCATCGAAGTACTGGTCAAGCAAGCGCTGGTACATGCGCGTGCCGGTGCAGATATCATCTCTCCTAGTGACATGATGGACGGCCGTATCAAGGCCATGCGTGATGCGTTTGAAGCAGAAGGTTTTGTGAATACGGCTATCATGGCCTACTCAGCCAAATATGCTTCTGCCTACTACGGTCCATTCCGTGATGCCGTCGGCAGTGCTGGCAACCTAAAAGGTGGCCATAAGAAACAGTATCAGATGGACTTTGGCAATCGTGCTGAGGCGCTACATGAAGTGGCTATGGATATCAATGAAGGCGCAGATATGGTCATGATCAAACCAGGCCAGCCTTATCTTGATTTGATTCGTGAAGTCAAAGATACCTTTGGCGTACCAACCTTTGCGTATCAAGTATCTGGCGAATATGCCATGCATATGGCAGCCATTCAAAACGGCTGGTTAAGTGATGCAGTGATTTTAGAGTCGCTGATTGGTTTCCGCCGTGCTGGCGCTGATGGTATCTTGACCTACTTTGCTCTAGAAGCGGCCCGCCAGCTGAACAATGCCTAATAGTCATTGTACTACCTTTTATAATGTAAAAGCCCCAGCTACCTATTAGTAGCTGGGGCTTTTTTATGCGGTTACTCTATTAAAATAAAGCTATAGACGTGCACGGTCATGTGGTTCATTAAAATCAAGCACTGGGCCAGCAGGGACAATACGCGTGGGATTGATATTGGCATGACTGGTGTAATAATGCTGCTTGATATGATCCATATTTACCGTATCTGCAATGCCAGGTACCTGATATAAGTCACGCAAATAGCTCCAAAGGTTTGGATAGTCAACGATACGATGCAGATTGCATTTAAAGTGCCCAACATAAACAGCATCAAAACGAACCAACGTCGTAAACAATCGCCAATCTGCCTCGGTTATGGTGCTACCTGTCAGATAACGCTGATGTGCTAAGCGCGTCTCAAGTGTATCTAATGCCGCAAACAGCTCAATCACGGCCTCTTCGTAAGCCTGTTGTGTGGTAGAGAATCCTGTCTTATACACGCCATTGTTGATAGTAGAATAGACAAAGGTATTGATATCATCAATTTCTTGCAATAACTCTGCTGGCACAAAATTACCTGCTAGCGCACCAACCTCATCAAAGGCAGAGTTAAACATGCGAATGATTTCAGATGACTCATTACTCACGATTGTGTTTGTTTTTTTATCCCACAAGATAGGTACGGTGACACGGCCTGTATAGTCTGGTTTGGCCTTAGTATAAAGCTCATAGGCATAGTCTGCATTGATAACTGGATCAGCAACGACGCCTGCACCCTCTGCAAACGTCCAACCATACTCACCCATATATGGATGTACTACAGACAACGGAATGATGTCTTCTAAGCCTTTAAGCTTGCGGTAGATAAGGGTACGGTGTGCCCAAGGACAGGCTAGCGACACGTATAGATGATAGCGGTCAGGTTCGGCTTTGAAGCCCCCAATACCTGTTGGCCCTGCGCTACCATCTACCGTTACCCAGTTTCTAAAACCAGCATCTTCACGCTGGAAGCGGCCGCCACTCTCTTTTGTCTCATACCACTTGTCTTGCCACTGCCCATCTACCAAGAGACCCATGTTATTCTCCAACTATTTTTAATATTTGTTTAACGCTTACTCAGCATGACTGACTTGAAGCCATTATTATCATAATGATTACATCGTTTAGAGAGATATCATACCAGTTATAAGGGTTTAATCATTAGCGTTACCCTGTTTATTAACAATAAAAACTAAACCGTTTAAATTTAATGTTTAGTAAATATACACAAAAGTATATCTAAACAACTAATATAAGCCTAAATAGTAGATATTATGATAATAAAAGAGGTTTATGCTAAAAAAGACTTGCAAAGTCTGGGAAACTTGCTAAAATGCTCAACCTAAATAGGCGTATAGCTCAGTTGGTTAGAGCGCTACCTTGACATGGTAGAGGTCGTTGGTTCGAATCCGATTACGCCTACCAGATTCGAAAAGCCCCAATCTTAAGATTGGGGCTTTTTTTTGTCCGTGAAATATGGGCTGTAGCGGAAAAGGAAACTATACGTCGATTCAAACTACCTCTTTTTTCACTTTCAGCAAACATCACCAAAAAACGTGTGTGCCCAAATTGCGCCCAAACTGTGCCCGCTCTTTATTTCGCCTTTCTTTCAGGGTAGCACTTTCGACCTCTACCCTAAATCATCTAAAGCACTCTCAAAATTAATTTACTTCTCTTTATCTAGCGACTCGTTAGGTACATAAGTAAATAAATCACCTACTTCAATATTTAGTGCCTCGCAAATTTTATCCATAGTGTCAAAATCTATTCTTGAAGTCTGTTCGTTATAAATCTTGTGCATGGTCGACTTACTAATTCCTGTCATCCTTATTAGATCTGCAACCTTCATACGTCGTTCAGCTAGTAGCACTGGTAAATTACATAAAATCATTAATAATTCCTTAATAGACTAAAAAAGTACTTGCATCGACTAACGATAGCTAGTAAAGTACTTCTATCAAATAACAAATTACTTTTATAGAATTATTTGTTATCTCGATAAAACAACCTAGTTATTTAATTGGCTTACAAGGAATTTATTATGTCACATACCTACCTAACTACCCAAGAGCTTTCTGAGCTCATCAAATATAACCCTCGTACTATCCGTAATGAGCTCAAGGATAGTGTGCTTATCGAAGGCATTCATTATATACGCCCGTTCGGTGGTCGTAAGATTTTGTACATTTGGGAAGAGATTGAAAAAGATATGCGCACTGGCATTGCCGGTAGCATCAACGCCATGGCACTACAATAAGGAGAAATAGAATGGCTAGTATTAGAAAGCGCAAAGGAAGCAATATGCTATTTGTCGATTTTTATTATATGGGTATACGTTGTCGGGAGAGGACAAACCTGACAGACACACCAGCGAATCGCAAGAAGCTTGAGAAGGTGGCTGAGAAAATGAAAGCAGAAATCATCTTAGGACTGTTCAACTACGCTAAGTACTTTCCAAAAAGTGATAAAGCGGCACAGATGGTAGCGTTAAACGACCGCAAGGAATGCATTAGTGCCGATACGCCCTCTTTTGAACAGTTTGCAAAATTATGGTTTTCTGAAAAAGAAATTGAATGGCGTGATACTTACAAGCGCAAAATAAAGGAGATTATTGATATGTACTTGATTGTTAAGTTTGGGACTAAACCCATTCATCTCATAAAAAAGACAGATGTATTAGCCTTCCGTTCATCGCTCGCCAAAGTAACGTACGGAAAAGCTAACAAACATCTGTCAGCGGCACGCATCAATTCGATCATGGTACCTTTAGGTATGATACTAAAAGAAGCAGCGAAACGCTATAAATTTGATAATCCTTATTACGATATCAATGCGCTCAAACAACCCAAAACAGATATTCAACCATTCACACTAAGTGAGGTTTGGACGTTTATCAACGGCGTAAGAGCAGACTATCGCAATTATTATCTGGTACGTTTTTTTACAGGTATGCGTACGAGTGAGATCGATGGGTTAACGTGGGAGAACATTGATTTTAATCGACGTGAGATTGTGATCAAACAAGCTTATGTTAAGGGCAAAATTGTTCCTCCTAAGACTCAGGAGTCTTACCGTGCGATTCAAATGTCACCTTGGGTCTACGATGCTCTGAAGGAACAGCAGACCATCACTTATAAGCGATCTGACTATGTATTTTGCGCGCATACAGGTGAACCACTTGATTATAACAACGTAAATAAACGTGTTTGGCACCCTACTCTTAAGATTTTGGGTCTCAAAAAGCGTAATGCTTATCAGACTCGTCATACCGCAGCAACGCTATGGTTGGCTGCTGGCGAAAGTCCTGAGTGGATTGCCAGTCAAATGGGACACTCTACAACTAAGATGCTATTTGTAGTGGTCAACTAATTTAGGACAGCTGATAAGAGGTTTTGATTAAAGTAACGTCTCTCTTTTTCTGCTGGCGGCAAATAATCGTTGAAAGCATGCGGTCTCACGGTCTGATAATAGCCCCAGATG
>NZ_CAJHBO010000017.1 GCF_904846645.1 Psychrobacter sp. Pi2-1
GCTTTGATAATGCGCCCATAGAAAGCTTCTGGGGCATATTAAAGAATGAGTTGGTGTATCACGAAGACTATAAAACAAGGTTTGAAGCCATCAGTGATATCACTAAA
Source organism: Psychrobacter sp. Pi2-1 (assembly GCF_904846645.1). Taxonomy (GTDB): domain Bacteria; phylum Pseudomonadota; class Gammaproteobacteria; order Pseudomonadales; family Moraxellaceae; genus Psychrobacter. Next base: position 108 of record NZ_CAJHBO010000017.1, read on the forward strand.
TATATTGAGCTTGAGTACAACCAGACTAGAATCCAAAAGGGTTTAGGCTATAAAACGCCAAGACAGGTATGGTTTGACTTTTATCGTCAGGCTGCGTAACTAAAATCTCCCAAGTCAATGTCTACAGATTTGACAGCATAGGTCAGATAGACCATACAGCTGATTTAATTCAAACGCCAACCTGTCCAAGGTGTAACGGTGAGATGATTAAGAGAGTAGCAAAAAAAGGCCTGAATCAAGGTCAGACCTTTTTTGGTTGTAGCAAATTTCCTAAGTGTCGCGGTGTAGTGAATATTGATTAGTCGTTAGCCATTTTAACCTTAGCCATCCTAACTTTAGTCACCTTAACCATATATCTCTTCTAAACGTAAACAAGCAACCAATCGACCGTCCCATTCGCGCAGTTGCGGCTCTACTTCGCTGCATTGCTGTTTGGCATATGGGCAGCGTTTGTGTAGGGCGCAGCCACTTGGTGGATTTAGTGGACTTGGTAGCTCACCTTGTAGGGTTAAATCATTTTTATGGCCATTTACCGTTGGAGCAGCAGCCAATAACGCGATGGTATACGGATGTTTTGGTTCATTATAAATCGCTTCTTTGGGGCCGTGCTCAACAGCTTGACCTAGATACATCACCATCACATCATCAGCGACGTGGCGCACGACTGACAAGTTATGCGAGATAAAGACGTAAGCGGTGCGATACTCATCCTGCAAATCCATAAATAAGTTTAAGACTTGCGCCTGAATCGATACATCGAGCGCGGAAGTCGGCTCATCAGCGACGACGATTTTAGGGTTGAGCATCATGGCGCGTGCGAGGGCAATACGTTGACGCTGACCACCCGAAAACATATGCGGATAACGACCAGCGTGTTCGGGTCGTAGACCCACATGTCTCATCATCTCGTTAATTTTGTCACGTTTTTCTTCTTTGGACAGTTTGGTATGGATATCCAATGGCTCTGTCAATTGATAGCCAATAGTATGGCGCGGATTTAAGCTACCATAAGGGTTTTGAAAGACCATTTGAATTTCAGTACGCAACTCTTTTAACGCTTTTCTGCTATAGCCTGTAGTGCCTTCATTGTTGATAAATAGCTCACCATGTGTAGGCGCTTCGATCAGCGTCAACTGTCGGGCAAGGGTAGATTTACCACAGCCTGACTCACCAACGACGGCCAATGTCTTGCCAGCTTCAAGCTCGAAAGAGACACCATTGAGCGCTTTCACGTAGGCCTTTGCTTTGCCCAGACCTTGTGATACTGGGTAGTGCTTGTGTAGATTGTCTGCTTTTAGGACCACTTTGTTACTCATACTTGTGACTCCAAGATAGCAGCGTGAGATGGGCGAGAAGTAATATTAGAATCAATACAACGCACCTTACCATTGGGCGTATCTAAAATAGGTGGCGGTACTTCGCAAGCAGGCTCCTTATACGGGCAACGAGGAGACAACAAGCAACCAGTTGGCCTGTCATATTGACTTGGCACGACCCCTGGTAAGCTATTTAATCTATCTTGACCGATGGCTAATTCAGGGATGGCTTGTAGCAATGCTTCCGTATAAGGGTGGGCAGGGTTTTGGAAAATTTCTGGCACGGTACTGGTTTCGACCACTTGTCCCGCATACATAACCGCGACATCACGCGAGTTTTGTGCAACCAGACCTAAATCGTGGGTGATTAATACCATGGCCATTTGTTTTTCGCGTTGCAATCGGCTCAGCAAGTCCATAATTTGCGCCTGTACTGTGACATCGAGCGCGGTGGTTGGCTCATCTGCGATAAGTAGTTTTGGCTCACAAGCAATCGCCATCGCAATCATAACCCGTTGACTCATACCACCTGATAGTTGATGCGGATATACCTTGAGTCGATTTTTGGCATCGGGCATCTCGACCAACTCTAGCAGTTCTAAGATGCGTGTTTGTACTGCTGCGCCTCGCAAACCAAGATGCTTGCGTAGCACTTCACCTAGCTGCATCTCAACCGTAAAGCTTGGATTTAGGCAAGACATCGCATTTTGAAAAATCATAGAGATGTCTTTACCAATGATACCGCGTCTCTCTTTGGCTGACATACTAAGCATGTCTTTATTGTCAAAGACCACTCGTTGTGCGCGTACGGTCGCGGAAGGTGGTAACAGTCCCATCAATGCCATCATCGTGACCGATTTACCTGAGCCAGATTCACCCACGACAGCGATGACCTCACCTTGGGTAATCTTCAACGATACATCATCGACTGCGCGAAAGGCACGCACTCCTTGTCCGAAAGTGACAGACAGGTTCTCAATATCTAGCAGCAATGGTGAGTCTTTTGTTGATGCACCATTCATAGACGTATGAGTGATAGGTGTGTTCATTAATGGTTCAGTCATCTTAGGTCACCTGCTTTAATTTAGGATCTAGCGCATCGCGTAAGCCATCACCAGTCAGGTTGATCGATAGTGCAGCTAAGAAGATAGCGACACCCGGCCAGATGGCTAGCCAAACATTACTTTGAATATATTGACGCGCCGTACCTAGCATCGCGCCCCATTCGGCATCTGGTGGCTGTACGCCAAAGCCTAGGAAACCAATCGCACCTGCTTCTAAAATAGCAGACGAGAAAATCATCGTTGCCTGTACGATAAGCGGTGCCATACAGTTGGGCAAAATGGTGATAAACAACAATCTGAGCACGCCAGCACCCATCACTTGTGAAGCAATAAAGTACTCACGTTGTAGCTCTACCATTGCTGTGGCACGAGTCAGACGAATAAATGGCGGTGTACAGACCAGTGCGATCGTAATAATCGTATTGGTCATAGATGGCCCTAAGATAGCGGCAATGATAATCGCCAATAGCAAGCTCGGATATGACATCAAAATATCATTGACTAGCATGACCGCTTTGCCCCAGACCTTTGGCCAAAACGCAGCACTTAATCCTAAAGAAATACCAACCAACATCGCCAAAGTCGTTGCGCTTAGACCGATAAATAACGAATAACGTGCGCCATACATCACTCGAGACAATGTATCTCGGCCCGCATCATCAGTACCTAGCCAAAACATCGCATTACCACCATCTAAAAAAGCAGGTGGCAATTGCTCTTGACCGGTGAACAGCTCATAAGGATCGTGAGGCGCAATAGCAGGCGCGAGTATAGCAACTAGAACCATTAATGCCAGTACGATAAAACCAATCACGGCGCCTTTGTTTCGGCAGAACGTCGATAAAAATAGCTGCCAAGATGACGGCGGTGTGGCTGCCATCAGATTGACATCAGAGGGGAGAGCAGAAGGCTTCATGAGCATTTCCTATAGTGGCTAGCGCATTGGATTCGTTTGGGCTTCCTTCCTAATAATCATTAGAAATTTGCCAAAAACCTTTATAACCATGCAAGTGCTAATCATCACTATTTATAATGTGAGTATTTATCAATGTTAGATTAAGAAGTATGGCGGATACGTGGATTAATCAGACCATACAAAATATCAATAAATAAACTAACCAAAATCAGAGCGGTGGCGACCAATAAAATACCATTTTGTACAATAGGGTAGTCACGAGTGAAAAACCCATCGAGTAGCCAATTACCAACGCCTGGCCAGCTAAAGATGGTCTCGGTAATAATGGCACCTGCGAGCAATGTTGCCATCTGCAAGCCAACGACGGTAACCACAGTAATCAAGGCATTACGCATTACGTGGACTAGTATCACTCGGCGTGGAGATAAACCTTTGGCTCGCGCTGTACGCACATAATCCTCATCCAATACCTCTAGCATCGCAGAGCGTGTCATCCGTGCAATCATCGCTAACGGAATGGTCGATAGAGCAATAGATGGCAATATAAAGTGTTTGACCACGTTCCAAAACGCACCAGGTTCTCCTGAGCTTAGTGAGCCAAGTAACCATGAGCCATACAATGGCTGCACATCTAAAAACTGTGCGACAGATATCACACCAGCGACGGGCAAGAGGCCTAAATAGTGAGCGAAGATACCAGTCAGGATAGGGCCCAATAAATAGATGGGCATAGAGTAGCCTGCCAACGCGCCTGACATTAGGGTGTAATCAATCCATGTACCACGGCGCAAGGCAGCAAAGATGCCTAAGCTAACACCAATGACACTAGCGATAACAATAGCGCATAACGCTAACTCTAAAGTCGGAACAAAGTGAGCAAAGAAGTCTTGTAGTACAGGCGTACGAGTACGAAAGGACTGACCGAAATCACCCGTTAGGATACCAGTCAAATAATCCCAATACTGGGCAACGAGCGGTTTGTCTAATCCTAGCCTTTCTAACGCACGAGCATGTAGCTCGGGATCGACCATACGCTCGCCCATCATAATCTCGACCGCATCTCCAGGTACGAGACGAATCAGAGTAAAAGTCGATAGCGTTAGGCCAAGATAGACGGGTATTAAAATGGCAATACGACGCAGAATATAAAGTAGCATGGGCTGCTCAATAGTTGTGGTTCAATGATTAGAGTATTAGCGATGATGAAGAGGTCCGTGACAAAGCGCTTAATTCATATTGTTCATATCATTCATATAAGTGCGGCTGGAGCAGAGTATCTGACCCAGCCGCACTTATATGGATGAATAAAATGAATAAATCGCGAATGTCGTAACGGAATTAATCAGTCAAGGTTATTCAACTTTTACACCATCGAAGCGTATTGAGCCAAGTGGGCTAATTTTATAATCGACCACGTTTGGTGCGGTGAATACGGTTACTACCGAATGCGCCATCGTCGTCCAAGGAAGCTGCTCTTTGAATATCTGCTGAGCTTGTTCATATTCACTGACACGCTCATCTTGATTGTTAATCTGACGGGCATTGGTCACCAAATTATCGAAGTCTTTATTACACCAGCGCGAGTAGTTGTTACCACCGACAGCGTCACAAGACAATAACGAACCAAGCCAGTTGTCTGGATCACCATTGTCGCCAGTCCAGCCGGCTAGAATGACATCAGGTTCACCTTTAGCAGCGCGCTTTAGGTACTCGCCCCACTCATAAGTCACAAGCTTGGTATCGACGCCAATCTTCGCCCAATCTGCTTGTAGCATTTCAGCCATTAGCTTGGCATTTGGGTTGTACGGACGCTGAACTGGCATATACCATAGATTGATAGAAAGGTTATCCGCGCCAGCTTCTTTGATCAGTGCTTTTGCTTTCTCAACATCGTAAGGCGCGTCTTTAAGTGACTCGTCATAGCCCCACTGCGTTGGCGGCATTGGGTTGGTTGCCTTGAGGCCTTCGCTCTGATAAACCGCATTGATAATAGCGTCTTTGTTGATCGCCATATCTAATGCTTGACGCACTTTAAGATCGCTCAGTTGAGGTTTTTCTACGTTGTAACCGACATAGCCAACGTTGAAGCCAGGCTGATCGAGAACAGTGGCTTTACCTGATTTTTTGACAGATTCGATTTCGGCAGGTTTTGGATAAGCGGATACGTGACATTCCCCAGCTTGCACTTTCTGTGCACGAACTGCCGAGTCTTTAGTGATGACAAACACTAGGTTGTCGATATAAATGTCGTCTTTATTCCAATAGTCTGGGTTTTTGGTATAACGAATTTGCGCGTCTTTTTGATAAGAAGTAAAGACGAAAGGTCCAGTACCGACTGGCTTAGTATTGATATCAGCAGCGTTGCCAGAGGCTAGCAATTGATCTGCGTACTCAGCAGAACCAATATAAGCAAAAGGCATCGCTAGGTTCTGTAGGAACGGCGCATTGGTTTCGCTAAGGGTAATTTTTACCGTATAGTCGTCAACCTTTTCGATATTAGAGATAATATCAGGTAGTCCCATGCCGACTGAATATGGGAATTCAGCAGGATAAGCTTTATTAAATTCAAAGTCTGGGTCAGTGATACGTTCTAGCGTAAAGACAATGTCATCCGCGTTGAAATCGCGAGTCGGAGTAAAGTAATCAGTTGTACCGAACTTAACCCCTTTGCGTAGATTAAAGGTATAAGTCTTGCCGTCTTCGCTAATATCCCAACTCTCCGCAAGTCCTGGTTGAATCTCAGTTTCCGCTCTTTTGAATTCTACCAAGCCATTATAAATAGGGAAGGCACTCGCATCAAAATCCGTACCTGAAGTATATTGCGCTGGATCGAATCCAGCAGGGCTACCTTCTGAGCAATAGAGCAATGTTTTGGCGGCTTTGGCATCTGAGCTAGCAGCAGAATCATCCGTAGTTTTGTTGTCTCCACTACAGGCGCTGATACCTAAGACAAACGTCGCCAGCATCGTAAGTTTGAAGAGTGATTTTTGCATTATTACATCCTATGTAATGGTAGGTAGGTACTCATGTATCCATATGTTCGTTCTCGATCATGAATACGATGAGAAAGCGTTTAGTGACCTCTAAAGTATCTATCTATGCAGTATTTTATATATACAAAATAAAACATATTAAAGCTTGTTATAACTTTAAATTATATGGATATAAACTAAAAATATAAATAAGTCGTTCGAATATACTCTTTTAATCTGTGATAATGCAAGCGATAAATAGACTAATTTTGATAAAAACTGCACGATTTTGCCGTATTTAGCATTAATAAGATATTAAATACTAAATTCTATGGCTTTATGTTTATTTACTCTAAGTAGCAAAGAGACACGCTTTTAAATCGCTAACTAGTTACAATTTTACTCATTGTTAACAATTAGAAATAATAAAGTTATGTCTCTTTGAAGTAGCCAACTATAAGCCGTTTGTCCAATGCAGCATTAAACAGGGCTATGATTCGCTTTAATGAGATCGGCTATTTTTTCGGCAATCATAATAGTTGGCGCATTGGTATTGGCGCTAATAAGCGTTGGCATCACTGATGCATCGATGACTCGTAGTCCGCTCACACCTCGTACCTTCAATTCCAAATCAACCACAGAACTGTCATCTGAGCCCATGCGGCAAGTGCCTACTGGGTGATAGATGGTATCTGACTTATTACGGATATAGCCGAGCATGCCGTCTTTTTCGAGGTAAGGGGCAGGGTAGTCTTCAGTAATGTATTTAGCGAGTGCGGACTCTTGCATGATGGCTCGAGTACGCTCGGCACCAGCTACCATATACTCTACATCTTTTGGATGCGACAGATAGTTTGGATCGATCAAGACAGCATCAGAAGGGTCGGCTGAGTCCAACCTAACAGTACCTCGACTTTCAGGCCGTAAGTAGCAACTGTGACAAGAGACAGCGAAGCCGCGTCTGAGATCACGGCCATGCTCTATCACGCGCGAGATGACAAAGTGCAGCTGGGTATTTGGCCACTCCTTTGGATCGTCACCGACGCTAAAGAACGCACCTGCCTCTGCATAGTTGGTAGACAGCAGCCCTGTACCGTCTTTTCTCCATTGCCGAATACTTTTGGTTAATGTCGAAATCGATGCCATGCCAATACCGATGACATCAGTAGTATTGACCTCATAATCAAAGACGACGTCTAAATGATCCTGCAAATTACCACCGACTTCAGGTGCATCTACCACCACATCGATACCATGAGACTGCAAATGCTCTGCAGGACCAATACCTGAGAGCATCAGAACTTTGGGTGAACCAAATGCGCCACCTGATAACAGGACTTCATGACGCGCCGTGACAGTATGTTCGACACCGTCTTTTTCGTAGACGACGCCTGTCGCTTGATTGTCTTCGATAATGACGCGGTTAGCCTGCGCATGAGTGATAACCGTCAGGTTGGAGCGGTTTTGGACAGGATGCAGATAGGCGGCCGCAGCAGAACAGCGTTGGCCTTGTTTTTCGCCATGGAAATGAGTGACTTGATACAATCCTGTACCGTCTTGCTTTTCGCTATTAAAGTCGGTGTTATGATCTAGGCCATTGGCAATCGCAGCTTCTACGAATGCTTTGGAGATGTCTCGTGGACTGAGTAGGTCGCTAACATGCAGCGGCCCGCTATCACCATGTAGATCATCGCTACCACGAACGTTGTTTTCAGCTTTGATAAAGTAGGGAAGTACATCGTCGAATCCCCAGCCAGTACAGCCTTGCTCTACCCAGCGCTCATAATCTAGCTTACTACCGCGCGTATAGATCATGGCATTGATAGCTGATGAGCCGCCCAGACATTGTCCACGCGGCTGAAAACCTTTACGGTTGTTAAGGTGCTCTTGCGGAGTAGTATGAAAGCACCAATTGTTCAATTTAAGCGGTTTACCAGGAACCATCAGAATCAGTCCAGCAGGCACGCGTACTGCTAGATCTTTGCCATCACCGCCGTACTCTAATAAACAGACACTGATATCTGGGTTTTCAGTGAGACGGCTAGCGAGCACGCAACCTGCTGATCCACCACCGACGATAACATAGTCAAATGTTGTGTCAAATTCCATTTTATATTCCTTATAGCATCCATGCTAATTAAAATAGGGTACGCTTTACAGTAACTATTATTCTGCTGAAATAATAAAATAAAAATGACTCTGCGGTATCTATTTGCGTCAATATCTTAGGACAAGCGAAGACTGTTATATTCGGTATGTTATATAAAATTAATGCTACTTAATTTTGCACTGAACAAGCTTATATCGAACAGATTTCTGAGCGTACGATAAAGCGTTTGCCTTCAGGTATTTCTAACGAAAAACTCGCACCGCGACCATTGACGACATCAATGGTGAGATCGGTATGCTGCCATAAATTGTACTGTGCCTTACCCATATAGAATGGACAGCCAGCAATCTCACCAACCAGCACATCCTGACCGCCTACCTTGAACTCTCCTAATGGATAGCACATGGGCGAGCTACCATCACAGCAGCCGCCTGATTGATGAAACATTAAATCGCCATGCTTTGATTTCAATAGCTCAATGAGTGCCTTACAAGACTCTGTTGCCGTAATTTTCATACTCAGCTCCTATGCTATCAGTGTCGAAAAACTATACTATTCTGAAAAGCTATTATTCAAAATATGGCTTTTTACGACCTCCTAAAGTGAAAATGCAACCTATCTTGCGACAGATTGCATTTGTTTTCTAAGTACTGTCATGCGTTCACAGGTTAGATTAGAAGAAACCCATTTTTTTAGGGCTGTACGAAACCAGCATGTTTTTGGTTTGCTGATAATGATCGAGCATCATCAAATGGTTTTCGCGGCCGATACCTGATTGTTTATAGCCACCGAATGCAGCGTGTGATGGATATAGATGATAGCAGTTGGTCCATACGCGGCCCGCTTGGATACCACGTCCGAAACGATAGGCTTTATGTACACTACGTGTCCAAACGCCAGCGCCTAGACCATATAGGGTGTCATTGGCAATTTGCATGGCTTCTTCGTCGTCTTTAAAGGTGGTGACAGCGAGCACAGGTCCAAAGATTTCTTCTTGGAACACGCGCATGTCATTGGTGCCTTCAAAGATAGTTGGCTTAACATAATAGCCGTCTGCTAGGTCGCCATCGTGTTTGGCTTGATCGCCACCGACTAGGACTTTTGCGCCTTCTTTTTTACCGATATCAAGATAAGATAAAATCTTTTCTAACTGATCTGAGCTGGCTTGCGCGCCAATCATAGTCTCAGTATCTAGTGGATTGCCCATTTTGATGGCTTCGACACGAGCGATACAGCGTTTGATAAATTCGTCATAGATGCTTTCGTGTACGAGCGCACGTGACGGACAAGTACAGACCTCACCTTGGTTTAAGGCAAACATGACTAGGCCTTCGACCGCTTTGTCCAAGAAGTCATCGTCTTCGTCCATGACATCGGCAAAGAAGATATTTGGACTTTTGCCGCCAAGCTCTAGCGTCACTGGAATGATGTTTTCGCTGGCGTACTGCATGATGAGGCGACCCGTTGTGGTCTCACCAGTGAAAGCAACTTTGTTGATACGAGGGTTTGAGGCAAGTGGTTTACCAGCTTCGACACCGAAGCCATTGACAATGTTTAACACGCCCTTAGGCAAGATGTCAGCGATACCGATCGCTTCTAACATATATAGTATAGAGGCAGGCGTTTGCTCAGCAGGCTTCATAACGATACAGTTACCCGCGGCTAGAGCCGGGGCGATTTTCCATACTGCCATTAGAATAGGGAAGTTCCATGGGATAATCTGCCCGACAACGCCTAGCGGCTCATGGAAATGATAAGCAACGGTGTCTTCATCAATTTGACTGATACCGCCTTCTTGTGCGCGGATGGCACTGGCGAAATAACGGAATTGATCGATGGCTAGTGGAATATCTGCCATTAAGGTTTCGCGTACAGGCTTGCCGTTTTCGTAGCATTCAGCAATAGCGATCGCTTCTAGATTGGCTTCCATGCTATCTGCGATTTTTAATAATAAATTGGCACGTTCAGCGACGCTGGTTTTGCCCCAAGCGTCTTTGGCAGCATGCGCGGCATCTAGGGCTTTTTCGATATCTGCTTCTTTTGAACGGGCGACTTGGCAAATGGTTTTACCATCGATAGGACTTGGGTTGTCAAAATACTCGCCATCGACAGGAGGAGTCCACTCACCATTAATAAAGTTATCGTATTTTTCGCGGAATTGGACGGGACTGTTTTCAGTATTGGGATAAGCGTATAACATTAACCACTCCTTGTTGTGTATTATGGTTATTTAAAATATGGTTACTTACGTATGACCATTTAAAAATACATTCTTGGTCTTCCTAACCAAGTTATCATCCTATCGTACTGAGCTTTTTAGCAGAACGATAATGACTTTTTATAATGATATATTTTGTATCGTATAACTTTAAGTTATGTGATATGAGTCGGTTAAAATGGTTCGCAAACGGTATGCAGCTGTTATAATTGTGAGCATCTACTTTGGCTTGCTATGGTTATTAAGTTAGTCATGGCGGCTTTCTTTTTGTACTATTTCTTCTTCATAATATTGGTTGGTTTGGATCTATGCGTCAATCTTCTGCTCTTGATATCCTAAAAACAGGTCAAAACGTCTTTTTGACCGGCTCAGCAGGTTCAGGTAAGACTTATACTCTCAATCAATACATCGATTATTTACGCGCCCGCCGCGTCCCTGTTGCGGTGACAGCCAGTACGGGTATTGCTGCCACGCACATGAATGGTACGACGATTCATAGCTGGTCAGGCATCGGTATCAAAGATGAGCTAACTGATCGGGATTTGTCCGCCTTATCACGCAAACAGTTCTTAGCAGACAGATTGAAAGATACAGCGGTCTTGGTCATTGACGAGATATCAATGCTACATGCCAAGCAGCTTAACTTGGTCAGCCAAGTGCTCAAGCATATTCGCAAAAATGACAAAGCGTTTGGCGGTATTCAGGTGGTGGTTGCAGGAGACTTTTTTCAGTTACCGCCGATTGGTAGTAAAGGTGAAACGAATCGTGAAAAGTTCGCCTTTATGTCTGAGGCGTGGCTCGATGCCAAGTTTCATATTTGCTACCTGTCTGAGCAGCATCGTCAAGTCAGCGATGCAGCCAATGGCGGTCTCGATTTAGACGATATTCTTAACCAAATTCGTCGTCAGGAAGTAACCTTTGAGGCGATTGCCGCTTTAGAAGCGACTTATGACCAAAGCGTCGATATCAAGCGCACCCGTCTGTATACCCACAATCTCAATGTTAATAAAATCAATGACAAAGAACTGGCGTCTCTAGATGGCGAGATGATGCGTTTTGAGGCGACGGCGACAGGCGATAGTAAGCTGGTTGAGACGCTAAAAAAGACCGTACGTACCCAAGACGAGCTGATTCTCAAAGTCGGCGCCAAGGTTATGTTTATCAAAAATAATGCTGAGCTTGGTGTCTCTAACGGGACGATGGGCGAGTTGGTAGGGTTTGCTGCTGTCAAAATAGACGATAAAGACAGTAATGACGCGTTAATCGAAGACGATAGCAGTGATGACGTTGATGAAGATGCTGCTAGCGAAAAAACGACAAAAGGTAAGAAGTCCGCTGCTAAAAAAGACAAAGAAAAACCAAAGTCGAAGAAACCAACGACTCAGAAAATGCCTGTCGTGCGGCTTAATTCAGGACGAGAGGTCATCGCTGAGCCTGAAGAATGGATTATCGAAGATGAAACGGGTGATGTGCTGGCAAGTTACTTACAAGTGCCGCTCTGTCTGGCATGGGCGATTACCATCCATAAATCGCAAGGCATGACCCTCGATGCGGCTGAAATCGACTTGTCGCGTACTTTTGAGTTGGGACAAGGCTATGTGGCATTGTCACGCCTCAAGTCGCTATCAGGTCTACAGCTGTTGGGTATGAACGATATGAGCTTGCAACTCGATCCATTGGCTCGCGGCGCAGATAAGCGGTTTTTGGTATTGTCTGAAGAAGCGGATGCCAACTATGCGATGCTAGATGAAGAAAGCATGCAGCAGGCACATGAAAAATTCGTGCTGAAGTCAGGTGGGACATTAAGCAAGTCGGTAATCGATGCTTACGCCACCCTACAAAAGAAGCGCCGCGAACAACAGCAAGCTAAAATCGATAAAAAACAGAAATTAGGCAATCAGGTCTCTGATAGGTCAGACAGTACTCTACTTGCGACCAGAGTGTTGTTAGAGGAGAGTTTGACCATTGCGGAGATATCACAAGCCCGTCAATTGTCACAGTCGACCATCATGCGTCATATTGCTGACCTAAAATCACAAGATCCAAGCCTTGCCTGCGATCATTTGCGCCCAGATGATGAGGTAATGACAGCCGTTGGCAATGCTTATGTCGCTATTAAAGTCGCTAATAATCCAAATGACTTCAATGATGACGGTAGTATCAAATTGCGTCCGATATTTGATCATCTTAAGCAAAGCATTGACTACAATACCATTCGCCTCGCATTGATTTTTATCACCCCATAGTTTTGCTGCCTATAATTTTATTGCCTATAACTTTGTTACCTTTATTTTTATAGGCTTTCATTTTACTATTTTTTAGTATTCAGCAATCATTAGCGCACTCAACGTGATAACGCTCAGTTTCTACCCCCATTTATAGCGATACCCTTTATGTCCAATGTTATGCCTGATTTTTCGAGCGCTACTTATCAATTGACCTCTGACCCGATAGCGGCGACGTTCCGTACCACTGGTGAGCATACACAGCCACTGAGAGTTGCTATCAATGGCTTTGGGCGTATAGGGCGCAATGTACTTCGCGCTTTGCTAGAGCGCTTTGAAGTGTTAGGCCGTGCGATTCATGTGGTGGCAATCAATGACTTAGCGCCAGCGGATATACTGCTGCATTTACTCAAGTTTGATAGCACCCATGGTCGCCTCAGTCGATTAGGCGTAAATGCTGAGATTGTAGAAAGTGAGTCAGGTGATACGAGCAAGACCGAACTCTGTCTGACCAAAAATAATCTGACTTACTGCATCAATATGCTATCAGAGCCTGATCCCAAAAATTTACCTTGGCAGGCGCTGGGTGTCGATGTGGTTTTAGAATGTACTGGGCATTTTCGCTCGTATGAACAAGCGACGCTACATATCGATGCTGGCGCGCAGCAAGTGATTATCGGTGCCGCGCCATTTGACGATGTGGATGCTTGTATCGTGATGGGCGTGAATACCGATGCGCTCACGCTTGAGCTGCCGATTATTTCTAGTGTTTCTTGTACCACGCAGGCATTGGTACCGTTGATTGATACGCTAGATAAGGCGTTTGGTGTGCAGTCCGCCATGATGACAGAGATTCATGCAGTTACCGCTGATCAGACAGTGCTCGATCAAGCACATCGAGATCCAAGACGGGCGCGCGCTTCTGGCTATAATATCATTCCAACGACATCCAGTAGTATCGCTGCGACAGAGCGGGTGCTACCAGGCATGGTCGGCAAGATAAATGGACATTCGATACGAGTGCCCACTATCGACGTGGCTGCGATTGATGTTACCTTTGTGTTTGATACGCCAGATGTCGATGTCGAGACAGTACGAGAGGTACTTAAATCTGCCAGTCAGGCGCATTTGCATGACATCATGGCATATACCGATGAGCCGTTGGTATCTAGTGATTTTATCCATCAGACTGAGTCGCTTATCATTGATGGTCAGCAGCTTATGCAAGTGGGTGGTCAATATAAGGTTTTTGCATGGTACGATAATGAATGGGGCTATGCCAATAGGCTGCTCGATATGTGCTTACATCTGGCCTCAAGCAAGCGATAATGCACCAATTTACAAGTATTCGAAAATTAATTGGATTTTTTTAGTTTAGGGGCTTGCATTATAAAATGATATCTATATAATGATGCACCAATGGAGACGTGGCAGAGCGGTTGAATGCACCGGTCTTGAAAACCGACAAGGGTTAATAGCCCTTCGAGAGTTCGAATCTCTCCGTCTCCGCCAAATTCGAAAAAGCCCCAATCAGCAATGATTGGGGCTTTTTTTTATGGTATCGATAAAAATATTAATTAGTACCTTTCATAAAATCCTCAATAGTAGGTTATACAGCTACTTCACCAGTGAGTTTTCAAATTCGATTGTCTGATCGTCTACTAAGGTAAGCGTACCTTTATTAATCTCGATAGTGATGCCACTAGCGTTTTTGATAGCGCGCATGACATTGATATCCTCAATGCTGCTTTCAATAATGATCTTGCCGGATTGTTCTGGTGCGATAGGTGGATCAAACGTTGTCAAAGGCACATTAAAGTTTTTGCCCTTTGTCAGGTTGGCATCCTTCATGGTCAGCGTCCCTTTAAAACTTTTTATCGCGCCTTTGCCATGATTAGATAGCATAAACTGCATTTTGACTTGATTTAAGCTATCGCTATCACTGGTTTTCACAGGGAGCAGGGCGACAGGATACATCTGTGCAGTAGCGTTCGCCGCCTGACCTTTGACAATTGGGCTTTTCTTGCCCGTTGGGTTATTTGGATGCAGCCGCTCGTATTCACGCTGTTGTATCAGCGCTTGCTTGATAGTGGTGCGCGGCATGGCTCCTGATTCATAAGCATCGCTCAATTTCATACGCAGCATATATCGGCTAAGTACTTGTTGATCGGACTCAGACAATTGCTCAAAAGTTTGCCCTAGCTTTTTTTGCCATTGGTCAGAATCTGTCGGTATGGTTGTTTTACTTGGATCAGTCTGCGGTGATGAGCAGCCAGTCGCAATCACTAGCATTGCTACCGTCATGGTTGAAAACAAATTTTTGTTTAAAAGCTGATGTAAGTCCGTCATCGTACCCCTCCTTACAGATCTTTATTATGTTGAAACCTTATAAATAGTCGCGACTATATTCTTAATATACCTTGTTTAAACATCTGTTGTGTTTAATTATGGCTAACTAAAATTGCAAATATCGCAGAGTACTTAAAAACATATGTACTATGAATCAGGTGCAAGAAGGACATAACAAGAAGAGAGTTAGAGAAGAATCAGTAATGCTTTAACTTTTATAGCAGCCACAAAAAAGACCAAGCTCGCGTTAGCAAACTTGGTCTTTTTTATTTTAATACTATTTAGCAGCGATACTATTAATTAGCAACGATATTATTAATTGTTTAATCGTTGTCTTGTAACTCAGATAGCGGATGAGTGATGTTATTATTATGCGTCACTACAATCGCTTCATCGATAATGTGCTGGCTAACGCCGCGTTTACGTAGCGTTTCGATGAATACTTCATCATGGGCAAGCGTATAATCCTGATGGTCACGATCCAAGCCCTGACGAATATAAAGACGGATAAGCCCTTGAATGCGCTTAAAGCCCAAGTCTGATGACGTCGTTTCTAATAGACCAATCATCTCTTCAGACAAACGAATACTAATCGGGCGCATGATCTTTTGCGGATGATCAGAAAACTTATTTTTTATACGTACAGGTATCATAATAAACCATTACTTTTAGTGAGTAAGAGCGAAGCACTCAAACAAAAACGAACCCAATCAAAACTAATCTTACCATACAACAAAAATGTCTAAAAGAACACCACAGCCGTGCTAATATTATTAGAAGTAAATATAAAAGACACAGCAATAAAAAAACCTCCATCAAATTATGATGAAGGTTTTTAGTATATGGCTCTCCAACCTGGGCTCGAACCAGGGACACACGGATTAACAGTCCGTTGCTCTACCAACTGAGCTATTGGAGAATAGCTGGTCATAACAGCAAGTTATTGACGCTTTATATTAAAGCAGTTAATTAGCTTGTTTGCGTTATGTGGGGCACATTTTAGCCAAGTCACTACAGGCTGTCAACCTTATTATGCGTTTAATTATAAATATTATCGCAATTATTGAAAATTAACGTCAATCCCTTATCAGATAGGCTATTTCAAGACAGAACTCAGTAGAAAATGACGATAAATGTGTTTTAAAAATAAAATGTGCTTTGGAAATAAAAATTATTTTCAGAAAATTTTATAGGGCACATAGGATAAACGATAAGAATATGGAACCAGACATCGATTCGGCAAAGTAAAACTGAATTTGGTGCTTTGTATTTTTGAATACAAAGGTGATGCGACACCGTTTGACACAATAAAGTTGCAAGACAGCCCTTCACATTGGCAGTAGAGTTCTATAAAATACCGACCATGTGGTTTCTTTGCTATGTTTTTTCATAGCATGCGTTGAACAAAAGCGGGTGTTCTAAAGATGAGTCCTACTACTACTATTGCTTATGGTTACTTAGCCATTGCCATCATTTGTGAAGTGATCGGCACTACTTTTTTGATGAAGTCAGAGCAGTTCACCCGTTTGGTGCCGACGATCATTATGGGTTTGCTTTATGTCATCTCATTTTATCTATTGGCTCAGACGCTCAAGATCATACCGCTAGGTATTGCGTACGCACTGTGGGGCGGACTCGGAATCGTACTGACATCGCTTGTTGGCTTGGTGTTCTTTAAGCAAAATCTTGATACAGCAGCAGTGATCGGTATCGCGATGATCGTCGGCGGTGTTGTTGTGATGAACTTATTGTCTAATTCTGTGGTGCATTGATATGGAAAATGCTTATAAGCGTAAAAAACAGCCAGAAGTTATTCGTCGTGCGTTGTTAGATCAGGCAGCACGTATCACGTTGGAGCAAGGCTTATCTAAAGTGACGTTTCAGGCAGTCGCTGATGCGGTTGGAGTGACAAAGGGTGGGGTGATGCATCATTTTTCTACCAAAAATGCACTCGTGCTAGAAGTTTTCAACGATGCAATGGCTAAGTTTGAGGCAGAAGTAAACGCAGCAATGGCTGACGATCCTGTTAAGTACGGTTCATTTACCCGCGCTTATATAGACGCCACTATCAGCCTCGGCGAGCAAGGACAGGAAGAGTACGATAACCAAGCGACCTTATATGTATTGATGCTAGGCGATAGTGAGCTGCGTGAATTGTGGGCTAAATGGGCGAATGAGCAACTCAAAAAGCATGCAGCAACGGATAACACTGAGACATTATGTATGGTTCGCCTCGTCGCTGACGGTATTTGGCTCTCAGACTTTTCAGGTATTAATATCGCAGACAAACAATCATTACGTGATCGCTTGATAAAAATGACGCAACAAGACTTTGATTTATAAGACGATGCTGATTTATAAAATAATTTTTATTTTACTATTTAAAGACTAAATTTCTTAAAGACTAAATTTCGAAACTTAACTAACGACGACACTATTCGGCCTGAGTACTTTTATATAGCTACTTTTGCCAATCGTCCTAAGGAGAATTTATGACTGATTTTAATAATTTGACAGATATTATCGATTTAGACCAAGTACAAACAGCCTATATCAATGGTCGCTATCTAGCGGTTGATGAATCGCTGACGACTTTTGAAGATATCAATCCAGCCACTGGTGAAGTATTGGCAACGATTCAGCAAACCAGCAATGAGCAGATTGACGAGGCCGTAAAAGCCGCACATAAAGGTCAAAAAGTTTGGGCGGCGATGACAGCGGTCGAGCGTGGTCGCATTTTATCAAAGGCTGTTGAGATATTGCGCGATCGCAATGATGTGTTGGCACTACTTGAGACCAAAGACACAGGTAAAGCCTACTCTGAGACGAAGTATGTCGATATCGTCACTGGTGCTGATGTCGTTGAATACTATGCAGGTCTGGCACCAATGATTGAAGGTCGTCAGATTCCATTACGTGATACTAGTTTTGTATACACTCGCCGTGAGCCACTTGGCGTGGTCGCGGGTATTGGCGCATGGAACTATCCGATTCAAATCGCGATGTGGAAAGCGGCGCCTGCACTGGCTGCTGGTAATGCGATGATTTTTAAACCATCAGAAGTGACACCGTTGACGGCATTAAAACTGGCAGAAATATTGACAGAAGCTGGATTACCAGATGGTGTGTTTAACGTCGTACAAGGTAACTATGAAGTGGGTCAGGCGCTGACTGAACACCCGGATATCGCAAAAGTATCGTTCACAGGTGGTGTACCAACTGGTAAAAAAGTCATGTCGAGCGCGGCAAGCTCATCTCTAAAAGACGTAACTTTAGAGCTTGGTGGTAAGTCGCCATTGATCATATTTGATGATGCAGATATCGATACGGCTGCTGACATCGCTATGATGGCCAATTTCTATAGTACTGGTCAGGTATGTACCAATGGTACGCGCGTATTCGTCCCTAAAGCGCTACAAGCGAAGTTTGAGCAAGCTATCTTAACCCGTGTTGAGCGTATCAGACTGGGCGACCCTATGGATGAGAACATCAATATGGGTCCGCTAGTTAGCTTCCCGCATATGGAGCGCGTGCTTGGCTATATTGAACAAGGTAAGAAAGGCGGCGCACGTCTACTAACAGGTGGCGAGCGCGTTACAACAAACGATCTTGCAAACGGCGCATTTGTCGCACCGACAGTATTTACTGATTGCACGGATGATATGACTATCGTACGCGAAGAAATCTTTGGCCCAGTGATGTCGATATTGACTTACGAGACCGAAGAAGAAGTCATTCGCCGTGCCAATGATACCGATTATGGCTTAGCAGCTGGGGTTGTGACTGCAGATCTAAAACGTGCGCATCGAGTCATCGCTCAGATTGAAGCTGGCATCTGCTGGTTGAATACATGGGGCGAGTCGGCAGCACAAATGCCAGTAGGCGGCTATAAGCATTCTGGTATCGGCCGCGAAAACGGTATCGAAGCGCTCGAACACTATACTCAGACCAAATCTATCCAAGTAGAGTTGGGTGTGTTTGAATCTGTCTTTTAAACAATCTTATTGAGAAAAACGAAGCCAGTAAGGTTGCTTATTAGCTTTTATTTAGCCTTTTTAGTAGACCTTACTGGCCCTAAACGATTTATGTTTTTTCAATATTATGGAGTATGTTATGACATCAACCACACCTGAGTATGACTATATTATTGTTGGAGCAGGCTCAGCAGGAAATGTGCTGGCTACGCGTCTGACCGAAGATGCCAGTATTAAGGTACTGCTGTTAGAAGCAGGTCGTCCCGATTATCGTTTTGACTTCCGTACCCAAATGCCAGCTGCACTTGCCATGCCATTGCAAGGGACGACTTATAACTGGGGTTATAAGACAGATCCTGAGCCATATATGAATAACCGTGTCATGGACTGTGGCCGCGGCAAAGGGCTAGGTGGCTCATCACTGATTAACGGTATGTGCTATATCCGTGGTAATGCGCTAGATTTTGATGATTGGTCTAAGATAAAAGGTCTGTCAGACTGGACGTATTCGGATTGCTTGCCGTACTTCAAAAAGCTAGAAAACTGTGACGCTGGCGAGAATGACTATCACGGCGTGGGCGGTCCTGTTGAAATGACTACCTCAAAGCCAGGAGTCAATCCACTGTTCCAAGCTATGATTGAAGCGGGCGTACAAGCTGGCTATCCACGTACCGAAGATCTAAACGGCTATCAGCAAGAAGGTTTTGGTCCGATGGATCGATTCGTGACGCCTAACGGTCGCCGTGCATCAACAGCTCGCGGCTATCTTGACCGTGCTAAACCGCGTAGCAATATCACGATTTTGACGGGTGCGTTGACTGACGTAATTTTATTCGACGGCAAGCGCGCTGTCGGTGTCAAAGTCGAACACGAAGGCCAGACCAAGAACTTCCATGCCGCTCGTGAAGTAATTGTTTCATCTGGTGCGATTGCCTCACCGCAACTGCTGCAGCGTTCAGGTATCGGCCCAGGTCAGTGGTTAAAAGACGCTGGCGTGACCGAAATATTGGATCTGCCAGGGGTTGGTAATAATTTGCAAGACCATCTAGAGCTATATATGCAGTATGAATGCAAACTGCCAGTGTCAATCGCGCCTGCCAATAAATGGTGGAATAAGCCTGCGATTGGTGCGGAATGGTTATTCAATGGCACAGGTCTTGGTGCGTCTAACCAATTCGAAGGTGGCGGTTTTATCCGTACGGATGAGAAGTTTACCCATCCAAATATTCAGTATCATTTCTTGCCACTAGCTGTACGCTACGATGGCCGCAGTGCTGTTAAATCGCATAGCTTCCAAGCACACGTTGGCTCATTGCGCTCACCAAGCCGTGGCCGCGTCAAGCTAAAATCACGTGACCCGAAAGCGCATCCAAGCATTTTGTTTAATTACATGTCACATGATCAGGACTGGCAAGAGTTCCGTGCTGCAATGCGTATCACGCGTGAAATCATGCATCAGCCAGCACTTGATCCTTATCGTGGACGTGCGATTGCACCGACCGATGATCTGGTCACCGATGCTCAATTAGATGAATACGTACGCAATCATAGTGAGACGGCTTATCATCCATCTTGTACTTGTGCGATGGGTGAGGACAACGATTCGGTAGTGAATGGCGTAGGTCTGGTCCATGGTATTGACGGCTTGCGAGTGGTTGATGCGTCTATCATGCCAAATATCATCAGTGGTAATCTCAATGCCACGACCATTATGTTGGCAGAAAAAATCGTCGACAAGATGAGAGGCGTACAGTTGCCACGTTCAACGGCAGATTATTACGTGGCCAATGGTGCACCGCTGCGCTCAGAGCCGATGCGTGATTATCTCTCGACAGTGTAGGCTGCGATATAAGCCTGCATACAGGATACTGAATAAATAACGATATGAGAAAATTTTAACCAAAAGGCCTTTCCAAGTAGAGGCCTTTTCTATCAGCGCTAACGTATTAGAATAATGAATACCGTTCAGGTTGAATTTGTTTATAATTTTATTAGCTTTTTATTTATTGGTACTGCTTTGTCCGTCATGCGGTTGGTTCCACGTATACGGTTAAAGATCATCAGTCTACTATTAGACGATGCCGGACAAAGCAATATCGGACCCTGTTTAATTTACTTATTGAGGTCTTTTATGTACAGTTCGCCATCACAAGATGTGACGAAACCTCTGACCCTAAACAAAACCGTGTTTATGGGCTCAGCTATTATTTCTATTTTATTGATAATCTGGACCATCGTTTTTCCAGATTATAGTGAGGCCTTGTTGAGCGCAAGCATGACTTGGGTATCAGACAAGTTTGGCTGGTATTATATGTTGGTGGTTGCCGCTTATAGTATCTTCGCGTTGTTTGTTGGTTTTTCTAAGTACGGTGATATAAAGCTTGGTCAAGACCACGAAAAAGCGCAATTTCCATTTTTAGCGTGGGCGGCCATGCTGTTCTCAGCGGGTATTGGTATTGACCTGTTGTTCTTTGGTGCCTCTGAGCCTTTGATGCATTATTTGACCCCTCATACAGGCCTAGAGCCTGCTAGTGCTGAGGCCATGCGTGAAGCGCTTGCTCAGACCTTCTTGCACTGGGGTCTACATGGTTGGGGTATTTATGCACTAATCGGTATGGCGCTGGCTTACTTTGCTTATCGCAAAAACATGCCACTCGCGCTACGCTCGCCGCTAACACCGATATTCGGTGAACGCTTAATCAAAGGTTGGTTAGGCGATGGTATTGATACCTTCGGCGTCGTCTGTACGTTGATGGGTATTGCGACCAGTTTGGGTATTGGGGTATTGCAGGCCAATGCTGGCTTGACCCATGTGTTCGGTATCGAATCTAGCAAAACGGTTCAGGCGCTCATCATTGTAGGTGTTGTCGCTGCCGCCGCTATTTCTGCGATGACAGGTGTCGAAAAAGGCGTTCGTCGTCTATCTGAATTCAACATGCTGTCGTCAATACTGTTGTTGCTTGCCATATTGGTTATGGGCAATACGGTGTATCTATTAAATACCTTTACTCAAAATATCGGTCAATATTTCCAAACCATCATTTATAAAACCTTTGACGTTTATGCTTATGACGGTGCTGCTGGTGCCGAGTGGAAATCTTGGTGGACGATATTTTTCTGGGCGTGGTGGGTTGCTTGGGCACCATTTGTAGGTCTGTTTATCGCGCGTATTAGCCGTGGCCGTACTCTACGTGAGTTTGTATTTGGCGTGATGTTTATTCCGCTTGGTTTTATCTTCGCATGGTTCTCTATCTTTGGTAATTCAGCGATAGATTTGGTTGCCAATGGCGCAACAGAGCTAGGCGAAATCGCAGTCAATGATGCAGCAATGGGCATGTTTGCGCTGTTTGAGTACTTCCCTTACAGCGAAGTGTTGTCATTTGCTGGTGTGGTTATTGGTCTTATTTTCTTTGTGACTTCTGCTGACTCAGGCGCGTTAGTACTAGCGAACTTGAGCTCAAGAGGTATGACCAATGATACCGATGCTCCTGTTTGGTTACGTCTGTTTTGGGCAGCAGCCACTGGTCTTATTACGTTAGGACTGCTATTTGCAGGTGGTTTTTCCTCACTACAGTCTGTCTCTGTCATTGCAGGTTTACCATTCTCTATTATTCTTGTGCTTTACATGATGTCTATGTGGAAGTCGCTAAAAGAAGAAGGCAATAAGCGTAAAGCCAGTACAATCGGCACGGCAAATGTGTTGGACAGTGGGAAGAGCTGGAAAGCGCGTTTGCAACGTATTGTGAGTTTCCCAGGACATGCACAGGTTGAAAAATTCTTGCATACGGTCGTTATGCCAGCGATGTCTGAGGTCGAAAAAGAGTTTAAAGCAGGTGGTCTCAAAACCTCGTTAGATACCAAAAACCTTGCTAGTATTGGTGAAGGTATCGATGCAGGCATGGACCAAGATAGTGGTCAGGTAGACGGTCTAAAACTACGTGTTGGTCATGGCGATGAAGATGACTTTATTTATGAAGTCAATCTGATTAAAGCTCATCGTCCTAACTTTACATTGAGCACATCTACCAAGCACGCAGAGTACTACTACCGTGCGGAAGTGTTCTTGAGCGAAGGCTCGCAAGAGTATGACTTGGTTGGCTACTCAAAAGAGCAAGTATTGGTTGATATCTTAAATCAGTACGAACGTCACTTGCAGTATCTGCATTTAGAGCGTTAATCAGGCACACTTTTTAAGTAAAACTATTAGTAAAAATGTCCCCATAAGTTGCACGCAGCTTATGGGGTTTTTTATGGATAACCATTTATAAATAAC
Source organism: Psychrobacter sp. Pi2-1 (assembly GCF_904846645.1). Lineage (GTDB taxonomy): Bacteria > Pseudomonadota > Gammaproteobacteria > Pseudomonadales > Moraxellaceae > Psychrobacter. The sequence goes on from NZ_CAJHBO010000017.1 coordinate 23,525, forward strand.
TATTGTTTGAATTGAGGGTATATCCCAAATAAGTGGCAAACAAGCGCCGCAAATATAAGGTAAAATTCATTAAGATTAAATTGATCGACTAATACGCTGCAACGTATTAGCAAAGGATACATTTGTGACCAAATTAAAGTACATAGCGCATTACTCAGAACAGATTCAAACTCAAGCTGCTCAGCTTATAACTGAGGATAGGTTGGGCGAGTATCTGGAAAAAAAGTACCCAACTCAGCATCAAATCCAAAGCGACAAAGCGCTCTATCAGTATATAAATGAGATAAAAACTCAATACATGCGTAAGATTGGTCAGCTATCAAATGTCAGCTATAGCAGTAAGCTCAAGGTTTTAAAACATGCCCTAGGTATCCATACGACGCAATCGCGTGTACAGGGCAGTAAGCTCAAATCGCACAATAGCATCACGGTAGCCAGCCTATTTAAAGACGCGCCGCCAGAGTTTTTGCGCATGATAGTGGTGCACGAGCTTGCCCATTTCAAAGAGCATGAGCATAACAAAGCTTTTTATCAATTATGCTGCCATATGGAGCCTGAGTATCATCAATTTGAGCTGGATACGCGACTGTGGTTACACTGGCGAGAGTTGTAACACTAATATAGTCATTCCACTATAAAAGTATTACGGCGTTAACCTCGCTTGAAGTATCAAATATACCTCTGCACTCGGTTGCCTTGTACTACTTTTAAATTGAATCGACTATAGTATGAATAACAACCTTAACAAGGTTCATAGTGATGTTAACAGCCGCCACATAAATATCGTGTCTTCTTTTAAGCCAATCATCTGAGCCGCCAGAATTACGTTATAATCCTAACCACACACGATAGATATAGTCCATAAAAGGTTGTAAACAATGATCAGTACCAAAATATATAAAGCCATTTACACCTTAGCCGAAGAATTATTAGAAGCGGACCGCAGAGGTAATCAAGAGAAATTTGATTCGCTGTATGCTGAACTAAACGCCATTTGTACCGATAATGAAGGCACTGACAAAGACCACCCAGAACAATGGGAAACGCTTGCTGACTTCACAGAAGATTTGGACGCAGCACTGGTGATTTATGACAAAGCACTGGCCAAGGCTACTGCCATTAACTCAAAAGATCATATGTCATCGATTGCTTTTTCTATGGCGGTGCTACAGCTTGAGACAGGCGAAAAAGAAGCCGCTGTCCAAAGTCTACAAAATGCTAAAGTCACAGCCAATAAAATTGAAGACAAAGAGTTCAAGGTTGAGATTGATGAGATGCTTACTAAGCTATTGGCAGAGTAGTTTGGTTTATAGTTAGTCCTCCAAAAATTGGGTACGGTGTCAGTCTCGCTTAGCTTACTACTTGTCGTACTTTCACTAGGCTTCCTTGTATCCAAGTTATATTGAACCGACTATAAATAGAGCAATCCGATATGCAAGACATACCTGTGGTAATCGTTGGTGGTGGGCTAAGTGGATTATATGCTGCCTTCTTATTAGAGCAAAAGGGTATAGCGTATAGACTGCTAGAGGCGTGTGATACCTTGGGTGGTCGCATTGCAGTTGCTAAATATACAGATGCGCATGCTACTGATAACAGTACTGATATCGATCAAGCAGAATCAAGCGCGGCGTTTGATTTAGGGCCGTCATGGTTTTGGCCTGATTATCAAACGCAGTTAAGTACGCTTATTGAGTCGTTATATTTATCACGTTTTTCGCAGTTCGAAGAAGGCAATATGATGGTTGAGCGCGCTGCCAACCAGCCACCTGTGCGTATGCAAGGTTATAAAAGCGCACCACCTTCTATGCGTCTAGTTGGTGGTATGGCCGCTTTGATTGAGGCGCTATATGCTCGCCTAGATGCTAGTTGTATTATGACCGGTCAAACCGTACAGCAATTAAACAGGACGCCTCAACATATCGAAGTACAGAGTGAAGATACTTCTGGACATGTGAACGGACATGTGACCACGCTCCGAGCGCAGCATGTGCTACTTGCATTACCGCCTCGATTGGTAGAAGGTCAGATAGTATTTCAGCCAGCGCTACCGCAAGACTTAAGTGAACAGTGGCGCGAGACAGCCACTTGGATGGCTCCCCATGCCAAATATGTCGCTGTTTATGAATCACCATTTTGGCGTAATACTGGTCTCTCGGGTGCCGCGCGCAGTGCGATAGGGCCGCTCACTGAGATACATGATGCCTCTACGCTAGAGGGCGATGGGGCATTGTTTGGTTTCTTTGGTGTTCCTGCTCAAGTACGACAGAGTGTCTCTGATACAGTGCTAAAAGAACATTGCCGTGCCCAGTTAGTGCGACTATTTGGTGAGCAGGCGAGCACACCAAAAGCTGAATATCTCAAAGACTGGGCACAAGACCCATTAACAGCGATGCCCGCTGATGCTAGCGGCAACGGTCAGCATGCAGTAGCACCGGCGTCCAAGCCAAAAACAGGCGTGTGGCAAGACTGTCTAACAGGTTGTGGTAGTGAGTGGTCAGCGCAATTCCCTGGCTATCTTGCTGGGGCAATTGATGCAGCAGCCGTCGCTGTAGGAAGCCTACCTGCTACCATTTTGCGCCAGTAGCTATTAGGGTGCTGTTATACGTTATTATAAAAGCCATCAAACATGATTAAGAAAATTCGTCATCCAATAGGATAGTCGATGAATGACTCGCTCAAGCAAACCAGTATTCACAAAACCACTTGGCTGTTGCCTTTCGTTTGTCTACTGGCAGGTGGCGCACTCACTGGTATCTCGACCAATGTGGCAAAGTACGCTATCGATGTCGGTCTGACCCCATTAGGGTTTTTGTTCTGGTCGATTACTGGCGCTGCTGTTATTTTATTTATGATAGCGCTCATCAGAAAAGAACTCCCTCCTCTTAATGCGCGCAGCTTAGAGTATTATTTCGTCGCGGCGCTTGTCAGTGTCGCGGCCGCCAACTTACTGTTATTTTCTGCTATTCCTCATGTGGGCGCAGGTTTCGTCGCCTTAATCCTCTCATTGCCGCCACTGCTAACTTATCTTGGTACGCTGATACTACGTATAGAGCAATTTTATATTGTCCGTGCGCTTGGGGTCATCGCAGCACTCATCGGGGCAGGAACATTAGCCATACATAAATTCTCTGCGCCAGATTCTAGTGTGTTTTGGATTTTAATCGCGCTTTGTGGACCAGTGCTACTCGCTATTGGCAATATATATCGGACATTACGCTGGCCTGATAATGCGTCTTCTGGCGCACTCGCTCCAGGTATGTTGATTGCGGCAGCGCTGCTGCTAGGTTTATTTAGTGCGATGTCAGACTTTTCTATCGCTGTATCTTTAGAGAGTTGGCTACCGCTAAGCATGATAGCTATACAAGCATGCGTATTCGCTGGACAGTTTTTACTATTATTCCTACTACAAAAGACAGGTGGGCCCGTGTTGCTGAGTTTGTTAGGTGCGGTAGGGGCCATTGTCGGCGTACCCGTCGCTATTTTTTTGCAAGGGGAAAGTCCACCAGAAGGTTTATTTTTAGGCGCCACCTTAATTGCGATTGGCGTGGCATTGGTGACATGGGGTGGTATAAAAATAGCAAGAGTAAAAGAAGAAGTCTCATAAATGTGTATAGGCGATAGCATTAAACTATAGAGTTATTAAAACCGTTACTGCCTAATGGGTACTTCTTATCTCACTCTCGTTATCAGTATCTAGCTTATCAATAGCTGCTATGACTCAATAATTGGTTACGATTAACTTCAATCACTTTTTGTGGATACGACAAAAAAGGAGTATAAGTATCGTGGTTATCGTTGTCATGGACTCAGGCTATGAATGCAGCCACGCGTTATCGATTATTAAATAATTTTACGATTCTGATTAGTGTCATCGGGGTAGCGATTGCCTTGTTAGATAGTGGTTTTACACTACCGACGTGGCTCCAACAAGTGTTCCATATTTTCTATTTGGTCATTATTTTTCTCAGCTTTATGGTGACCGCTGGGCGTTACGTCTATACCAAAAAGCCATTAACGCTTAATAAAGTCGCCGTCTTTGACGCACTGACCAGCATTGCCATTATTATTTTATTGACCGCGCATTTTACGGACTTAGTACGTTCGGGCCTATCTGCTGCCGTTGATGGCTTTGTCGCGATAAAGATAGCAGTGTTTGTCACCTTCGTCCGCGAACTCTCCGATCACAATTTCAATCTCAATCGTACCTTTCTACATCCTGCCCAGTTTTTTATTCTAAGCTTTTTAGTCGTGGTGCTGGTTGGAGCATTGCTATTGATGATGCCCAATGCGACAACGCAGCCGCTGTCTTTTGTGGATGCGCTTTTTACCGCGACCAGTGCGGTTTGTGTGACAGGGCTTATCGTAGTGGATACTGCCACCTATTTTACGACTTTTGGCCAAGTCATTATTATGGGGCTGATACAAATTGGCGGCTTAGGTATTTTGACCTTTGTGACCTATTTTAGTTATTTTTTTAAGGGCGGTGTCAGCTATGAGACACAAGCCAGCATCAGCGAGATGTCTTACATGCGCGGTATGGGTGATGTGGTGTCGACACTCAAGTCTATCTTATACGTCACATTTGCTGTCGAGGCGGTAGCGGCTGCGCTGATTTATATCAGTATTTATGACATACCCAATATGGATTGGTCTGAGCAGCTATTTTTTTCGGTCTTTCATGCGATTTCTGCTTTTTGTAATGCTGGGTTTTCTACCTTTAGTGCTGGCTTGTACGATGATTCGCTACGTTTTAATTATTCACTACAGCTGATTCTGGCAATGACATTTATTTTTGGTGGTATGGGTTTTACCATCGTGGTCAATGTGCTTAGGTATTTACGTTATCGTGCTCAGCGGCTGATAAATCGTCATGACCAACGCTACATTTATCAGCCTTGGTTACTTAATATCAATAGCCGTATTACTTTGATTACCACAGGCGCATTATTGCTAGTCGGTCTGATTGGGGTGATGATATTTGAATACAATAATGTGCTCGCTGACCACACGAGCTTCCTCGGTAAGCTAGTGACAGGGTTCTTTACTGCGGCTACCCCGCGCACGGCAGGGTTTAATGTGATTGATATGGGCGAACTTACATTTCCAACGGTGATGCTGACGATATTTCTGATGTGGATTGGGGCGTCACCAAACTCTACAGGTGGGGGTATCAAGACCAGTACCTTTGCGATTGCGTTATTGAATACATTGAGCCTAGCTCGTGGTCAGACCAAGATAGAGGTATTTAAACGAGAGATTGCGGAGATTTCAGTTCGCCGCGCGTTTTCTATTATGTGGCTGTCGCTACTGGTCATCGGTACGGGCGTGACACTCATCAGCTATGATCAGCCAGAGCTTGATTTGATCAAAGTGGTATTTGAGTGCTTCTCAGCTTATAGCACGGTGGGCCTAAGTTTAAACCTGACAGCAGACTTATCAGATTTTAGTAAAATAGTGGTTTCGGTCATTATGTTCGTTGGCCGCGTCAGTATGCTGACAATCTTTATTGCACTGCTTAAAAATATGCGCCAACGTAATTATCGCTATCCTACTGAAGAGATTACGATTAACTAATCCGTCGCAATCAGACTGAGTCGTTCTTAATAAATAGCAAAAAAATATTAACAAAGGTTGTATAAATTATGAAGTACATCATCGTAGGACTAGGGAATTTTGGGGCATCATTGGGCTCGGCATTGACCAGTCAAGGGCATGAAGTGATTGCTATTGATAGTAGTATGCAACGGGTTGAAGCTTACAAAGAAGTGATTTCGCATACGCTGTGTATGGATGCCACGGACGAGTATACGGTTAGCGGATTACCAATCGTTGATACCGATATTGTCATTGTGGCGATTGGCGAAGATCAAGGGGCCAACGTTATGGCAACAGCGCTATTTAAGACGTTAAAAGCCAAGCGTTTAATTAGCCGTAGTATCAATCCACTACACGAAAAAGTCCTGCAAGCTATCGGCGTGGACGATTTGATTCACCCTGAAAAAGAGGCGGCCAATCGCTGGGCCAAGCGTCTGTCATTACGCTATTTTGTCGATTCGTTTGAATTGAGCGATAACTTTAGCATGGTAGAGATTAAGATTCCAAATGTATTGATTGGTAAGACTGTCGACGACTTACAGTTAGAGCAAAAGTTCAATATCCGATTGCTTAGTACGTTGCGCTATGAGTATTATGAAGACAGTTTCGGTCGTACGCAGAGCAAGCCTAGCATTCAAGGTTTGGCGACGCCTGAGCAAGTATTGCAAGAGCGCGATGTATTAGTGATTTATGGTGCCAACAAACACATTAATCAGTTCTTACGTAGTGTGGGTATGAAAATCAAATAGCAGCTTGCCATCGCAGTGATACCAGAAGGTATAGGGAAATGATTATGAATAAGCGAAGTATATCTGTCCTATTGATCGCTATAATGGCACTACTGTCAGGTTGTGATCAATCAGCGCAAGACCCGAACGTTCTTTTGTCTGAGCATCAAAAAGACCCGATTAAAGAGTTGGCGATTACCTCAGACGTGGATCACAGTCAGTTTGGTTACAAGCAAACCTTTTATGTACCGATTTATTCTGATATCTATACCGATAGAGACGCTCGCAAAGTGCTGCTATCGGCCACGCTGAGTGTACGTAATACCACGCTCAAAAAGTCACTGTATATCAATAAAATTGATTATTACGATACAGATGGAGCATTGGTCAAATCATATCTAGATAAGCCTATCGAGCTACCAGCGATGGCCACGCTCAACTATATCGTCGAAAAAGAAGAAGACAAAGGTGGCTCTGGTGCCAACTTTATCATAGAAGTCGAAGGTGTAGATGAGACAGTCAGACCAGTGATAGAAGCAGTCATGATCGGTAACTTTAGCAATAAAGGCTTTGCCTTTAGTACAGAAGGCACGCCCGTGATACATTAAAGGAATGTATTCAGTGAAGTAATAAGTAACAAGGAAAGTTTAATTCAACTCAAGGAAGCGTTATGTCTGCAACCAAAGAAGAAATCAGCGCCTTTATGGCATTGGAGTTTCCCCAAACCAAATGCGTCGTCGAGACGGTCAACGAAAATGGTGCGACCTTATCGCATGAGATCGGTATAAATGAATTGCGTCCCGGTGGCACAGTTTCGGGACCTGTCATGATGGCCGTTGCTGATGTAGCCATCTATGTGGCGATACTCGGAAGAATCGGTATTGTCCCGTTAACGGTGACGACGAGTTTGACCATCAACTTTTTGCGTAAGCCATCAGCAAGTGCTCGTATTATCGCTGAATGTACCTTGATGAAGGTAGGGCGCACGTTGATAGTAGGCGAGGTATCTCTGTATTCAGAAGGCTCTGATGACATTGTGGCTCACGTAGTTGGTACGTATTCGGTGCCGCCTAAGCGTTGTTAAAGCTAGTTAGTTTGTCGTGTATTTTACTCACTCACTAGGGTCTGATCCTGGTGGAAAATCATGGCGTAGCTGTGCGACGTTAGCAGTAGTCACTATATCAGTGAAATTATTTAGATCGCTATGCACGTATTGTGTGACAGCTGCTATTTGCTCGTCATTCATCATGCGGTGGAATGATGGCATGCCGCGTAGACCATTAATAACGACACTAATAATGTAGTATTTCGATTGCATCTTGCTGTTATTGGCTAGCGGTGGATAGTAGCCAGCACCTTGTGCGCCTTCACCTTTTTGCATATGACAACCTGCACAGGAGTCATCGTAGAGCTTTTTGCCATTAGTGGTAAAGAACCCCGTTTTACCTTGTGTGCTGCCTTCAAATTTAGTGAGCCACTGCTGCATGCTGGCATCTTCACTCATCTTTGGTATTGAGCGTACATCGACTATATTGGTAGTAGGTTCAGCCAATTCTGCTTTGGACATATATACGCCGCCCCATGCACCTTGATTGCGACTGGCTTGATTGTCAAAATTTTTGTCGAATATCATTGGTGCTGTCTGCGGACTGGCGATAGTGGCTGCGTTTTCTGCCTTGTACTGACTACAGCCTGACAACGTTGTGAACGCTATCGACCCGCCGACCATGAGCATTATTATTGCCTTGCTCGAGCTAGATAATTTGATTGAGTTTGCTGTCATCACGTTCATAATTGTTCCTAATGTGCTTAGTCTCATTGTTATCATCCTTGCTTCAACGGCAGACTGGTTATTCAAAGCTCATTACTCAAAAGCTGGCTATCCAAGTTTCTTGGCCTTTTGATGTAAGCGTTTGGCAGCATCCATACCGGATAATATCGCGCCCTCTTGCCATGCAGGAATATGTGAGCAATGCTCTCCTGCTAACACAATACGATGATCTATCTCGCATAATGTCTCATAGTACTGCTCACGACTTGACTCGCTCCAAATACCGTAGCAGCCAAGCGACCAAGGGATACGGTGCCATGCGACAGACGTGCCCGAACGGAACTCTTTGGTATATTGCGGATGAATCTGTTTGCCATAGGCGAGCGCGGCATTGATACGTTCTTTAGGAGTCAACGAGTTAAATTTGTATGAGGCTTCCCCAAATCCATACGCGCCAAGTAGCACGCCCGAGCCTGTGCTAAACATATCTTGTGACGGGTAGGAGATTTGCGAGATAGGCATATCGGTATAGGTGATGCCGCCATAGATCCATTCATCCTCTTCCCAAAACCGTCGTTTAAACTCCAAGCCCACTTTGTAAGAGCTGTCATAAGGAACGGCTGCCATCGCTTGCTTCATTGGCGCGGAGACATTGATATCAATCTGCGTCAGTATGGATAAAGGAATCGTACAAATGCACCAATCTGCGCGCACGGTTTTGATAGCACTATCAGGGCTGTTGCTATCAACATAATCAACAGTGACGCCAGTTTCGTCTTGATTGATTTTGGTGACTTTGGCATTGAAGGTAATCATCTCGCGACATTCACGTGTGAACGCATCACCGATTTTTCCCATACCGCCAACAGGCTGAAACATCGTTGGTTGATGCACATGGACGGTATAGTTGGTATAAATATCCGACCACATGCCTGAGTCTAGTAATTTGTCCATCGGTATGGGGGTTGATGGCTTGGCATCTGGCATTAGACCACCACCGGGATATACGCTATAGCCACGATGCTTACCAGTCTCATGGCTTTTGACATAGCGATAGTTATTATCAAGGACACCCCAGCCTTTTAAGCCTTCGAGTAGTTTTTCTTTGTCCTCTTTATTGACCGTACTATCGAGACTGCCCTTATTGACGGCTTTGGACAATAACTCTGACACATAACCGCGAATATCGCTTTGTACTTCGCCTAAGCGCTGCGGCGCCCCATCGAAGTGATTGGTACGATGCAAATAAGCGCGATCATTGGTTTGGATAAAAGGCTGCAATGCCACACCGAACTTTTTGCAGTAATGAAAGACCGCGTAGTGATGGATGGGCAATCGCCATGGACCGCCATTAAAGTAATTACCTTTTTTAAAGTCGCACGTGACCTCAGCACCGCCCAGCTCCGTATATTTATCACCACTATTGAGCGTCCAGCTACGTCCGCCGCCGCGGTTTTGATACTCAAGCACGGTCACTTTGTAGCCTGCTTTGCGTAGCTCATAGGTCGCAGTCAGCCCGCCCAACCCTGCACCCAAAATCACGATGCTGGCACCAGCCGGTGCGCCTTCGAGATTCATCTCTTCTTTAAAGCTCGACTCGGATGCAAACCCCAACGTGGTCATCGCTTGATACATCGCGGTCGCGCCTGCAGTCTTGCCTATCATGGAGAGCAGTTGCCGACGCGTAGGGGATTGGAGCAGGTCATTCATAGGATTATCCTTATCGTGCTGGTCTTTGCCATATGACAAAAGGCGAAGATTAGAGCGCATTTCTTATAGTTAGTTTTAATGCCAATTCTTAGGGTTAGCTTTTTTCTTTTATCACACGCGTGACATCCGCTGCGCTGACATCGCTGTTTGGTAAACCACCAAATTTAACTCGTACGTAGTTAGTGATGCTAGCGATTTGTGCAGAGCTTAAATCTTCTGAGAAGCCAGGCATTTTTGGTGCTGTGTTAAAGGCACCTTTTGCCCCAAATGCAATGACGCCAATGAGTGCATCAGGTTTTACGCGGCGAATACTACTCAAACCAACGATGGAGGCGTAGCGTGCATCGGGCTGGGCGTAACCGTCGACGCCATGACAGCTAGCGCAATGTGTCAGATACAACTCTTTTGGCGTGTTGCTGTTCAGACCGCTATTGTTGGCACTGCTGACAGTATTGGTTTTGGCACGCGCCAGATAGTCTTTCTGCTCTAGCAAGTCATAAGTAATCGAGTTACTGACTGGTTGCGGTAGACGAGAGACATTGACAGGTATCAAATAATCATCGGTCTTAATGGCTGGGACGACTTTTAAATAGTCAGCCATCGCTATCAGGTCTTCATCAGTGAGATAACGCGTACTATGTGCCACGGCTTCTGCCATTGGCCCGCCCGCATAAGCGCGCTTATCAAGTGTTCCTGTACGTAGGTAAGTTACGATGTCCATTTCGCTCCAACGACCAATCCCTGTGTCGTTGTCAGGCGTGATATTCGGTGCAAACCATTTGCCAAGTGGCGCCCCAGATAAGTAGCGGTCTTTATCGAGGCCTTGAGTTAAGTTGCGCGGTGTATGACAAGTGCCGCAGTGTTCTAAGTTATTGACCAGATATTCACCGCGCTGCTGGGTTGTCGTCAGCCCTGAACGATTTTTAGTAGAGGGCACATTAATGACATTCCATGCCAGCATCAAGCTACGGAGGTTTAATGGGAAAGGCAAATGAGTGGTTTTTTCAGGGGGTTTGTCTACGATAGGTACGGTCTGGAAATAAGCAAATAAGGCGCTGATATCCTCATCTGTCATGCCATGATAAGACGGGTAAGGCATCGCAGGATAAAGCTGATGATTGGGTGCACGACCTTTTTGCAAGGCCTTTCTAAAACTGGCTTCGGTATAGTTGCCGATGCCATAGCGCGTTGACGGTGTAATATTGGTTGAGTAGATATTGCCAATGGGTGTCTCAATTGGTACGCCGCCACTATAGTCTTCACGGTGGCAGGCCATACAGTCAGCGGTACGCGCCACGTAAGCGCCGCGGTTGGCAAGCGCACTATTGGCTGGACTGACATTTGGTAGGGTTATTCGACTGTGCAAATTTTCCATTGGCAGGCTGACCGTGCCTGCCATCACGACGGTAGACACTAAGCTGAATCCCAATGTCAGTATTATTATCGAAGAAAATGACAATGCTGGCATGACGGCAGAAAGTGGCTTCACAATGTCCTTATAATACCGATAAATCATGTCTAATTCCTTTTTAAGCTTTCTGCAAATCACTACTAGTAACTATTAAGACAGTGGCGAAACATTAAAAAGCACTACTGTCTGGCGGCTTCGACCTTGATACTTAAGTCAAGGTTTTTGGTCAGGCCGAACCAAGCGAATTTATTGATATTCCATTTTGTGCGATTAATCGTAGTAGTGAACTCGCCACCGCAAACATCTTTTTTGATGCTCGTGTTTAGATAACAATCGAACTTAGTCGCGGTTAGGCTAATTGGGTGGGTCTCGCCATGCAGTGTCAATTGTCCATCTACCCGAGTAACATGAGGGCTTCTATTATCTTGATTGAAATGCCATTTCGTCGATTCGAAATGTGCTGAAGGAAATTTCTGCATATCAAAAAACTCAGGCCCCGTTAGACTATTATTGAAAGAAGGGTTGCCCGTATTTAAGGAGTTTATCGGTATGATCAATGAGATATCACCTGATCTTAAGTTTGGATCGTATTGCAATTGACCTTTGATATTATAAAAACCACCAGTCGTGGCTGAACTCTTAAAGCGTTCAATAGCAAATCGGATATGAGTGCTGGCAGGATTAATAGCGTAACTGGCAGCTTGACTGCTATTTGCAGTGCCTACGAGTAGTAATGGAATGGTCAAAAAAGAATAGATATGCGATGGTTTTGGTCTAATAGACAACAAGCGCATAGCTACATTCCTTTGCAGGCTATTGATATAGAGGAGCTTATTCACAAGCGCTATCCTTGCATTTGCTTAACAATAAGCCAGTGATTGTTTATTATTTATACAGGGTTTTTCAAATACTTAGTAGTGCTATTTTAGTAAAGAGTTAACGAACGACTCTGTTATGCCCGAACGTCAATTCCAAATATTGATGCATAAGTATTGATACCTAATTATTGAAGCTAAGTACTGATGCATAAGTACTGAATCTAAGTGCTGACTTTAAGTATTAGAGTGCTCAATACTAGACAAGCTAAGACCAGTACGTCCTTTATCATCGTTGGTGCTGTGTGCCTTACTCTTAATCGATTGTTTGAAAAATAGGGCTGCGAGCGCACAGGCTATGGTTAATGACAGTAGCATTGAGACCAATGTATGGCTAAAGAAATGATCGCCAAACAGCATCTTATACAGTCCCATTGTCCAGCCCAAAATAGTTACTGATACGACTATCTGGTAGCGGTATTTTCTTAGTGTCGGTAAAAAAGCCAGTCCATATAAAGAAAATCCTGCGCTGGCGTGAGCTGCTGGGAAGCATCTGGCTGGCGTTGCTGCTACGATGTTTTGCCATAGATTGAGATAAGGCAAATCCCCATTAAAAATAACCAAGTCATTTGGGCAGCTAACATGGGTGACGCCTTTGAGCGTGGCAATGGTAGCAGGTACAATCGCCAATATAATCAGTAGGTAGCCGATCTCCCGAACGGATAAAGGAATCAAAAATCTATCAAATTTATTGCGATGATGCGATGCAATGTCAGGCACAGGCAAGGGCTGTCTGTACTTAACAATTAAAACGACTATTAAGTATATAGCTAGCAGGATTAATAGTGCCTTGGGCAAATCATAAAAGATAAACGCATAAGGCTGTGCGCCTTTTTCTAGTAGCCAGTGTCCATTGGTATAAAAAAGCTCACTAATGCGTATATCTAACTGACTGTGCTCAAAAATTAAGGTGGCCATGACGGTCACGCACAGTAGTTTTAGCCAGTCCCAAGTCATTGCGTTGTTTTCTGAAGTCATGACTACACCTAATACCGTATATGCGATGTTGATAGTTCTTAATACGACCTTCGTTTTATTGTTTAAGATAGTGCTAGCAGCTCAGCGTGCTTATATGCGAGTGCTCGTCATCCTTTAATAAAATAGAGCAGACTTTAATAAAGTAGAGCAGATAATGCCATTACCCATAAAACCATTAACAAACTTAACGCTAAGAACTGCGCCGCAGAGCCGACATCTTTTGCTATCTTCGCAAGTGGATGCCTGGCTGTTGATGTATGGTCGACGCAAGCTTCGAGTCCTGTATTGAGCAGTTCAACAATCAACGACAAAAAAGAAGCGACGATTAGCATCATTTTTATACCAAGCGCAAAAGGCAAAACGATGACAGCAGCTAGCAGTACAAGATTGAGCCACACAACTTGTCTAAAAGCCGCTTCAAATTTATATGCGGCTTTAAAGCCATCTATAGAGTAACCAGTGGCCTTTATAATGCGGAGGATTCCTGTTTTACCTTTAGCATGACTCGCAAAGCTATCAGCTGCAAATGGACTATCATGTGCTGTTTGGTTGACAGAACTATGCTCGGCTGACGGCTCTATAAGGTTGGTATGAGTGATTTGCTTCATAGGGCATTCTTAACGGTCTATTAAAATTAAGATAGCCTGAGTATAAGATGAGAGAGGTTAAGAAAACGTTAAGAGGATATAGAGGGATGAGAATAAAGCGTAATGGTTGTTTAAATTTTCATTTCCCAATCAGTAATTATGATTAGGAAATGAAGATGTATTTGGACTATCACAAGGTTATTTATAATAAATACTAAAGGTGCTACCACCTGAGCGATTGGCTTGGTGAGTGAGCTGCCAGCCCATATGCGACATGATACGCTGGACGATACTGAGTCCTAGACCTGATCCTTCAACCTTATGTTTTGTCTCATGCTCTGACGACAGTATTGTTTGCTCGTCTTTATACTGAGACTCTAGTCGCTCAAACCGTTCATAGAGTAGAGGCATCATCGCCTCAGGAATACCTAAGCCAGTATCAGTCACCGTGACTTTTTCTTCATCGATAGTAATGGTTACCTCGCCATCATCGGTATATTGAAACGCATTTTTTATAAGATTGCCCAACGCCATTTTTAGTAGTTCGGGCCGTACGTAAGCGCTGTATTCTCGCTCAGCAATTATCTGACAAGTAACAGGCTTATACCGCAGCAAGTACTTTAGTCGCTGCATTTCTGCTAAGGCGATATTGTTGATAGAGGTTTGCGGTGCGTCTAACTTTTCAGGCGCGCGCGATAGTAGAAGCAGGGCGGTTATAATCTCAGAAGTTTCTTTGGCAGTAGTGCTAATGCGATTGGTAAACTCATTTAAGTGGCTGTCAGGGTCTAGTTGCGAGGCCAACACCTCGGAAGCCCCCATGATAATAGTTAACGGTGTGCGTAACTCGTGACTGACATCACCAGTAAACAGTTGCTCACGCTTGAGATACTGCTCTAACTTGTGGTTTTTCTCATCGATGGCCCGTGCCAAGACACCAACCTCAGATGGCAAGTGTGTCAAATCGCTTAAGTTGTGATGGTCAGTCTCGACGGCTCGCTTCAAATCTAATAGAGGCTTGATGATTTGTTTAGAGGACAACTGAGAGAAGATAGCGGCGATAAGTAAGCTTAGAATCACGGCTACTTTTAGCGTATCTGCAAATATGTCTTCTAGGTGTTCAAATATCGCCAAAACTGGATAATTTTCCATTACCATTTCGGTGTTTTCTAGGTAAGTCAAAATATAGGTTTGACCGTCTTGGGTGTAGGCGAAAAGATGCAAGTTGGCATGACCTGCCCCAGATTCTTTATTAATAGTGACAGAAGTCTCTTGCACTGTGTCATTGGCTATCGCTTGTAAACTAGCAGGTGCTTTGTCATAGCGATAAATCTTGATACCTGGGTCAGCGATATAGATAGGCTGGTCACCATACTTTTCTTGACTAAGCTCTAGCTGCTGCAACAAGCGAGCCTTGACCAAATCTTGCTCTATTCGGCTCTCTGCGTATAAAAAAATACTGACAAAAGCTGCGCACAGTAATAACGCGAATATGAAGTAAGACAGTCTGAACTTATTGGCTATCGAGTCTATATTGAGCATGGCATGGGACAACCTAATAGAAGAAGGCGATATATAACAGGGCTATATATAATAGAGCGATAAATACGATATGGTAAGTCGGTTAGTAAGTCACATGAGGTTTATTCAATTCATGCTGCAATCACGACTACGCGCTTGCTGATTTGTTAGGGTCAACAACTTGGTAACCCACGCCAGGTACTGTGACTATCATGGGTGCGTCAAATGGCTTATCAACCTGTGCACGCACGCTGTGCATATGGGTGCGCAGTGCATCACTACTGGGTACGTCTAGTCCCCATACTTTTTCTTCAATCTCATTTTTACTGACGACTCTAGGCGCTGCACTTATTAGGATATGCAATATTTTAAAGCCAGTTGGGGTAAGCTTCAGTGATTGTCCCTCACGCATAATAGTATGCTCACTATTGTTTAAGGATAGTGCTCCGACGGCAATACTGTGGGCAAAATGATCGTCTTCATGGCGACGTATGAGCGCTTTGATACGGCACTCCAACTCAACCAACGAAAACGGCTTGACCAAATAATCGTCAGCGCCACTATCAAACCCAGCGACTTTATCCAAGATTGTATCGCGAGCCGTGAGCATGAGCACAGGCGTTTTGTCATGCAACTCTTCTCTGAGTTTTTTGCACAGCTGCGTGCCATCCATACCTGGTAGCATCACATCTAGCAATATCACATCATAACGATTGTTTGAGGCAAGTGTTAGCCCGCTATAGCCATTATGTGCGTTATCCAACTCAAACCCTTTTGGCTCAAAAAAAGCATAAATATTGGCCACGATATCGGGGTTGTCTTCAATAACGAGTATCTTGTACATGATGCTGACCTAAAAAATAGTGGTTACCTAAAAGGACTGAGTAATATAAGAACGAATGCCGCGAGCTATTTCTAACAAATTAATTTTATTAACTCACTTTTAACCACTCAATTAGAATGGGCAAGTTTAAAAAAGGTTGATGTACCTTTGATTTCATCGGTTGTAATACCAAAAAAGCTAAGCAATGTCGGCGTAATAAAATCGTGTGACACTGGCTGATTGACCATACTAGAAAGACTTTCAGTATCGATACTATTGCTATTGGGCGACCAAACTATCGTAGGCACGTGTTTTTGGGCATCTGGTGCGAACTTATAGGGCAAACCGTGCAGGTAGATATTATTTTCACCCAAACTCTCCCCATGATCACTAATATATACCATTACCACATCATAATCTTGCTCATAAGGCTTTAGCGTATCAATCACATTACTCAAAAAGTAATCGGTATAACGAATCGCATTATCGTAACCATTTATCACAGACTGAGCATCACATTTAGACAGCTCATTGGTCATGCAGACAGGGTTATATTTTTCAAATTCTTTAGGATAGCGCTGATAATAGGCGGGGCCATGATTACCCATTTGATGCAGTAGAATAAGCGTATCTTTCGGCATCTCTTTCTGTGAGCTGCCTGACTTTACAAGTTTATCAAACCCGTCAAGCATACCGATATCTCGGCATTCGACATCACAGTTATGGTTTGTGTCAGCTGTTTTGTAGTCTTCAAAAGTAACGCGATCAGCCACGCCTTTTGAGCTAGAGTTATTGTCGCGCCAAACGACATTGATCCCTTGCTTGCTTAGTGTATCTAGTACGTTTTCATTATACTTGGCTGTATCGATATCGTAGTCTGCTCGATTTGCATAGCTAAACATGCAAGGTACGGAGTAGGCTGTAGAGGTTCCACAAGAGACGGCATCTTTAAAGCTATAAAGGTCTGACTGCTTTGAGAGCAGCGGTGTGGTATTGCGTGTATAGCCGTTCAAGCCGAAGTGATCTGCGCGAGCCGTTTCGCCAACCACAAACACCATTAGTTTAGGTTTGCCGCCGCCAGTAACACTATTAGCAGGTGCCACGCGCTTTGCGTCTGTCGCATGTAGCGTGAAAGTATCAGGACGGCGTAGCTCATCGACATAGTTTTCGCCAAGTTTGATCGTAGAGTAAATAGGCGTGATTGGGTTGGCATAAGAGCGAACTTGTTTATGTTGACGGAAGAAACTGGCGTACTGGTCACCAAATGGTAAAAGACAAGCTGCGATCAGTACGATAGACAATATCAAGGTTGCCGTTTTTTGTAGAATACTGCGTTGCCAAGTAAAGCGTTTCAACCGTATCTTGCTAATGATAAATGCCGGCAACACGCCCAGTAGCAGCACCCGAATGACCATGCTAGGGGCAAACAACCCCATCGCCTCTGCTTGATCGGTCTCCAGACTGTTGATCAGCATGTTGGTATCAAATATCGTTCCATAAGCATCGGTAAAATAACCACAGATAGCGGCAGTAATCAGTAGCGCAATCAATACTGGTTTGGCAATTGGGCGATAGCAAAGCAGTTGCAATACCAGCCACATCAGTCCAAATAGTAAGCCTGTAATAGAGAATATAAAGCCAACGTTTTTGCTAAATGGATAGACAGCCAGCACCTGCTCAAAGAACCCAATATTTGCGGTCGCTACCAAATATAAAGCCACAATGAAAATAAGATAACTGAGATTTATCTCACGATTATAGAGCTTACTAAGGTAGCTGGTCTTTGTATTGGCGTTGGGTGCTTTGATTTTTAGCACATTGGTCTTGATGACTTGAGGTATGGACATACAGATACTTCTCAACAGATGGTAGGAAACGTCATTCCTTACCATAGCAAGTGGTCTGTTAAGAAGATGTTAAGGCAGTTGATGCTAACTATCATAAGTTGGATGTTGTGTGGATTGTTGAAACGATTTTATATATTCAAGTCAGGCAGGATTCATCATTGCCATCAACTGGGGCTTGTCCTTTATGGTGATAAAACCATAGTGCATATCGATAAGGCTCTGCTTTTGCCACGATTGAATGATTTTATTGATGGTTTGTCTGGTAGTACCAAGCATAAAGCCAAGCTCTTCTTGCGATAAGCGCAGATCTATTTTGATATCGTCTCCTATTTGCTGTCCATAAGTGTCAATCAGCCCAATCAGCATGCTAGCCAATCGCGCTGAGGTATTGAGTGAGGTAGCATCGTCAATCCAATCAAATGCTCGGCGAATTCGCTCGCAGGTTATAAGCGCGAGGTGCTTGTATAAAATCGGATGCAACTGCGCTGTTTGAATGACTAGATTTCTTGGGATAGAGATTAGCGTTACTTTGTTAATCGTCCATGCATCATGGGTGCGAGGATTGTCATCTATGATAGATATTTCACCAAACCACTCGCCATTAGATAGATGTGCCAGAGTCATAGCATGGCCACTAGCGCTCACGTTACAGACTCTAATCGTACCCGACACGACAAAGTGTAGCGCCGCATCATCGTTGTCACCGATGGCATGAATCATTCGTCCTTTTTGGTATACCTTTAGCACCGCATCGCCTGCCAGTAGCAGCTGCACAATGGCTGGCAATTGACTAAACCATGGGTCGTTATTCAAATAATCATTGATATTCATAAGTGTAATGTTTTTGACAGATTTGGTTTTATGAAATGGTGTAAAGTAATCATTCAGGATATCTAACACAGTAAAGGAATACAGCATGCAAACAACTATGCAAACCGCGACATCGACCGATTTAACCTCGAGTGTACACCATAATATGAGCGAACAAGAGTGGCAGATGCGCGTAAATCTTGCCGCCTGTTATCGAATGATTGCCTCTTATGGTTGGGATGATCTGGTATTCACTCATATCTCTGCGCGCGTACCAGGTACTGAAGATGAGTTTTTAATCAACCCGTACGGCATGTTATTTGAAGAGATTACCGCCTCTAGTCTAGTCAAGGTCAATAAAGCAGGCGAGAAAGTATCACCATCAGAGTTTGACGTAAATCCAGCTGGATTTATCATTCATAGTGCTGTGCACGAAGCTCGCGACGATGCGCATTGCGTTATCCATCTACATACAAATGATGGCGTTGCTGTCTCAGCGCAAGAAAAAGGCCTGCTACCTATCTCGCAACAATCATTATTTCCGCTATCCAACTTGGCATACCACGACTACGAAGGCGTCGCATTAAACCCTGAAGAAAAGGTCCGTTTGGTTAATGATTTAGGTGATGCTCACTTTATGATTTTGCGTAACCATGGTCTGCTCACCTGTGCCGATACAGTCGCCAATGCGTTTTTGTACATGTATATCATGCAAAGAGCCTGTGAGATTCAGATTAAAGCACAGAGCGGCGGCGGTGCATTGACGCCAATACCAGCACAAATCTTGGCCGGTATCCAAGCGGCATCAGAGCAAGTGACTCGGGGCGCGAATGGTGACATCGCATGGCCTGCGTTACTAAGAAAACTGCGCCGCACCGATCCATCATTTGAGGAGTAAATCTCTAATGATAACTCTTGATGAGTGGCAACGGCAGGGACAATATGAATCCATTCATGGGCATCAAATATTCACTCGGTATGCAGGGGATAAGAGTGCGCCTGTATTGCTATTGATTCATGGTTATCCTAGTGCCAGTTGGGACTGGGAGGGCATGTGGGATGCGCTAACCGAGCACTATTATGTCATCACGCTTGATATGCTGGGGTTTGGGTTGTCAGACAAACCAAAAAACGCGCGCTATCTAATCAGTGAACAGGCTGATATTTATCAAGTTTTTTTGCAAAAACTGGGCGTCAGTGATTATCATATATTAGCGCATGACTATGGTGATACAGTGGCTCAGGAATTGCTAGCCAGACAAGTTGAGAGTAGCGCTGAGCGACACATTGCTAGCGTATGCTTTTTAAATGGTGGTCTGTTCCCTGAGACGCACAAACCTATCTTGGTACAGAAGCTACTACTATCGCCATTGGGACCTCTGGTATTAAAGCTGATTAATAAGCAGAAATTTGCAGGCAGTCTACAGCGGATATTTGGCCCCGACACGCAGCCCACAGCAGAAGTGATAGATACGCTATGGCAGCTGTTAAATCACAACAATGGACTGGGTGTGATGCATAAGCTAATTAACTATATGCCTCAACGTCAGCAGTACCGCGAGCGATGGGTAGGTGCGATTATCAACAGTACTGTACCGGTGAAATTAATCGCAGGCGCCAAAGATCCTATCTCAGGTCAGCATATGATTGATCGTTATCGTCAACTGATACCCAATGCTGATATAACCAATATGCCTATGCTAGGTCATTATCCGCAGGTAGAAAATGCAGCAGCGATCACAGCGGCTTATCTACAATTTAGACGCAGTATTCTGTAAATACAGTTCAATCTAACAAACGCAAAGCATCAAATGGTGCTCTGCGTTTTTTTATGGGTAGTAAGCACTGAGTGCATCACTGTCTCTTAGTATGTGTCTGTACGGCTATAGCTGGTCAGTACCTAAAGTCTATGCACTACACCTATCTGGTATGCCATTAATCAACTGTGCCCTTTTATCATGTCATAAGCTGCATTGTCAGCATCGTCATTTATATTAGCTATCTTTACTTATGCGATTAAATTCCCAATAACTTTCTATTTTTAATTCTGTTTATTTTAATAAAAATAAAATATGACCCATTATATTTGTTTGTCTGAATATATTTGTTTGGCTGAATATATTTGTTTGGCTGAATATATTTGTTTGGCTGAATATATTTGTTTGGCTGAATATATTTGTTTGGCTGAATATATTTGTTTGGCTGAATATATTTGTTTGGCTGAATATATTCACTTAAAAGAATATAAAGAAAGCAGACATTAGTCTTTTGCAATATTGCTGAGTATAATTCTTATATTAATGTTCTATATGTCTTTATTAATAATGATTATTGAAAGCATAAAAAATGTATCTCGGAAACTCAGTTTCTCTATTGGTTTATGCCTTACAAACAAAGGGATTGGCTATCAAATAAAATCTGAAAAATTTAGATTCATGAGTATTTTGTAAGTGTATGTTATATATATATTTTATCATTTGTATACAAGTTTTTTATGCATACAAAAATAGGGCAGTTCTCATCACCTAAAAAATCTATTACTGCTTGGTTAATATTGATTACACAATGCCTATATATAATCGTTTTAGCGATTGATTATTTTGCTGTTTGTACTAGAATACTAAATAAGCGTATCTAAATTGTTAGTCATATATCTAAAGTATTTCTAGCACAAAGAAGTTTTAAATTAAGCCTAGAGTAATGTTGCCTTATTTACAGCAGAGAACCATAAGTCCTTCCGTGTTGTACGAGCTCTTTAATTAATAAAGGAATAGAGATTATGAACCGTAACTATAAAGTCATTTGGAATAGATCACTAGGGTGCTTCACGGCTGTCGCAGAGTATGCAAAGAGCCGTGGCAAGTCTTCAAGTTCTGCTGTCAGTTCTGGCGCTAGTCCTTCTACAGGCGCTATGATAGGAGGTGCACGACTGGTAAAATTAAGTGCATTATGTGTGGGAATGGCTGCTACTGGATTTAGTATGCAGGCAGTAGCAGGCTATGAAGCAGGTGGTGGGACGACTAGGGTAAACTGTACAAGAGATTCTAATGGTTTTGGTGGTGAAGAGGCTTCGGTAGCTATTGGAAATGGTGTTTTAAATAATATTGCTTGTGCCTCAGGTGCAGAGACAATAGCAATAGGCGCAAATCTTGCAGCAACAGGTTCACAGGCTACGGCAATTGGTAGTGATATCATTGCGAGCGGTGATTTATCAGTCATTATAGGTCAAAATTTCAATAGTAATCCTACGACATCTACTGGTGCAGGCGGGGTTGCTATTGGTAGTGGTCTAAGTGGAGCCTTAGATAGCCCAATTGCGAATGGGATTGGTTCTGTTGCTATCGGGTCAAGTGGAAATGCCACAACCAATGGCTTAAACGGTGCTATTGCCTCAGGAAACCATGCCTTAGCTCTCATTTCTGGTGCAGAGGCATCAGGTGTAAACTCTGTTGCTATTGGTGCAGGTTCTAAAGCTTCTGCCGCCAATGCTTATGCCCTTGGTGAAAGCGCTAACGCAGCAGCTTTAAACACCGTTGCCCTCGGTGCAGATACTAGCAGTGCTACACAATATGGGGTCAGCATCGGTCGTGCTGCAAGCTCAACAGGTCAATCCTCTGTTGCCATAGGCGGCGGGTCAGCTGGCGGCGGGGCTGCCACTACCAATGGCACTGGTGCCATCGCTATCGGTAGTGGTGGGAATAATACCCTCGGTGCAAACGCTGTTGGCACTGGTGCCATCGCCGTTGGTCAGGCCTCTAAAGCAACTGCAGCTTCTAGCATTAGTATCGGTGCTACTGCCAATGCAAGCATCGCTAACTCTGTCGCTTTGGGTGCAGGCTCAACAACAACCACACCATCGGGCAACTCATTCTTGACTAATGTCGCAGCAGTACCTGCAAACGGTGTGGTGTCTGTCGGCACTGCTGCCGCGACCAGACGTATTCAAAATGTCGCTGGCGGGTCCGCTGCGACTGATGCAGTAAATGTCGCGCAGTTAACAGCGCAAAACACATTAACGAATAAACAAGGTACTGATACAGCCGCGGCACTTGGTGGTAACTCTCAGTATAGTCCTACGACAGGAGCTATCACGGCACCTACTTACTCTGTCGTCAGCAACCCAGCTAACGCAGCAGGTAGTGTCACTGGTGTCGGTGGTGCTATTAGCGCACTAAACTCAGCCGTACAGACACCACTGACCTTTACTGGGAATACGGGCACAACCACTCGTAAGTTGGGCGAAACGCTCACTATCTCTGGTGGGTTAGCTGGTGCAGGCTCTAATAGCAACATCAAAACAGTGGTAACTGGTAATACGGTCGATATTCAACTTGCCAATGCTCCAGTTTTTACTGGGCAAGTAAAAGCCAATGGTTTTGATGCAAGTAACAGTAAAATTACTAATGTAGCCAATGGCACTGTTGCTGGCGATGCAGTAAACTTTGGGCAATTAGAGACAACTAACACTAACGTCAGTAATGCTCAAACCAGTGCTAATAGTGCTCAGACCAGCGCAAATAACGCTCAAACAACTGCTACTAATGCTCAAACTGCTGCTACTAATGCCCAAACGACAGCTACAACAGCACTCACTGAAGCAAATAAAGGCTTCAATATTAAAGCTGGTAGTAGTGCGGTAGACAATGTCAAGCTTGGCGAGACTGTCGGTTTTACTAATACAGACAGCAATCTAGTTGTGACTAATAACGCTACTGATAATACTGTCAATTATAATCTTGCTCAAGATATCGACCTAGGTCCTGCTGGTAGCGTGACCACTGGCAACACCGTCACAAACAGTAATGGTGTCACAATTACTGATGGTACTAACGTAACCACCATGACATCAGCAGGCACCAAGGTTACAGATGGCACTAATACCAGTAACTATGGTGCAGAAGGCTTAACCTTCCTTGACACTACTGGCGCTGTATTGGCGAACACGCCAAGCATTACCGCAGCTGGTATTGATGCAGGTAATAACAAGGTTACGAATGTTGCTGATGGGACTATTGCTGCTAACAGCAAAGACGCCATCAACGGTGGTCAAGTGAATACGCTAGTCACCACAGTCAACACAAAGACCAACCAACTAGGAAGTGACACCGCAGAGAACCTAGGCGGCGGCGCTATCTATGATCCTGCTACAGGCACCATCAGTAATCCAACTTACAACGTTAATGGCGTCGCTAATGACAACGTTGGCGCTGCAATCACTGCACTAGATCAAGGCTTTACCTTAAACAGCAATGGTGCTGATGGCGCTGCGATCAAGGCGGGCGACACCATTGACATCGGAACCGCTGATGCTGAGAACAACCTTAGCGTCACTAAAACAGGTAACGTTGTTGACTTCAGCTTAAATAAGAACCTTGACTTAGGCGCGACAGGCAGCGTGACCACTGGCAACACCGTCACAAACAGTAATGGTGTCACAATTACTGATGGTACTAACGTAACCACCATGACATCAGCAGGCACCAAGGTTACAGATGGCACTAATACCAGCAACTATGGTGCAGAAGGCTTAACCTTCCTTGACACTACTGGCGCTGTATTGGCGAACACGCCAAGCATTACCGCAGCTGGTATTGATGCAGGTAATAACAAGGTTACGAATGTTGCTGATGGGACTATTGCTGCTAACAGCAAAGACGCCATCAACGGTGGTCAAGTGAATACGCTAGTCACCACAGTCAACACAAAGACCAACCAACTAGGAAGTGACACCGCAGAGAACCTAGGCGGCGGCGCTATCTATGATCCTGCTACAGGCACCATCAGTAATCCAACTTACAACGTTAATGGCGTCGCTAATGACAACGTTGGCGCTGCAATCACTGCACTAGATCAAGGCTTTATCTTAAACAGCAATGGTGCTGATGGCGCTGCGATCAAGGCGGGCGACACCATTGACATCGGAACCGCTGATGCTGAGAACAACCTTAGCGTCACTAAAACAGGCAACATTGTTGACTTCAGCTTAAATAAGAACCTTGACTTGGGCGCGACAGGTAGCGTGACCACTGGCAACACGGTCACAGACACTAATGGCGTTAGCATTACTGATGGTACAGTTGGCGGTGCTAGCACCACCATTACCGCAGCAGGTACCACTGTTACAGACGGTACCAACACCAGCAACTATGGTGCAGAAGGTTTCACCGCAACTGACGACGCTGGTAACAGTACTGTTGTAAATCAAGCAGGTGTGAGCTTTGTTAACGCAGGTGGCGCACAAACAGGTCCAAGTATTACTGCTACTGGCATTAATGCTGGTGGTCAGACAGTAAGTAATCTAGCTGATGGTGTGAATGCAAATGATGCAGCAACCAAAGGACAAGTGGATGCAGTATCTGATGGTTTAACAGACTTGACAGCAGGTGCTGTGAAGTATGAGCGAGATCCCAATGACAACAGCATCAATTATGATCGTGTTATCTTAGAGGGTACACCTGCAGTGATTGAGCAAGACGATGAAGGCAACGACTATGTAGCGAGTGGTGGTACAACATTGTCTAATGTGGCAGAAGGGGTGAATGCTGATGACGCTGTGAATAAAGGACAGCTGGATACCTTGATCGCTCAAAACGTTACCAACGTCGAAGTAACTGACCAAAACGGCAATCCCGTTACGGTCAATGTGACGGATCAAGTTGTGAACCGCAGTATCGATGACAGCAATATGGATTCGCAATTCTTAACGTATGATGTTAATGGTCAAGAAGTTACTGATCGTCTGACTATCGGTCAAACTGTACAGAAAATGAATACTGAGGGTGTGAAGTTTGCTCATACCAATGCAGTTAGTACTGAAGGTGATATAGGCGTGACTAATGACTCAAGTGCTGGTGGCGATAACTCAACTGCAATTGGTGTAAATGCAATTGTAGAAGCTGGTGCAAACAATACCGTTGCATTAGGACTTAACACCAGAGCAACTGTAGATGCGACAAACTCAGTTGTGATTGGTAACGGTTCACAGGTAGCAGGTCAGTCATCAGTCGCTATTGGTGATGGTGCTCAAGCGCTAGGTAATCAGTCTATCAGTATCGGTACAGGTAACATCGTCAATGGCGATAACTCTGGTGCCTTTGGTGATCCAAGCACTATCAATGGCAACAACAGTTACTCAATTGGTAATAACAACACTATTAATAGTGATGATACTTTTGTACTTGGTAACGGCATCACAGCAAACCAAAATGGCTCGGTAGTACTAGGTCTTGGTTCTGCAGCTACGACAGGTGCTGGTATTGTAGGCTATCGCGCAGCGGGTAATGCTGCTATTACAGCAACGACTAGCACAACTGGTGCAGTTGCAGTGGGCGATGCAGCCAACGGTGTATATCGTCAAGTTACAGGTGTGGCCGCTGGTACAGCAGATTCTGATGCAGTCAATGTCTCACAGTTAAAATCAGTCAGCGATGCATTAGAAAGTAGTAATGAAGCGCTTAGCAATGCTGCGGTTCAGTACGATACAAACCCAGACGACACTGTCAACAAAGGCAGTATTACATTGGGTGGCGGTGCTGCTGGTACTACTATAACCAACGTCAATGGCGGTGCTATCAATGCAGGAAGTACTGACGCTATCAACGGTAGTCAGCTATACAATCTAGGAAATGATGTGGCTGGCATTATCGGTGGTGACGCAGCGATTGATGATGAAGGCAACTTAACAGCCACTAATATCGGCGGTACAGGAGCAAATAATCTTAATGATGCTATTGCTGCTGTAAACAACGGTAATGCTCAGGCCAACGAAGATATTCAGGCCAATACCGATAGACTCGATAATGGTTTGAGCTTCAGTGCAGACAGTGGTAATGATGTTAATAAATCAGTTGGTAATAGCACTGCACTTAAGTTTGAAGGCAGTGATAATATCACGACGACAACCACTGATAGCGGTATCAAGTTTGATTTGAGTGGCAACATTAGCGTAGATAGTGTTACTGCAGATACGATCACAACTGGTAATACTACCGTTAACACAAACGGTGTCACGATAGCTAACGGTCCAAGCATGACAACTGAAGGTATCAACGCAGGTGGCAAGACTATCACCGGTGTTGCTGATGGTCTGAATCCTACTGATGCTGTGAACTTTGGGCAGTTGAGCGCTCTAGATGGCAAGCTAAGCAACAGCGTTAACGAGTTGGGTTATAAGATTAATGAAGTAGAAGATGATGCTAATGCTGGTATCTCTGCTGCCATGGCAATGTCTTCACTACCGCAAGCTTATATCCCTGGTAAGTCAATGATCGGTGGTGGTGTCGCAACATACAATGGTGAAAGTGCAGTTGCTATCGGTCTATCTAAAGTCTCAGACAATGGACGTTGGGTAATGAAGATTAATGGTACAGCAGACACCCAAGGAAATGCAGGCGGCGCAATTGGTGCAGGCTTCCATTTCTAATATAGCCACATCACTGTTTGACAGCGTTTGCTTGAATACATGCGCTGTCAAATTACTTATAAAATATATTAAGGGATAAATAATGAAAAAATCTTTTTATCGTTACGGCTTGTTGGCTACGTCTGCTTTACTATTCACAGTCACTGGTTGTGCTCAAAAAAACATCATGCCAACTTGGCATTTGACGCCTGGTGCTCAGCATGGAGCTGTTGATGCTAACGATTTAGTATTTCCAGATCCAGAAAAGGCATGGCAGAAGGGTGGCACTATCGTCAATCATAATGATATTGCTAAAATACAAGTAGGTACTACTAAAGATCAGATTTATAAAATAATCGGTACACCTCATTTCAGCGAAGGGTTCAACGCTCGTGAATGGGATTATATCCTCAAGTTTTATGATGCCAATAACAATGTAGAGTCTTGCCAGTATAAGATTATCTTCGATGATAGCTACGAGGGTAGATTGCGCGATGATGAATTTTTTGCCACTGAGTTCTACTGGCAGCCAGCATCTTGTGCCAAATATTCACAGTTCTAATATTAGTCGCTATCAATAATATAAAAAAAGAGCAAGACATTAAGTGTCTTGCTCTTTTTTATGATAAATAGTTTGCTAGATGATTATTATAGCAACATGACTATTAAATAACTGCTAACTATGATGAAGTGAACTATATGCATAGTGCTACAAGATACTGATAAGTTAATAAAAAGGTATTTTGAAAAATTTGAGATTTTGGAGCGTAGTATAAGAGATTGTCTTTTCAAGTCCCCACTAGGAACTTAAACCTCAACACTATCTTCCCAAGAGAACTCTTCTAAGATACGCATCCATTGATTGTCTAATCCCGCTTTTAGTACTAGTGGCTCACCAGTGACGGGGTGGCTGAGTGCCAAAGTCTGAGCATGCAGCAACATACGCGTGCAATCATAGTGAGTACGAAAAAATCGTGTGTGACGTATATCGCCGTGACTGGTATCACCCACAATGTGATGGAATACATGTCTCATATGCCGACGCAGCTGATGTTTGCGTCCAGTTTCAGGCGTTAAGCGAACCAGACTATAGCGGCTAGTGGTATGCTTCTTTGATACTGCAAATGGCAGCTCAATTTGTGCCAAACTCTGCCAGTGGGTGACCGCTTCTTGAGCAGGTTTATCTAAATTGGCAAATTTATCGGCAATGGCGTCAGGCTTAAAGCTCAACGCATAATCAACAGTACCTTGCTCAGACATAAAGCCACGCACCACGGCCAAATATTGCTTGGTCACTTTGCGTTCAGTAAACGCTTCGGTAAGGCTACGTGCCACGGCTGAACTCTTGGCAAACAACAATACACCTGATGTAGGTTTGTCTAACCTATGCACTGGAAACACATGGCAGCCTACCGCATCACGGGTGAGCTGCATGGCAAAGCGTGTCTCACCTTTGTCCAGCCAACTACGATGCACCAACAGACCAGCTTCTTTATTAATCGCTACTATATACTCATCTTCATAGATAATTTCTATTTGATCAGCAGTATTGCCTTCGATATCCATGTTTTCATTGCTCACATTTTAGATGCGTCAATTATATATTCTTTTGTTAGACCTGTAGTGGCATAATAAATTTAGAGCCAGACTTTGAGTACGGTATCTTGGTTTCAGAAGGAGAGGTAGCGTCCGAAGGCAAGGTTTGTCGGCAAGATCAGTTATTCCGTTTTCATGATAGCGATGTCGCCAATAATAAAAGTATTAAGTTGGCTGCTAAAAAGGGCACACGTATCATGTTCATCGGCGGCGAACCGCTTAATAACCAAGTACTAATGTAGTGGAACTTCGTTGCTGATAACAAAGCTGAGATTAAGCAGTCTATTATTGATTGGAATAATGGCCATGAGCGTTTCGGTAATGTTGACTCTGATGTGAAACGTTTGCCTGCACCTGAATTACCTAGGGGTTTTGAAGGCTGATGACAACTTATCTCGCCCCTCACTATTTGACCTTAACTCGTAGAAAACTGCTTAAGTAAAATAAAGGTAGTTTGATGTAAGGATTAGAAGGTGTAAGTCGACCAAATACCAAGTCCTGATTCACACATAATTATCACGATGTTAAATCACATATGAATCAGGACAACATTTGAGGCATACTCCAGTCGGCTTACAATCAAAACGCCAATGCTTAAGTTCTATAAAGGACTTTTACGACATGCCAGCCAAATTTGGTCTTTACTAGATGCGGAGTAAATAGTTCGCCGGTAAAGCAAACCTTATCGAATGGCCCTACCATATCGCCTTTGCCAAACTCACCTAAGCTGCCACCTTTCTTACCTGATGGGCAGGTCGAGTATCGCTTGGCCAGTACATCAAACTTAGCGCCTTTTTTAAGCTTGGCAATAATGTCCTCAGCTTGTTCTTTATGTTTTACTAAAATGTGCAATGCGCTAGCGGTACGAGCCATAAGGTAACCCTTTCATAAAATATCAATTATCAGGACATTATATCACTACTTACCTTGGTTGCTAACCTCACTTGTAAGTGCTGAGCTCTCCCAAGTCATCCTTATACAATCGTGACTATAGGGGTTAGAGAAAAGAAGTCTTAGTCATGTAGTGTTTTATTTAAACTATAGTCTTTATTTAAACTAAAGCCCTTAAATGATGGACATAAAAAAAGCCTCAATCTTCAGATTGGGGCTTTTCGAATTGGGGAACTGTACTTTACTCATATCAAATCACGGAATCAAACTATCTACCAGAAGTTGAATACTAGTATTTAATGCCTCATTAGCGAACTTTTTATTTCTCAAGCTATGATTACATACCGCTTCAGTTTGCGTAGAAAAATCAGAGTAGTGCTGAGTGACTGCCCAAATATGAAAAATCAAATGGATGGCAGACACGGACTTAATCTTGTTATCTGCAATCCAGCCATCAATCACTGCCACCTTTTCACGAACCAAAGACCTCAAAGGGCCTTTTAATACGGCCATCAAATGAGGTGCCCCTTGTATAATCTCTAACGCATATAGTCTCGATGCTGCAGGCGATTTTTTTGAGATTTTATATTTTTCTTCAATATAGGTCTTAAGGGCAACCCTTGGATCTTGGTTGGCGTTAATCTCACTCAAAGGCGATAGCCACTTACTCAGCACCTTTTCTAAAACAGCAACATACAGAACTTCTTTACTTTGGAAGTAATAAAATATATTCGATTTAGATATGTCAGCTTCTTCGGCAATTTGCTACATACGCGCGCCATTCAATCCCTCTTGGGAAAATACGATCAATGCAGCATTAATGATATGTTCTTTCTTTTTTAATATCTTTGCACTCGTCTCTGTCTCTTCTTTTAGTGCGTATTCTTTCACTATATTTTCCCTCATCGTAAAGCCAAAAAACCTAATTTTAACTGATAGTTGATGCAATTTAAAAAAGGGTCGAAGCAACCAAATATAGATGCTACTGGTTGATTAAAACAGATATGCCAACTACTCCAACAGCGAGCAATACCATATCGGTTTGCAGGTTCACTAACTATAGCAACCTGCTGTTGACCAGTCTTTTCTGCTGCTTATTCCACCTTATCTTCATTCAAACCACCATCAAAATGTACTTATAAACAATTTATACATTTGTGCACTATTTTATAACACTTTGCACCAATTTATAACAGCCCGCACTATTTCTCTGCATATTTTTAGACCATATGGTTTAATAATTTTTGTATAAAAAACATATAAATTATTGATAAATAACAATTAATTAATTTGGCATAAATTATGCCACATAAAAAACATGAAATAATCTTTATTTCTTTTATCGCTCTTTTCTTCCTCAAACGTATAGGTGAAATCATGGAAATAGGTATTTTTTGTCCGATTGGTAATAACGGTTGGTTAATCTCAAAAAACGCGCCGCAGTACAAGCCAACATTTGAGCTAAATAAACAGATTGTGCAACGTGCCGAGCACTATGGGTTCGATTTTGCGCTTTCAATGATCAAACTGCGCGGTTTTGGCGGGGAAACTGAGTTTTGGGATTACAACCTCGAGAGCTTTACTTTGATGGCAGGACTTGCGGCAGTCACGTCTAAGATAAAAATCTATGCCACATCGGCGACGTTGGTCATGCCACCGGCAATCGTAGCGAGAACCTCTACCATGTCAAGGTAGGTCAACGAACCTGTAAGGAATTACATTATCTTGTATACACTGATTTCATTGACTTTAAGATACTATAGAGATAAATAATTAAGATGTAAATTATTATACAATAAAATTTAACTCGTATTTAGGCACTATACTTTTATAGTATTTTTACCTCTACTCAATCATTGCTTATAATAAAAAGCCGCGTATTCTTATTGAAAATTTCTCTTTATTGCGTCTATTATTAATATCACTTCTCTAGTTTTAAAGTTCGCGGGTGCTGTTTCTATTGCTTATTCTCTGCATAATATAAGGAGGTTAATAGCTTTATCTCTGCATATCTTTGAGGAAAATATAAAGCATATTGCCTATATTCATGAGCATTCAAATTGGACTGAATGGCAATGGTCGGACAAAAAGCTATTGCCACTCTTCAGTCGAGCACGGATATTACAAGGTCGTTTACTAGGAAAGCTGCTAACACTAGGATTCGATCTGAATGTTGAGGCACAATTAGATGCGGTGACTTTAGAGATTATTAAAACTATCTGAGATAGAAGGTGAGACTCTAAATGATGAGCAGGTTCGTTCCTCAGTTGTGCGGCACTTATGGTTAGATAAGGCCAGTATGCCAACGACTACTCGTGAGATCTATTGATTCGATGATGCTAATGGGAGATTTACCTGACTTGCTATGACAGAGAGAGTATTAATGCAAAGCTATAGTAGAGCCCAGCATCTTTATAGTATGTAAGCGTAGGATTCTTAGATAGCCTAATGATTACTGTGAAATTATAGACGTGTAAAAAATGAGCTATATTGAAAAGACTGTAATAGAGATGGCTTGGCCTTGATCATTGAAATATGTAATTGAAGTCTCTCAAGTTTATCTCTACGGTTTCTTCAGCATAGCTCAAACCTTATTATCGACGTACGTCTTTAGGCGCATCTCCATTGGGCCAGTCTTTATCTTTATTAGCTTTTACAGGGCGTGGTAAGTGAGTAAAGTAACTAGCAATATCGACTGCTTCTTGATCGCTAAGAGAGTTACCTTGTCCAAAAGGCATCTTACCTTTGATAAAAGCAGCTGCTGTGTATGTTCGTGCCATACCTGCGCCATCGTTAAAAGACTTTTCTCCAGCTACCGCTGGATAAACGTAAGAACCATCGTCATTATATTGACCTTCACCATTCTCACCATGACAAACACTACATTTTTCAGCGAATAATTTTTTGCCATTATCTGTGTCAGGCTCCAAATTTTTATCTATTTTTACAAAGCCGCGACCTTCGGGTGAGACACCGTATGGCAAGTCTTGTGATAGCCAGCTCATATAAGACACCATTGCATTCATATCATCTGAACCTAGATCAAGCGCTTTGCCGTTCATTGAGCGTTCAAAACATCCGTTAATACGCTCTTGAATTGAGTTGACACGACCACCACGACTACGGTAAATAGGATAGATACCTGGCATACCATTCCAAGGAGCAGCGTAAGCTTCTGAGCCATTACCTAAATGACAGCTAGTACAATTTAATTGGTTGCCAACATTGTCGGGCAACTCTTTATAAGTATGATTAGCAATTTGCAAGCCGCGACGCACAGCTGCGCCAAACTCGTCATCTGGAATAGTAGACTCGTCAGGCATACTAACAGTCAATTTAGCGCTTGGATTTGAGGCCATATCTTCCTTAATTGCTGCAGCTTGTGACTCAAGTGATTTAACTCGTGCTAAAGCTTCAGCTTCTTCCACTCTGTCAACCGCTTTAACCTCTGTTTCACTACATGCTGTTATGCTTACTGCACTAATAGTTAAAGCGGTAGCCATCAAATAAGAAGTATGATTAATTTTAAATAATTTCTTCACTGGAATATCCTTATTATAAAATATAATATCCGATTTTATATCTATATGTTAAATTGCCGAACATACTGATAGTAGTGTGTCTAATTTTAGGGATAAGTCAATTAGTTAAAAACTTCTTAACCTATAGTCAGCCATGCGGTATCTGTCCAAATGAATTAATAGAAATCAATACCTTCATTTGCCATAGTTATTGGTATGTCCGCTTCAAGACATGCCTCATAACCACCAGCAATTGAGGCCACTTGCGTATAGCCAAGTTCTGCTAGTGACTGAGCTGCTAGCGCCGCGCGTCCACTGCTTTATGACAAGCAACTTGAGCCTGTGCTACAGGTATTTCAGTAATTTGTATTGTTAAACGATCCAATTTAGATTATTTAGCATTTTTTCTTATGGATATGAAGCGCTATGCTTGGTTAACCCAGACAGTCCGGTTATCAGTGGCAATATAACCACATAAGCATAAACAAACAATGCTGCCACCATTGCCAGATGGAAGGCCCAATCTACCCAATAATTGAGACTTCCTAAACTAGAATTAAAAAATAATGGCAAAGTAAAAAAGCCAATCCCTGCCGCAATAGCTGCTAGTACAGTGGTAAAACGATATGCTAGCTTTTGATGCCTACCTACAATGCCCCAATAACTCCATGTGATCAGTAATAATAGAAATAATGTACCGACCAGCATCGCATTCTCTAATATAGCTTCCCACAACATCATAAATGCTTGATTTAAAAGTAACATGACAGCTCCTTTGCAAATGTTAGCGAAACTTAGTAAAAGTCCTCGCTTATATAAACGGTAGCCAGCTCATTGAAACTTATGAAGATACTGACTATCTGTACTATACGAGGTTAAACTCGACCTTTGGCAACAGCCATATAAGCAGGTTTCAGCATCATTTCTTCTAGAAACCATGCGAAATAGCTTTCTTTTAACGGGTTAACCAAAGGCACACTTGGGGTTAAATTATTTTCATAATCGAACTCAACAAGCATTGCCTCACCTTCTTTGATTAACAACGGACACGAGGTATATCCATCAAATTTTTGACTGGGTGCCTTGCCTTGTATTACTTCAATAAGATTGTTCGTCACTATGGGTGCGGAGAGCTTAACGGTTGCGGCTGTTTTACCTTTTGGCGTTCCATTAATATCACCGACCCCAAAAATATTTTCATAGCGCTTGTGTTGTAGCGTATATTTAT
The DNA here is from genome assembly GCF_904846645.1 of Psychrobacter sp. Pi2-1. Taxonomy (GTDB): domain Bacteria; phylum Pseudomonadota; class Gammaproteobacteria; order Pseudomonadales; family Moraxellaceae; genus Psychrobacter. Next base: position 57,818 of record NZ_CAJHBO010000017.1, read on the forward strand.
CGACGTCAAGCCAACCATTTTTATTGGCTAAGGGGCTGTTTAGTATACTGTCTACTGCAAACATGGGTGGTACAACATGAATAAAATCATAGTCTTGTCGATTTTGATTGCCCTCTGAATCCGTGAAATAGGCAGCTTTTGCTGATTTATCGATGCCAGTTAATCGTTGCTCAAAGTTTGCGCCAATTGGTGGGTCATAAGATGCCCAGCGTGATAATATATTTTCGTTTACAACAGGCACGCTAAATACCGTCTGATGTGGACTAAAAAATTGAATATCACTGTTTTGTCGTGTACCTGCTTGTATGAGTCTGTCATGCACCATAAAGGTCATTTTCAATGGCGCACCTGCACACTTCATGTCAGTATGTGCTAGCGTCATTACGGCGCGCCCTCCTTTTTGACGAAAGGCATCTATTTGTTGCCATGTTTTTATAGCAATTTCTGGACTATGGTAAACACTACCAATGCCATCAGTGCCTAAGTCTTGAATATTAAGACCTTCTATTTTCTCAAAACCTAATCTTAAGCCAGTGGCTACCACTAGATAGTCATAGCCAATTTTTTTGCCGCTCTCAGTAATTACCTGATTGTTATCCGGTGAAAACTCACGGGCATTTTCTTGTATCCAATTTATTCCTGCAGGAAGAAGGTTGGCGTTACTGTCTATAACCTTGTCGGTATTATTCCAGACGCCTGTGGCTAACAAAGTGTAGCCAGGTTGATAATAGTGAGCTTGTCGACTGTCTAGTATAGTCAAGGTTGCGTTGGGAAGTTGAAGACTCAATCTATTGGCAACGGCCAATCCTGCAATACCAGCACCGACAATAACAATATTAACTTTTTCTTGAGCTGTGGGAGACGATACGCAGCCATTCAGTGACATGCTGCCTATAACTGCTCCAGTTGCAATGCCTGCACCAATAAATTGACGACGATTAAATAATCTTGAAACTATTGGTTGTTTGTTATCGTCAGCGCGATTGGGATGCGCTGCCAACGCGTCTTGATTCGATATACTGTTTTGATTACTTGAATGTCGTTTCATAATGATCTCCTATGTCCTTCTATACCATTCAGAATAGTTAATTAAAATATATAGATATAAAACAAGGACATAAGAGCAAATGTTTTGTCCTTTCTATGGAGCTCTCAAGCTAATCAGCTTTTAAGCTACTGCTTTTTCATTAAAAGCAGCATTAAAAACTGGCTATTTTTGTATCTTTATCAACCATCAATTTAGCAATGGCTGCGGGGTCTGCTACGGCAACACCATCAATTAGCGCAGACTTATCAAGCCCTTTACCCGGAAGATAAATGGCACAAACTTCGACTGTAGTTTTGGTTTTTTCCATAACTGTCTTCATTAACCCTTGTGCACTCATATTCATTGGCGGTTGCCCTGTAATGACACTACTAGGCGCATCACGTAGTGCCATGTCACCAGCTGCACCGCAGAGCAATACGTTGGTTTCTGCTCCTTGCTTCGCTGATTGCATGGTGAGCACCATGGACATTAGCTGTACCTGAGCATCGTCCGATGTGACAATAACCAATAACGATGGTTTTGCTATCTTGATATGACGAGTTTCTTCAGCAGAAGCAGAACTAACTGCTAAAAAAGTGGCAACTGCAGTAAGGATAGGAATAAAGATTCGTTTCATAATATCTCTCAGTTTCTCACGAAGTTATCGGCTGCTATATTTGTTTATATGGCGAACAGCCGCTGGATAGTAATTTTAATCATATAAGTTTAAGACATGCTATTAGATAATAAGTTACAAGGTAAATTTAGAAAAACTAATAGTTATATTAAACTATATAATATTTTTTAGTATATTACTATGCTATATTTAATCTATTGCATCGTTGCAATGATTTAATAACTATCTAACTAAGGATAAACAAATGAGAAACCGTCAACATTCACGCGAAAACTGTTCATGCCAAGATGACATGGAACCAACTAACGTCATTCAATTCCCTCAACTCAACCAACCCTCACCAGACTTCAATGCGTTAACCACTGATGGTATGAAGTCATTAGCTGACTACAAAGGTAAATGGTTAGTACTATTTTCTCATCCAGCAGATTTTACGCCTGTATGTACTACGGAGTTCATAGCCTTTGCTAATAAAGCTGAAGATTTTCGTGCTAGAAACTGTGAATTGCTAGGATTATCTATTGATAGTGTGCATTCGCATATTGCTTGGATGCGTAACATCAAAGAAAATTTTGATGTAGAGATTACCTTTCCTATTATTGCTGATTTGTCGATGCAGGTTGCAAAGTCCTATGGCATGATTCAGCCCGGTGCCAGTGATACCTCAGCAGTACGTGCCACTTTTATCATTGACCCTGAAGGTATATTAAGAGCGATGGTCTATTACCCAATGAGTAATGGCCGCTCCGTTGATGAGTTCTTGCGTTTACTTGATGCGTTGCAAACCAGTGATGGCAACAAAGTTGCTACTCCAGAAAACTGGAAAGTGGGTGATCAGGTAATTGTGCCGTCACCTCGTACCGCTGCAGAAGCTGAAAGACGTGCTGACGAAGGCTATGAGTATAAGGATTGGTATTTTAGTAAGAAGTCACTGTAACAAATATGAATTTGTGAATTAGCGATTAATTTTGAGAAAGTTAAGCCTTATTAATTAACTAATATGCCTTGGCTTTCTCAAATACCATTACCTATATTTATGCCGCCAAAAGTGGGTTTTAGCGTCAACCAGCTGGCATAAAAGACTCGTATGTATCTATGGAGAGAGCATGAAAACCATTATTTTGTCGTTATTCCTTATGTTTGGTATGATTTTTTCTGCCAGCGCGGAAGATGCGTTATCTGTGCCACCACAGGAGGTCTGGAGCTTTGTGCAGGAGCATCCTGATGAGTTGTTATTTGTTGATATAAGAGACCCTATAGAAATCATGTTTGTTGGCTTTACGGATGCTGTGGATATTAATATCCCTTTTAAGGTAGCTAATCGCACTCAGTTCAATGAAAGTAAAGGCAGCTTTGCTATGCAAAGTAATCCAGAATTTGTCAATGAGATTGAAAAGGCACTAGAAGCTAAAGGACTTGATAAGGATTCTCTCATTGTGACGATGTGCCGTTCTGGCTCAGAACGTGGTAAACCAAGTGCAGATTATCTACTTTCGCAAGGGTTTTCAAACGTAAAATATATTGATCACGGCTTTCAGGGAAGCACAGTAAAAGAGGGTAAGATGAAGGGATTTCGTGTAGTGAACGGTTGGCAAAATGCTGGTTTACCTTGGTCGTCAATGATTAATGCAAACAAGATTAGTAAACCTTGATCCTTGCTAAGTGCTATATATAGATGGTTATTAGCACGGCATTTATGTTGAATGACTTCTACTACTGTTAATATTAAATCACTGAACGAGGTTTTATTATGATATTTCGACAACTATATGAGCCACTTTCTAGTACTTATACCTATCTTATAGGAGACGTCAATACAGGACAGGCAGTACTAATCGATCCTGTCATTGCGACGATGGATCGCGACTTAGCTGAGATACACAGATTGGGTCTGACTCTAGCTTATACTATTGATACACATATTCATGCGGATCACATCACGGCAGCTTTGGAGATGAAGCGGGCCGTTGGTAGTAAGATCGCTGCACCTGCCTACGACCGACTGGCATGTGCGGATGTTGGGCTAGAAGAAGGTATACCGTTTCAGGTTGCTGGTATTACTTTGCACCCATTGCATACACCAGGTCATACCGCAGGACATTTTGCTTATCTCTTCAATGAGCGCGTATTTACTGGTGATGCTCTTCTCATTGAAGGGTGTGGACGAACTGACTTTCAGCATGGTGATTCCGATGCATTGTACCACTCTGTGCGTCAAAAGCTATTTTCTTTACCAGATGAGACGCTAGTTTACCCTGCACATGACTATAAAGAACGCTTTGTCTCTTCAATCGCTCAGGAAAAAAAGCGCAATCCAAGGCTTGGTGGTGATACAACTCTCGAGGAATTTAGAGTTATTATGAATAACTTAAATCTGCCATATCCCAAATTTATAGATCATGCAGTACCTGGCAATCAGCAGTGCGGTGTCTGTCCAAATGACTTACCTGATAACCTAGCAGCATACTGTCGTCAGATGGCTCAAAGCCCTCAAGGCTAATAGGTCTTATTTTAGAGAGGTATTAAGCGCTTTTTGTAGTTAAGCGTTTTAATACCTTTACCTATATATAAGTAGAGCATTAAAATTTTTTGATGTACGGATGAATAGACTAGAACCGTTAATCATCGCATGCTACTCATAACAACCCCTGTCGCACAATAAACTGATAATGGCCTAAAGTTTTAAAACAGTTAGATTTAAGTCATGGTCAGTGCTAGAAGCAGTTAAACCAACCATTAGACCTAACATATCAGTCGACCCACCTAATCGCATACACAATACGTTCCTATTGAAAATAAGTAGCTAATAAAAATCAATACCTTCATTTGCCATAGTTATTGGTATGTCCGTTTCAAGACATGCCTCATAACCACCAGCAATTGAGGCCACTTGCGTATAGCCAAGTTCTGCTAGTGACTGAGCTGCTAGCGCTGCGCGTCCACTGCTTTGACAATATAGTAGGATTTCAGTATCAGCACCCTTAATAGCTGGCAGGTCAGAAATTCTAAATTCTAGTATGCCACGAGGTACTGATACTGCACCTTTGATATGGCCCGCAGCATACTCAGCAGGCTCTCTGACATCAATAATGATATCTGCTTTATAACAAGCAACTTGAGCCTGTGCTATAGGTATTTCAGTAATTTTCGCTTTCGCAGCGCTAACCAAGTCATGTGAAGTTTTCATATTAATGCCTTAGAATAAGTGAGTTCAGTCATATGTTTAAAGTAATTACAAGCCCATAGCCAGCTTGATTAATTGCGCAATAATAAAAATAGTCAAAAACCCTGCTATATACAATCCAATGAACCATGCCCATTGTGTTTCTTTTTTACTAAAATTTTTCATAACGACTTCCTAGTTAGCGTATTAATCAGCTTGTTAGGCTTAGTTGCTGTAATGACTTACAGCAACTGTCAGCTATTGATAGTCATGATTATCTATTATTAATACATATGCTCATGATCTGTTTTTCCCTTAAAGGTGTAATAGGCAAAAGCAGTATAACTTAGGATAATCGGTAGCATGATAACCGCACCAACGAGCATAAAGGATAACGACGTATCCGCCGCCGCGGCTTCATAAATAGTCATCTGATAGGGAACAATGTAAGGGAAAATAGCAAAACAAACACCGACATAACCCATCAGAAATAACGCGACCGTTAGTAGAAAGGGACGGTACTCTCGCTCACCTGTCAAGTCTTTACGCATCAAAAAGAAGAGCAATATCACAATGATTGGCATCGGAGCTAAGTAGAGGATACCTGGTAAACTGAACCAGCTTTCGATGGCTACGATATCTGAGAGGTACATAAACACCGTTACCACTATCATCGCTGCGACCAAAGCAAAAAGCAGCCACTCTGAAACTTTACGCGCCCATACTTGTAAGTGGTGTTCTGTCTTAATGATTAGCCATGTAGAGCCAAGTAAGGCATAACCAATAATCATCGCAAAGCCGCAGACGATAGAGAAAGGTGTTAACCAGTCGAATGGACCACCACTGTACAAACGATCGCTAGATTCTAGGCCTTGTATTAAAGCGCCCAACATAAGCCCTTGACAAAAAGTCGCTAACACCGAACCCACAAAGAAAAAACTGTCCCATACATGACGACGTGTCGAGGATTTAAATCGAAACTCAAATGCGACACCGCGCATAATTAGACCGAATAGCATAAAGATAACTGGTAGGTACAAGCCACTCATAACAATGCCATAAGCGACAGGGAATGCGGCAAATAAACCGCCGCCACCAAGTACGAGCCACGTCTCGTTACCATCCCAAAATGGAGCAATAGAGTTCATGATGCGGCTACGATTTTTGTCAGAGCCAGCAAAAGGAAATAAAATACCACAGCCCAAATCAAAACCATCAAGCAAAACGTATATGAAGACAGATAAGGCAACTAAACCGCCCCAAATTAGAGGTAAATCTAATACATCACCAAAGTTAAACATTAGCGTAACCCCTCATCATCTTTATCGTTTGCAGGCGTATCCAAGTCCTCTGTATTATCACGTTTGAGATTTTCAGTAGGGTTACTATCTCCACTTAATGTACGACCCTGACCTTCAGTCACAGAGTGCTCATAGAAATTATCTTCCGCAGGATCTTCATAAGGTTGTGGGCCTTTAGAGATCAACTTTAGAATGTAGAAGCTACCCGCGCCAAAGACAAAGATATATAGTACGATAAAGCCAATCAAGGTAGTGGCGACTTGTTGAGCAGCTACTGGTGAAATACTCTCAGCGGTACGAATGACACCATATACAGTCCAAGGCTGGCGTCCTACTTCAGTAACGAACCAACCTGAAAGCACTGCAATAAAACCCATCGGGGTCATGACCATCCATGCCCGGTGAAACCATTTGCTTTCAGGGTTGTAATGTTGTTTTTTGAAGTATTTATAGATACTGAACAGGCCGACAAGTACCATCAAGGTACCAATAGCAACCATAATCCGGAATGCCCAAAATACAATGGCGACAGGTGGCTGATCTTCTGGTGCCCAATTTTTAAGTCCTTTGACCTCACCATCTAATGAATGAGTCAGAATTAACCCTGAGACATAGGGAATACTTACTTCGTAATTATTAGTCTGATTTTCTTGATCTGGGATAGCGAATAGACGTAAAGCTGCACCGCGCTCATCTTCCCAAATACCTTCCATCGCGGCAACTTTAGCTGGCTGATGCTCTAAAGTGTTTAGACCATGCTCATCACCGATCAACACTTGAGCTGGCGCAACAAAGATAGCCATAATCATCGCCATACCGAGCATGACTTGACCGTGCTTGCGATTTTCAGTGTGTTTTTTTGATTGAATATAATAAGCGCCAACGCCGCCGATGACAAAAGCAGTCGTTAAGTAGGCAGCCGTTACCATATGTGCAAAACGGTAGGGGAAGGAGGGGTTAAATATAATCTCAAGCCAATTGGTAGGATAGAGAAGACCATCAGCGCCTATCATAAAACCTTGTGGCGTTTGCATAAAGCTATTAGCTGACAAAATCCAAGTAGCTGATATCAGTGTACCAATAGCGACAATCGCAGTTGAGGCAAAGTGCATACGTTTGCTAACGCGGCCCCAACCAAAGAGCATGATACCTAAGAAGGACGCTTCTAAGAAAAACGCCGTCAATACTTCATAAGCTAATAATGGACCTATGACGTTACCGGCTTTATCTGAGAACACCGCCCAGTTAGTGCCGAACTGATAGGACATTACAACGCCTGATACGACACCAAGACCAAAGACTACAGCAAAGATCTTGACCCAATGCTTATAGACTTCAGCATAGATAGGGTTACCCGTTCTAAGCCAACGAAACTCTAGTACCGTTAAAAAACTGGCAAGTCCGATAGAAAAAGCGGGGAAAACAATATGCCATGAAATGACAAAAGCAAATTGGATACGTGCGAGCATCAACGCATCCATCTGATCGATCACAAATGCAGCGAACATAAATGGTTACCTTTGTTTATTAACTGAGTGGCGCAACCTTCCATGATATGTTTAAGCAACTGTTCGTCCATAAAAGTAAAAAATATTACGGGTAATAGCCAATAGTTATTTAGCTAAAATTATCAATATAAGCTCTTAAAAATTAACAGTCATCTATCTGTTATACGAATGGATTGCTATATATAGTAGTCGTTAGATAATTATCGATGATATAAAAAATACTATGAAATAAAGATCAAAAAGATAATTAATATTCAACTGTTCTTGTTGATAGTTATTAGTAATATATTTAAATAAATCTGTAGTAATAATACACGATATACTATTGTATAGTATACAAAAATATATATTAATTATATTTAGTCAGTCAGTTACTATGCTTTAGACAAAAGAACGTGTCGTTCATATGCTGATTAAAACGTTAGACGATTACTTCTTTACATTCACAAGGTTAGCCATCTGAGCGATAGCGTCAAAGCCTGCAACCACTGTCTGCAGGCTTGAAGATCTAAAATAATGGGATAAAAAGCATATAGATAAAAACATACCTGAAAATGTGTAAGCACGAAGATAGGGGCAGTGTATTAAAGAGCTTAAACAAGTGAATTAAGTCATACACAAAGATACGGCTCTTTCAGCACATTGAGATGACTATTGAGTGAATTGAAGATACGCCCTAGTCAGTTTATCGATGACTACAAAAATGATCATGGGATCGAGCCAATCTGTCGAGTAGTGCTGATTGCCTCATCAAATTACTACTGTGCTAAAGACTTGGGAAATTGTTTTGAAAAGCGCTCATTACGAAGTTAGTACTATGAGTCCTATATTCGTGAGATTAAGCGTATTTGGCAGGAGATAAGAAGGGTTGGGTTATAGGTTGCTCGTTGGACGGTAGAGTGATGAATGACACAGCATGAGCTGCAAGGTGTTTGGCGTAGTACAACAAAGTAACAACTAACAGTCGTGATGACCAGAAGTGTATCCCTGACTTAGTCAATCTTAATGCTAATGCTTATTTGATCCATGTTGTCAATCCCGTATGAGCTATGCTGAAGAAACCGTACAACTAAACTTGGTAAACTAAGCGTATTAACTGGAGTTTACCATGACCAAGAAAGTAAGAACCTACAGTGACGAATTTAAAGCAGAAGCCGTTAAGAAAATAGC
>NZ_CAJHBO010000018.1 GCF_904846645.1 Psychrobacter sp. Pi2-1
TGAACCCCATCGAAAAGAAATGGGCACAGGCTAAGTTTCTACGCCAAGGCTGGATGGAAAACGACTTATCCAAATTGTTTTATGATATTTGTCCTAACCATAACAATTTTATTTTGAACTGACTATATAAGCAAGCTGCTCGGGACTGTCTGTCGTATAGACACCATTGGGTATCCCGCCTACGCCGCAGACACCCATATCAAAATAAAGCCATTCTTTATTGTCTTCACTTAAGATAGAAACGGTATCGCCTTTACTCAGGCCAAGCTCGACGAGTGCCATACCGATATCGCAGCTATGATGATAATAGTCTAGCCAACTATAACTCTGCCAAATACCAAAGCTCTTTTCGCGATGAGCAATCCTGTCGCCTCGGCTCAAGCAAACCTGTCGCCAAAGTTTGCTCAACGTATCGCACCCTTCTAGGATTTGAGGTGCATGATCGAAAGGCGCATTATGTATCTGTTGACCAGTATTGTCAGCATGACTTTTAGCATGGTTTTCAGAATGGTCTTGAGACGATACTGGTGCGGCAGATGTTACTTTCGTGACCGTAGCATCCGCGGGAGAAAGTGAAGTATTGTTTTTAGTATTAACATCAATATCAATGGAGGTCGTCATGATTATTATCGCCAAGTCTTTTTGCGTTTCCACCGAGTGGCTTCCGCAGTGTTATCTTTGGTTTGTCCCAAATAGAACTCTTTAATATCATCAGAGTGCATGAGTTTGTCCGCTGAGCCTGCCATGACAATACGCCCTGTTTCTAACACGTAACCGTAATCCGCTGCTGCCAAGGCAACTCTAGCATTTTGTTCAACCAGTAGAATCGTCACACCTTGCTCTTTATTTAATCGTCGAATAATGGCAAATATCTCTTGTACCAATAATGGAGAAAGTCCAAGAGACGGCTCATCGAGTAGCATAAGAGAGGGTCGTGACATTAGCCCGCGACCGATAGCGAGCATTTGCTGCTGACCTCCAGACATCGTGCCAGCTGCTTGTGTACGGCGATCTTTTAGAATAGGAAAATACTCATATATCATCTCTACATCGCGCTGTATCTCAGACTTATCACGCCGAGTATAAGCACCCATTGCCAAGTTTTCGGCGACATTCAAAAAGGGAAATACCTCGCGTCCTTCGGGTACGTGCGACAGTCCTTTTTTGACCAAGCGATCAGGCTCAGTACCATCGATACGCTCTCCGTGGAACCATACTGCGCCCTTGCGAGGATTGATAACCCCCGAGATGGTTTTCATTAGCGTCGTCTTGCCCGCCCCATTCGCACCCAAAATAGTGACCACTTTGCCTTCGGGCACCTCTAGACTCACGCCTCTCAATGCCATCACTGGGCCATAAGCGGATTCTAGGTTTCGCACCTCAAGCACGTTGTTTTTTACTTCGGAGTCGACCAAATTCATTTCGGTAGCCGGCGCGGCAGAGGATAGTGATTTTTTAATAGCTGACATTACACACTCTCCTGTCCAAGATAGGCTTCAATAACCTGTGGATTGGCTTGCACCTCAGCTGCCGTGCCCTGAGCCAAAAACTTACCTTCAGCGACGGCCAATACGCGATCTGATACGCGATTCACAAGACTCATGTCATGCTCTACCATCAAGATAGTCAAGCCAAGATCCTTTTGCATATCCTCAATCCACCATGCCATCTCGGATGTCTCCTCTACGCTAAGACCAGAGGCCGGCTCATCGAGCAAAATAAGCTTTGGGTTAGCAGCTAATGCGCGCGCAATCTCGACCACTTTTCTAATACCGTAAGGCAAACCTGCAATCAGCTTATCTCGATACGGCGCTAACTCTAAAAAATCGATAATTTTTTCAACTTGCAAACGATGCTCGCGCTCGCTACGGCGTACCTTTGGCAGAAACAACAAGTCCTGTATCCATGACGTATTGCGCTGCGAATGGCGACCGATAAGCAGGTTTTGAAGCACGCTTGAGTGATCAAACAACTCAATGTTTTGAAAAGTACGGGCAATACCCAATTTTGCGATATCGTGAGCTGGGAGCTTAGTAATATCAGTGTCATCAAAAGTAATACGACCACTAAGCGGCTCGTATAAGCGACTGATTAAATTAAAAATCGTTGATTTACCAGCACCATTAGGCCCTACGATAGTAAATACCTCGCCCTCGTTTACCTCAAAACTAATATTATCAACGGCTTTTACACCACCGAACGCGATAGATAAGGAGTCAACTTTTAATAAGCTCATCGCATACGCTCCGTTTTAAGATAAGTTTTAGAACGGCGAAACAGTCCTTTTCGATACAATGGAAACATCTGAAACCAAGTCCGTATCTTTATCCAAATGCCGTATATACCGCGTGGCTCATAGATGATCATGATGACAATGACTAAGGCAAACAGCGCCGTATCAATACCAGGAATACTGGTGATACTAGAGCCCGCACCTTGACCAACCATATCGCCTAAGATAGCAATCACTTGTGGTAATAAGACAACGACAACAGCACCAAAAAACGCACCATGTATGGAGCCCAAACCACCAATGACAATCTGCAGTAAGATGGTGATAGAGATGATAACGGTGAAGCTCTCATAATTGACTGCTTGTACAAAATGCCCATACATAGCGCCGCCAACAGCGGTAATCGCGCAAGATATGCTAAAAGCTAGCGTTTTGGCTTGCGGTACATTGACGCCAAGCGCGCGGGCGGATACTTCACTGTCTCTGATGGCTAAGAACGATCGTCCAGTGCCGCTTCTGAGTAAGTTGATATACCCTAAGGTAACCAACACCACGAGTGCGAGGCATAAGTAATAAAAGGCTTTGGGCGTGATGTAGCGATCGATGGTGTAGCCAAACAGATTGATAGGAGAGGCAAAGGTGCCAGAGATTCCACCCGTAATAGGCTCAGCTACGATAGCGATGTCCTCAACGATAATACTAAGCGCTAAGGTTGCGATGGCTAAATAGATACCGCTGGTTCGTAGGATAGGTCTGGCGATGATCGCACCGATAACCCCAGTGATGAGTGCGCAGGCAATCAAAGCAGGGAAAAAATTCCACCCTCGAGCCATCAGTGCCATATGGCTAAATGCCCCTATCGCCATAAAGGCGGCATGACCTAAGCTGACCTGTCCGGTGTGCCCGGTCAAGAGCATCAGACCGAGTCCAGAGATTGACCAAATCAATATGGCGCTTAGCTCACTGATATAATAGTTGCTCAATAACCAAGGCGCCATCAGTAGTAGCAAAAGAAGCACGCCATACTTTATAAGTTGGCTTTTGTCATCAAAGATATTGATATCTTGATCATAGCTGTGTTTAAACTGAGCTTTCATGGGCAGTACTCATCCTTGAAAAGATTTGGAGGCCGCTTTGTCATCCTTGAATCAAAGCTGCCTTGGATCAAAGCTTCTATACTTTTTTCTGTTTGACCTGAGAAAAAATACCGCCCGGACGTACGATTAGTACGATTAGCATAACCACATAAGGCGCAATTTGACTAAGACCTAGCGGTAGATAACGACCAGCAAAGGGCTCTATCACCCCTACTAGCAATCCGCCTGCCAGTGCACCAGGCAAGGAGCCTAAGCCACCGATTACCGCAGCGGCGAAGGCCTTGATACCGAACAGTAATCCGACAGAAGGTTCAATGGCACCTTTGGCCGCAAATAGTATTCCAGCAAGTGCGGCAACCACCCCTGACAATGCCCAAACGATACCGTTGACCCGCTTGACAGGAATACCCATATAGTAGGCTGCCATTTGGTTTTGACTACTGGCTTGCATCGCAATACCAAGCCGCGTGTGGGCAAAAAAGAAGTACAAAATGGAGGTTAATGCGATAGTAGATATGATGATAATAATGTCGACATAAGCGATACTCAGTGAGCCTAATGCCAACATCTTGCCTGAAAATGGTGTCTGTAGTGAGACGGGGCTATGTCCCCAGATGACACCAGCGACAAAACGCATCAAGAAACCAAGCGAGATGGTAAGGATGACCATCGCAAATTGCGGTTGACCAAAAATACCACGTAGGATAAAGCGATCAAGTAAGTAGCCAAATGCACCCATGATGACAGCAGCAAAGGTGATGCCTAATAAGAAGGGAAGGTTTGCCTGATCGGCATTGATGAAAGATATGCCTAAAAAGGCACCGAGCATAAGCATGTCGCCTTGGGCGAAATTGACCGCTTCTGAGGCTTTGTAAATGAGTACAAAACCCAGCGCTAACAGCCCATATATACAACCATTAGCAATCCCGCTAATGAGCAGTTGTAGGATATCCATAAAGTCCCTTTTGTCTTAACATTATCATCCGTGACAATGTTTGAATAAGCGGTTCAATCGACTGACTTTTTCATCAACTACTTGTAAAGAAATTCATTTCCTTCATATAAAGACGACTAGCGTTTTAGTAAGTAATCAACATGGCAGCAGTAGTAGCGAATCATATTCATGTATTATCAACTACTTGTAAAGAAATTCATTTTCTTCATATCAAAACGACTAGCGTTTTAGTAAGTAATCAAAATGGCAGCAGTAGTAGCGAATAATATTCATGTATTCACATTATACCAACTACGAATTATTGTCTATAGAAAAATCAAAGTTATTCAATGATTTATAGCAAGCGACAAAAGCTATTTATATTACTCACCTAAAAACACCGCCATTGTTGCCATGGTATAATTAGCTACTTTATATCGTCTATCCAAACCTATTCTATAAGTCATCATCATGAGTCAAATGCCAAAACAAGCAAAGCCAGTTAAGCCAAGCAATTCATCAGCGGGTAATCCATCGTCAGTTAAGAAATCTACTGATAATCACTATGACGTCATTATCATCGGTGCTGGTGCTTCAGGATTGTATTGCGCACTGACTGCTGGTCGCCGTGGTCGCCGCGTATTGGTATTAGATCATGCCAATAAAGCTGGCAAAAAGATTTTGATGTCGGGTGGTGGTCGCTGTAATTTCACCAATTACTTTGTAGAGCCTGAGCATTTTATCGGTGCCAATCCCCACTTCTGCAAATCAGCGCTAAGTCGCTACCCGAGTTGGGAGTTTATCGGCATGGTAGAGTCGCATAAAATTGCCTACCATGAGCGCGAACATGGTCAGCTGTTCTGTGACGACTCAGCACAAGACATCTTATCTATGCTGCTAGATGAATGCGCGGCTGTAGGCGTACAAGTAAAGCTTAATGCTCAAATTGATCATGTTAAAACTGCTGCTCATGATAAAGGCGAACGCTTTTATCTAACGACGAGCAAAAAGCTTGGTAAAAAAGACATCGCGAGCGGCACTCAGTCCGCGCAAACACGCTATAGCTGTGAGTCTTTGGTGGTCGCTACTGGTGGTCTATCTATCCCGACCATGGGAGCAAGTGGTATCGGCTATGAGTTGGCACAGCAGTTCGGGCATACGCTTGTGCCTACTGATGCCAGTCTCGTACCGTTTACCTTCACTGATAAAACAGGCGAGCTTATCCGTGCCTTGGCTGGTATCAGTCTGCCAGTTATTGCCAGTAACGAGCGTATCTCTTTTAAATTACCCGTTCTATTTACCCATCGCGGTCTCTCTGGCCCTGCCATGCTACAGCTCTCCAACTATTGGCAGACTGGCGAAACCATCAGTATCAATCTGTTGCCTGAGATAGACGTCACTGAGCTTTTACTGACTCGCAAAAAATCACATCCACGCCAACTGATTCGTACCGTATTGGCAGAAAACACAGACAATGCGCTACCTAAGAAGCTATTGGCAGCGTTACAGACGCACCTGTGGGAAGACATCAAAGATACAGAACTTGCCAATATCAAAGACGAGCGCCTTACAGAACTTGGTGCTACGCTCAATGGCTGGCAACTCAAGCCCTCTGGCACAGAAGGTTACCGCACTGCTGAGGTCACACGCGGCGGCGTCACAACAGACGAGGTATCTTCCAAAACGATGCAAAGCAACTTGCAAGATGGCTTGTACTTTATCGGCGAGGTGCTCGATGTGACTGGCTGGCTTGGCGGCTATAACTTCCAATGGGCTTGGGCAAGTGGTTTTGTCAGTGGTGAAGTCGTTTAATCACTTCAATGGCTTCCCTATTTATAGCGATAATAGTGGCTTTAGTGTCTGTTAGGATTTGAATAATTGATCAATGTTCAGATAATGGCTGACAGTATGTTTGATGATAGTTGAATGGTTTTAGACAGTAATCTTAGAGAACGATGAGAATAAACACAACATAAGTCTATTTTTATAGTAGAATTAACGTAAGGCATTCATCCTATTGATAGCAATGCCACTTAGACTTATGAGGTAATCCATGCGTCCAATCAAGCATATTCATGGTGATAAAAAGCCGCATTGGGTAGGTGATGGGTTTTTCGTAAAAACCCTAATCAACCATCTCGATAATAATCCTGATTTTAACTACAGCCATACCGATCCCTTTTTATTATTTGACTACGGTAAGCCTACGACCTTTTTACCCAATCCTGATTATAAACTGCAACCGCACGGTGTTGGACTGCATCCGCACAAAGGTTTTGAAACTGTAACCATCGCTTATTCAGGTGAGATTAGCCATGCAGACTCGACCGGTGGGCGCGGCGATATTTTAGAAGGCGATGTACAGTGGATGACTGCTGGTCGCGGCATTCTGCACGAAGAGTTCCACTCTGAAGCCTTTGGGCAACGTGGCGGCGTCTTTAGTATGGTGCAGTTATGGGTCAACTTGCCAAGCGCCCACAAACTAACCGACCCCAAATATCAGTCTATCAAACGTGCTGATATGCCTATCGTCGATCTGATAGACAACAGCGATGAGCAAACTGTCATCGGTCAAGCTGCCATTATTGCCGGTGACTGGCATGGAATAACGGGAGCAGCAACGACCTTTACGCCAGTCAATATGTGGGATATCGAGCTACATAAAGCAGGTACAACCACGCTACAAGTACCGAAAACACATAACACCCTACTGCTGGTACAAGAAGGTCAAGTATTGGTCAACGATACAGCTGTCAGCGCAGGTAGTTTGATAGAATTTTCAGCGCCTATCCGAGCTCATGTAGACACTCAGGTTAAACATCCACCATTATCTGCTACCGATACTGTTGAATTGACCTACCCTGCAACTACCGATGAAGGCATACCCATCAAATTGCTACTGCTAAGCGGCGAGCCAATCGGTGAACCGGTCGCAGGTCACGGTCCCTTTGTCATGAATACTCAAGAAGAACTAAGACAAACTTTCCGTGATTATCAAATAGGCATTTTCGGCAAATAATAAAAATTTATGCATAAAAAAAGCCGCTCAACTATTGCTAGTTAAGCGGCTTTTTTATCTTGCGTTATTTAGCTAAAAATCTAACTATTACGCTTGGTCTAAAAATGGATAGTCGGTATAACCTTCAGCACCGCCACCATAGAAAGACTCTGGATGCTGCTCATTAAGCGGGGCGCCTTTTTGAATGCGCTCAGCCAAATCAGGGTTGGCGATATAGTCACGACCAAAGGCGACTGCATCGATATAACCTGCTTTTACATTTTGCTCTGCTTTTTCGGCAGTATAGCCACCAGCTGCGATAATCATTTGATCAAAAGCAGCACGCACACGCTTACGGAAGTCTTCGCTATACGGCGTGCCACCTGCCCAATCTGGCTCTGACAGATGCAGATACATGATACCGCGTTTGTTAATCTGCTCAATCATCCAGATATTTTCGTCTTCGTTATATCCAGCTTCTACGTTGTTGAACGTACCAAGTGGTGAAATACGAATACCAACATGATCTGCATCCCAAGCGTCTACACACGCATCGATAACATCAAGCGTCAAGCGCGCACGGTTTTCGCGGCTACCGCCGTATTCGTCATCACGCTGGTTGGTTTGCTCAACCCAAAACTGATGCAATAGGTAACCATGGGCACCATGAATCTCTACCCCATCAAAACCCGCTTCTTTAGCGTTCTTAGTTGCTTGACCAAAGTCAGCAATAACTTGTTTGATTTCTTCAAGCGTGGCTGGACGTGGCGGCGTTGCATCTACACGAATGGCTTGGTTGTCGCTGTCACGTAGCGAGGTACGTACACCAACATCAACGTTAGAAGCAGAAATCGGCGCTTTGCCGTCTGGCTGTACACTCTCATGAGAGACTAAGCCCGTGTGCCATAGCTGTACGACGATTTTGCCACCTTTAGCATGGACATTATCTACGATGGTTTTCCACGCAGTGATTTGGTCTTTGGTATGAACGCCTGGCGCGCCAGCATAGCCTTTCGCTTGGAAGGACACTTGCGTCGCCTCAGTGATTACCAGGCCAGAACCTGCGCGCTGTGAATAATATTCGCTTGCCAGTGCTGTTGGTACATCGCTTGGCTCAACCGAACGCAGACGCGTCAACGGTGCCATAATAATACGGTTTTTTAGGGTTTGGGTACCCATCTCGACGGTTTCAAATAAATTATCGTGTGCCATAAAAAGCCCTGTTTATTGTTTTAAACCTTAGTATCAGGTTTACTATTATTGGTAATAAATAGCACTTATATTAGTAGGTAGCACTTAGCTGTCGTTCTATAATTTGCAAAGTACGCTACTCATAAGCCGAGTTCTTTATAGGGGGCGAAAGCGATTATTCCAAGCAATATTTACAAACAGAAACACCAATATTTAGATATTCGAATCTTTATAATTAAAGGCTACGAAGACAGTTTACTGTAGCTTAAACTCACGTCGCCCGCGTGGAATTCTTTGGTTGTAGCATCTTTTTGACAGACAGCTCTAGTGACAGATACGTACCAAACAATATCACCACTGAACCGATGATGGCTTGAATATTTAGGGCTTCACCAAGCAGTAGATACCCTAAAATAATGGCAAAAATCGGAATAACTAGCGTGATACTAGTGGCGCGCGTCGGGCCAATATTTTTAATCAGCTGATTCATAAAAATAAGGGCAATAGCAGTCGAAAATACACCGATACAGATTACGGATACCCACGCCTTTATGCTAATATCTTTACCATAAGGGAACTCATTAAAAGCCACAGGCAGCATAATGATACTACCGATAATGAGCGAGCCTGCGGTGATAGCGACTGGCGATATCTCATACAGATAGTTTTTAGTGATGTTGGCCCCAAGCGCATAACCTACACAGGCTAGTAGCGCGTAACCCATCGGTAATAATCCCTCGACCAACCCTTTGCCTGGCTCACCGCCACTAAATAAGCTTTCGCTCATCAGTATGATTACCCCAATCACTCCGATGACCAAACCGAGTGCTTGTTTTTTTGATAACCTATCTTTAAAGAAGACTCTAGCGATAAAACCACTCATCATCGGCACAGAAGCATTTAGTACGGCTAGCACGCCTGCGTTCACTGACTGCGCGGAAAACGAGAACAACACAAAAGGTAGCGCTGCCGAAAACAAGCCAACGAGCGCTAACATTTTCCAATGCTCCTTGATGCCGACTCTGTTTTTCTTATTGAGTAATACAAAGACCAACATGACCAATCCGGCGAATATCACACGCAAACTGGCGAATGCCAATGAGCCAAACTCAGGTACGCCGATACGATAAAAGACGAAAGAGAGTGACCACATAAAAGAGAGCGTCACAAAGATGATGAGGTCACGGTTGGTCATTGGGTAATCCTATTAAGCGCCTAGACTGCGTTTGCCAACTCGTGTCGGTCATAAGCGTCTGATGCGTTGTAAAAATTATCAAGCGATTAAAAACTCATGATGATAACTTTTTAATTGTTTGATGGGTAATTTTTTATAAAATTTATAGTGGAATTTTACTCATCCGTTGAGTTTTTTCGGAATAATATGAACATTTCTATCTCTTCTATAATCTGTAAATCTGGACAAATCCCTTTTAGTAAGTACTATATAATAAGCAGCGCTTATCCTATAGCTCCTATACTTTAGCCTATTCCAACGCCTTTCTATTCACATACTAAAGAACTCCAAAGTCATCCTTAAGTAAGTCATCCGTTCAATACCTATAAAAACAGATTCACGGTCATAGTAAACCCTTCTTATAACCCTGTCCTATAACAGCTACTCTTAATAATACTGATGTTAAAAGTAGCTTTAATACATCAGTTCAAGATTTTCTTAAAATATATTAGTTGATATTTGTTCACTAATTTTCTACTATCTAAAAGGTATTGGTTAGTATTTGGCAATACAAAAAATAGATGGCAAACATCATTAGTAGGATTTATAAATTATTGAGGAATAATTATGAAAAGGATAGCGTTATTTATCGGTATGATGTCAGTTGCAACGGCAGGTTTTTGCGGGGTTGGTCAGTTCTCAGATGAGACTACTTGCTATGTTTATAAACAAGATAAACTGCAAAAAAAGCTAAACTGTCAGTATGAGGGTGCTGAGGGTGCAGCGATGAGTTACAGTTTTAGACAGGTCTCCTATAACCTGCCAGGATTTGGCAAAATGGCAACCTCTACCAGTGCAAATTATAATGACCGTAATGAAGTGACTGGATGGACGACCACTGTCAATGACGAGCCAGCGATCATCAGATATCGTCTGCCAACCAATCAGCGTATCGTCAGTGATGCCTATGCGCAGTCTGGTAAAGCAGTTATGCAATGTTATCTTAGTACAAAATCGCAGTGGGAGATTTGTGCTAAATAGAACAAAGTACTCTGGCAATTTATAGTGCAATAAAGCTGAGCGTTTTGATTGGCTTTTATGTCCGCCCGCTAAAAACTGAAGCATCACCCTTAGCACCATCCTCTATAAAATTTTTTCACCGTTTTCTCTATATGCTCAACGTCTTCACCACTGTCAAAGCCACTGATAAGATCGCTCCCTCTATTCGACAGCCATTGAATTACAAACCTACATCGGTAAGAATGGGGCTACCTATTTATAAAATCTGCTCACCAACCCAGTTTATTAACGAGTCAAATACATGAAACTGCGCATCCTAAAATCTGCTGTGACCAATCCTTGGTTCAACCTTGCCACCGAGGATTGGATATTTAATACGCTCAATCCCGACTCTCATACCCTATTTTTATGGCGTAACTCTGAGACCGTGGTTATTGGACGCTCACAAAATCCATGGGTAGAATGCAAAACCGATAAGATGGAAGCAGACGATGTGTTTTTAGCGCGGCGTCAGAGTGGTGGCGGCGCGGTATTTCATGATTTGGGTAACACCAACTTTACCTTTTTATCGCCCAGTGATGCTTACGACCAAGAAGCAAACTTCACAATCATCATCAATGCGCTTAAGAAACTCGGCATAGATGCCACGCTGTCTGGTCGTAACGATATGCAGGTCGGCGACCGCAAAATATCGGGCAGCGCATTTAGACATTCAGCCGATCGCAGCTTTCATCATGGCACATTGCTGGTCAATGCCAATATGCAAAAGCTTGGCGACTATCTGAACCCGCATCCGCTAAAGCTGAAAGCAAAAGGCATCAAGTCTGTGCGCGCTCGCGTGGCAAACTTGGTAGATTTTAATGAGGCTATCAATCACGAGACCTTGTCTGATGCGATTATCGAAGCGTTCTGTGAATATCATGGAGAGACTGCACAGGTCGAGCAATTAGATGAAGCTAGCCTTGCTAAGCAACCGACGCTAAACGCTTACTATCAGCAGATGGCAGACTGGGATTGGCGCTTTGGTAAAACGCCTGAGTTCACCCATCATATCGAGACACGCTTTGATTGGGGCATGATGGATGTGCATATGGATGTGAAGCAGGCAATGATTACAGAGGTTGTCATTTTCTCTGACGCGCTAAATGTTGAACTTATTGATCTGCTTAAAAAGACATTGACTGGCGTTAAATATAATAAGCCTGAGATTAAAAACAAGCTCGATGACCTAGCAATAGCGCAACCTGAATTGGCAACGCAAGTGAGCGATTTTGAAAAATGGTTGGTTGGTGAGATGGAAGGTTAGATTTTGCGACGTCAGATTTAATCTAGTAAGTATCCCAGAGTGTGCCGCTTGCACTGCTTGATAAAAAGTTACTGACACAAATGCGCTGTATATAGTTAACGGTATTGACATCGTACATACGCCATTTTAGATTTTGTATATTAATGATGCATAAAAAGCACCCTGCCATTACTCCATTTTTTATGAATAATCAATATTAAGGTATTTTCATGAAGTACTTACATGCAATGATTAGAACCAACAAACTAGAAGAAACGTTATTTTTCTATTGTGACCTTATGGGCTTACAACTGCTAAGAAAGAGAGATTCTGAATCAGGCAGATTCAGCTTATATTTTTTAGCAACGCATGAGGGTGCACCTGAAATTGAGGTGACACACAACTGGGATGAAAAAGAGTATACCACTGGCGATAATTTTGGGCACTTTGCCTTTAGAGTCGACAACATATACGCACAGTGCGACACCTTTATACAGGCAGGGATCGAGATATTAAGACCGCCTAGAGATGGCCATATGGCTTTTGTTAAAGACCCTAATAATATCTCAATTGAGCTGCTACAAAATGGCGAAGACTTAGAGCCTATTGAGCCTTGGATTTCGATGGAAAATATTGGCAGTTGGTAGGTGAGTGAGGCTGGTTAGTTGGGCTAGGATGGGTGGACTGATTCGTTTTTTGCGGAAAGTGATGATGACACGTATATCACAATTTAGCTTTCTTAAAATACAATCAAGCTCTAAAAAATGAGGGTAATATGAAAAAGTTATGCATCACCACAATCGGTATTTTAGGCACTTGCCTACTCTCCACTTATGCCAATTCAGCAAGTTTTGACTGCAACAAAGCTGCTAGCTGGGTAGAAAAAACCGTCTGTGACAGTCCTGAGCTTTCTAGGCTTGATGACGCAATGGCGAAGAAATATAAAATCAATCTTGGCGCTGCTCCTGACTATGAAGACAGCAAAGCTTTTAAAGATAGGTTCATTGCTAATCAACGCACATGGCTTACGTTTCAGCGTAATACCTGTAAAAGTGAAGAATGTCTGATACGTGAATATAAAGAATATATCGAAGAGCAAACCAATTACGGTGTGGCTTGGAATTTTTCAGATGAGTTAAGTCCTTCTGATTTACCGAGAAAAAGTGCCTTTGGTAAGTTTTCT
The DNA here is from genome assembly GCF_904846645.1 of Psychrobacter sp. Pi2-1. Taxonomy (GTDB): domain Bacteria; phylum Pseudomonadota; class Gammaproteobacteria; order Pseudomonadales; family Moraxellaceae; genus Psychrobacter. The sequence continues at coordinate 13,116 of NZ_CAJHBO010000018.1, forward strand.
CAAACCTCTCAAATCTCAATATATAATTCAGGTACTCAACGCTGGGAGGATACAGAAGAGGCGAAAAACACGGTATCGATTCATAGTGTCGCTAATAAACCTTACCTTTCTATTATCGAGGGCGTTTTGATTTTTACCAATGCTCATACTTGTGATTTAGGAGAGAGTAAGGCCGTATGGTCACAGAATCATTGGGTCATCAACGATGATCAGCCAAATAAAACTGTTGAGCTGCGTTTATATCCAGCAACTTATAAAGGCCAAACTCAATTATTATTAAGAGATATGGATGATCAATATAGAAGACTGCATTGTGGTATGCGAGGGTATTTTGACGGTATTGTATTAGAGCATGAGTAAGTGAACAAAATCACTCTATTCTCTCAAAATAAACATAAGCTGAACTGAATATTCAATTTAATAAGTCAAACTTTCATTCTAAATAAAAAAAAACGGCAAGAGATATCCCTCGCCGTCCATTATTTAACATTCATGCTAAAGAGTTTAGATCTGAGCAGCGACTTCAGCACCATCACGAATCGCACGTTTGGCATCTAGTTCAGCTGCTAGTTTAGCACCGCCGATTAGATGGTATTGCGCGTCTGGCGCATCGCCAACATTTGGCATCAGCTGAACGACTGACTCTTGACCAGCACAGACAACGACGCTATCGACACGTAATAACTGGCTTTGACCTTGTGGGTTAGTTACCCAGATACCTTCGTTGGTGATTTTGTCATATTGCACGCCTGCGACTTGGATCACGCCGTGAGATTTGATATGCGCACGATGTACCCAGCCTGAGGTTTTGTTCAGACCACTGCCCAGACGGCCTTTGCTACGCTGCATGAGATAAACTTGGCGAATCGGCTTGATCGCTGCTGGTCTGACCAGACCACCATCACTTTGATAGTCGGTATCATTGGTCACGCCCCACTCTTCACGCCACTTGCTGATTGATTGTGGCTCAGGACGATAGCTTGGATCTTTTAGTCCCTCAGGGCCGATCTCATCCAGTGACTTACCATGATTAGCCGTCAGATATTCACTGACATCAAAGCCGATACCACCAGCACCGATGACCGCTACGGTATTGCCCACTGCTTTTTCGCCAGATAGCAGCTCAGCATAGCTCATGACTTGTGGCAGCTCTGCCCCTTCGAGCTTACCTTCTAGACTTCTCGGTACGACACCCGTTGCTACGATGACATGATGGAACTTAGCTTTTTCGAGCATGTCTTTATCGACTTTGGTATTCAGTTTAATCTCAACACCCAAGTGCTCAAGCTCATTGATATAGTAGCGAATAGTCTCAAAGAACTCTTCTTTACCAGGGATAACTTTAGCGTAGTTAAACTGCCCGCCAAGCACGTCTTTAGCTTCAAACAGAGTCACATCATGACCACGTAAGGCCGCCACATGAGCCGCTGACATACCAGCGACACCGCCGCCAATGACGGCGACTTTTTTCGGTTTTTTGGTTTTCTTATAGACCAATTCAGTCTCATAACAAGCTTGTGGATTGACTAAGCAAGTCGAACGTTTGTTTTCGAACGTATGGTCGAGGCAGGCTTGGTTACAAGCAATACAGGTGTTAATGCGGTCTGTCTGGCCATTTTTGGCTTTATTAACCCAGTGCGCATCAGCCAAGAATGGACGTGCCATCTGAATCATATCTGCTTGACCAGTCGCAACGATTTCTTCTGCTGTTTCTGGCATGTTGATACGGTTGGCCGCCATCATTGGGATACTAATGTGCTTTTTAATTTCAGCGGTGAAATCCACAAACGCAGCACGTGGCACACTGGTCACGATCGTCGGCACACGCGCTTCATGCCAGCCAATGCCCGTATTCATGATGGTCACGCCCGCTTCTTCTAGCGCTTTGGCCACGGTGATAACTTCATCCATGACGTTACCGTCTTTGACCAAATCAATCACTGATAAACGGAATAGAATAATAAAGTCTTCGCCAGTCGCAGCGCGTACCGCTTTGACCACGTCGACAGCGAACTTCATACGACCATGAATATCACCACCATAGATGTCTTTACGCTTATTCACATGGCTTGATAAAAACTGGTTGAGCAGATAACCCTCAGAACCCATGATTTCGACACCATCATAGCCTGCTTGCTTGGCAAGTTTGGCTGAGCGAGCATAGTCTTTTACCGTTTGCTCGATGTTTTTGATGCTCATCTTGCGTGGTTTAAACGGTGAGATTGGTGACTTAATCGGGCTAGAGGATACGGCAAATGGATGATAGCCATAGCGACCACTGTGCAATATCTGCATGATGATTTTGCTGTCGTGCTTGTGCACAGCACGGGTGACGCGCTGGTGATTGATAACGTCAGCTTTAGTATTCATCGTTCCGCCAGCAGGCAACAACCAACCTTCGCGATTGGGCGAGATGCCGCCAGTAATCATCATTGCCACGCCGCCCTTGGCACGTTCTGCAAAATACGCCGCCAACTTGCCATAATTATAAAAACGGTCTTCAAGCCCAGTATGCATTGAGCCCATAACCATACGGTTTTTTAGCGTAGTAAAGCCCAAATCTAGCGGCTCAAATAAATGCGGATAGTGTTCATTGGTGCTAGCGGTTTGGATCGTATTGGCACTATGGCTGGCAGACATATCATTTTCCTTATGAATAGTTTATGAGGCTACTTCTTAAAAACGGCTTTTTAGAATTAGTGGGCCTAAGGGGTTTAGCATCATCGATATCGTAACACACCGCGATTATTGTCAGCTATGCAGACAAGCGACTGATGAGTGAGCACTATATTAATTGCTATAATGAGCGGGACGGTGTATCAGGCGGTACTGTGGCATATGGTTAAGCAAACACCACAAAACCCAGCCAACTTTTGAGGTAGATTATATACCGTTAGCTTAATATCATTGAGAGATTAGACTAAGATATAAATCGATAAATATCGACTTATACCTATAATTTCTATGCTAGATTACTGTACTAAATAATATACTGACGTTAACGTAATGACGCATTATAGAAATACGATAAAGGACTATCATCATGACAGATTTCCATACAGGTCTCGGCAAAAATGCCGCCAACCATCAACCACTTACCCCTATTGATTTCATCATTCGCAGCGCGCAAGTTTATCCTAATAAGACTGCCATCATTTATGACGACCTAGAACACAACAACCTGACTCAGACGTGGCAACAGACTTATACTCGCTGTCGCCAACTGGCTGATGGCCTGCGCAAACTGGGTATTGACAAAAACGACACCGTAGCCGTGATGCTGCCGAACACGCCAGCCATGGTCGAATGCGCCTTTGGTGTACCTATGTCAGGTGGCGTACTCTGCACCTTAAACACCCGCCTTGATATTAATGCACTTACCTTTTGTTTGCAGCATTCCGAAGCAAAAGTTTTAATTTTAGACAGCGAGTTTGCTGAGCATGCTGAGATTATTGATGAGACTTTTCCAGACTTAATCGTCATTCATTCAACGGACAAAGCTGTCGATGTTGAGCGCTTTGGGCATATGAGTTATGAAGCATTGATTACTAGTTCAGACAGCCTGAATAACTGGGAAATGCCGACAGATGAGTGGGATGCTATTGCGCTGAACTATACCTCTGGGACGACAGGCAAGCCCAAAGGTGTGGTCTATCACCATCGCGGTGCAACTCTCAATGCTATCTCTAATATTTTAGATTGGGATATGCCTAAACACCCGATGTACCTATGGACGCTACCACTGTTTCACTGCAACGGTTGGTGTTTTCCGTGGACCATCGCTGAACGTGCTGGGGTCAATGTATGCTTGCGAAAAATTGATGCTGATTTGATATTGCAGCTGATTGCCAAGCATCAAGTTAGTCACTACTGCTCTGCGCCAGTCGTGCACAATATGATTGCTGGCGGCAAACCAGAGTATAAAGACGCTATCAGCCATACCGTCAAAGGCTGGGTCGCTGGTGCACCGCCGTCTGAAACCATGCTAGCAGCAATGGAAGCAATGGGTTTTCATATCTCTCATGTCTACGGCCTTACTGAAGTATATGGACCAGTGACGGTCTGCGCTGAGCAGGAAGAATGGGATGAGCTTGATGTGGCCACACGCGCCCAAAAGAAATCACGTCAAGGCATGACTTCTCACTTGATGGCAGGGTTTGAAGTATTTAAGCAAGGTACTACCGAGCCAGTCGCCGCTGACGGAGAAGAGATGGGCGAGCTGGCACTGCGTGGCAATATGGTGATGAAAGGCTATCTAAAAAGCCGCAAGGCTACCGAAGAGGCTTTCGCTGATGGCTGGTTCCGCACAGGCGATTTGGGGGTTAAATACCCTGATGGCTATATCAAAATTATGGATCGACTCAAAGATATCATCATCTCAGGCGGTGAGAATATCTCTAGTATTGAGGTGGAAAACGTCTTGTATAAACTACCTGCGATTGAAAGCTGTGCTGTCGTCGCGGCGCCACATGATAAATGGGGCGAAGTGCCCGTTGCCTTTATCGAGATTCACGCTGGTAGCACGCTGCAACGTGATACGGTGATGGAGCATTGTAGTCAGCATCTAGCAGGTTTTAAAGTGCCGAAACATATTGTCTTTGCAGAAATACCAAAGACCAGTACAGGTAAAGTTCAAAAGTTTGAGCTACGCCAAGCGGCTAAGTCTTTGGCACACGAAACGCCAAAAGTAACCGCCAGTGCGAAATAAAACGGCAATCTATTAAGTCTTATCATCAATTAACATTCATCAGAAAGGTCAGCTATATATAGCTGACCTTTTTTCGAGTGCTAGCCTATTTATACTATAGTTGGTTCAATATAATTTGGAGACAAGGAAGCCAAGTGAAAGTACTACAAATAGTAGACTAAGCGAGGCTGACACCGTATCCAATTTATAGAGAACTAACGATATCAGCCAAGCTTAGGCTCAAGCCATTGATAAGCCAGCATCCCTATAATCATGGCAGGAATAAAGACATACGCTTGCCATTGTCCTGTACCGAGCAATACAATTCCTGGTCCTGGGCAAATACCAACCATCCCCCAGCCGATACCGAACAACATCGCACCGATAAGCAATTTTTTATTAATGACAGTTTTACTCGGCATATCAATCGGTGTGCCAATCCAACTGCTCTGTTGACGCTTTGCTAATCGCACACCGAAAAACGCGACGATTAGGCCACCGCCCATCACCAGTGCAAGGGAGATATCCCATGCGCCAAATACATCCAAAAACCCTTGTACCTTTACAGGATCGGTCATACCTGACACCAGTAGTCCGAGTCCAAACAGCAGTCCTGCTAGCAATCCGATTATATTTTTTAGCATCGTCGTATCTCGCTATTATTATATTTTATTAACCATCGTATGTCGTTCGCGTATGAGCCCAACTATCAACCTTCATCTGGCAATATGCCATGAGTTCGCTATAGCAAGCCTAGTACATGACGACCTATATAAACGGTCACAATTCCAAACAGCATAAAGGTGACGGTCGCTGCCAATGACCGTGGAGACAGACGCGCATTACCGCAGATACCATGCCCACTCGTGCATCCTGAACCTAAACGCGTGCCAAAACCGACCAGTAACCCTGCACCAATTAATGATGGCAAAGAGCTACTGATAGCTACCTCAGGTAGTGGTCTTGCCAACTGATATAGTAGTGGTGAGATGACTAAGCCCAGTATAAATAGCACCTGCCACATCTCTACACGCTTGGGTTTTAGTAAGCTTGAAAAAATACCACTGATACCTGTTATACGGCCAATACCTAGCAGTAAGATAACCGTCGCTATGCCTAGCATTAGACCTCCTACCAAGGAGATCGGCGTAAATGCTTGCCAGTCTATTTGTATGCTCATAACGGACTACCTAATTAAGTTTATTAAATGCGTGCTTGAATATTAATTTATAAAAATACATTATATTATAAAACATAATAAAAAGGTAAAAAAATACTGAACCTAGCATGACACTAATGGTTCAGTATTTTTTATAACTGTAAAGACTCTACTGTAAAGGCTTTAAAAAAGGCGGTGAAAAAACTTAATAAGCTATCATATTACTGTCTTTATCAGCCCTCTTAATTGGTATTTTTACTGACCCAGCACTTTATCAAGTGCCGTTTCAAAACGCGCTACTGTGCCATCGATATCAGTCAATTTATCCAAGCCAAACAGGCCCAATCGGAAAGTTTTGAAGTTATCAGGCTCGCCCACTTTCAATGGTACGCCAGCCGCGATTTGCACTCCGATTTCAGCAAACGCGCTACCCTTATGCATGTCATCACGATCAGTATAAGAGACGACAACGCCAGGTGCTTTAAAACCTTCGGCAGCGACGCTCTCAACGCCCTTGGCTTCTAATACTTCACGGATACGTTTGCCAAGTGCCCACTGCGCGTCACACAATTTATCAAAACCGATTGCTTTGGCTTCATTCACGGCATCACGGAACTGACGTAAGCTGTCTGTCGGCATAGTCGCATGGTACGCATGACCGCCATTTTCGTAAGCACGCATGATGTTCAACCATTGCTTTAGGTCGATACTAAAGCTATCAGACTCAGTACTGTCCACTTTTTTGACAGCAGCGTCGCTTAGCATGACCAAGCCAGCGCCCGGCGTACTGCTCCAGCCTTTTTGCGGGGCGCTAATCAGCACATCGATGCCCAATGATTTCATATCTAGCCATACACAGCCTGAGGCGATGCAATCAATGACTAACAATCCGCCGACGCTATGCACAGCCTCGCTCAACGCTTTGATATAGTCATCTGATAAGATGATGCCCGATGAGGTTTCGACATGCGGCGCAAATACCACTGCTGGCTTTTCTTCTTTGATTTTGGCTACTGCAACGTCGATATCGACTGGAGCAAACGGCTTTGGCGACTCACTATCATCGGCACGATTGGCCGTAAGGACTGTAGATGATTTGGCGATTTTGCCTTTTTCTAAGATTTGCGTCCAACGATAGCTGAACCAGCCATTACGAATGATTAGGCAGTCTTCATCATTTGCCAACTGGCGAGCGACTGCTTCCATACCATAAGTACCAGAACCAGGAACAATCACCACGGCGTCCGCGTTATACACAGATTTTAGGTCACTAGATAGGTCATTCATCACTTGCTGAAAAGCTTTTGACATATGGTTCAGCGCGCGATCGGTATAAACCACTGAATACTCTAATAAGCCGTTTGGATCGATATCTTGACGTAATGCAGGCATTGAACACTCCTAGTGTATGGTTAGATAATATGCGACATGGATTAGATAGCACTGTAGTCAAGTGCTATTATTTGATGGTGAGGTCTTGCGCTGTCTAGAGATGCATTATTTTTAAACAAATAAAAAATAACGAACACTGATGAGGTCTACTAACGTGAAGTTAATATATTTATAGTCATATTACGAGCAAACACCAGCACATATCTTGACCTAAGCCATCCATGAGAGCTTGATATTAGCACTGATACTGAAGGTTGACAACGATACGCTCAGGCAACGATATGACTTGCGCTATCGAGTATTTATTGGTAGGTATTGGTTGATAAATTTTGATTTATAAAGCCACGGTGAAAACATCAATGCCCTCGATGAGCATCTTGTAGTCCTGACACCACGAAGTCTAGCAGTTCACTATCGCCTTCGCGTGCGGCTTTGCGCATAAGTTTCGATGGCGCATGGGTCAATGTTTGAGTCAAACGTCGTGATAGCTCAGTGATGATATCTTCTGGACTGACATCGTCTTGTTGCAGCTTAGCAATAGATTCATGCAGCAGCTTATCCACCTGACCTTGAGTACACGCACGGTATTGCTGAATGTCTTTGCCAACTTGGCGAACCTGAAAGCGACGGTCTATTTCAACCACCAATTGGCTCACTAGCAGTTCAGCATCCACTGCGGCTTGGCGACGCTGTTCGATATTACCTGCAATCACATGCTGCAAATCATCGACAGAGTACAGATAAACATCATCGATACGGCTAATGGTCGAATCGATATCGCGTGGTACGGCCAAATCTATCATAAGCATTGGCTGATAACGGCGACGCTTGAGCGCTTGTATGGTCATTGTCTTATCAATCAACAAATCCATACTGCCACTACAACTGCTGACAATATCAGCTTCCGCCAATACTTGCGGTAGTTCCTGTAAAGGTTTAACGTCTACACGGCGATTAGGGCCACGTAGCTCAGCCGCTAACGCTTCGGCACGTGCGGGATTACGGTTACAGATAATGACTCGTCCGACCCCTAGCCCTGCGATATGGGTCGCAACTAAGCGATTCATCTCGCCTGCGGCAACGACCAAAAGCGTACGGCTGGGTAAATCATCAAATATTTGTGTGACCAATTTGGCGGCGGCAAAGCTAAGCGATACGGCCTGCGCGCCAACCTGCGTCTCATTACGCACTCGTTTGGCGGCAGCGAATACTTGATCGATGATCCAACCGAGCTGATTACTGAGTACTTTTTGGTCTTGAGCCAGATGCACAGAGTTTTTGATTTGACCGAGAATCTGCGGCTCACCCAGTATCATAGAGTCGAGACCAGCCGCTACTCTTAACCAATGAGTCAATGCATGAGTATCACGATGTACATAGAGATAAGGATCAATATCAACGAGTGATAGTTGCTTGAAGTCAGCCAACCACGTTTTGATTTTGGTAATATGCGCACTAATCGCAGCAGACGAGATATTCATGCTACTACTAAAAGCATTATTAGATGATGAATGGCCAGCAGCTTTGACATCCTGTATATCGGATAATTGTGAGTCAGATAATTGGCTATTAGCGGGCTGCGACGTTGAAGTGTGCGGCACTAGCGCATAGATTTCGGTGCGGTTACAAGTAGAGACGATCACGCTACCATCAGTAAAAGCTTCTATTTGTTTGAGTGCGACATTTACATCGTCACCCACAAGCGCCAAGCGCTCTCGCAGAGCGACTGGTGCAGTTTTGTGATTGACCCCAATGACCACTAATCTCATTATCGATAGACCATAAACATGACGCTCAGTTGCCCCTTACGCTATCTTATTATTTTTAAAAGACAGTTTTTGACGACAGCGCTAAAAAGGAAGACCCTAAAAACCGCCTATTATACCATTATTGCGGGCTTTAATTAACACTCACCCATCTATGATAACCATATCTCTGTATCTGGTCGCAAATGTAACAAATCAACTACTCATACGATTTATAAAATCAATAGCTGGGTTTTGACTTATGGTCAATAATATAATGTTAAATCATTCGCTTACTCTATCTTAACTTGTTATATTTCTATAATATTCAGTTCGACAGACCTATCTATATTTAATTATCTTCAGTGTCGTTTTTTGGCAATGTGCTCGCTACTAGTAGCATATTCATACGGTCAGACCTGCCAATATCTGAGTAACACGGATGCTATTGTTTATCTCATCGGTCTACTCTTATAATGTTTGTCATGGGTACATATTGCCAATATTTAACTTAAAATGATTAAAACAAACTTGCCTTATCTGTGTAGGTAAACCATGGGCGAATACGGCTATCTATGATTTTTTTTGGGTCATTACTTCGGTCACCACATTCCTATAGCGAATACTCTAGCTTCCGTGCTTTATTGCATGTCGCTATTGAGCGCCTGTGTCAACGGTATAAGCTAGCATTGTCTCTAGCTGTGTGCCTGTGTTTGGCAGCCCCTGTTCATGCTAGCCATCCCGATGTATTGCTAGAAGCAAAGACTCCTAAAGTATCTGTTGCTACCGATAATAAAGCAACTGCCAATAAGCCAAATGGCAATAAAGTAAATGATAATAATGCTGCGATTGATACACCTTATAATGAAGACACGCTCACCATAGAAAACGTAAAAAACATCAATGACTTAGCGCCAACCAGCCTATGGCAACCTGAGCTTAGTGAACCAAGCTTGTACGCTCTACTGGATGCCGAGTTTGCTGCTGATCGCAATGACAAACGACGTGCAGTTGCCATTTATAAGCAACAGTCTTTTAAAGAAGATGCGACAGCCGTGTTTGAGAGAGCGCTTAGCTTGTCTTTGCGTAACGAAAGGGTTGAGGACTCATTACAGTTTGCCAAGACATGGCAGGACCAAAACCCTGACCACGTACCCGCTTGGTTTTATGTCGCACATTTGGCACTACGTGCCCACGACTATATATTAGCGGGTGAAACGTTAAACCGCATCTTGCGCTATGATCCACGCGCAGACTTAAGCGAAATCCTCATAGGTATTTATCCAAATAATGATGATGACAAACGAGAGCTTCTTGCCGCGTTGCAACCACTAGATAGCGAGCAAAATGCCTCATTGTCAGTGTTAAAAGCGGGTTTACTCTATCAGTTTAACGAACCTGAAGTCGCTATCGTTCATATCAATCGAGCGCTAGATCGTCAGCCAGACTACGTGCCCTTTATTACCTTAAAAGCGGATATATTGCGTAAAATCGTGACCGCAGAGACTGTTATCAATTATGTCAGTCAAGCTCGTCTACGCAACCCTGATAGCAAAAGCTTATATCTATATGAGATTCGCTATCTATTAGATGTAAAGCAAAGCGAACAAGCGTGGAAGTTACTGCTTGAGGCGCATAACCGCTTCAGTGATGATTCTGAGATTACCCTGCTAGCAGCTTTAGTGAGCTTGGATATTGAAGAGTACGCTAGTGCTGATGAGCTACTCAATATGCTTGCCAAGAGTCCAGCTTATCTTGATCAAGCCTATTACTATCTGGGTATCAGTGCTGAGCGTCAGCAGTTGTTCGATCAAGCCAAATACTATCTCAATGGCGTCATGCAAGAGGATTTGGTATTAGAAGCGCGTAGAAAGGTAGTGGCGTTTGAATTACTCGATAACGACGTCGATGGGGCAATCGCGACTTTAGAGAAGCTGCGCAAAGATTTTACGGTATTCGCGCCTGACACTTTTGTCATGCAAGCCGATATTTTGTGGCAACAAAACGAGTCGGATGAAGCACTGCGTTTACTAACCCGTGCCGCTCGTAAATATCCTGACAATGAGATGCTACTCTTTGCACGGGCTCAGCTGTTAGATGATAAAGAAGACTATGTCGTTAAGCGCACCCTGCTCAACCATTTGCAGGCTTTAGATCCTAGCAACTTGTCCTATCAGTTGAGCTATGCACAGTTGCTACTGGCAAATGAGCGCAGCTCAGAGCAAGGACTGGCACTAGCGACAGCGATTATTCAGATTCGCTATGATGATCCACGTTATGATAACGACCTACATCTGCAAGCCTTAAATGTCTTGGCAGGCAATGCATTAGCCAAAGAGAACTATCAGCAGGTCATCGACTACCTACAGACACCTTATGATGTGCTACCAACCTTGCGTTCAGGCACGCTGTTATTGCGCGCCTACCAAGGCTTAGGTAACAATGACAAAGTTGAGGCGTTACTCGCAGATTTGCAGCAGCGCTTCTCATTTGGACAGCACAATATCAATGACCGCATACAGCTGTATTAATAGCGCTGATTTTGGATGTGCTATTCGAGCTTTGCGGTTACAGAGATATGATAATTGACAAGGTCTTTATAAAACCGAAGCATTTATAAATTACAAGGTCGTTATAAGAAGTTAACAGCCGTGCATAACCGAGCAACAAATAACGCTTAAGCTAATATCTTTGTTCATCTTTCCATTTTGAGAAACTACCATTTTTGAGAGACTATTATGTCAGCATCAATCACTTCTTCTAAACCGAATAAATTGGCTTTGTTCACTGCTATAACTGCAGCAATGGTCATTACCTCTGGTTGTCAGTCATTAAAAACGGCCAACGCGACCAACCAACCAACGACCACTGTACAAGGTCAAAACGCTGAGCAACCCAAAAAGCTAGAGAACTTCAATATCACCGGTAAAATTGGGGTCACGACGCCTGCGAATGATTCGACCGGTACCCAAGGTGGTAGTGCGTTTTATGCATGGGGTCAGCAAAACGACCGATTTGCCATTGAGCTGATTGGCGCACTTGGTATCGGTAAAACAAACATTGAATACAATGGTCAGACCGCTATTCTAGTTAGCGAAAAGACAGGTACATTGACCGCTGACGATCCTGAAACTTTGCTAAAGAAAGCCACTGGTTGGCAAGCGCCAATTTCACAAATGCCTTACTGGATTTCTGGTCGCCCGGCACCTTCAGACAGTGCACCACAAATGGATAGTCAGAACCGCTTAGTTAGCTCAGTCAATGGTGAGTGGACAGCCAGCTTTACTTATAAAGGTACGGATAAGCTACCTAGTAAAATTAGTGCCGTACAACCACAAGGCAACAAAGTTGTAATGACGATTAACCATTAATCCATCTTTTATTAACAACAGAAAGCCTGCTAAAAACCATCATTGCTAATTAAGATAGCTGCTTATAACTGCACCTTATGATAAAAAAATATGACTGAAAATATGGCCGAACCATCTGCTTCTATGATTACCCGTTTATCACCTGCAAAACTCAATCTGTTTTTGCACATCACTGGTAAACGAGCCGATGGCTATCATAATTTGCAAACGGTATTTCGCCTGCTTGACTGGGGCGATTACTTGCATTTTTCGGTTAGTAACGATGTCGTAATTTCTACTATAGCTAGTGAATTAAGTGCTAATCAATTCTGTCGTCAGCTACTGATATTGGATGGTGCAGAGGCTATCACTATTAGTATAGAAGATAATTTAATTTTCAAAGCGGCACGCGCATTGCTAGCATCTGCCATACAGTCAAATATTTTACCTGAGCAGTTAGCAAAAGTGAATATCACTTTAGATAAGCATTTGCCAATGGGTGCGGGTCTAGGTGGTGGCTCATCTAATGCAGCAACGGCTATGCTGGTGCTCAATGAGATTTGGCAGCTTAATTTTACCTGTGATGAGCTTATAAAGATTGGCGCGACTGTAGGTGCGGATGTACCGATATTTATCTTTGGCCAAGACGCTATTGCCATGGGAATTGGTGAAGAACTGACTACGATTGAGTTGCCTGACCAGCAATATTTAGTACTGACGCCTAACGCTCATGTAAATACTGCCAAACTATTTGCACATTCCAAACTACAGCGAGATATCGCGCCCCTATCGGTTGCAACTATCCAAAACCAATACGCTGACTATGTACAAACGCTCACTACGCCCTATCATAATGTCTTTACCCCAGTCGTCACAAGCCTCGCTTCTGCTGTTGCAGATGCCTTAAGTTATCTACAGGGGTTAGAAGCGCAAGCATTGAGCACAGCACGAATGACTGGCTCTGGTAGTGCCGTGTTTTTACCTCTAGATGCGAGTGTGGCTACTAACAAAAAACTTGTGGCGAAGTGGATTGCAGATGCGCCTTGTGCGGCATATATCGTTGGAAACTTAAAATAGCACATATAACCTTTAGATTTCTTATCATCTAAATAATGACAACGGTAGGATTGCCTATTTTAATTTGCTAAAATAGCGCCAGCAGTAACCTATGATGAATAAATACCAGAAAAAGCTGCAAATGACTTGCAAAATCTGAAAATTTACTTATAATAGGTCGCCACAATAGGGGTATAGCCAAGTTGGTAAGGCATCAGGTTTTGATCCTGACATCCGTTGGTTCGAGTCCAGCTACCCCTGCCATTTTTTAGTACGAAGCGTTAGAGATACATCGAGTATAAGCGGTTTATAGACAGCCACTTATCTTATTGTCATTGACAACGTTATCCCAGTTTCGGTATAGTTCGCAATGGACACCGCTAGGGAAAAGTTATGTTTTAAACGGTTTATCCGTTTTTTAGATAACTGACAGGTCATGACACCATGTTAAGAACGACTACTTAGTCGCTATTATATATCGGTTGTTCATAGCCTAGACATTACAGGGGTATAGCCAAGTTGGTAAGGCATCAGGTTTTGATCCTGACATCCGTTGGTTCGAGTCCAGCTACCCCTGCCATTTTTTACTGTAATAGTATACTTCAACACCTTCACCACTCTTTTCTTAATTTGAGCAGTTTGACACTGCTTAGCGGTCGCTGCTTGAGTCAATCAATAGGACTTCTGTCATGCCTTATTTGGCGATTTTTACGGGTAATGCCCACCCAGAATTAGCAAAAACCGTAGCCGATCATCTTCACATACCTCTTGGTAAAGCTGACATCACGCGTTTTTCTGATGGCGAAATTGCCGTGGAAATCAAAGAACACGTACGTGGTAAAGATGTGTTTATCATGCAGCCTACTTGTGCACCGACCAACGACAACTTGATGGAAATCATGATGATGGCTGACGCCTTGCGTCGCTCTAGTGCTGGCCGTATCACAGCTGTCATGCCGTATTTTGGTTATGCTCGTCAGGATCGTCGTCCACGCTCAGCTCGTGTACCTATCTCGGCTAAAGTAGTCGCTGACATGCTAAATATCGTCAGTATCGATCGCGTAATGACTGTTGATTTGCACTCAGATCAGATTCAGGGTTTCTTTGATATCCCTGTAGACAACATCTACGGCACACCTGTATTGCTAAACGACCTACAAAAGCAAGACTATGACAATATCATGGTTGTTTCACCTGACGTAGGCGGCGTGGTTCGTGCACGTGCGATGGCCAAACAGTTAGGCGATACCGACATGGCAATTATTGATAAGCGCCGTGCTCGTGCCAATGAGTCACAAGTAATGCATATCATTGGTGATGTCCGTGACCGTGATTGCGTTATCGTTGATGATATGGTCGATACTGCAGGTACATTGTGTAAAGCAGCTGAAGCATTGAAAGAAAATGGTGCTCGTCGCGTCTTAGCTTACATCACGCACCCTGTCCTATCAGGTAACGCACTGAAAAACATCAGCGAATCTGCATTGGACGAAGTGGTTGTGACCGATACTATTCCACTATCTGCTGAAGCCAAAGCTTGTAGTAAAATCCGTCAGGTAAGTATTGCACCAATGCTGGCTGAAAGCTTACGCCGTATCAATAACGAAGAGTCTATTAGCGCGATGTTTGACGCTTAACCTGATACAGTTATTTTTAAAACAGCTATTGCGGTAATTTTTAGTAGCAATGACTGTAGTAAGACATCTTAAATAGTTAAAAAACAGAGCGTCAAGTAACATTACTTGGCGCTTTGTTTTGTGTAAGCGTTTTGCGTAGGTCTTTATTATTGCTACAGAATCACGTATAATGCGCGCCTGTGCTGACCTTTTCGTTGTTTTTATTAGGCTAGCACTATCAAAAGTGCTGATCATGCTTAACAGCAACCATCGTTATGGTAATTATCATAGCGAGCGCTGCTATAAGCAAATGGCTAAGCTTAGACATTATGAGGTTTATTCGTAATGATAATATTAGCTATCATCACGTATTAGTGGATTGGTCGCAAATCCACTTTTTTATGACCAGACACTTCATCATTTTTTTTATAGGATTATATCCATGAGCATTAATCATTTTGAACTAAAAGCCGTTGATCGTTCTGCTGAACTACAAGGTAAAGGTGCGAGCCGCCGCCTACGTAAGCAGAACCTAGTTCCTGCTATCATCTATGGTGGTAATGAAGAACCAACAGCTATCTCTATCAAGCTTAACGAACTAGTAAAATCACTAGAATTCGAAGCGTTCTTCTCACACATCTTGACTATCAATGTTGATGGTGAAGAGCATCAAGCAGTCATCAAAGACTTGCAGCGTCATCCTGCTAAAGGTTTCCCAATGCATGCTGATTTTCAGCGCATTGTGAAAGGTCAAAAAATCCACATGAATGTTCCTGTGCATTTCTCTGGCCGTGAAGAAGCGCCTGGTACTGCTGCTGGTGGCGTATTGTCTACTCTAGTATCTGACATCGAAATCATCTGCCTACCATCTAAACTTCCTGAATACCTAGATGTAGACGTTTCTGGTATGGAAATCGGTGATTTGTTCCGTCTATCAGACATCGAACTTCCTGAAGGTGTTGTGATTCATGAGCTTGAGCTAGAAGATGGCCATGACCGTACTATCGTTAACATGCAGCCACCTACTGTTGAAGAAGTTGATGAAGATGCTGAAGACGTTGATGCTGATGAAGTACCAGCAACTGAGCAAAACGCTGAAGTTGACACTGAAGAGAAAGAAGACGACGAGTAAGATACACTTTCTATGTAGCGACTCATATTGCGCTATGTAGTAACAGACTCGTTTAGTCAACAAAACAGCAGGTGATTTAAAATCTCCTGCTGTTTTTGTAAGTAAGGTTTGAAAATACACAGTTTTCTCAAATTTAAAGCCTTATCTCTATTTATCGTATTCAAGCAGGGTGTTTTTATGGCCATAAAGCTTATTGTCGGTCTTGGTAATCCTGGTCAGCAGTATATGTTCACGCGTCATAATGCTGGGTTTTGGTTCGTTCATCATTTGGCACAGCAGTTCAATATCACGCTCGCCCCTGACAAGAAGTTTCATGGGGTGACAGGACGCGGGCAAATTCATGGGTCTGACGTGCGTCTACTGATGCCGCTGACGTTTATGAATAAATCTGGTCAGTCAGTCGTGCCTATGGTAAATTTTTATGGCATCAAAAACGACGAGCTATTGATTGCTCATGATGAGCTCGATATCCCAGCGGGCAGCATCAAGCTCAAAACCGATGGCGGTCATGGCGGTCACAATGGTCTGCGTGATATTACACCGCACATCGGCAATGACTTTCATCGTCTGCGCGTGGGTATTGGCCACCCAGGTCACAAGTCCAAAGTTAGTGGACATGTCCTCTCAAAAGCGTCACCCGATGAGCAAATCGCTATCGATAGCGCACTGACAGCAGCTTTTGAGGCGTTACCCCTGTTGATGAGCGGCGATACTGAGAAAGCCCGCTCACAAATTAATGGCTTTAAATTACCTGAATAATATAGCCTCATTATAAAAACGGCCTTTTATTTTGGTAGTTTTGTCCCCATTAACCTTTTGATTTAGTTATTTAATATCAGTTACGCTAAGGAAGCAACCTATGCTACTTAATATGCTTAAATGCAAATTACATCGTGCTCGTGTTACCCATGCTGAACTTCATTATGAAGGCTCATGCGGTATCGATGGTGATCTACTTGACCTTGCTGGTCTACGTGAAAACGAATCTATCGATATCTATAATGTGACCAACGGCAAGCGCTTTCGCACCTATGCTATCCGTGCTGAAGCAGGCTCTGGTATTATCTCATTAAATGGTGCTGCAGCTCATATGGCAGATTTAGGTGACATCGTCATTATCTGTGCTTATGCCCAGTTTGATGAAGTTGAAGCATCTACCTACCAACCAAAACTTGTCTACTGTAATGAAGACAACACGGTTAAAGACACAGCAAATATCATCCCTGTACAAGTTGCTTAATATGACAGGATGATAAGGTTTTGGTTAGATCAAGAGAAATATCAAACTAGAGCGTTGATTTAACTCTGGTTATTACCAAAAACCTCGATGCTAAAATGAAAGCTGAATCTTTGTGTCGATTCAGCTTTTTTTGTGCCAGTTTTATTTATCAAGTTCATCACTTTTATTATCTATAAGGAAACATACTGATGTGGTTGGCAGTGATTGCAATACTGATTGGGTTAGCAATTTTAGTTTGGAGTGCCGATGTCTTTATTGATGGGGCGACAGCACTAGCAAAGAAGTTTAGCGTGCCAAGCTTCTTGATAGGTGTCTTAATACTGGGTATCGGCACATCAGCCCCTGAAATGGTGGTGTCAGTATTGGCCGCAATTGAAGGCAGCCCTGAGCTGGCTTTGGGTAATGCTTATGGCTCAAACATCATCAATATTGCCTTGGTACTCGGTGCAACCGTACTGATTAGCCCTATTATCATTCGTAAGGGCATCGTAAAGCGCGATCTACCTCTATTACTCCTAATCACTGCTACAGCGGCGTGGCAGCTGCGTGATGGCGTGTTGAGCCAAGCTGATGGTATTGTGCTACTGATACTCTTGGTTGTCGTCTTAGCGATACAGATCGTACTGAGTATCCGTGAAGGGTATCATGAGCATGAGGATGATGTGATTATTGAGAGCACTGATCCAGATCACATAGAGCCAAGTATGGCGCGTGGTCTTGTCAGCTTACTTATCGGTATGCTGATGCTGGTCATCAGTTCACGTGCCATCGTCTGGGGTGCGGTCGAGCTGGCAACGCTGTGGGGGCTCAGTGAGCTTATCATTGGATTGACGATTGTCGCTGTTGGCACCTCATTGCCCGAGCTGGTATCGAGCTTGTCAGCGGCGCGTAAAGGCGAGCATGATATGGCGCTGGGTAATATCATTGGCTCAAATATCTTCAACACGTTAGCCGTTGTCGGTTTGGCAACCGTGATTGCCCCTATTACCGCTGATCCCATTATTTTTTCACGCGATGTGATGGCAATGGGAGTCTTGACGATATTGCTAGTGACACTATGCGTATTTGCCTTTAAAACAAAACGCCAATTCGGTCGTACGTCAGGTGCCACATTGGTGCTGTTCTTTATGGGCTACACCGCATGGCTGATCCAAAGCGTCAGTATGTAACCAGACTTTTTCTTATACCATCCAATTTTCGATAATTTGGATAGTATCGTTTCAAACGGTCTGTTTAGGGTTCAGCAAAAAGACGATATATTGGATGATGTTACGGTTTTTTGTTACGGTTTTTTGTTACGGTTTCTAAAGCCGCGCCATAACCCTTCATGTGCCACTTTTGGCATTTTTAGCGTAATGGTATTGGATAGCATGTCTTGTACTGCCAGACCGCGAGGGTTGAACAGACAGAATACATAGTTAAATACCAATCCAAGGAACGCGCTGGCAAGTAAGGCGGCGCGTGACCCATCGACTAAACTACCGATAATGCCAAAAAGTAATGGCATCAAACAAGCTGACAAGATACGTTTGAACGACTGCCCCCATGTTAGCCATTGACCAGCATCATTGATAGTCTTCAATCGCCATGTCTGCATTCCCAATGTCTGCCCGCCACGGCGCCAAAATATGCCATAGAATGCGACCAACGTCAGTACAAACGACGGCGTCATAATGGCGTTTTGGTACCATAGCGGTAGCGACTGGGCCTGCGATGACTCAGTCCCTGTCTCCATCGTTAGAATCGTTCCCACTACCGTCAGTATCGTTCCCACCAAAAACAACAATGCCAAAATCAGCATGCCATCATAAAGAATCGCCACGACACGAATCATAGGCTTAGCGATGGTTGGCTCTTCGTTAGGATCTTGCTGTACAGGCGCACTCGATTGGGGCTTTGATTTACGAGTCGTTTTTGACGGACGTTTAGATGGACTTTTTGACATGGTACAAGCTCATAGCAAGCAGTGAATAATAACGCTATTGTACCGTAAATGGTGAGGCTATCGTACATTATCCTAGAGGACATCTTAGATGGCCTAACATCGTAGATGACTGTCCAATATTATAGATTGCTCTCCAATATCGTAGATGGCTCTTTAATATTATTAGTTGGCTATCCAATCATGTTATACACAGAAGATGATCGTAGAATAAATAAGTAGAAGGGTAAAAGCTACAGACATAAAAAAACCGCCAATTGTCATAAGACAGGCGATTATTTTAATGTTTTATCAGCTTGTATTAAGCTATTATGCAAATGGTGCGCCTGGAGAGATTCGAACTCCCGACCCCTTAGTTCGTAGCCAAGTGCTCTATCCAACTGAGCTACAGGCGCGTATTTTGCACTTTATCCACTGCGAAGATAATATCTTTTGCAGTAAATTAGGTTGGTCATTATATAGATAATATCGCTTGTGTCAACATCTTTTTTAATTAAAACAAATTATTTTTTGAATTAATTATTAAAATGTTTAACGCAGTATATTGCGTTATTACTCTAATAACAACTGAATAAATGGCGGTGAAGGAGGGATTCGAACCCTCGATACGCTTACACGTATGGTTCCTTAGCAGGGAACTGGTTTCAGCCACTCACCCACTTCACCTAACGATTCAAGACATTTATAAAATTTCTATAAACATAGTATTGATGCTAACAATACGTCTCATGTCGTGGGCGAGTATTATAACAAAGCCAAAACGAATTGCAAGCATTGTCTACAGATTTAATGAGGCTTTTATCAAAATTATAGATATAAGTACTTATATTGCATTTTTATACGGAAAATTGCGACCTATCATTGCTAAATATAACAACTAAACTGCTCACTAATATTAGGTCTACTCACTCTACCGTCTTGCACCTCATCCACAAGCATAAGACTATGATAGATTTTTTAGTAGTAGGTGGCTATAGTATTTATCACTTACTTTAAAATATCTCAAAAGGAGCTGTTATGCGACCTGTCGTACTGTGTTTTTCAGGATTAGATCCTTCAGGCGGTGCTGGATTACAAGCGGATATCGAAGCCATTGGACAGTCAGGGGCACATGCAGCCATCACGTGTACGGCGGTCACTATCCAAAGCTCACAGCAGGTGTTTGGCTTTGAGGCTTGTGCGGCATCATTGGTAAAAGCTCAAGCTACTGCAGTACTTGATGACTTGCCTGTTAGTGCTATCAAATCAGGTATGCTCGGCACCACTGATAATATCGCAATGTTGACCGAACTATTTGCTGATCAAGTTATCGATAATGATACGCCATTTGTCTTAGACCCTGTACTAGTCGCAAATAGCGGTGGTAGCTTGGGCGATGAAAAAACTCTGGTTAGCGCTTTTAGACAACTGCTGCCCTACGCCACTTTAATCACTCCAAATACTCATGAACTACGAGCGCTTAGCGGTGAGCAAGACTTGCATGTCGGTGCACAAAAGCTATGTGCTCAAGGTACTCATGCCGTACTGGTAAAAACCTCACATGATTTTGATAGTGGTGATATCGAGCAGTACTTATATATACAGGGCGAAATGGTCCATAAAAGTACCTTGCCGCGCTTAGATGGTGAGTTCCATGGCTCAGGATGTTCACTTGCCAGCTTCATCGCTGGACGCTTGGCAATGGGCGATGCTCTCATTGATGCTGTGCAAGCGGCCGACAGTTGGATTACCCAGACATTGCGGGCAGCTGATGCACCCCATCCTGATGATACTCAAGCTCAGCTCATACCTAATCGCTTTGTTCGTTTTTAGCATATTTACAAAGCCATAGCTTACCCAAGTAACAGACGCAAAAAAGGCGCTCTATATTTTTGTAGAACGCCTTTTTCATGACAGTTTTCAGACTTAATTCTATTAGGATTAACCCAAGGTTGGCAACACACTCGCAGCCAAGCCACCGATAAATATCTCCAACAAATAAAATGCTAAGAAAGCCACCATTGGCGATAAGTCGAGCATACCTAAATTCGGCGTGATACGACGAAACGGGGCCAAAATAGGCTCAGCCAAATTGATAATAATGCCAATAATCGGATGCTCAGATCTGGTAAACACCACAATCCAGCTAACGATAATAGAACCAATCACTAAATAGCGACACATGCGTAAAAAGTCTAACAGTAAGCTAGTCGTACCTGTAAAGAATAGCGGTACAGGGGCAATACCTTTATGCGTCAATGCGGCCTTTCCAGAGATGTCGATTAGACGAATCAAAAACATTAGTACGATAGCGGCAATACTAATACGACCCTGCGCGACAGTCGGGAAAATACGCCCAAACACATCGACGATATGCGTTGCTTTATAAGCAGGTGCAATCATCGGATTGCTCGCATCCATCCCTGCAAACTGCAACATAAAACGAATAAACACCAGCATCATAGCGAATGTGGTGACCAAATCAAAAATTTGAAATAACATGTTGTTCATGAAGTGCTACTCAATGTGACATTATTAACAGATTCTAGGATGACAAATGTCATTATCAGATGCTGATGATTACATAAGGTGTGTCGTCAGTTATCACTCACAGCACACCTTGTTAGTGTTTACTTACTCATCTCTTCACTTAACGCTTGGCTACGAGCATAGCAAGCTTGCATGGCCTCGCTGATTTGACGACCAATCTCATTGGCTTGCATTGACTCGACCGCTGCCTGAGTAGTACCGTTCGGCGAAGTCACTTTACGGCGCAGTTCAGCTGGTGCATCATCACTATTCATCGCCATTTTTGCAGCACCTAACATGGTTTGCATAGCAAGCGCTGAGGCTTGTTCTTTATCCAGCCCTAATGCAACTGCCCCATCGACCATCGATTCGATGAAGTAAAACATATACGCTGGCGCTGAACCTGATACGGCTGTAACGGCATGCATATGCTCTTCGTCATCGACCCACATAACCAAACCTGAGGCTTCCATAACGGCTGTTGCTAGCTGCTTCTGTTCTGCTGAGATACTGTCTGTACCGTAGAGGCCAGTCGCACCCATCTGAATCATAGAAGGCGTGTTTGGCATTGCACGGACAATATTGCTATAGCCGCCCAACATGTTTGATAAAAGATCAGTCGACAAACCTGCCGCTACTGAAATGACCAATTGATTGTCTAGTACATCAGCAAAAGCACCAACGACCACCTTCATCATTTGGGGTTTTACGGCGAGCACCACGATATCCGCACCGATCACAGCAGACTTTGGATCAGCCATTGGATCAACAGTATTTAGGCCTTTGGCGGCTAATTGCTCACGTGCATCGCTGCTAGGATCGGCGACCGTGATTAGATTTGGTTTGATGCCGCAACCCACAAGCCCGCTAATGAGCGCTTGTGCCATGTTTCCGCCACCAATAAAACTGATTTTTTTATTATCTAATATCGACATACTTGTCTCCTAGTCACAAAATTCAAAGGTATTCAACTTAACATACTGATATATAAAACGACACTCAGTTTATCATACTGCCACTACCACCGTTTGATAAATTCAAAATGTCGCGCCTGACATCAACCTGATAAAAATCAATGAGTCAACCAACGGATATTAAACTTTTGACGCTTTCTATTTTAGACTAAGCTCACTTGCAATGTACTCAGCCAATTGATTGCTTTTAGCATCGCTATCCATCTGCTCAGAACTCAAAAGCCAACTCTCAAATGGCAATGTTAGTAATAGAGGAATATCAGTTTGTATGTCGCTTCCATTTTCAGATTTTTTTATAAAGGTGATGCTAACTACCATTAAGCTGTCTCGCAGCCATATTGGAATCCCAAGCGTTTGATACAGTTTTTTGCCTGCTTGTGGGCGCGCAGCCATCTCGGTCTTTAACCGTTGCATACGGTCTAACGGTGCTACTTTTAACACTATCTGTTGTACTACACAGTCCGTACTATTTTCTAGTAATCGTAACAGCGCGTCTCCCATCACTCGTAATTGCCAAATGCAGTCATTACTGCTGCACAAGGTGACTAATTCGAAGCTACTATCAGCTGAATTATTCTTAGACAAACTCAGTCTAGATAATGGTAGCACCTGCTCGGTCAGTGGTAGCTTCAGCCAAGACAGCCACTCGCTGCTCATACGATAGAGCTGCTGACGATAGCGGCGAATGGTATAAGATGCTTTACGACCTTGCCAAAACAGTTCTGTTTGATGATCTTGGTCATCACGTTGGCTTAGAGTTAACACATCATCGACGAGTTGCTTAGCAGGCGGTAGCGGCTCATCTTGACCGAGCCAATAGTGCAATAATTGCCGCTGACGATACATGGGTAGCTTTTGCAACGCATCAATATTTAATACACGCTGTGCGGGTGAAAATTGCAGGTCTGTATTTTCTGTCTGCTGCATATCCTGCATAGCTTGAGCATTGACTGTTTCCTGTGCATCACTTAATAGCTGCGCACTACGAGCAATATTATCAATGACATTGGGATTGTATGTAGCCAGTATTGGCATGATATCGCGGCGTAGGCCACTACGTACGTTGTCGCCGCTGTCATTAGTAGGATCATTTATATAAGGCAACTCTAAACGCTTAGCATAGGCGCTAATATTGGCTCGTCGTATCGTGAGCCAAGGTCGCCACAGGACATTGCGCTGCCCGCCTTGTCTTCGCACACGCCACGGCTGCATACCAGACAGACCATTGACTCCAGCACCTTGAATTAATCGCATCAATACGGTTTCAGCTTGGTCGTCAGCATGATGGCCCAATAGCAAAACATCACCTTGATTGATATGTGCGCGCATTACCTCATAGCGAGCTTGCCGTGCTGCCTGTTCATCATGACCGTTTACTTGCGCACGTAATATATAACACGGTATTTTTTGAGCCTCTGCCCAATCAGCGACATGGGCTGCCCAAGCGCTACTGTCTGCTTGTAATCCATGATCGACATGTAACAGCTGCGGCAGACATGGCAATCTACCTTGTCGATAGAGCTGCACACACAGCGCCGCAAGTGCCAATGAATCACGCCCACCACTACATGCCAGCCAAAGACGACGACCATGCAACTGATCACTATACTCAGACATACTGCTCACTAATGCGGTTGCTAGTGTCTTATCAACTGGCAAATCGGCAATTGATTTAATAGGATGTGAGATAATTGCACTGCTGGTCATATTCAGCCTTATTTTTAGTTACGTTAGGTGCTTTATGTTAGGTGCTGTACATAGCAACAGTAATAGTAACAGCCAAAAAAAACGCGCCATTAAATGACACGTTTTTATTTTAGCACTAAGACTCAGACTCTAATATTAAAAGCCACGCATTTGTGATGTTTAATATTAGGTTGGTACAGTATTAGCCAACTAGGCAGGCAACATCACTTCTGAATTGAAAGACTTTAGCTTTTCATAACGTAGCTCACAACGCTCTTGAGGATCTAAATCTTTGATTTCATCAAGCTGCTCAGTAATCAGTGCTTTTAGTGCATTCATTACAGGTTGTGGCTGCACATGTGCGCCCTCGCCTTCTTCGATGACAGCGTCAATCAAACCCATTTGATAAAGGTTAATGGCGTTTAATTTTAGTGCCTCACTAGCGTCTTGTGCTTTTTCAGCAGTTTTCCAAAGAATAGAAGCACAACCTTCTGGCGAGATGACTGAGTAAATGCTATTTTGTAGCATATTTACTTTATCACCAACACCAATCGCTAATGCTCCGCCTGAGCCACCTTCACCAATGATAGTCACAATCACAGGCACTTTCAGACTAGAGAACACAGCGATGCTTTCTGCAATCGCTTGTGCTTGTCCGCGCTCTTCTGCACCGATACCAGGATATGCGCCTTGGGTATCGACAAAGGTCATCACAGGAATGTTAAAGCGCTCAGCCATTTTGACCAAACGAATCACTTTGCGATAGCCTTCAGGATTGGCCATACCAAAGTTATGAGCAATACGCTCACGAGTGCTACGACCACGATGCTGACCAATTACCATCACAGGCTGACCATCAAAACGTGCAAGACCACCCAAAATGGCTTTGTCATCGGCAAAAGCACGGTCGCCATGCAACTCGTCAAATTCGGTAAAAAGCTGATTAACATAGTCCATAAATAATGGACGCTTGGCGTGTCGTGCAAGCTGCACACTATCCCAGACAGTGCTCATAGACGCTTCCCTTTAATAATTATACTTAATGTATTTATGTTTAAGAATAATATCGTTATCCGTATTCAGATAATGAAAGTACAGTTGTAAACTCAATAGGAGCTATAGTAGCACATCTTAAATAGCATGACATTATCGACAACGCCGCTTTTGTTACGTTAATCTTTAACTCAATACTTACAATGGTAACTGCTCAACCTCTGGAGTCTCGGCCTCTTGAGCTTCAATCACACTAAGCTGTACGCCCCACTTAGCAAACTGGTCAATCTCAGTACGCAAATCTGCCAGCAAGAAAGCATAATGCTCACTGCTATCCGCTAAAGTGATTTGCCAGCTGTTTTCAGCGACTACCTTTAGTTCTAACTCTGGTAGCGCATAATCACTGCGGCTATGATGCGCTAGTACGGCAAGGCGTAACAGTAAGCAGAGATACACTAGCTGGTCACCACCAATCTGACAAGTCTGCTCTAGCATATCGGCTTTGAGTTTGCGGCGATGATTAAGCATCAACTGCGCCATGCGTTTTTGATCAACTTGCGAAAACCCTGGAATATCAGAGTATTCAAGTAAATATGCGCTGTGCTTGTGATAACTACTATGACTGATTGCCAGCCCTATCTCATGCAAGAATGCAGCACGTCTGAGCAAGTCGCAATCATCATTGGACAGCGCAAGCTTGTCTTTTACTTGTTCGAATAAATGGCGACTGGTCTTGACCACTTGCTTGGCTTGCTTTTTGTCCCCTGAGTAACGCTTGATTAAGGCTAATACACTGCGGTCACGCACATCTTCACTAGCAAAACGACCAAGCATATCGTACATAACGCCTTCACGTAACGCACCATCTGAGTAGGTAATGGTCTCAACGCCCAGCACTTTCATTACCGCGCGCAGCACTGCCACACCAGCAGGAAATACGGCCTTACGATGTTCTTTGACGCCTTCTAACTCGATATCATCGATATTGCCAATTTTGATCAGCAATTTCTCTAATTTTTTTACACCTTTATAGGTAATGCGTTCTTGCTCATCGGCCCAACCTTTTGATACTAGGACATTACGCACCGCTTTGATTGTACCGCTTGAGCCAACCACGCTACTCCAGCCTGTCTTTTGATAACGACCGTTAATCGCTAAGACTTCTTTACGTGCACCTGAAATTGCACTATTAAAAGCTTCTTTGGTAATCAGACCATCAGCGAAGAATTTTTGGGTAAAAGAAACGCAGCCCATTTGTAAGCTTTCAGTCAATAATGGATCGAAATTTTGACCAATAATAAACTCTGTCGAACCGCCACCAATATCCATAACCAAGCGTTTATCACTACTCTCATTGGTATGCGAGACACCCAAATAAATCAATCGCGCCTCTTCGCGGCCCGCGATAATCTCAATCGGTTTTGGCAGGATTTTATTGGCACGGGAAATAAAGTCGTTGGCGTTTTTGGCTTGACGCAACGCATTGGTCGCGACCACACGAATCCGCTCTGGCGGTACTGAATCCAAGCGCGCCACAAAGCGGCTTAAACAATCAAGACCGCGCTGCTCAGCGGCTGCGCTTAGAATATTATTTTCGTCCAAACCGGCGGCGAGCTGTACCTTTTCAGACATCGAGACTACTTTTCGCACTTCCCCATGGTCAAGACGAGCAATAGCTAAATGGAAACTGTTGGAACCAATATCGATGGCTGCCATCATTTCATCATCGCCAATTGGCGGATTCGTAAGGTAGTCAATAGGCATAGGACAAGTCGTCACCGTGTTAGAGAGAGTGGATAGTTTACCAAAATCACGTGCTATATAGTTATAAAATCACATGTATAGAAAAAAGTAGTAACCACAAAAATCAGGGCAATTTTATCATTAAAGCATTTATGCCAAACACTCGCAAGCGATGCAAAACTGTAGCGGGGACATCGAAGACCACCCTATCAGCTGACAGGTATCGGCTCAGCATCTAGCGCTTGTGTTACACATATCGGTTTGCTACATTGAAAGCTATCAATATCATGATAAAAAACCGTTATTTACAGCTCTTTTATCCGTATAATTTACTTCGAAAGCCACCAGCTAATCGGTTAAAAATCATTTGCAATTAGTAGTTATCAAACCCACCAGCAAGGAAGCTAGTCATATGAATCAGATCACGACAAAAGACGCAACCCAAAATACTGAGACCCCTATCAGTAGCGCTAAAAAAGACATGGTAAAAACTGAAAATTCACCTAAACAGGCATTTTATGATTTTTACTTAGATGAGCATCAAAACATGGCCTGTCGCCGCCTACATTTCGCAGGTAGTAGCTTTGGCTTATTAGGACTGGCAAAGTCTGTCAAAACTGGCTCAGCCAAACCTTTGGTAAAGGGCATTGCCGCTGGATATGCCTGCGCATGGGTTGGACACTTTTTCTTTGAAAAGAACAAACCCGCTTCTTTTAAGTTTCCGTTAAAAAGCTTTGTCAGCGATTTTCGTATGTATAGCGATGTGCTACGAGGCAATCTGAGCTTGAGAGATCGCAAGTTTGATAAAGCACGATAAAGTGTAGTCGCCATATAAATTAAATGACACACTTTGTATTCTTCCCAATACGATTATAAATAAGATATCGATAAACAAAAAAAACCAGCAAAGATCACAGGATGATCTCGCTGGTTTTTTAAGCTTTAACTTTTTAGTTAGCTAATAACTTACATGGCTAAACTATGCATTTGCCATCTCTGCAAATATCTCATCAGCAGCGCTAATTGACGCCTCGATATCTTCATTGCTGTGCTTGATGGACATAAAGCCCGCTTCATACGCAGACGGCGCCAAGTAGATACCGCGATCGAGCATACCATGGAAGAAGGTATTGAACACCTCCATGTCGCACTCTGTCACATCATCAAAGTTACTTGGGGTTTTGGTATCAGCGTCTTTGACAAAGAACATACCAAACATACCGCCCAATTTATTGGTGCGCAGATTGATGCCATGCTTATCCGCCGCCGCTTGGAAGCCATCGACCAGATGATCGACTTTGGCAGCTAAGTCTTCGTAAAAACCTTCTGCTGTTAAGTCTTCAAACATCGCAATACCAGCACGCATGGCGAGCGGGTTGCCTGATAACGTACCAGCTTGATAAACGCCACCAAGCGGTGCGATGCACGACATGATTTCTTCTTTACCGCCAAACGCACCAACTGGTAGACCTGCACCGATGATTTTACCAAAACAGGTCAAATCAGGCGTGATACCGAAGTGTGCCTGCGCACCGCCCAGACCCACGCGGAATCCTGTCATCACTTCATCAAAAATCAATACTGCGCCATTGTCCGTACACTGGGCACGCAACGTATCATGAAACTCTTGTGTTGGGATTACCATATTCATGTTGCCAGCGATCGGCTCTAAAATCACACAAGCAATCTCGTCGCCCCATTTTTCAAAGCAGTCTTTGATCGCTTGTGGATCATTATAAGGAATCGTGATTGTGTGCTTCGCAAAATCGGCTGGTACGCCTTTAGACGTTGGCTCACCGATATCGAGCATACCTGAGCCTGCTTTGACAAGCAGACTGTCTGAATGCCCATGATAGCAGCCTTCGAACTTGACGATTTTGTCACGCTGAGTATAACCGCGTGCCAAACGAATCGCACTCATGGTCGCCTCAGTCCCCGAGCTGGTCATGCGAATCATCTCAACGCTCGGCACGAGCTCACAGATTTTATCAGCGACCGTGGTTTCAAACGGCGTTGGTGTTCCAAAGCTTAAGCCATCATCGGCGGCTTGTTTGACAGCGTCGATGACTTTTGGATGCGCGTGACCCAAAATCATTGGGCCCCAAGAACCCACATAATCAATATAGGCATTGTCTTCGGTGTCATAAATCTTGCTACCATTGGCGCGGTGCATAAAAATTGGCGTACCGCCGACCCCTGAAAAGGCGCGGACGGGTGAATTAACGCCGCCTGGAATATGTTTGCGGGCTTGCGCAAAAAGCTGTTCGTTTTTAGTACTCATAGCTATTCTCTATATATAGGTTTTATATTGTGTCAGTTCTGTATTTTCTAAATGTCGTCAGTCTTATATTTGTTTATTATCGAATCTTTCAAGACATTTTCACAATTTACGCTTTTTTGACGACAGAAGATTTGAGCTTCATTGGGCCATAGCCGTCAAGTTTACAATCAATATCGTGACCATCGGTTGCGTCTGGCAATAGGCGAATACTTTTCGCTTTAGTTCCAACTTTAATGACAAGTGAAGAGCCTTTGACCTTTAAATCTTTGATCACAGTGACCGCATCGCCGTCCTGTAACTCATTGCCAACCGCATCACGAATGACGGCATCTTGCTCTTCCGCTTGTGCCGCATTCGTCTCAGCCGCCGTCCACTCGTGAGCGCACATCGGACATACCAGTAACGCACCATCTTCATACGTATATTCAGCATCACATTTCGGGCAATTTGGTAAGCTCATCATATCCTCGGCAGTCATCAGACGTTGGGTTTATTGTAGAGCGGACATTGTACCGTAACTCGCCATTTTTAACCAATTTGTACCGTTGAAAATGGCGCACTACGCCCAATTTAATGCTTAACCCACACTGAAGCGCCCCACTTATTGATGACGTTTTTGTGACACCATTTTTGTGGTACTCTTCTTAACCTTATTGACATTTTTGCTGACACGTTCTGTCAGTAACAACAGCGTCTATATTAAAGCGCACCTATAACTTTTATCGCTTCGATTTCATCTATATATTTTAATTATTAAGCAGAAGGATAATAACAATGACTCAGTCTCCAAACCCCTCAGCATTGCCGCAGTTTTCGCAGTTGACCATTCAAGGTGAGGATGCCGAAAAATTCTTGCAAGGGCAATTGACTTGTGATGTCACCAAACTTGGGCTTAGCTATCAGGCAGCCGCTATTTGTAATCTAAAAGGTCGGATCGAATTTGGTATTTGGATCAAAAAACAAGCCGAGAAGCACTATGATGTGGTCATCAGCAGCGATTGTGCAGATGGCTTACAAGCTCATTTAAAAAAGTTTGGCGCGTTTTCTAAATTTGATACCAGTGAGTCGATCGCGATTTATCCGTGTGTGTTAGCAGACGAACCAACCTTTAGCCATAAGGACGATCACAATACCGCTAAAGACACGCAGGATTGGATGGCGTGCAGTATCGCCACTGGTAACTATTGGATTGTCGCGGCGACTCAAGGCGAGTTCCAACCGCAAGAGCTGCGCCTGCATCAGCGCGGCGGTATGGACTATGATAAAGGCTGCTACTTGGGTCAAGAAGTCATCGCCCGTATTTATTTTAAATCAGCGCCAAAAGCGTTTTTGCATTATATCAAAGGCACAGGCGCGCTCCCCGCAGCAGGCGACAAACTCGATAAAATCCAAGTGGTGAATGCGATAGAAAATGACAATGGCTTTACTGCCCTTATCGTTGCTCGTCCTGAACACTTGGCAGAAAGCGATTTGAGCATATTGGACTTGCCAGCTGTCCTACAAGTAGATGTCGCACGCCCGAAATAAAAGCACATCGAATCAGGCAGGCGACGCAGCAAAGGTGATGGTCGTTTAATACAGCGCGACCGTCATGATTAACATGAGCATAGAGAATCCTATGACACATATTGCGGTACTCGGAGCAGGTGTGGTGGGCGTGACCACTGCATGGTATCTACGTCAGGCAGGCTATGATGTGACTGTGATTGAGCGCGAACCAGCGGCAGGTATGCAGACATCATTTGCCAATGGCGGTCAAATATCTGTCTCGCATGCTACGCCTTGGGCCAATCCTGCGACCCCGATGAAAGCGCTCAAGTGGCTGTTTAAAGAGGATGCTCCGCTACTCTATCGCTTGCGTGCGGATAAAGCGCAGCTCAAATGGGCCATGCAATTTTTACAAGAGTGCCGCGCCGATAGAGCCGATGCCAATCTGGTGCAAATGGTGCGCCTAGGTCTATATTCAAGAGATACCTTACAACAGCTGCGCGCGGATATTGACATCAACTACGAGCAGCAAACACGCGGTATCATGCATTTTTATACCAATCAGGCAGAGTTTGATGCGGCTATCGAACCAACTGAACGCATGCAAGCGCTTGGTTGTGAGCGCCATGTGATTGATATTAACAATGCTGTCAATTTAGAGCCAGCGCTTTACCCAATTGCGCATAAGCTCACTGGCGCGACTTATACCAGTCGTGATGAGTCTGGCAATGCGCATCTATTTACCCAACGATTGGCACAGCGCTGTATCGATGCTGGCGTACAGTTTTTATATGATACCGAAATTTTAGCGCTCAATACCGATACCGACTCTGCGCGTCCGCATTTACACAGTATTACCATCCGTCCAAAAGGCGAAAATGCGCAGACCTTCACGGCTGATAGCCATGTGGTCGCGCTTGGCAGCTATAGCGTACCTCTGCTAAAACCTTTGGGCGTCCATGTACCTATTTTTCCGGCAAAGGGATACTCGGCTACCTATACGGTGAATCCGCGCGCACCCCACTTAGCGCCTTTTGTCAGTTTGATTGATGATGAATTCAAACTGGTTACCTCACGACTGGGTGACAAATTACGTGTTGCTGGCACAGCTGAATTTAATGGCTATAATTTAGACTTAAATGCTACGCGCTGTGAAGCCATCACTCGGCGTGTGCAGCAATTATTTCCGAAAGGCATTATTGCAAACTCGGTGCAATATTGGACAGGACTGCGCCCGATGACCCCATCGAACGTGCCCCTAATTGGACGCGCACACTGTGGTCAAGTCAAACATGGTAGTCATAACGCTTCAGCCACTTTTGATAATTTATGGCTCAATACAGGGCATGGTACCTTGGGATGGACGCACTCTTGCGGCTCTGCAAAAGCCCTTAGTTTGCTAATCCAAGGCGAAACCCCTAATGTCGATTTTGATTTTATCGGTATGAGCGTTTGATCAGCTCAGCGATGTATTCAGATTGCAAAAAAAAGGCGCTCACTTTACGTGAACGCCTTTTTTATATTTCTACAAATATATGATTAACTTTATGCTAGTGCGCCTTCTGCTACAGTCTCTGTAGCAGTAGATAAACCATCTACACCCATATCCAATGCTTCTAGTTCTAGTTGCACAGGCACACCATTAACGGCGGCATTACCACTCAACTGATCAATCAACGTCTCAT
This sequence comes from Psychrobacter sp. Pi2-1, assembly GCF_904846645.1. Taxonomy (GTDB): domain Bacteria; phylum Pseudomonadota; class Gammaproteobacteria; order Pseudomonadales; family Moraxellaceae; genus Psychrobacter. The sequence continues at coordinate 45,793 of NZ_CAJHBO010000018.1, forward strand.
CAGTCAAATCATTAACACTAACACCTGCATGCGCTTGCGCAATCTTTTGCTTCACCCCTTTACGACCGTGACCAAAGCCGTGCGGAATACTGACCACTCCTGGCATTAGCTCATCCGTCACTTCTGCTACAATGACCACGCTACCTACTCGAGAAGTTACTCTGACATCTTGACCGTCTGCAATACCATGTTGCGCTGCTGTTTGCGGATGCAGCATCAATGTACAGCGAGATTTACCTTTTACCAGTCGATGGCTATTGTGCAACCATGAATTGTTGCTACGTACATGACGTCGGCCGATTAGCAAAATCTCATTACTGTTGTACTGCTGTACCATCTCTTTGACACGTGCCAAATCTGACTGATAAAAATCAACATGAAGATGAATTTGTTTATCGGCGTGTTTAATGGCCTCTGGCAACATACGATGCAACGGACCCAAATCGATACCATGTGGGTTTTCGATCAGTGCTTCAAATGTCACCTCTTTATGAGGTCCATACTTTAGACCTTGCTCTAACAAGAACTTAGGACCAAAGGCTTTCGTCGCGGCACGTTCTTTTTGCGTCGCTTCTGGCGCGTCTTTGTCTAAGCGGTCAGCCAATCCTAAATAAATCTCCCAGTCATGCTTGGTATCGTCAGTTTTATCAAACAAAGCAGGCGAATATTTGGCGACATTGTGCACGGCAAAACCATTAAAAGTAATGTCATAATGGTCGCGCTCTAACGGCGATACAGGTGGCAGAATAATATTGGCATGGCGACTGGTTTCAGTCACAAAATAATCAAGCGAAACCATAAACTCTAACTGAGATAATGCTTCGTCCAATTTTTCGCCATTTGGGGTACTCAGAACCGGGTTACCAGCGACCGTAACGAATCCTTTTAACTGGCCTTCCCCTTCGACCAACATCTCATCTGCCATCGCAACCACTGGATACTCACCATTAAAATCTGGCAAGTTACTGACGCGGCTGTGACGTTTACCCAAATAGCCTGGGCCTGAGCTGTTCACAACATCGACAGCAGGATTTGGGAACATGAGTCCGCCCACTTCATCTAAACGACCCGTGACGATATTGATGACCATAGATAGATATTGGCTGAGCAAACCAAACTCTTGCACTGAGATGCCCATACGGCCATAACAAACTGAGCTTTCCGCTTCACAAAACTCTTTGACGATACGTTTGATTTCGGCTGCGGTAATACCCGTGATGTCTGCAACTGACTCAGGCGTGTATTGTTCAGCAAACAAAGCAAGTCGATCGATCTCAGGTGCCAAGGCTGCCACTCTAGTATCGAGCTTGGCATAACCCTGCGTATAGATTTCATTGAGCATGGCCAATAGCAGCAATACATCCGTCGCTGGACGAATAAAGTGGTGCTCACTAGCGATGTCGGCAGTTTCGGTACGTCTTGGATCAACCACTACTACCTTGCCATCGCGCGCTTTGATATCTTTTAGCTTTTGGCGCATGTTGGGCGCAGTCATGATACTGCCGTTAGAAGCCAGCGGATTGCCACCGATGATCAGCATGTATTGCGTGTGATTGACGTCAGGAACTGGAATACGCAGCATATGACCAAACAGATGCATGCTAATAATATGATGTGGCAGCTGGTCGATAGAAGTGGCAGAAAAACGACTGCGCGTCTTTAAACTGGTAAGCAGTTGTTTGATGGTCAACATACCGCCCATATTATGTACATTAGGATTACCCAAATAAACACCCAACGCATTTTGACCATACTTTTGCTGTATGGATTGAATACCTGCAGCAACTTTATCCAACGCTTCTGGCCAACTAATAGATTTCCAACCGTCTGCCGTTCTCTCTACCGGCTGACGCAAACGGTCAGGATCTTCATGCAAATCTTGCAAAGCAGTGGCTTTCGGACAAATATAGCCTTGTGAAAAGGGATCGTTTTTGTCCCCTTTAATCGACAAGACTTTTTCGCCATCATGTTTTATTTCGACGCCGCACATTGCTTCGCACAATGTACAAGTTCTAAAATGCGTTTGCGTTTCGCCTAACGTTGGTGCAGCCGTGGTTGTGGCCATAGTCACTCTCCCTGTTGTGTTTTTTTGTTCTAGATTTCATGACAATAATTTTTGCTTATTATCACTACTGACTAGTATTGCTTCCGTGCAAAAAATTGGCGAACAGTGCATCAAAGCTGATACTCAACGTGGCAATCGCTTGTTGTCTTGAGTAACGCTGCTGATGACAGCCCAATATCAACTCATGTACTTGTGCCGCCGCCATATCGACGCATAGATTGACAGCACTGCGCTCGCAAGTACGATTGGATAACTGTAATCCCTGAATAAATATCTCTGTCCATTCTTCTTGTATTTCAGTAATCAGATTGCCCAGTCCGTTATTCAATGATGACTGGTTTTCTATACTGTCACTAAATCTAGGACGATCTTCGAGCAAGTGTTGAAACAGTGCGATATTCTCAAATGCAGAATCAAAGATCATAATCAGACATTGTCGACATTGCTGATTAAACTGATCTTTACTCAACACATCATAATCTTTGAGCATATTGACCCATGCCAGTCGCATCGGTGATAGATAATTGTCTTTTAGTTGGGCGCTCAGCTCATTTTGTAACGTCTCTAGGCTCTCAAAATGATTGTAAAAACTGGGTTGGGCAATACCTGCACCTTTGGCAACTTTATTCATGCTCATGCCCTGAGCACCTTCCAAACTATACAACCGCAAGGCACTTTTTAATAACGCACGCCGAGTCTTAGCTTTCGCCAGCTCACGTTTAGATTCTACTGGAACTGTCAAATCTTGCGCTAATACATTCAATGCAGAGGTTTTCCTATTCAATAGATAATTATATCGACACACCAGTAATTTACCTTAGGTGCTATTATGCCAAAAAAATGTGATGATAATGGTCAATTACCGACAGCGAATATTTTAGCTATAAGGTTATAGTCATTTAAACCATATGTCTATAGCCAAACCCATAGTAGAACTCATGCTTCACAAAACAACCATTTCTAGGCCACTATCATGACATCACCTATATTCTCGCCTTTAGTGCTGCCTTGTGGCGCTACATTACCCAATCGCTTAGCGAAAGCTGCCATGGAAGAAAACATGGCTGATGTCGGTCAAATTCCTGGCCCTACTCTGCTCCGTCTATACAAAAACTGGGCCGAAGGCGGGACAGGTCTGTTAATCACCGGAAACGTGATGGTAGATGGCCGCGCTATGACAGGGCCTGGTGGTGTCGTATTAGACAAACACAGTGAGATAGCGCCTTTTAGAGCATGGGCAAATGCTGCCAAGCACAACAATACACAGGTTTGGATGCAGCTCAATCATCCTGGCCGTCAAGTATATGCTGCCATGGGCGGCGATGTGCTGTCACCTTCTGACGTGGCAATTGACTTGGGTAAGCACTCTCATCTATTTGGCAAACCACGTGCGATGACTCCGCAAGATATTGAACAATTGATCCAGCGGTTTGCCGATAGTGCCCTAAAAGCAGAACAAGCTGGCTTCGATGGCGTGCAAATTCATGCCGCCCACGGCTATCTAATTTCTCAATTTTTATCACCGCTTACCAATAAACGTAAAGATGAATACGGCGGCTCGGTTGAGAATCGTATGCGACTATTGATCGAAGTAATCAAAGCCGTTCGCGCTCAAGTTGTGCCTACCTTTGCAGTCGCTGTTAAGATAAACTCCGCCGACTTCCAGCGCGGAGGATTTGATGCAGATGATGCCAAAGTGGTTATTTCAGCGATGAATGAATTGGCCGTAGATTTGGTTGAACTATCAGGTGGCAGCTACGAAAGCCCAGCCATGCAAGGCAGCACAGCAGATGGTCGCACGTTGCAACGAGAAGCGTACTTTTTAGACTTCGCAAAAGAGATTGCTCAAGTCGCTACCATGCCTATCATGACGACAGGTGGCGTTAGACGATTGACTGTCGCAGAAGATGTACTGGCGCAAGGGATTGACGTGGTTGGTATGGGAACCGCATTAGCCATGAACCCTGCTCTACCGAATGACTGGAAAAATGATAGTACGCTTAGTGCTCACAATCCTGTGGTACGCTGGAAAGATAAAACCTTAAGTGCAGTTGCTACAATGGCCGTCATCAAGCGACAATTACAACGCATGGGACAAGGGAAATCGCCCAAACCAACTGCCTCGCCAGTTTTCTCATTGATTGCTGATCGTATACGAATAAAAAAACTCACCAAACGCTATCATCACTATTTGAATAAATATTCGACGAGATAGTTTTTAATCAATTTCAAAGACAATAAAAAAGCAGCTACTCTATTTTTGAGTATCTGCTTTTTATCTACATAAGTATTTTTGAATAATAATATATTTTTTAATATTCATATAAAAAACAAGTTCATAGAAAAAATTATTATCACGCACAATAGACGCAATTTACGTGGCACTACTACAGCAGCCCTGTATATAACACTTAGTAAACGCTCACTATAATTAAGTAACACTATAAACATAGCATATACAGACAGCTGAATTGAAAAGTCCTATATTTGATCTCACAAGATATTTGGAACCAATCCTTTATCCTTGTGCAATACAATTAGAATAAAAACTAAATAGTAGTATCAGTAATCGATATCGCAAAATAAGCATTAAAATAGTGATTAAGAAATAAATCAAACACAATAAGTTCAATAAAAGGAATAATACAATGAACGAACATACTCTAAAAGGCGAATGGAACCAAATGAAAGGTTCAGTTAAACAAAAATGGGCTGAGCTAACAGACGACGATCTTACCCATATCGAAGGTAGCCGTGACAAACTAGTAGGCCGTGTACAAGAGCGTTATGGTCATGCCAAAGAAGACGCAGAGCGTGAAGTAGACGACTGGCGTGTAGAAAACAAATATTAATATATTCATTGCATGCTTATTCGCCACATAATAACTGTACTAAATAAACTAAAAAACCGCATAGAAATATATGCGGTTTTTTTATGGCAGATTTATACTGTACAGATAAGCTGTTGGAGAAATAAATTACCATTCTCCAGACACGATAAAACCGCATAGCAATCAATTGTTATGCGGTTTTATTGTTAACTATCCATGTTACCTATCACGACTGCTTTTCATGCATCCTTGCATAAATATTCAGTATATTGTGATACTGGGCATCCTGCCCTTTTTACTACACTACAGCTTCAGTATTACTTGCTGCTATTAGCAAAGGGACTGTGTCCTTACTTCAATCGCTATTGTCATCCTGACGCTAGTTATCGAATCATTATCCTTAATGCGGTCAACTCAATCCTTGAGTCACATTCCCTAATGCCGTGTAACTATAATGCCTAACTCTCACTCTTATGTTAAGTCGCGTAAACGTCATTGTGTGTAAGCATATGCTTACAACAATCTATTTTACTTGCCACAATTATTACAACTTATTAACGCAAATGACACCTAGCGCAAAGTTTTGTGCTCTATTATAGACAATGTAAGGAAATATTTCAAAAAATAAATTACTAGAAATACTTATTAACTACGATCTAATTTAGTTCGCCAGAATACTTTTAAAATCTTATAGTTATAGCAGATATAGATATTTCCAACATATATCGCCTACTTAATACCATCATAGGATATTGCCTCATGAAAACGATAAAACCCTTCTCTATTAAGGCCATTGTATCTACTGGTCTTGTCGTCGCGTTATTAGGTACGACAGTGAGTTGTGCGGTTGTAGGCTCAGGATATGACAATCAGCCCGTATATCGTGGTGATAATAGCCAAAACAATAATTTTAATCGCGTAAGTCAGCAGCTTCGACAAGACTTGCGCCGCAAAGGCTATCAGGTTATAGATATCAGAGCTGATAGTTACCGTGGTGATCGAGCTCTTACGACTTATGCTAAAAAGAACAACCAGGCCTACGAGCTAAAATATACTTACCCTGCCCTAAGACTCATCAGCTCAAGCAAAAAAGCATGGCCAGATAACTGGGACAATAATAAGTCGCAAAATGATAATAGCCGCTATAAAGAAAACAAGCATCAAGATAATTATCAGAATGGTCAGCGCTATAAAAAAGGCGATGTCGAAAACACTATTAAAAGAGAATCACGTTACCCAGCTATCAAACGCCGTGCTATCAATAAAGTAAGAGCGATGGGCTACCGTGTCGAAGATATCGAGCTTGAAGAAAAAAACAAGCGCGGCGTCTTCGAGATTGAGGCCAAACGAGGTTCGCAGAAGTACGAAATACTATTAAGTTATCCAAATTTAGATGTGATCAAAGTCAGAAAAGATTGATCGCTTTAAGCATTTTCAGCTAATGACCTCGGTACATTTAACTTTTACCCATATTGAGCAACGATATATTACTAGGAAATCATTATGAAGACTCTATCATTTGCAACATTAAAAACGGTAGCGACTGGCAGCATAGTCGCAACTTTATTAGCAGTGACCACAGGCTGTGTGACTGCGCCGAATGGCTACAATGGCTATGACGACCTTTACGAGCACTCTCATAAGGACAATAAAGGCCATAAAAAACACAAAGACAAAAAGAACGACAAAGACAGCTATGTCTCCGTTGTCGAGCAACGAGCTGCTAGTAAAGTCCGTAGCATGGGATACCGTGTCAAAGACGTCAAATATAAAAATGGTGATCGTAAGATTAAGATAAAGGCTGAACGTGGACGCGATGATTATAAAATCGAGCTAGGCTACCCAAGCTACAACGTGATTAAGCTTAAGAAAGATTAATCGATCATTAAGCTCTGATATTCACTGTTACTACTCAGTTGAAATATCAAAAATTTTATAACCAAATAAGTCATTAAGTGGCTTATTTGTTTTTTTTATGAGAAGTCTTACACTCCATAAGCTAATATCTTTCTATATAAAACTAAAAATCCAAGACTTTTATCACATCATAAGCTGGCGTTTCATAGGGGTGTGCCTCTTTTAACGCGGCAATGGTAGCATCGATAAAAGCTTCATCTACCACCATTTCCACTCGCCACTCATCGACCGTTTCTAAACTATCGTGACGACCGATATGCGGCGTACTACCTGATAGTGGCATAAACTGACCGGCTCCTTGTACCTGCCAACAGCATTGCTCATAGTTTCCAATCTTCCCAGCGCCAGCAGCAAACAGAGCAGATTTTACTTGTTCTAACGCTGCATCAGGAATGAAAACGGTCAACTTATACATAGGTTTACCTCATAGAATGGTTTTGAGTCTCAACCTGCTAGTTCTTAGATAAGGAAGGGTGATCAGTCCATATATAACGTAGCAGCCAGTCTTTGGCATCACCTGCATAATCAATACCAATACGTGGACGTAGTGATACAGGTGGCTGGCAGCCATCATCTTCTATCCAAACTTCGGATGTCGGCGAAACAGGTTTGCCATATAAATCGCGATCAATCTGCAAGCGTTTGGTCAATTTACCAGGGCCTGCGAACTGCTTAGAATGTGTAAATTGCTTATCTGGACTGAGTTGTTGCTCTTCGATCAGACGGTCACTATCATCGGTCAAAAACCCAGCGCGGATCAGCACCGATTCAGGTGACTCTACAGCACCACTAATCAAATTTAGCATATGATGCACGCCATAGGTCAGATAGACATAGAACACGCCACCTTGCTCATACATAATCTCTGTGCGCGCCGTTCGAGTACCTGCATGTGAATGGCAGGCGGGGTCATCTTGACCAATATAGGCTTCTGTCTCAGAAATACGCATTCGCAAAACTTTTTCTGATCCGTCGCTGTCGATCAGCTTTCTACAAACCACCTTACCCACCAAATCAGCGGCCACCACACAGGTTGGACGCGTAAACCAAGCTGGCTCTAAAACAGTTGATGAAGCAGTAGACATTAGCGAAACCTTTTCTTATTTTTATGGTCTAATTGATATGAGTAAGTACTAACAAATTAGCATAAAAGTAAGACAAGGTATCGAGGACAGTGTTGGCGCTATGTTTGATTTTTTATACGAGTTAAATGATAAGCCTATGGCTGAAGAGTGATACTGTTGATAAATGGATAGGAATTATAGTCTGTTATAAGTGGTTCCATTATAGTGGTCTATTTTAAGTAGTCTGTTAATAGGTTTGGAGGGTAAAATAACTGGTTCTATTGGGGTATATCCAAATCAAGGCTAAAATCTATTTAGAATGCTTTAGAATTTAAACGCTCAAGATAGGCTTTACGACAAGGGCTAAAATCTGTCCAAGATACATGTACGAATAAATATTGAACTGTACCTTTATTTAATACAATGTCATCATCATTTTCTTTATTAGTAATAAGACTATACTGATCATAGCAATATTCTTGACTATTAGAGTCTTCTGTAGGCATCTCTTTCCAAATTTTTTGGCTAGTAATATTTTGCATTAATCGATTAACAGTTGTTCGAGTCGGGTTTTCATAAACTTTGACTGCGGCCCTAACCATATCTTTTGATCTCTTAGTATTTCGATTTGCGAGAGGAAGCCCTTTAGTTACATCATCTAGTAATGAGGCAACTTCTTGCATTGACGGTCTATCTTCTCTGGATGGCGTTTTACCCCCGAATCCTATATAGCCGTCTGTGTAAAAAGTCCACCAAATTAGTGAAAGAAATGATATTACCATTATAATAAAAACAGTTTTTATAATAGAAACGATATTTTTCATTGTTTTATGCCAGTTCGATGCCTGTATAGCGCACCGATCACTAATAGAATATGTATGGTAAGTACACCATGAAGTACCCTGTGAGTATTTCAGCGAGTTAAAATATTGATACTAGTAGCCTACAGCTGAAGGTTCAAGTCCTCACTAGAGTACCATTATGAATATAATGCCATAAAAAAACTGAGCACATGGCTCAGTCTTTTATTTTATGTTCAGTATCAGATACTTATTTTAATGGCACACCAATACGGTCAGCCACTTCTTCATAAGCTTCAATCACATCACCTAATGACTGACGGAAACGGTCTTTATCAAGTTTCTTCTTAGTGTTCTTATCCCAGATACGGCAGCCATCTGGTGAGAACTCGTCACCTAATACGATACGGTCATGGAATATGCCAAACTCTAGTTTAAAATCAACTAGGATTAAATCACCCGCATCAAACAATGCCTTTAATACATCGTTGACTTGATAGGTCAGCTCTTCCATCTTAGCCAATTGCTCTTTGGTCGCCCAGCCAAGAGATACAGAAAGTGATTCGTTAACCATCGGATCACCTAGCGCATCATCTTTATAAAACAGCTCATAAGTTGGCGGCGTCAATGCCTGACCTTCTTCTAAGCCTAAACGACGCACCAAACTACCAGCTGCAAAGTTACGCACCACGCACTCTACAGGAATCATGTTCAAGCGTTTAACCAACACTTCGTCATCAGACAATTGCTTTTCAAAATGTGTTTCGATACCAGCATCAGACAATTTTTGCATGATAAAAGCATTAAAGCGGTTATTAACCACACCTTTACGTGCTAATTGTTCGATACGCTTACCATCAAGCGCTGAGGTATCATCACGGAAGTGCAAAATCAGAAGATCATTGTCTTCTGTTTCATAGACAGATTTGGCTTTACCTTTATACAGCAGTTGTTGCTTTTGCATTATGGGGGTTCCTGTTCGTTCAAGCTTATGTGGTAAAAACGCGCAGCTACCGCTGACTGATGTAAGATACATGGTTTGCGGCTATGATAAAAAACGCAACTGTCAGCGATATAGATAAGGGAGTAAGTTTAGTTCGAAGTGTTGCTAACAGCACGCTGAGGTTTTGGCAGCTGATACTGATTGCCTGACTCATTTTGTAGTTGGAGCGTGTTTGCCCCAGCATTAGGTGTTGAATATAAAGGTACAAAGGGTGCCGTTTCTTGGGCAGCAGGTAGCTCTATCGGTGCAAGCTTTTTGCTTTGTTGATAATCTAAGCTGCCGTTGTCACGTTTACCAAGCAGGTTTTTGGTCGCTTGACAGCCGCTTAATACCAAAGTGCTACCCAAAACCAAGGTCAGCATTGCTGGAAGTAGTTTTGTCGTCTTTGATGATACTGTTTTTGATGATAATGTCATCATGTTGTCTCTCTGAGTTAGCAGTTATTGCTCATGTAGGCGATTGACTTATCATTATAAGTTGACTTGCTACTAGCTCGAATATCAATCATCGAACTAGCAACAAATCTAAAATCGCCGAATATCAATTGGCTAAATATCAATTTATCGTATGTTTGCTCGAACCAATGCTTCATCGATAGTCGCATGATGCTGCTCGGCGAGCCAAACCAATGGCAGACGGATACCTTTATCGATAATGCCCATTTTATGCAAGGCGTACTTCGCTGGGATAGGGCTTGATTCGATAAATAGGTCACGGTGCAAATGTTTGACCACGTCATGGATTTTACCAGCCGCTTCAAAGTCACCACGTAAACCTGCAGAAAAAGTCTCACTCATGGCTTTTGGCGCCACGTTAGCAGTGACTGAGATATTACCTTTGCCACCTACTTTCATTAGATCAAGCGCAGTGCCATCATCACCAGATAATACAACCATTCTGTCACCAACGGCTTTGATCAATTGCTCACCGCGACCGACAGATCCTGTCGCATCTTTGATAGCAACGATATTATCGATGTCACACAAACGCTCAACCGTTTCTTGAGCGATATCAACCACTGTACGTCCAGGCACGTTATACAGCATTTGCGGTATATTTACGGCTTTGGCAATGGCTTGATAATGCTGGAATAAGCCTTCTTGTGGTGGCTTATTGTAGTAAGGAGCGACTAGCAACGCACAGTCCGCACCTGCATCGGCAGCATCCTGAGTCAGCTTGATGGCTTCCATCGTGTTGTTGGCACCAGTACCCGCGATGACCGGTACACGACCTTTAACATGCTGGACAAAATAGCGAATGACATCGCTATGCTCTTGCATAGATAGGGTCGCTGATTCACCAGTAGTACCAACAGCCACAAGGCAGTGTGTGCCCTGCTCGATCTGCCAATCTATGAGATCTGCGAGACGTTTATAATCGACCTTACCGTCAGGGTGCATGGGCGTTACCAAAGCTACCATTGAGCCTTGTAGTCGGGTTTTGATCTCGTCGTATGCTGTGCTCATAACCGTGCCTTACTGTATTATCCTAGCTTTTATTAAAGCTGTCACATGATAGGTCGTTTGCAAGTGGCCATTTATTTGTGTGCGTTGATAAACGCTGATGGCGTAACTTACTTGATATTAATGCTGCGTCTCTACTTACTATAATAGCGTTTGTATCATAGATTATTATATTTACGATATCAGTATCGTGATGGCAATTTACCAAGAGTAATAGGCGTACCTACTAGCCGACAGAAATATAATAATAAGAGTGCTCGTTAGTGTAGCATATTTTGATTTGACCGCTATCAATCAATTGGCAGTCAGCACATAATTTTAGTACCAAAAAATGGGCATTATTTTTTGCTTAAATTTATAAAGCTTGGCCTAAAACCTTGCGAATAAATAATCGCACTACTACAGGAGCAGTTTAGCGTAATCAACGTGCGCTGATAAGTCTCTTATGTAATATTAACGAATCGTCAACACATCGATAGTAGGTCGATAGAATCGAAAAGGCAACCCTCTCGTACCGATGCCGCTACTGACAAATATCTGTGCACTTGCATGTTGGTATAGGCCGCGCTGCTTACCCATACGACTGTTATATAGCAATGCTGACTGTTCACTACTGCGTCGAATATCGTTCTGTTTTTGAGCAAACAGGATATTTTTTTGAATAGCCTTTGCAGCGCCTGTTATCAATAAAGGGCGTGGCTGTAAAGATTTTGGCAGATCACTGATACTATCAAATCGTGATGCCAAGATAATCACTGGACTGGTGGCATTGGCAATCTCTGTTCCAAGCATTGCTTTATCAGTCGCCTCTGACGTTTCAATATCTGTAGATTGCTTGGGTACATCTTGCCAGCCACAAAGCACCGCTACTAATGGATTTATATTCGAATCTTCTGGCTCAACACTATCTTGATTATTAGTTTGATTATTAGACTGGTTGACGATTGACTGCTGATTTGTTGCTTTTGCACACTTGAGTGGCAATGACGTACATTGCTGACCGATATAGTTAATATCGAGCACATCGAAAGTACTGGCCAATGTATCTTCTAGTAGCGGCTGACCTTGCTTGGTCGTATTCATAGATTGATAACGCAAGTCCGAGGTGCTCATGACCGTATAAACAGGTTTATTGACCCCTTTAAATAGCATTAATTGACCCACCAAGTCTGCACTTGGATAATATAGCCAGTCGCCCGTAATCAGTACGGCATCTGCTGACAAGGCGTTGATAGTAGAGACCAGCTTGCGAATATGACGCGGCTTACCACCGTATATCCCTATACGCAAATCTGCCAATACGGCGACTTTGAGCGGTGTAGACAAATCTAAGTCAATAGAATGATGGTCTAGTCGTAAGCGGTTGGGTTGTACAATGACAGTATAAAAGTATAAACCCATCATCAATATTGCCATCAGTACAGCAGGTAGTGATAGCTGCGCTAACATCGGCATCAGGTCCTGTGACCAAACCATGATAAGCAATATCGCCCAAACAGGCATCGTATAAGCGGCATAATATAATGCGAGCTTCACCCAAACGCGCATAAAGCGCTTGGTAGGATTGGCATTAAACGTTTGTAGCCCTGACCACAGTGCAATGTACGCTAGCAATGCTGCTGACGTCGTTGTAATAAGCGTATGTAGAGCGGGGTCAGTCATAATTACCTAGCGGTTGCATAATGGTACGAGCCTACTAAGCGACTCGGCCCACCTTAGAGCCTATTGATTGATCAATAACTCACTTAACGAATGGATTGCTGTTGAGGTCTCACTCTTAGCTGTTTGATAAAAAACCAAACATTATAGAGGTCGACCTCCATGATAGACAAGCACAATTATTGACGTGCGCGCTGCCTTTATACTCTGCACCGTAATCTGAGTTACGTTATTAGCAATATCAACAGTCACGCTTTAATCATGACACCTACTCAATACGTAGACCAATAATAGCAGGAATGCCTTGGCGTATAACTTCTATAGTGACTACGCCTTTTTTAGGAAGAGATGAGATAGCACCTGAAAAGTCTGCCACTGTTTCGATCGGCTTTTGATGAAAGTTAGTGATGACATCACCTGCCAGAATACCTGAGCGCGCGGCCAATCCAGTAGGATCCACCGTGGTAACCAATATGCCCGTTTTATTATCGACGGCTATTTCTGCTTGTTCATCTGCCGTCAAATCTCGTAAACGCAAGCCCAACTGCACATCATCATTTTGCTCATCACCGCTCTGTGCTCTTACATCATTGGGCGCATAAGCGAGCTTACCGTTAATCACCATCTGCTTACCGTTACGCTGAATCCGTGCACGGAAGGAATCGCTTGGACGCGCTCGGTTGAGCAAGTTCAGCAAATCAGATGCCTCCATGATTTGTACGTCATTGTATTGCAGAATGATGTCGCCAGGTTTTAGGCCTGATTTTTGTGCTGGTGAATCTGGTGATACACGAGTCAGTAAGGCACCTTGAGGGCGCTCTAAATTATAAGCCTCGGCCAGATTGCGATCGATATCTTGTGGATAGATTCCTAGATATGCACGCGCCACTTCACCGTCGTTTTTTAGCTGCTCATAAATGTCCATGGCAGCGTCAATAGGGATAGAGAATGACAGTCCCATATAACCGCCAGTACCACTAAAAATGCGCGAATTGATACCAATCACTTCGCCGCGCTGATTAAATAGTGGCCCGCCAGAGTTACCAGGGTTTAGTGCCACATCCGTTTGAATAAATGGCACGCTTGTCTCACGCGAGAAGCTACGCGACTTGGCACTGACAATACCAGCAGAGGCTGAGTAATCAAAACCAAATGGCGAACCAATTGCTAATACTGGCTCTCCTACTTTTAGACCACTTGAGTCGCCGATAGGCAGGGCTGGAAATTGATTGCCCTCAACTTTTAGCACGGCCACATCTGAGCGCTCGTCACTACCGACTAAGGTTGCATCAAGCTCGGTTCTATCATTGAGCGTCACAGTGATTTTGTCCGCACCTGCGATGACATGATGATTGGTCAGCATGTATCCATTGGAGGTAATAAAAAAGGCCGTACCATAAGCATGTTCAATCGCTGGCGTCGCGACTCGATCAGGAATACGTAGACGATCACCAAAGAACTGACGTAACACTTCAGCAGTCTGAGCCTTAGCGAGCTCGGCTTCGCTAATCGTTTTGGTAACATTGACGCGTGCCACTGCTGGCGTGACTTGTTGCACCAAACCAGAGAAATCAGCCGTAGTGACTGCAGCCTGAGCACTGTTTATCGTCGTGACGTTGATACTAGCGAACATCGCGGTACTAACAGCAAGTGCCAGCGCACTACGTTGTAACCAGCGCTGCATAGTGGCAGTGGTCTGTCCTTTGAACATATTGATAGGCATTTTGTGTCCTCCATATGAGTAATCGCTGTTATTAACAGCCACGTTATGATTGTCAGCGATAGCGACTACACCAAGCGGCATGCCCCTATTCGTTACTATTTGGTGAAATTATATTCTTTTATCTATTTATGCGGCGCAGCACTTTTATTCGAACCTATTGTCATAGCTATTTAGCCGTTACTTTACGCTTACCTTTATTACTACTCACTACTTGAATACTTATAGAGTGCCGGTCTTTAAAAGATGGTTAATAGTGTAGAACATGGTTAATAGCGTCTTATAAAAATAAATACTCTCAGCGATCAGTATATGACATTTCATGGCGCTAACACTATTATCCTGTGCGCGACGTGCATGCCCCACGCTGCTACTGTATGATAAATAAAAACTTAAAGTATTATGCTGATGTCTTTTGCAGAGTGCAGGATAACCCAAGGCAGCGTTATTTCATACGGGCTTCGTATACTTTTATGGTCGTGACATAGCTTTTTAGCAGGTACGGCTTACATCAGCTTGAAATAAAATCATGGTATGATGTCAAACCAAATATTTTACTAAACAAACAAAAGTTAGCTTGTATATAAGGCTGTTTATTGCAGACTTATGAACTGGCTATCATCACTCTTGTTTTCCATCTTTTGCATTTCTAGCGTATTGTGATTTATCTAGAAACGCTTTTGTCTTTGCTACTTTATAGTAGTTATATCATATCTAGCTTATGTTGTGATTCATGAGGGCTATCAGTGCGATGGCTTGGCTACAACAAAAACGGATAACAACTTATTGTTAAATAAACGGTAGCAACTATCTTATAACAGCTATCGATAGATATAAAATATGACAAGATTATAAAAGGATTAATTTATGGATACCGCCCTTTTGCTATCCGGCGTGGTTGGGATTGGCATTGCCGCCCAATGGTTGGCTTGGTATTTAAAGCAACCATCCATTTTATTTTTATTACTGATTGGTATTATCGTCGGGCCAGTGCTGGGTGTATTTGACCCAGATCTGGTATTAGGCGAGCTGATGTTTCCTTTCATATCTTTGGGCGTAGCGATTATCCTATTTGAAGGATCGTTAACGCTAGAGTTTGATGAGATTAAGCAACATGGTACCGTGGTACAGATGCTAGTATCGGTCGGTGTACTGATTACGATTGCTATCGTGGCCCTATCGACTTATTTACTATTCGATGTCGATCCATTGATTGCTCTACTCTTCGGTGCACTGGTCTGTGTGACTGGTCCAACGGTCATTATGCCACTGCTGCGTAGTGTACGCCCTAACAAAACCATTTCCAACATTTTGAAATGGGAAGGTATTATCATTGACCCAATCGGCGCTATCGCTGTGGTATTGGTCTATGAGTACATTATCTCAGGCGGTGAAGCCAGTAGTATTCTACTATTTGCTAAGATTGTCGTATTGGCAACGGCAATGGGTATGGCGGGCGCTTGGCTACTTGCATTCCTTATGCGCCGTCATATGATTCCTGAGTTCTTGCGTAATGTTTTTACTCTAGCATTTGTACTGGTGTTATTCTCAATATCGAATCATTTAGAGCATGAATCAGGTCTATTGACCGTCACAGTATTGGGCGTGGCATTGGCAAACTGGCCAAAATTTCCCCGTGAGACGATTTTAGAGTTCAATGAATCGTTAACCATTTTGCTGATTTCAGTGCTATTTATTATTCTGGCAGCGCGTGTAGAGTTGGCAAGCTTGCTCAGCGTTGGTTTTGCAGGACTAGTGCTGCTCGCTATCGTAATGTTTGTCGCACGTCCACTATCAGTCTGGGCATCAGCTATCGGCTCTAACCTTAAGACCAATGAAAAGCTGATGATTAGCTGGATTGGCCCACGTGGTATCGTCGCTGCTGCTATCTCATCACTGTTTGCGATTCGTTTGCAAGAGTATGATATCCAAGGCGTAGAGCTACTTGTACCTCTCGTATTTATGGTCATCATCGGTACGGTCATGATTCAGGGTCTAGGCGCAAAGGTCGTCGGTAATCTACTAGGCGTACGTGAGCCTGAGACTAACGGTATCCTTATCGTTGGCTCAAACCCAATTGCATTATTGATTGCTACCTCTCTAAAAGACCAAGGCTTCGACGTTATCGTTGCGCACAACAACTACACTAATATTGCACGCGCACGCATGAGCGGTCTGCGTACTTACTTTGGCAACCCTATCTCTGATCACGCAGATCATCATCTGGATCTAATCGGTATTGGTCGCTTGTTTGCGATGAGTATGGACAAAGAAATGAACACGTTGTCCGAGATTCATTATCGTCATGAATTTGGTGAGCGTAAGCTATATCGTCTTAAATTCAGTGACGAAAAAGTCAAAAGCGAGCGTGATGACAAGCAATCGAACTTCCACTCACAGTGGTTGTTTGGCAAAGACGTGACCTATACCAAGCTTGCCAGTATGCTGTCCAAAAAAGCTCGAATTAAGATTACGAACATCACGGATAGCTATAGCTTTGAGCAGTATAAAGCGGATAATAAGCAATTCGTACCGCTATATACCGTCGACAAAGAAGGTAAACTGCACGTCATCACCGATAAGTTTGACGGTACTGTCCCTCGTGACCGTAAGCTTATATCGCTAGTGGTAGACGATGAAGTACAGCCAAAGCCAGTCGATGTAACGCCTAAGCAAGAGCAGGCTCGCATGGCAGCTGATGCTAACTTTGAGTCAAACTCAAAAGCCCCTGAAAAGCGCAAAGAGCAGGAGCCTAGCCCTGACGATAGCCAGACAGCAGCGCCAGAGCCTTCGGTAGATAGTGATAAAAGTGATGAACAAAACACTGCCAATCAGTCATCAACTACCCAAAGCAGTAGCACTGAGACTAAGTCACCTTCTAGCACTACTGTAGAGAAAAGTGGGCCAGTAGAAGAGCCAAAAACGTCTGCTACTAATGTGGATAATAAAGGCGTCATGTCTGCAAACTCGACAGCGACTTCGAAGACCAAAACCTCTACGAACAGTAATGGCAATGGTAGTGCGCCCAAAAACAAAAAAGGAGCACTTGACCCAAATCGTCTACCTGACTCTGCTCAGGATAGCGATGCCTCTATCGCTACTACTGAGGATGTAAAAGTAGATAAAATAGATGACAAATAACGTGCATAGTTATCCACTTTATTGATTTGATAATGAAAGATTTACCTTAATAAAAAGCCCCAGCAATATGCTGGGGCTTTTTATTAGTGCTAACTGACTGGCTAACTGTCTAACTAACTATCGATACATCCAACTGCCGTATAAATCTACTTGGCAAAATTTAATTATTTGATATCGAATCTATCTATAACCGTTTGCCATATACGCGCACTCACATCATCCGTACTGCCCGATGCATCAATACGCTGTATACGCTCAGGATACTCACTCGCAAGCTGACTAAAACCAGTATGCACCCAAGTAAAAAACTCGGTAGCCTGCTGCTCAAAACGATCTGCCGCACTGCGCTTGTTGGCACGTTTCATGCCCTCTGCTACTGGCAAATCCAACCACAATGTCAGCTCAGGAAGCTGCGTCACAAATTGTTTGATGAGCATATCGATTTTGCCGCGTACCAGCTCATCACCATATGCACGCCCAAAGCCCTGATACGCAATAGTAGAGTCTTGTCTTCCGTTCTAACAATTTGTAAACTAATAAGCTTTATATCCGTATATACTATAATGTAAACTACTAATATGCTATAAAACAAACAACCTTATTTAAAGTCTAAAACAATATAGCTTAATAAGAGATGTTTTTATAGAAATTAAGCTTAGGTGATGGGAAGCAAATTAAGAATGACTAAAGTAATTGGAATTGCAGCTATAGCTAGATCAGGTAAAGACACAGTAGCTTCTATATTATTAAAACATGAAGATGTAACTACATATGCCTTAGCCGACCCGTTAAAAATTGGATGCCAAATATTATTTGGGCTAACCGATGCCGAAACTTGGGATGATGATCTTAAAGAGAAAATAATCCCTCATTGGGGATGGTCACCTAGAAAAATTTTTCAAACAGTTGGAACTGATTGGCTTAGAGAATTGAATTCTGATCATTGGTTATTAAGAGCAAACTTGGCATTTAACCAAAATGAAACCAATAAATTTGATAAATTGCGAATTGACTTTACCGACCCCAAAGCCCCTTTCAGGTTGGCTGCGCAAGCTATTTTTGGGATTACTCAAGAAGAAGCATGGAATCCTTTATTACTAGAGAATAATCATAACTATTGGGATATGACACCAAATCAAATGATTGAATTTCTCTATAGTCATGCTTACTTAGAATTCAGTAACTATGGCTTATTAAGATCAGAAATACCTTTGACTCTCCCTTCAAGGGAAATTCCAGCTTATGGAAAAGAAAAAATTGTTGTAATCAAAGATGTTAGATTTGAGAATGAGGCTGACTTTATACGGTCTCACAACGGCAATATATGGCACGTTAAGCGAGACAATGCAGCAAAAGTTATAAGTCACTCCTCTGAAAGAGGAATAGAAATAAAACAAGGAGACATTGTCATTAACAATAATGGTTCCTTAATGGATTTAGAACTAATCATTGAAGAAGAATGGGGAAAGACTAGTCGTGAATGAAGGAGATATTCGGAATGTTATATCTGTTGAAACATCCTCTGGTCATGTTATTAAAGCAAGATATTTAAGTATTTCAGGCTTTGAACTTGATAATGAATTATGCCTTGAGCTTCACAGGTTATTCCTTTTTCACTCTAAGGATAGGGTCAATACGTCAGCGTATATTCTGAATCAAGCAATTGAAACGTTTTTCGTATTCATAAATAAGTATTGAACCGCCCCGACTTTATCGGAGACTTATTTACTTGAGTCAGGCAGCAATACCTGACAGGATTAAATTATCATAATACCGCTTTTCAAACTCAAAGGGTGACACATATCCAATCGTGCTATGCAA
>NZ_CAJHBO010000019.1 GCF_904846645.1 Psychrobacter sp. Pi2-1
ATCTGGGGCTATTATCAGACCGTGAGACCGCATGCTTTCAACGATTATTTGCCGCCAGCAGAAAAAGAGAGACGTTACTTTAATCAAAACCTCTTATCAGCTGTCCTAAATTAGTTGACCACTACAGGTCTCTGGTTGGTTACCGAACTATCTATATGATGTAGGTATGTTGGATGCGGCGCCAGAAAAGGACAACCAGCCTTGGTCGATGGATACGTGGTATGAGCGCACCCATATTAATCCAAAATCGAGTGGCTTCAATAACCTGCACTCTATTGCCAATAGCCGTGAGTTCTCTCGGCAAATTCGTCAAGATATTCCAATACCACCATTGGCCGACTCTCAATCTAGTGCTGAAGCAAAAGCCAAATCGACTGCTCAGGTATCTTATTAGCGTGATAATCTTCCCTATAGCAGTTATGGATTCACCCAATTAACCACACGTGTTTCCATCTCTTCATCAGACATACCAATCTCCGATATACAGCGGCCAGCGACACCCACATTAGCCGCACGCATCTCGTGCTGGGTGACTACAGCATCCTCAGTCAATAATAGATGCCAGCTTGGTAAATTCTGCCCTTTATACAAGCGCTTGTAGGCGCAATGCGATGGTAGCCACATCATATTAGGCAAGTTGTCCATGGTCAGCTGAATACAGTCTGGTACGTGCTCTTGACGTGTGGCATAGTGTTGACAATAACCTGTCGCACAGTCCATGAGCTGACACGTCACATCGGTATACTCGACCAGCTCTTCGTCATCATCATTATCGATGTATTTGATTAAGCAGCAGCTGCCGCAGCCATCACACAACGCTTCCCATTCGCTATGGTTTAGCTCGTTTAAGGCAAATCTTGACCAAAACTGCGGGCGTAGTGGCTCAGACCTAGAATCAGTATCAGCACTATCAGGAAATAAACTTACCGATTGCGCAAGCTTACCATCTGGATTGACGCCTGAATGCAAGCCTGATTGTTCATCATTTTTGTTTAAGAAATTTATAGTCATAGGGTCGCAGTAGCATTTTGATAAAGAGCGTTACAGTATTATAGCTGTTTTTGCTAGACATGGGCGTTAAGGTAGTACGAGTTAGAAAAACGAACCATCACAATGACGAATAATTAAAACTCACAACATAAAAAAGGACAATAATATGTCAATTAAGACGTTTGAATTAATCAGTACTACCGAGAATGGTGTAGAACTTATCAGTTATGTAGCACTACCAGAGAACGCTTCAGATGAAAATCCAGCAGCAGGTATCTTGGTTGCACCAGAATGGTGGGGCGTGGTTGATCATCCAAAATCAGTGGTTGAGCGTTTGGCAGAGGCAGGTTATGCAGCAGTCGCTATGGACGTTTACGGTGAAGGCAAACTAACTACTGATGCAGCGCAGGCAAACATGTGGATGGAGCAAGTACTTGCTGATCAAGACATGCTGATGGCACGCTGCCGCTTAATTCTTAATGACTTCAGCGATCAGTTATCTGTCGATGGTGACAACCTAGGCGCAATCGGTTACTGCTTCGGTGGTAAAGTTGTACTAGATATGGCTCGCGAAGGCATGCCGCTAAAAGCGGTCGCCACGTTCCATGGTAACCCAACCCCAAAACATCCAGCAGACAAAAACTTTGCAGCAAAAGTGTTGGTTGCTCATGGCCGTGATGACTCAATGGTATCAATGGATGCTATCGAAGGTCTGAAATCAGAGCTAGACGCAGCCGATGTTGACTACACTATCGACGTCTATGACAATGCCAAACATGGCTTTACCAATCCGCATGCTGATGAGCGCGCCGCCAAAAATGAAGTAGATCTTGGCTACAATGAAGCTGCTGCTAAACAAAGCTGGGAAAACATGCTTGAGTTTATGAAAGCCAATTTAGCATAAAAAACGATTTGGTATAAAGACCATTAAAAAGGGTAGCTTAATTATTAAGCTACCCTTTTATTTTGAGTGTCATTCTAGCATTTGTCTTTTAGCCCAGTAATCAGAGTAGTCTTGTGCTTCTTATCAAATCACGTCATTATCACTTTACTATAAACTGGATTGAGTGACGAAGATGTTGTATCTAATGGTGACCCAGTTGGGCTGGCTGGCTTTTACGATTTTATTGATCGTAGTGGTCGCATTATATACTAGGATAGCTCGAAAAATCGAGCATCTACGCCGTGATGTAACGACGCTGCAAGCTGAGCTTGAGCAGCAAAGACATCGTATTATGTCGCCTCCATCTGCACCTTTGATCGATAAAAGCAATTACGCACGCAACACTACTACTAACGATAATGATCTTAAAGACAATATTCCTAAAGACCATGTTCCTAAAGACAGTAACACTAAAGACCATGATGCTAAAGAAATAGCTTTTGACTCACAACACTCTTCTCTAGATAATCGGCTGCCTGTATCACCACCACCGCTTCCTACCGTTGCTTCAAACTCAACCATACATGCAGCATCAAACATCTATGACGATAAATCTATAGACAATAATGCCTCGATAAATACGCAAAACACAGCGTCTACCGCACCGATTGAGCCTGATGAACGCTCATTGCCTATCGTTACCTCGCTCATTCACTCAATCAAAAACTGGTTTTTCGGTGGCAACTTGGTCGTGCGAGTCGGTGTACTGGTGCTGTTGGTAGGTGTGGTGCTCCTGCTTCGCTTACTCAGCGAATATATCGAGATTTCGATTGCCACGAAGTTGATAGCAGTTGGCGTTACAGGATTAGCATTGGCAGCACTTGGATTAAAGCTGACCGCAAAACGCTTCTCGTATGGAATCACGCTACAGGGCGCAGGCTTAGCAATTGCGTATCTAAGTACCTTTTTTGCTTACAGTGTTTATGAAATTATTCCAAGTGTACCGAGCTTTATCGGACTTGGGTTATTGTCTGCGATTACCATTGCTCTCGCCGTACGTCAAAACGCTTTTCCATTAGCATTACTGGCATTATCGGGTGGATTTTTTGCACCGATTTTGACCAGTGAAGATACTGGCAGCTTGGTTACCTTATTCAGCTATTATCTACTGCTAAACGTCACCATTGCCGTCATTGCTCACTATCGACCGTGGAAAATATTAAACCTATTCGGTGTGACTGTGACATTTGGCTTGGCATACTATTGGGGTATCAGCGAAAACCTGAGTGCCATCATTGAGACACAGCGCTGGTCATTGGTAGCGTTAGTAACCTTACACTGGCTGCTTTACTTATTTGTCGTCATTCGTTATGCGCAGCAAATCATTACCTATAATGCGCTAAATGAAAAAGACCTCAGTCATGCTGATAATGTAGATGACACAAAACACTTGGACAGAGCCCATGTAGGCAGCTCCTATGTATTCCCTATTGACACGGGTTTACTGTTTTCAGTACCTCTACTGGCCTTTGGCTTATTTTCTGCCTTACTAAACGACATCTCTAACGCCCTCACGATTACCAGTGCCATTTTGGCTATGGTTTATCTTGGGATGGGCTGGTTGTTCATCCAGCGCAGTAGACGCTATGCCTTAATCACCGAAGGCATGCTGGCGTTAGGGTTAGGGTTCTTTGCGCTCGTTATTCCGCTAGCACTAGATGCTGAATGGATTGCTTTTGGTTGGTCAGTACAAGGGTTGGCGCTAGTATGGTTTGGACGACGCTCGCTGCGGTCGTGGTCTGTATTATTCGGCTTGCTATTACAGCTCGTAAGCATTGGTATGCTAGTGACGACAGCGATATTCTCTATCCAAGACTATCCCGTTTTAGCCTTTAGTATTTCAGCGCTCAGTTATCTAGCGACCGTCTTTATATTACGCGCTAGCAACTCCCCTGCTGCGCTAATTAATAGCTTAGATAGCAGTAACAACCTCAATAACCTTAACAATAAAGGCCCTACAACATCCTCGGTCATACAATCACAATCACTGGACAGTACATCAGATGCATCAGCCAGCTATGCCCATGCGCTGGGTGTCAGTACGCAAGCGGCGCAGCAATGGCTGACCTCTATCAATAGTCAGAGCCGCGTATTCAAATTCGTTTGGCATAGCCCTAGATTCATCAAGTTTTTGACACTGACCGCGATGGCTTGGATGCTACAAGTACTAATGCTTGATTTGCATCATTGGTTTGTTATCTGGCAATCAAGCACGACCGTAATTGCACTGGCAACACTCATCAGCTTGATCGCTTATTGGGTCATCAATCGCTATCGTCCGTGGGCGGAAATCAGACAGCTTAGTCATGGGTTACTAGCCTTGTTCTACTTCATGCTAATACTGCAACTGCCACAAAAATTTGAGCAAAATTTAACATGGACAACAGCGGAATGGTTGGTATTCGTAGGCTTAATAATCGGTTGGTTAGTCATGGGGCAGCTATGGCTAAAAACATGGTCTGATACATGGACTGATACATGGTCCGATAACAGCAATACCTCACGCTATACTGCTGCAAGCTGGCTAGGTACGGGCATCTTACTCATTGCTGCCGCGGCGCATTATGGCCTACCAGACTCTGATGGCGTGATGGCTTTCTTGTTTTCAGCGACACTCATATTATTTGGGTTATGGTTCAATCGTAGTTATAAGAGAAAAAATGCAGAAAATACATCGACCAATAAAGTTTCAGAACACGGTCTGCTGTACTGGTTTGATTGGCAACAGGCACTATTAGGATGCGCAGCCATTTTTGCTCCTATTGCTTTACTGTGGGTTGTGCTTACCAATTGGTCTTATGACGGTGTGATTTGGGAACTGTCTTATTTTCCATTGTTCAACCTATATGACATCACATCATGGCTGACATTATTGGTTGGTTTTAGTCTGTACTACATTAGCCAACGTCGCCACAATGAAACCATTACCGAGCCGAGTGCAACTGCCAAATCTAAGCGCGTATTCACCGCTGAGAGTCTGCTAATTATATTGGGTCTGATAAGCTTTTGGTTAATCTCCAGCATATTGGTCAGAACGCTACACGCCTTTATTGGCACACCGCTTTGGAATGACTATCAAGGCGGCGCATGGCAGAGCGAGCAGGTACAAACTGGACTGACGATCTTATGGACGCTCTTGGCATTGGTCGCCACCATCATGGCGAGTCGCTACTGGCAGCGTGCGCTTTGGTTTATGGGTATTGGATTGTTAGGTATCGTCGTTCTCAAGCTGGTCTTGGTAGATTTGTCACAGACCGAAGCGATTTGGCGAGTGATATCCTTCATTGGCGCAGGCAGTTTAATACTATTAATTGGCTATCTCGCCCCATTACCACCCGCGCATGAGGAAACAGAAAACCAAAATCAAGCGTAATGACAAAGCTGGTTGGGTGAAATTGTGCCGTGAGCAAGGTGGTTCTGTAGTAAACTGGACACCATTAGAAAGTAAACGTTGATTGTTTTACTTTTAGCATTTTTTATAAAAGGTTATGAAAGCAGATGGATAAGAGAGCAAGTATTCAGTGGTTCCCTGGGCATATGAACAAAGCCCGTAACGAAATCAAAGAAGTCATGCCGCAGATGGATTTGGTCATCGAGGTCATCGATGCGCGTATTCCTTATAGTAGTGAAAACCCAATGGTCGCAGCACTACGCGGTGAAAAACCTGTTATCAAAATCCTGAACAAAGCTGACCTTGCCGATCCTGAGTTGACTCAAGCATGGATGGATTATCTCGAGCAGCAAGATGGGGTCAAAGCCATTGCGTGCGATACTGAAAAAGCCAATGATGTAAAACGTATTATCGCTATCTGTAAGCATCTCGTACCCAATAAAGTCGGGACTGGTCGCCAAATCAAAGCGATGATTATGGGTATTCCAAACGTTGGTAAATCAACGCTGATCAATACGCTAGCAGGACGCGCTGTGGCGAAGACAGGCGATGAGCCAGCCGTGACCAAATCGCAGCAGCTAATTAAGCTCGACGATGACATCATGCTCTATGACACACCTGGTATGCTATGGCCAAAAGTTGAAAACGAAAACTCTGGTTATCGTTTAGCAGCGACAGGCGGTATTCGTGATACTGCTTTTGACTTCGCTGATGTAGCCAGCTATACCGCTGAGTACTTGATGCAAGCCTATCCTGAGCTGCTAAAAACTCGCTATAAAATTGAAGAGCTGCCAAAGACTGATTGGGAGTTCTTTGAAGTCGCTGGACGTAATCGCGGCTGTGTACGCGCTGGCAATCAAGTCGATACGTACCGTAT
Organism: Psychrobacter sp. Pi2-1; assembly: GCF_904846645.1. GTDB lineage: Bacteria > Pseudomonadota > Gammaproteobacteria > Pseudomonadales > Moraxellaceae > Psychrobacter. Next base: position 6,202 of record NZ_CAJHBO010000019.1, read on the forward strand.
GTCTGAGATTCTGATTAACGAGCTGCGTAGCGCAAAGATTGGTCGCATCACGCTAGAAACACCAGCGATGACTGAAGCGGAAGAAATCGTCGTCGCTGAACAACGACTCGCTGCTGAAGAGAAGAAAAAGGCGAAAGAGGAAGAAAAGCGCTTACGCAAGAAGCGTACGCGACAGAATCGGAAGTAACACTGCGGTGTCTGTATGGATAGAAATCGCGGTGAAACAGAGTTTATTACGCAAAGTAATCAGTACCATGCTCATAATTAGCAGATGCTCTCACCATTAATAAAAGCGAGGCTAACAATTAGCTTAGAACACAAAAACGTTCATGAACTGCTGCCTGACTCGACCTTTCAGTCAGTTGGCTTTGTAGCAGGTACATTAGTAAATACGGACAAAGGTCTGGTATCCATTCAAGACATAAAGGTTGGTGATAAGGTATTATCTAAATCAGAGAACAATCCAAACGGTGAATCAAACTATCAAAAGATAACTGAAGCTCATAAATTTCAAAATAAATCAATTCACCTTTTACGCTTAGTAGAATCTACTAAAGATGATATTTCCACAACAATAGAAGTTTTTGCAACGCCGAATCATCCGTGTTGGAAGGTGGATATTGGTTGGACTCGAGCTGATTTGCTTAGACATGGCGATGAAGTAATATTGTCTAATGGTAATAAAGCAATTATTTTTGAATGGTCACCTGTATTAAGAACCGCAGATACTAATATTGGCTGGGTTGCTAGTGATTTAGAAGGACTAGGAGAGACAGGTGCTGAAAATGGGTATTTGATAAACTTCTCAAACAACAAAATCTCAACACCATTTTTAAGTTTAGATAATTGGCTAAATGAACAAATAAATTATTGGGATTATGCTCCCAATGGAATTACTTGGGCTGACAATTATGAAGACAGGTACTTTATCTCAACGGTTTATAACATAACAGTTGAGAATACTCATACTTATTTTATAGGTGAGCATGGCGTTTGGATTCGTGACGCTAACTGTCGTATTTATAAATAGAGTTAGTAAAAAAATCGTTAAGTAGTTATTTCTATTATGTTGTTCAATAATATCAGGTCCAAGTTAGGTCGTAGCAAATACGTATATCAGGTATAATTGGTCACCTTTAAAAGACTAAATATAAGAGCCTATGACCCAGCCAACTGCTAACTCTAAAGCTTCTGACACTACCTTCAATCACTCCCCCAAATCTCTCAACTCCTTCGCCCCACGCCTACTCGATTGGTTTGCCGAAAACGGTCGCCATGACTTACCCTGGCAACAACACAAGACCGATACGCCAAATCCTTATATCGTTTGGTTATCCGAAGTAATGCTTCAGCAAACACAAGTGACGACAGTGCTGCCCTACTTTGCGCGATTTATGGCATCGTTTCCGACCGTGCATGATTTGGCAGCAGCAGAATGGGATACCGTAGCAGAGCATTGGGCAGGACTTGGCTATTATGCACGCGCACGTAATTTGCATAAAGGTGCTAAACAGTTGGTTGAGGTAATCGATGAAACGGGCGAGTTTCCGCAGACGCTAGCAGGATGGGAAGCGATTTCGGGCGTTGGGCCATCAACTGCTGGCGCGATTATGGCGATGGGATTACATCATTATGGCGTCATCTGCGATGGTAATGTCAAACGAGTGCTGACACGTTGGGCCGCTATCGACGGCGATATCACCAAATCTGCTACCACCAAAGATTTATGGGCATTAGCAGAGCGACTAACACCGACAGAGAACTCCGGACTATTTGCGCAAGCCATGATGGATATGGGTGCGACATTATGTACCCGTAGCAAGCCTGCGTGTCTATTATGTCCATTGCAAGCCGACTGCCTATCCCATGCGCAAGGGCGCGAGACTGATTACCCCGTCAAAGCAAAAAAGCAGCCTAAACCTAGTAAGTTCAGTGATGCCCTGCTGATCGAAAGTGCAGATGGTGACATACTATGGCTACAGCGCCCTGACAACGGTATCTGGGGCGGATTATGGAGCTTACCATTACAGTTCGTGGAAAAAGTTGATGGTAAAACGAGTGGTAACACTGCGAAGAAAGTAGAAGCTAACGATGACAAACTATCGAATATGCCAAATGACGTACGTAGTAATGAAAAAGTATACGAAGCAGAATTTACCACTGCCGAGCAAATCATAAATGAATGGCTGATAAAAAATGAACTGGTGGCAAAGTCAGTCAGCACTACTTTACTCGATGACGCCCCTATCAAGCATTCGCTGACGCATTTTCACTGGTATTTGACCCCGCGTAAATTAACAATTAATGCGACGCAGATAACTGAGCTAAATCAGACATTAGCAGCGGCTGAAATCGACTTTAAATGGTTAACCGAACAAAAAGCGCAAGACAGCCTAGGGCTACCTCGCGCGATGGTTAAGATCTTAGAGTAAAAAGTTGCAATAAAAAAGCGACTCACTATTAATAACGAGCCGCTTTTTTATGATGATAATATAAAGATAGCTGAGTCTAAATAACCCTAGGACTTTGGCACACGTAAACGCATGAGGCCTTCTTGTTGCACGGTAGCAACCAGTTTGCCATCTTGCCAAAACTGACCATGATTCAAGCCTTTCGCATTAGACGTGGTATCACTCCACATGTCATACAGCATCCATTTATTCAAATCAAAATCACGATGGAAATGCATCGAGTGATCGATACTGGCAGCTTGCAGACCACTGGTCATAAAGCTAACACCATGTGACATCAGCCCTGTGCCAACCAAATAAAAGTCTGACGAAAATGCCAATAGTGCTTGCTGAATAGCCACTGGCTGATTGCCCAATTCACGAATGCGTAGCCAGTTTGCTTGCTTAGGTTTCATTGGCTCTGGGCTAATCGGATTACGCGGCTTTACTGGCTTAATCTCGACATGACGGCGGCGCATAAATCTTGCTTTTAGCGCTTCTGGCACTTTTCCGACATTCTCTTCTTTTAAATCTTGCTCTGTCAGCAAGTCTTCTGGCGGTGGATAGACAGGCATGTCTTCTTGATACTCAAGCCCATCTTCCATCGGTGAGAACGAGGCAATCATTGAAAATATCACTTGCTCAACAGGCGGCTTACCACGTACTTCTTTGTACTGGATAGCCGTGACTTCACGTGCAGACAAGCTACGACCATCACGCAATCGACGGACTTGGTATATCACCGGTTGGTTGATATCGCCACCACGCAAAAAATACCCATGCAGTGAGTGACAAGGTTTGTCTTTGTCTAATGTATGCGCCGCTGCCATAATTGCTTGAGCGAGCACCTGCCCACCAAATATACGACTGCCCACATAGTCATGGCTTTTACCCTCAAACACATCAGGGGTAACTTCAATAAGCGCGATAGTAGCCAGCAGCTCATCAATCAGTTGTAGATTATCGGACATGACGATATGTTTCCTTATTTTTATCAAAAACGCTCAGCATCTGATGATATTGATGCCATATAGCCATCATATTTGAATGTAAAATAATGCGAGATCACTGGTTAAGATCTGTCGAAGGAGATCTTAAAATAAACATACAGACATCGTTAGCGATGTTATCACCGAATATTTATTTTCTATAGAAAAGGTAAACATCTTACCCAATATTGGTGGCTTTGACTAGTTGCTGTCAGCTTACTCATAAGTATTGCTTAGCTGTTTTTGCTAGACAAATCGCAACTAAAGAGCGAAGCAAGCAATCTCAACCATAAAAAAACGAGATGTATAATAACACCTCGTTTTTGAAAAATACGCTGATGTTTATGGCTTAACTGCTACGAGTACGCGAATAGAGTCCGGTACTAATGACAAGTTACCAAGCGCTTGCTCACCTTGAGCTTTAAGCTGCTCTAGACGCTCAATCTCTTCAGGACGTACGTTTGGATTGATCGTTTGTAGATGTTTTAGACGCTTGATTTCGCGTGACCACTGCTGGCTAAAGCGTGTACTTGCTTGCTCACCAATTTCAGCGATCTGCTGACGAGCGATGTCTTCAGCTTCGTAATAACGCTGCTCAATCACATCGCCGCGTACTTTAATGACTTGGCGAGCACGGTTTTTATCCAATCGCTCAACGTGCGGCATAATCATCTCAGCACTGATACGAGCCGATAAGTCGCTGCCCTGCTCACTGATAAAGACACGGATATTTTGCGTGGACAAAGTCGCTGGCAGATTAAGCACTTTTGGCGCGATTGCTTCAACACGGAAGTTTACCTCTAGCAGTACCATACCTTGCGGAACCGCGGCACTTTTTAGCATAGCAACTGTCGTATTACCAAAAGTGCTGGTACTCGCTAGCTCATAAATTGCCCGCATCAATGGATGCTCGTGAGTGATGAATTCGATATCTTCACGCTGAAGCGCTTGCTCACGCTCAAAGGTCAGGGTCATACCGTCTTCATCACCAAGTGGCAAACCATCAATATAGTCACTGATCTCGGTACTATCGATAGGCGCGATCACCCACGAGCCATCACGTTGGATGTTGTGATCGATATTGGCAGATGCAAAGAAACGCTCAATGAAGTGCGGCAGCAAATTATTACCATCAAAGTCACGCATAGCATCAGCGATACGACCAGCGACACGCGGACGGCATGAGTTGTACTCTAGCAGACGGTCACGACCAGCTTGTAGCTGTGCTTCTAGTCCCAAACGTGTCTGTAGCGCCTCGTCAATGATGTCTTGCAAGATGACATTATTTTCAGCGGTATCAGCACCCTCAAGCATTGGCTTAAGCTCTTGGATATATTGCTCTTGTACGCTTTGTGCGGTTGGCGATATCTGATTGAACATGTTCAGCGCATCGTTATACCACTGATACAGACGCTCTTGCGCTGTACCTTGCACATAAGGCACATGTAGCATGATTTGCTGCGTCTGACCGATACGATCTAGACGGCCGATACGCTGCTCTAACGTATCTGGGTTAGCAGGTAGATCCCATAGTATTAATTGGCTTGCAAACTGGAAGTTACGACCTTCTGAACCAATCTCCGAACACAGTAGTATCTGTGCGCCTTCACTATCTGCAAAGAATGCAGCTGCTTGGTCACGCTCAAGCAAAGTCATCTGCTCAGTAAAGATAGCTGTCTTAATGCCTGCATGCAGACGCAATACCGCCTCTAAACTCTCTACCGTCGCACCACTACGAGCGATTAATAGGACTTTTTGATGCTTAAGCTCACCGCGCAAAATATCAATCAACCAAGAAACACGCGGATCATCTTCTAGCCAACCACCGTCTGGTTGGTTTTCTTCGCCCCATAGCTGCTCACGCAACTTACCATTGGTTTGATAGCTGTCTTTCCATGCCTCAGGTAGTGGCAGTGGATATGGCTGGCTACTACGGCCGTAGAAACCTTTGACACTCTCACGAGTGTTACGGAACAAAATACGACCTGTACCATGACGATCTAACAGCTCGTTTAGCGCATGTGTACGCAGTTTTTCATCTTCATTGATTGAAGATAACTCTTCAATACTAATATCTAATAAACTACTTAAAGCAGCGATTTGGCCTTTATTCAATGGCTTTTCTTCTATTAAGACACCAGCAACTGCTGCTGTCTCTGCAAAAGCTTCTTGACCATCGATAAACTCATCTAAATCATCAAAGCGATCTGGATCCAGCAAACGCAGACGGGCAAAGTGGCTTTGCGCACCAAGCTGCTCTGGCGTTGCCGTCAATAACATCACGCCTGGCGTTTCTTCTGCGAAATCCGCAATCAGGTCATACTTATCATTGCCGCCCTGTGCTTCATCCCAATGCAGATGATGCGCCTCATCAACAACTAATAAATCAAACCCTGCATCCATCGCTTGGTCGTATAAGTCTGGGTGGTCGAGCAACAGATCCATACCACCAATTATACATTGCTCAGTGGCAAAGACGTTTTGTTCAGGATCGTGTTCTTTAATAGCCGCAGTACGCACTAGATCAAACAATGCGAAATTTAGATTAAAGCGACGACGCAGCTCAATCATCCATTGGTACTGCAAGCTGTCTGGCACCAAAATCAACACACGCTCAGCTTTGCCCGTCAGCAACTGCTGATGAATAATCATGCCTGCTTCGATAGTCTTACCAAGACCAACTTCATCAGCCAGTAGTACACGCGGCGCGATACGCTTACCGACTTCATGTGCGATATATAGCTGATGCTCGATGATATCAACACGCGCACCCATTAGACCTTTTAGTGGATGGCCTGCCAACGCTGACTGCATGCGCAAGATATCTTGACGCAGCTCATACCAGTCACCGCGCTCAATACGGCCAGCAAGCAAACGCTCAAGCGGCTTGGCCAACGTGATATTGGCAGCAAGGCGGGTTTCCATGATGCCGCGCTCGTGCTCATCGACGCCATATTTCAGTACACCCATCACTTCATCAACAGCATTGACCGTATAGCTTTTGCCATCTTGATCGTAGATGCTATCGCCTACTTTAAACACCACGCGCGATAATGGCGCAGAGTTTTTGGCGTAGACGCGTGTCTCTTCACTTTGCGGAAATAAAATATGCACACATCGGTCGTCAACATCGATGACCACACCTAAGCCAAGCTCAGACTCCGTATCAGATAAATAACGTTGACCAACGGCGAATTCAGTACTGTGCAATGAAGCAATAGAGATAGTCATAAGGCGATGTCTTTTGTACTCAGATAATGAAATTTAGATAGCAATGGTAGATTGTCATAGCGGTAAGATTACAAAGAACATAAATCGTCAATAGACGCAAAATAAATGTCGTAATCTTAGTATAGCCAGCAGCTCAGTCACACCATTATATAACGTTAGCGGGTAGATGAGTGCGTTAAGTTGACTTTTCAAGAGGCAGCTTGCGATAGCTATGACTTTATAAGCTATTTAATCGATACTATGTTAGACAAATACGCGATTGTTAAATAATACAGATTGTCCTGCTTTATCAGCAGCTTATATCTATTCGATCGATATTTGGCCGATTCGTTTTTGACTAAAAATACCAACGTGCTACATTAAGCCGATAAGGATTCATGCGATAGCCATTTATTCGCTAATTATCTATAAGACAACAATAAGTAAGGACTAGCCATGCAAGCCGTTTTTTTAGATAAAGGTACGTTTTCTGAAGGTATTGACCTGCCAGCACCAATGGGTGTGAGCGATTACATCACTTATAACGACACGCCAAAAGACACGGCTGTCATCATTGAGCGTTGCAAAGATGCTGACATTATTATCACTAATAAAGTGCAAATCGGTGCTGAGGTGATAAAGCAATTACCGAAACTTAAGCTGATCCAACTGACTGCCACTGGCATGAACAACGTCGATCAAGCCGCTTGCGATAAGCACGATGTTGCGCTGTTCAATGTCGCTGGTTATGCGGTCAAAAGCGTTCCCGAACACACATTTATGCTCATGTTAAATGCAATGCGCGCAGGCATCCACTACCATCAAAAAGTTAATGATGGCACGTGGCTGGCAAACGGTAATTTTTGCCTGCTGGATATTCCGCTGATTGATTTGGAAGATAAGACGTTAGGTATTATCGGTATTGGCACCATCGGTAAGCGCGTAACCGAAATCGCTCGTGCCTTTGGCATGACTGTACTGTGGGCAGAGCACCAAGGACGTGAACCACGCAGCGACGACTATACCGCGTTTGATGAAGTGCTGGCGCGTGCGGATGTGATCAGTCTGCACTGTCCATTGAATGAACAAACTGAGCATCTTATTAATAAAGACACTCTGGCTAAAATGGACAAACAACCGCTCATCGTCAACGTCGCCCGTGGCGGCATTGTTGATAGCCAAGCATTAACTGACGCGGTTAATAATGAGCAAATCATCGGCTATGCTAGCGATGTGTTTGAACAAGAACCGATCGCTGATAATGACCCACTGCTCAGTATCAGCGACCATCCGCGTGTTATCTTTAGTCCGCACAATGCATGGGGCAGCAAAAGCGCCCAGGAGACCTTGTGGCAGATGTTAAGCAAGCAAGTGGCTGATTTCATCGACAACCATCATCAATAATTACCAAGACGCTAACGACTAAATCGTAACCAGTCATCTTTTATCTTGCGATACTTAAGCATAATTCGATCGCTTAGATAGTTATTGGTCACAAACCAAGGATAGCGATCGCCTTGCTTAGGTAGCTCGTCTTTGCCGCGTCTAACATAACCAGACGATAGCGAACCCATCACGGTATCTGCTTGAGCGCAGGCTGTCATATCCGCAGTCTGTGCTTGTGGCATGGCGACTTGATAATGGTTTTTATGCATATACCCCAACAGCCTCACTACATATTGACAAGCCAAATCGATTTTTAGTGTCCATGAGGCATTGGTATAGCCAAACAGTGCAGCCATATTAGGTATGCCTTCTATCATGACTGCCTTATAAGTCATACGCGTGCCGATATCGACGGCCTGACCGTCGATATATACCGCGGCCCCACCCAACATCTGTAGCTTTAAGCCAGTCGCAGTAACGATGATATCAGCGTCGAGATGCTGGCCAGATTGCAGCATAATTCCCGTTGCCGTAAAGTGGCTGATTTGATCGGTCACTACTGTTGCGCGTTTGTCCTGCAGGGCTTTGAATAAATCACCGTCAGGTACCGCACATACTCGTTGATCCCATGGATTATAGTCAGGCATAAAATGCTTGCTGTCGACGTCGCTACCTTTTAACTCTTTTTTCACCCCACTTCTTAAGACTGCCTTCATCACCTTGGGTGCATGAGTCGCAACTTTGTACAGGCCTTGCTGCCTCAGCACATTACGCGCACGCAGTAGCGTATATGCCTGCTCTTTTGATAATGGTGAAAACTTGCCTGATAACCAGTCAATAGCATGGTCATCACCCGGCACGCTTGCCACATAGGTCGGCGTACGCTGCAGCATCGTGACATGACGCGCACACTGATTACTGTCTTTGTCTACTAGCGCAGGTAGCAATGTCATCGCTGTGGCACCGCTACCAATAACGACGACTTTTTTATCATTATAATCTAGATTATTCCAGTGCTGTGGATGGACGATTTGACCGTGGAAATTCTCTTCTCCTTCAAAACGAGGGCGATAGCCTTGCTCATAATCATAATAACCAGTGGCACCTACGATAAACTTAGCAGTCTTAACAAAAATCTCACCGCTTGCATGGTTTTTAATAGTTGCTGACCACTGTTGTTCCTCACTAGACCATGATATCTGCTGAACTTCATGCTGATAATGGATATGTTTGGTCACCCCAAACTCGCGTGCCGTATCGGCGATATAGCGTTTGATATCATCGCCTGCTGCAAGCATTCTATAATCAAGCCACGGCCTAAAATTATAGCCAAAGGTCAAGGCGTCAGAGTCAGAGCGAATCCCGGGATAGGTAAATAAATCCCATGTACCACCCAAATCAGCACGCTTTTCTAAGATAGCAAAGCGCTGTGGAGGTTTTTGCTTATTAGTCGATTTTGCCTGCTTTTGCTTTTTTGGAGCTTTATGACCGAATAGGCCTTTATGCTGCTGTTGCTGTAAACGGCAAGCCATACCAATACCTGCGATACCCGCACCGATAATCAATACTTCATAGTCGGCTACTTTGTCCGTCTTTGACTTTTTACCTTTAAAGCGATTTTTGATAGCCTGTTTGGTAGTGGTGATATCAAGCATACTTTCATCCTTGTATTTGCATGACTGGCATTTTATAGCTGGCTTTAGAGCCGTTTATCGCATCTATTAACAGTAAGCGGTAAAATCTAACGTTTTAAAATGGGCAGGGACTCTCCCAGTCCATCCAAGCACCCAGTACTGGATGCTTTAAACGCAATTGCTGTGCATGTAAGTTGAGCCTCGGGGCTATCTCTAATGCCGTACCTTCAGCATAAATCGGATCGCCAATCATCACATGATCGACATGCACCATATGTACGCGTAGCTGATGGCTACGACCCGTGACTGGCTTTAGCATGACCCGAGTGACTGCCTCGCCATTACAGGTTTCATGAGCCACAACTTCATACAACGTCAGTGCATGCTTTGACCAGTCGTGATCGACGATATGACGCGGTTTGGTACTTGGCTCATAGCGCACTGGCACCGATATCTCACCAGTTGCGCCGACTTGCTCCCACTCACCAAAGACACGCGCTTGGTACTTCTTTTGTGGTAAACGCTCGATGAATTGCTTACTGATATTGGTTTGCGCTGCTGCATTTTTTGCAAAAATAAGCAGTCCCGACGTGTCCATATCTAAACGATGAATCAGTTTGACAGCTGGATTGGCACGCTCAAGACGAGCAAGCAGACTGACTTTGAGTGTTTTACCATCGACGCTTAATAGGCCTGCAGGTTTATCAACCACCCAAATGTCATCGTCTTCGTAAACCGTAATTTCTTGCGCAAATTTTTTGAAAAACTCAAGCGGATAAGCGCCTTCTTGGGCATTGAGGGCATTAACTTCTTCATCGGTAAAAGGCATAAATTTAACTACTTATGTAAATTGGTTTTAAGATAAGGATTTTTGGTGGTTAATCTTTTGGACATGATAGCTATATTTGGCACGATAGCCACTTTATGAGCAACGGTTATATGGACAAAAGGGCAAAACTTTGACTGATTTTTAACGTTATTAATATCGCTAGCTACTAATCACTAGCTACTATGTAAACGAGGTAAACATAAGACTTCTACCTTGCTGGGATATATACTTTGATAAGGATAATCGTATTAAATAACAGATTAGACACTCTTGTGCTGCACCGTTTCGATTTATTGTGCTAATACTAGTTGTTAAACAATTTAACCAGCCTGTATCTGTCAAATTAGGGCAAACATGTTAATATAATGGCACATTTTCACCCCTTCTAAACAATTCTTTGACCACCAACTGATTTATTATTAAACCAATATATAGGTTGATGAGTGGTGATAGAAGTAATAAAACAAGAGAGATAAAATTATGTCAGACCTTATTGTACATACTACCGACACAGACTTTGATCAAGACGTACTACAATCAGACGTACCTGTATTAGTAGACTTCTGGGCGCCATGGTGTGGTCCTTGTAAAGCCATCGCTCCTATTTTAGAAGATCTAGCGACTGAGTACCAAGGTAAAGTTAAAATCGTGAAAGTAGACGTAGACAACAACCCACAAGCGGCTAGCCGTTTCGGCATTCGTAACATCCCAACACTATTTGTATTCAAAGATGGCGAAAAAGTTGATTCAGTAATGGGCCTACAACCAAAAGCTGAATTGGCTAAAGTACTAGACAAGCATTTATAAGTTAAATTTGCTCGCTCTAGGTTACCTTGAGCGGGTAAAATAGAATAACCGAGAAAGCCATTATCTGACTAAGATAGTGGCTTTTTTGCTTGTTTTTTGTGCAAAAAACTCGATAATGTGACTTTTTTGGCAAAATTTATTGACAACGCTATTGTGAAGACCGTATAGTCTGCTGACAAGAGAAAACCAACTGTTTTCCTAAGTATCTTGTCGCTATTCTCCTCGTGTTTATCAACAAAAACACAATCGTCATTATAAACACCATTGCTGAACAAAATGACTAAACGCAATTACTGATATTGAGTTTTTGACGCAGACTCTTATGTAGCCTTTATTATCCCTATTTCTTATTACCTTGCATCCAATGATGGCAGTGCGTACATAAGCAGACATATAAAACCAGAACTACATAAACTACAGCGCTGTGCACACACCCATATCATCATATTACCGTTGTTTTAATCACTGTCGTGACTTGTGCTGCTAATGGCATCTCTCATCTGATCAATTGCTAATGACCTATCTATGAATCTTACTGAATTAAAGAAAAAATCAATCGCTGAGCTATTGGCTATCGCCAAAGAAATGGGTCTTGATAATATGGCGCGTAGCCGTAAACAGGACATTATCTTTGCTATTCTAAAAACCCATGCGCGTAACGGTGAAGCCATCTATGGTGACGGCGTACTTGAGGTTCTTCCTGATGGTTTTGGATTTTTGCGCTCATCAGAAGGCTCATATTTAGCCGGTCCTGATGATATTTATGTCAGCCCAAGCCAGATTCGCCGTTTCAGTCTAAAAACTGGTGACAGTATCGCTGGTACGATTCGTCCACCAAAAGATTCTGAGCGTTATTTTGCATTATTAAAAGTTGGCGAAATCAACTTTGATACGCCAGATCGCTCACGTCATAAGCTTATCTTTGAGAACCTGACGCCCCTATTCCCAACTGAGCATTTAAAACTTGAGCTTGGTAACGGAACCACTGAAGATTTGACTGGTCGTATCATCGACCTAATCGCTCCGATTGGTAAAGGTCAGCGTTCTATCATCGTCGCACCGCCAAAAGCGGGTAAAACGATGTTGCTACAAACCATCGCGCAATCAATCACTCGTAATAACCCTGAATGTTATTTAATCGTACTATTGATTGATGAGCGTCCAGAAGAAGTCACTGAGATGGTACGTACAGTACGCGGTGAAGTGGTCGCTTCTACCTTTGATGAGCCGCCACAGCGTCACGTACAAGTGGCTGAAATGGTCATCGAAAAGGCCAAGCGTTTGGTTGAACATAAGCAAGACGTGGTTATTTTGCTTGATTCAATCACTCGTCTAGCCCGTGCTTATAACACGGTTATCCCATCATCAGGCAAAGTATTGACGGGTGGTCTAGATGCCAATGCTCTAGAACGTCCAAAACGCTTCTTTGGTGCTGCGCGTAACGTGGAAGAAGGTGGTAGTTTGACTATTATTGCCAGTGCATTGATTGATACTGGTAGTAAGATGGATAGCGTCATTTTTGAAGAGTTTAAGGGAACGGGTAACCAAGAGATCACGCTTGAGCGTGACTTGGCTGAGAAACGTGTATTCCCTGCGATTAATATCAAAAAATCTGGTACACGCCGCGAAGAGCGTCTATTGGACGAAGACAAGCTGCGTAAAGTATGGATTTTACGCAAACTGCTTCAACCGATGGATGGCGTACAAGCCACTGAGTTCTTGTTGGACCGCCTAAAAGAAGCGAAAACCAATGATGAATTCTTTGAGCAAATGAAGCGTAAATCACAAAACTAATTCTTAGTTAGTTTGCTAGACATATTCAGCTTCGATTTGATATTAAGACTACCTATAGGTAGTCTTTTTTATGACAGCATCAAAATATTAATGGTTAAACCCATTAGGACGTAATCTGCACTGTCGCTCACATGCGTTGCTGATGATACAGTACGGCAACATCGCTTACATCTCGTTTGCAAAGTTTAGCGCTTTTACTACGACTATATTATTAGTAACCGACTATTATGACAGACAGTAGGAATATACTTGAAAATATCATGGACACAGTATTTTGAAGGTATTGTATTTTAAACTTGATGACTTAATAGGTGATAATATGAAATTTGCTAAAACGATCGCAATGACTGCAATTACTAGCTCAGCCCTAATCATGACTGGTTGTAACTCTTATAGCGGTATGAGCAATACAGCTAAAGGTGCTACCGCTGGCGCAGCAGCTGGTGCTCTTATTAGAAGCAAAGGCGACAGCAAAGATATCGCTCGTGGCGCATTGGCTGGTGCAGCGATTGGCGGTGCTGGTGGTTATGTTCTTGATAACAACTAAATCTTTCTACACTGATATTATTTAATAATTGATTGAATACTATCAGACAAAAGATAATAAAAAAGCCTGCAATTCGTTGCAGGCTTTTTTATGTCTTAATTTTGATTATAAGTCCATGCACCAGACTTATAATAAAAAACATTAGTATTAAAAAACATCGTTAGTCAAATACACGATTATTAATATATATGGCCATTAAAGTGCACCACTGAACGTATCACAAGATTGGACATTACCGCTTTCTAGACCACGGGTGAACCATTCGACACGTTGTTGACTGGTACCGTGAGTAAAGTTATCGGGCACTACTGCACCACCACTCGCTTTCGCTAGACGATCATCACCGATTTGACTAGCCGCATTCACCGCTTCATCAAGATCACCAGCTTCTAAAAACTGTACACGCTCTTGATTGCGCTGTGCCCATACACCAGCGAAACAATCCGCTTGTAACTCTTGCAATACTGATAGCTTATTGGACTGTGCTTGCGTCACTTGCTGACGAGCTTCATTAACCTGTTGGCTAATGCCCAGTAGCGTCTGTACATGATGACCTACTTCATGTGCTATCACGTAGGCCTGTGCGAAATCGCCAGCCTTGCCTTGGTTCTCTTCACCACCCGAGCCTTGCTGATCGCCTGAAATACCAAGATTCTGTCGCATCTCTACGAAGAATGACGTATCCAAATAAACAGTCTGATCCCCTGGACAATAAAATGGACCGGTTGCAGAGCTAGCACTACCACATGCCGAACTAACCTGACCATTAAACAAAATCAATGACGGCTCTTGATAAGTGCTACCAGCTTCGTTAAAGATTTGATGCCAGACTTCTTCTGTATCTGCTAGTACAACTTTCACAAACTGCGTGTCTCGGTCTGTGCTGGTTGCCAGCTCGGTAGATGATTCACTACTACCACCTGTGACCGCCTGACCTGTCTGTAATGCGGTCATTGGGTTTACCCCAAATACCAACCATAAGATACCTGCGATGATAATACCCCCAATACCACCGCCGATCATCTTACCGCCACCTGTGCTAGAGCGCACATTTGAGCTACCTCGTCTACCTTGCCATTTCATAATTCTATTCCTCAAATATAGATTGATTCACTATTTCTATTAACTACTATCTCTACTAGCCACTACTTCTATTACTCATTACTTATGTTATATATTATTTGGCCAGTTAATTTACGCTATGACCTAGTCTACTATCCTAAAAGCAAGGAGAAACCTATAAAACTGCTAACTTCACTAGTGTTTATGTAATATAGGATGATAATCGGACTATTTAACTTCATTTTTACTCATACAAACGGGATTAATATAGACAATTTGAGTTAAAAAACAAGAACCGAAAAAGCGCTCAATCCCTCTGATGTCATTGATTATACGTCGATTAATCTGACTTCTTGTATTAAAAAGTATATCGAATAGAGA
This sequence comes from Psychrobacter sp. Pi2-1, assembly GCF_904846645.1. GTDB lineage: Bacteria > Pseudomonadota > Gammaproteobacteria > Pseudomonadales > Moraxellaceae > Psychrobacter. The sequence goes on from NZ_CAJHBO010000019.1 coordinate 21,291, forward strand.
AAGTAAAATATTATTTTAAATTTTATTGTTACTTAATTGTACAGGCTATTTCTATTTACTTAGAAAACCTATAGAATGCGTGGAAGCTGAGTAGCTGTGACTAAGACTAGTTGAATTCTGAGAAACCTCGGATTTCGACCTTTGTTGCTGCTACTGCTCATTTCATTTTTCCGGAGAAAACCATATGAAACTTAAATTACTTGCTCTAGCTGGTATCATGACTGCAACTATGGGCCTTACTGCCTGTGATAGCAGCAAAGAAAATGCTGCTGAAGATTTATCTGACGCGCAAGAAGAAGTGCAAGACGCTTCTGAAGAGCTAAACGAAGCTGCTGCTGAAGGCGAAATGACTGCTGATGCTGACGCTGCTGTTGCTGGCGCTGAAGCTGACATCGCTGATGCACAAGCTGCAACTGCTACTGACGAAATGGACGCTGAAGTTCCTGTAGACGGCGACACCACTAGCATGGACGTAGCTAGCGAAACTGATACTGCTGCTGTTGAAGCTTCTGACGAAGTAGTAGTTGAAGAAGCTCAGTAATTTATTGTTCATACAATAGATAAACTGTAGTAAAAAAAAGAGAGCCTATGCTCTCTTTTTTTATGTCTATGATTTATGATCTTAGTAGGACTCTACTTTATAGATAACCCTAATATACGATGCATGCTGCAATATCGAAATATATAGATGTACGCAAAAATAACTAAGTGCAAATACGCACTAGCATTCTTATAAACTCACGATAAAACAGACACACTATCGTTCAGCGCAGTGCCAAACTAAGTATTAGCTATCAAACAAACGCTCGTCAACCTTCTGACGAAATTTCTGTCCTGTCTTGAAAGTAACCACACGGCGCGCGGATACTGCAACAGGCTCCCCTGTTTTCGGGTTACGGCCTGGACGGCTGTTTTTATCTTTAAGCTCAAAGTTGCCAAAGCCTGAAAGCTTGACCTCTTTGCCATCAATCAAACTTTCTGACAGCTCATCAAAAAAGTTCTCCACCAGACAGCGGCCTTCTTGGCGTGTTAGGTTTAGGTGACTCATTAAATGCTCAATCATGTCAGATTTGGTTAAGGTGCTCACAGTACGACTCCTATGCTATGTCGTGATGTCGAATATCATGGTTTAGCGGTATGAGGGTTAAGGCTAGCTATTATAAAGGTTTTTTGACCGTTTTTTAACAAAGTCTTCATTAAAATCCTTTATTAATAACCACTTAACTTATTCTATGAATAGCAATGCTCCGTAGCCTCATGGTAAAAAGACTACAGAGCATTGGGTATAATACTTACTAAATGTTAGCTGTCGCGCAGCTGTACAGAATGCTGGTCAGTTAGCGCTTGTACCACTTTATCTGTGGCAGTCTTGACGGCTTCATCAGACAACGTTTGCGTACTATCTTGCCATATCAGTGCAAACGCTAGTGAGCGCTGGCCTGCTGGTACTTTGTCACCTTGGTAAACATCAAATAACCAAAGATCAGTCAACAAATCACCTGCTGCAGTTCGCACCGTTGTCTCTAGCGTCTGCAAACTGATGTCACTGTCTACCAAGATAGCAATATCGCGGCGTACTTGCGGGAACTTGCTTGGTGTCGTGATAGCATGCTGCTCACGTGCAATCGTCAATAGCGGTGCCAGTGACAATTGAGCGACCCAGGTAGTAGTCAGATCTAATTGCTTAGCAGTATTTGGATGCAACTGACCCAACCAACCAATATATACATCATCGATATATAACTCAGCGCTTTGTCCTGGATGCAGGAAGCTCAGCGTACTACGCTCGTAGCGGATACGTGCGCTATCGATTTGTGCTGGTAATAGCTGCTCAATGTCATGCTTTAGGTCATAAAAATCTAAGGCGCGGTTTTGATAAGCTTGCTCGCTCCATATATCACCAACTGCGACTAAAGCAATACTTGGCGTTTGTACTAAGTCACTAATACTTTGTCCAACAAAGCTAAGACCTGTCTCGAAGAAACGTACACGTGGCTGCTGACGATTTAAGTTATATTGAACGCAAGGCAGTAGGCTCGATAGCAAGGTACGACGCATAACGGCCAAATCACTAGAGATAGGGTTTGCCAGTGCCAATACCTCCCCTAGCGCTTCGTCGTCAAGCAATGCTTCTAGTTTTGCATCACTAAAACTAAAGCTGATCGCTTCCATATAGCCGTTGTCGACCAATGCGAGCTTCATCTCATGCGTCAAATCTGCAGTATCATCATAATCCATACTAACTTGCAAATGTGGCAGGACGCTTGGAATATTGTCATAGCCATAGATACGAGCAATTTCTTCGATTAAATCCTCGCGGATACTCATATCAAAACGATAAGATGGCGGCTTGCAAATCAGTGAATCGCTTTGCTGCTCTACGTCAAAACCCAATTGGGTCAAGATACGTACCATCTCAGATGGCTCAATATCAATCCCAATGACATCACGAACTTTCGCGATTGGCAATGTAATCGGTGCGCGTGCTGGCAAATGCTCAAGGTTTTCGACCGTGACTATTTGACCTGCTTCCCCGCCAGTAATACTGGTGATTAAATCACAAGCTCGTGCCAACGCTAATGCTGGTAATTCAAAGTCGACACCACGCTCAAAACGCTGTGATGCGTCCGTATGTAGTCCGAAACGACGTGCGCGTGCAGCAATGGCTAGCTGATTAAAGAAAGCACTTTCCACAACGATATTGGTAGTACTATCAGTGACACTGCTACGCTGACCACCCATAATACCAGCCAGTGCCAAGGCACCTTTGTCATCAGCAATCACAAGCTCATCACCCGTCAAGGTAACGGTTTGCTCATTCAGCAAAGTAATGGTTTCATCAGGCTGTGCCAAACGTACAACGATATCACCTTCGATCGTGTCTGCGTCAAACGCATGTAACGGTTGACCCAATTCCATCAATACATAGTTGGTCACATCGACCAGGAAGTTATGTGAACGTAGTCCTGATTGTACTAGCGCATCTTGCATCCATTTCGGCGTATCGATGCCACGGTCAATATCGCGAATCGACTGCAACAAATAACGAGGGCACGCTTCCTTTGCATCGACTGTCACAGCTGGTGTTGCGGCAGTGCCAGCGGTATTGGCCGAGATTTCTGGCGTTTGTACAGGTAAGTCGTTGATGACAGATATTTCACGAGCGATACCACGTACGCTAAAGCAATCACCACGGTTTGGGGTGATTGAGATATCCAATATTTGATTATCTAAACCTAGATATTCACGAATATCTGTACCAACTGGTGCATCTTCAGGCAGCTCAAGCAAGCCATCTATATCATCGACTAAATCAATTTCAGAAGCGCCGCATAGCATGCCATTTGAGGCCACACCGCGTAGCTTACTCTTTTTGATTTTAAACCCTTTCTTATCATCGCTTGGCAATACCGCACCAACGGTAGCGACAGGCGCTTTCATGCCAACGGTCACGTTAGGAGCACCGCAGACAATTTGTAATGGCTCAGCGTCACCGATATTTACCTGAGTAACACGCAATTTATCTGCATCAGGATGCTGCTCAACGCTGATGACTTCACCGACAACCACACCGCTAAAAGCACGGGCAACCGCATAGCGATCATCAATCTCAAGACCTGCCATAGTCAACTGTTCGGCTAACTGTTCGCTAGTATTTGTAGGGTTTACCCACTGACGTAGCCACTGTTCGCTAATTTTCATAAATATCTCGGATCAGAATTTTATAATAAAGATGTTGGAGTAAAGCTTGGCGAATTCGCTTGCTATAGTCAATCCTATATAAATTAGATACAGCGTCAGGCTCGCTCAGTCTACAATTGGTAGCACTTTCACACGCCTTCCTTAGATCTAAATTATCTTGAACTGACTATATAGGTATAAAGAAAACTCTAGCCAAATTGCTTTAAGAAGCGCACGTCATTTTGGAAAAACAAGCGCAAGTCATCAATACCGTAATACAGCATCGCAAAGCGCTCGATACCCATACCAAAAGCAAAGCCAGTGTATTTATCGCTATCAATACCGCAATTGGTCAATACTTGTGGATGCACCATGCCGCAACCCATTACTTCAAGCCACTTGCCATTGTCATCTAAGATATCCACTTCTGCAGACGGCTCAGTGAATGGGAAAAACGACGGACGGAAACGTACGGTCAGCTCTTTGGCAAAAAATGCTTCTAGAAACTCACTGATTAAACCTTTTAGCTCAGCAAAAGTGCTCGACTCGGTGACCATAAGGCCTTCTAGCTGATGGAACATCGGCGAATGAGTTTGATCTGAGTCGTTACGATAAACACGACCTGGGCAAATGATGCGAATCGGCGGTTCGTTCTTTTCCATGGTACGAATCTGGACAGGACTAGTATGCGTACGCAATAGATAATGCGCATCAAAATAAAAAGTATCATGCATCGCGCGTGCAGGATGGTGCGACGGGATATTCAACGCTTCAAAATTATAGTAGTCGCTCTCGACTTCAGGGCCAGTTGCGACATTGAAACCCGCTTGAATAAAGTACTGCTGCATACGCTGAGTAATCATAGTTACTGGATGTAGATGACCTTTTTGACCACCGCGAGCAGGCAAAGTAATATCAATACTCTCGGCCTCCAACTTGGCATTGAGCGCTGCGACTTCTAGTTGCTGCTGTTGGTCTGTCAATGCTTGCTGAATGCGGCTACGTACTTGATGCAACCAGCCGCCATAAGTTTTTTTATCATCAGCATTGAGCTTGCCCATCTGCTTTGACCAGCCCGTTAACGGACTCTTTTTACCAGTCAATTGCACACGCAAATCTTGCAGTGTACGCGCATCAGTTACTTGTAGGATTAGGGCTTCAGCAGCACTCGCAAATTCGGTAAGCTGAGCTTCGTTAAGCTCATTGAGCTCTGGAGACAAGGTCGGTAGCGCCGACAAGTCGTTGGTGGCAGCAGGGTTAGTCATAAGACGCATTATTCCTGATTTGAACGGACTATTAATTGTAGGGATTTGACCAAATATTGCAAACCATTTATCCAGTTATGTTTATATAAAAGATTAATATAAAGGCTGGTTAGAAGAATGGCTTGAATATTTAGACGATAATAAGCGTATTTTTACTCAATAAAGTACAATATAAAGCATGCTTAGAATAATTTAATATAAAAAAAGCCACCGACCAGCGGTAGCTTTTATTAATATCATACTATTAATCAATATTAGTCCTATCCATTTAGACAATTGCTTATAAATAATTATTTAAAAGCATCATACCTAAAGGACGGTTAATATTTAGGCCAATTCCGCTTTTGCTTTTTCGACCAATGCTGTGAAAGTCGCTGCATCATGCATAGCGATGTCTGCTAGAACGCGACGATCGATTGCGATGTTTGCTTTTTTCATGCCATTGATGAAGCGGCTATAGCTTAAGCCGTTTAAGCGTGCACCAGCATTGATACGTGCGATCCAAAGACGACGGAAAGTACGTTTCTTGTTGCGACGGTCACGATAAGCATATTGACCAGCTTTGGTCACTGCCTGTACCGCTACGCGGTAAACACGTGAACGGGCACCGTAGTAGCCTTTTGCGCGCTTTAAGATTTTTTTGTGACGGCGATTTGCCTGTACACCACGTTTTACACGGGCCATAATTTACTCCAAGATTTTTTAATCACTGTTAAGCGAGTGATGATGCCGTTAAATAACAAACATCATTGTCAGATTGCAAAGTCAAATATTTTCAATCAAAGATAGATGACGGTAGGCTATTAAATGTATGGGCACATACGACGAACTGCTGCTTCGTCAGACTTGTGCACCAACTTAAGACCACGCAATTGGCGAATACGCTTAGCTGATTTCTTGGTCAAAATATGGCTTTTGAATGCTTGCTTACGCTTGAAGCCATTCGCTGTTTTTTTGAAGCGTTTAGCTGCGCCGCTTCTGGTTTTCATCTTAACTTTCATGATGATTTGCCTCTTTTTCTGTTTTAGAACCTGGTCGTCAAATAGTCATACTGAATAATCGTTATATAGATAACCACTAAACCTCTATTTGCCTCGAGGTGGGAGGCGCTATTTTAGCAGATAGTGCCTTGTTTTGCCAAGTAAAGTTTTGGCGAGGTTTTAGTAGACAATATAGACAAGTAATCAGCATCAAATAAGCGATAGCAGCTCTCTTAAAAGCCTTAATAAAACGGCTGATTTTTATCCAAATAGATTGAATGTCAGCCTAAGCTGTGCTTAAGTAGAGACTGAGCTATATCTTCATATAAACACTATTAAAACCACCTTATTCACTATGAATATTTACGCTGTAATGTATAGCTATAGCTATAACGATAACAATGCTGCCAACCTACAGCACGATAAATAGAACAATCTTTGGCCATCACTCTAGGAGATAGTGTGTCAAAACAAGAGTTAGTATTTGACAACGACTTGTTTGTTTTTGAGACAGTGATGCGTGTGCGTCATACGGAAGCCGACGCAGGACAGCACATGACGGTCGAATCTCTGACAGCGTTATTGTCCGAAGCACGGCTAAGATTTTTATATGCTAAAGGTGTCAAAGAAATCAATGCAGACCATCAAGGCTTAATTATTGATAAATTGCAGCTAGATATTGTGAGCCGTATCCGCGTACGAGAAGAGTTGTTATTTGAAGTGGGTGTTGAGCCAATATATGATAATGGCGGTAATATAATCCTAAAAGTAACGCGGATGCACACGGGCGAGATAGTAGCAAAAGCGCGCCAGCATTTTAGAGGTTACGACTTTAACCTCAATAAAGTGACTAAGCTTGATAATACGATCAAAGAAGCGCTGTATCCACATTTGTTTAGACTGTAGAATCGCTTATTATAAATAGTATGCTGTCATTTAGCATACTTGCACTCTATAGCGCATTTAGTTGACATCATATTGCAGAGCATTTCAGATAATCTCCCCGCTTTAATCATAAGTAGTATAATTGCTTATCACTCTTTTTCACTTTCTACCTATAAGACGACAAATACATTATGACTTTACCTGCTTGGCTGACTGCCGTAACTTTTAATGATGATGGTTTGATTCCTGCAATTGCTCAAGATCATCAAACAGGTCGTATTTTGATGATGGCGTGGATGAATGCAGAAGCATTACAGCTCACTGCACAAACACAGACAGCGGTTTATTTTTCGCGCTCGCGTGCCAAACTGTGGCATAAAGGTGAGTCATCAGGTCATACGCAAACCGTACATGATATTCGTCTAGACTGTGATGCAGATGTGATTGTGCTTAGTGTCACTCAGGCTGGCGGCATTGCTTGCCATACAGGACGTGAGTCGTGCTTTTATCAGCGTTTGGATTTATCAGGCCAAACGCCTGAATGGCAAACCGTCGATAAAGTATTAAAAGAGCCTGCGGATATTTATCATTCTCATGAATCTACTAGCGATACTCATGAAACTGAAAACACTGGTGCGAAGACTGACTCTGATACTACCCAAGCACAATCTGATATTGCTCAAGCACAAGTCGATAAAGCCTCTGTACTACAGCAGCTTGATAGCGTATTAGCAGAGCGCAAACAAGCCGATGCCGACAGCTCTTATGTGGCCAGTCTGTATGCTAAAGGATTAAATAAAATATTAGAAAAAGTCGGTGAAGAGAGCACAGAAAGCATTATCGCTGCCAAAGATTTTGCTAACTGCGATGAGAGTACAGACAAAGAAAGCTATGATGAAGCTCGTCATGAGCTAATTTATGAAGTCGCAGATGTCTGGTTCCATACCTTGGTTGGGCTAGCATGGTTTGATATAGAGTCGGATGCCGTGTTAAACGAGCTAGGCAGACGTTTTGGGTTATCCGGTATCGATGAAAAAGCCGCTAGATAAGCCTAAATAAAAAATAAACGTCTATTTTATTGGATTATTGTTGCTTTCACCTATTTGTAATAAGTGCAGGTTATAATATAGCTCTGTTTTATCTCGCATTATATGCCGATGCTTTTTGTTTGCTAGATAGACCTTTTTGCAAACTAAAAGCAGGCATATAAAGACTGAAAACCAAGTCACAAAACCAGGTCACAAGGATACCATTATGGGTAGTTTTTCTATTACACATTGGCTGATACTATTGGTCGTTGTCGTTGTCGTGTTTGGCACCTCAAAACTCAGAAATGCTGGTAAAGATTTGGGCGGTGCTGTGAAAGGCTTTAAAGAAGCTGTCAAAGATGAAAATACAGAGCATGCCAAAAAACATGCGGTTCTTGACCACGATGCGACGGCACACACTGAAGAGCGCTCAACCACCAAGGTTGATGATAAGCATAACGTATAGCATCTAAACAGTGACATCGGACCATTATGTTTGATATCGGGTTTTCTGAACTACTTCTCTTTGGCGTTATCGCCCTAATCGTACTGGGCCCAGAAAAACTGCCACAGGCAGCGCGCACGGCTGGGCAATGGTACGCCAAAATTCGCCGCACAGTCTCAACATTGCAATCTGAAATAGAGGCTGAGCTTGACTTGGCTGAGACACGTCAGCAAATGCAAAAAGAACTTGCCAAAATTCGCCAGACTGAAGCCGAAATGAGGCGTGAAATGGCTGAGATGCGCGGCAATATGAAAGCTTTTGAAAGCTCACATAGTCCTGCTTCGATAGCTTCTGAAACCGCTATGAATGCTGAAAATAGCAAAGGCAACGAAGCTCATAAAAATAGCCGCATACAAAAGCAGCAATCGGCCACGCCAAAAGCATTCGACTATGCTTATGCCACTGACGAGCAGCCAGATACATTAGAAAATGGACAATTATCTAAGCGTGGTCACAGCGGTGACGATGTAGATAATGCAAATGTGGGCGATGCAAATATAGGTGACAACGCCAAGGCAGCGCCAGTTGTTCAGACCATCATTACCCGACCTTGGGAAAACATGTGGTTTCGACTTGGCGCTTATGACAAAGCACGTCGGCTCCCAATGCCACCATATGTCCCAAATTATAAAGCGGATGCCCTACTCAACAGTCCTGCCAACATGCAGACTTCTGACCATAAGCAGGAGACTGATTGATGTCATTATTCAAGCGCAAAAAAAGTCGTCAAGAGAAAATCGCTGTTTCTGCCATTACTGACCCAAATGTCATTGATCAAGATACTGAAACAAAAACCAATACCACTCAAGATAAAAAATCAGATGATGTTTTAAGCCCTTTGGCTGATATGCCTATTACCGAGCATTTGATTGAGCTGCGTCGGCATTTGATCAAAATATGTGTGGCGGTACTGATAATATTTTTAGGTTTGGTCGGCTATTCGCGCGAGCTATACAACTTGTTGTCTGACCCATTGGTTGCGCAGTTACCCGCCAACTCAACCATGATTGCCACCGATATCACGTCAAACTTTATGGCGCCGATACGTCTGACCGTATTTGTAGCTGCATTTTTGGCGATGCCCTATATCCTTTATCAAATTTGGTCATTTGTAGCGCCTGGTCTGTATAAAAAAGAAAAGAAAATTGCTATTCCAGTGCTGCTATCCTCTATATTTTTGTTTTATGCTGGTGTGGCTTTTTCTTACTTTATTGTGCTCAAAGGGGTCTTAAAATTCTTTATCATGTTTGCCCCGCAAAACGTACTACCCATGACGGATATCGATAGCTACCTCAGTTTTTCCTTGAAATTATTTATGGTATTCGGCTTAACCTTTGAGATTCCAGTTGTTACTTTGCTATTGATATTGGCAGGTATTGTCTCCATTCAGAGCTTAGAAGAGAAACGTCGTTATATCATTGTGGGCTGTTTTGCTGTGGCTGCCGTTGTCACGCCGCCAGATGGCGTATCGATGCTCATGCTAGCGATTCCGATGTGGTTGTTGTTTGAGCTTGGTTTGTTTTTGGCGAAGATTTTAATCAAAGAAGAGCCCAGTCCTACTCTCGTGTCGACAGACAAAGAATAAAACACTTATCAGTCTAATCCAGACTGAAATAAAGTTATTGATTACATATAGCTATGCGTTAAACTACCATTACACCGTTTTATTCTTGCCTCATTAGTAAGCTGATTGCTTATTATCACGTTTTAGCATCACCATCATCTATAAGCCATTGTTTACCCAGTGGCTTTTTTTTGCCCCTTTTGTTTTTAATCAATTTTTGTATTTAGGTAGCTTTATTATGTCCGCATCTATGCCAGCTTATATGAGCGATCCCACTGACGAGCAGCTGAGCGCGCTGAATATGGCGATGGATCACAAGTCGTTTAAAGTGGTTGCTTATGCGGGCGCCGGTAAGACAACGACGCTCAAGCTAATCGGTGAGCGCTTACGTGGCCGCGGACTATATCTGGCCTTTAACAAAGCGATTGCTAATGATGCTCGTTCAAAGTTTCCGCCACATGTAGAGTGCCGTACTTTTCATTCACTTGCGTATCGTCATGTCGCTCGTGATATTACCGCCAAGCTATCTTTGCCGCGCTTTTCACCTAAGCGCCTCGGTGATGATTTGGGACTACAGCCTGTACAAGTGCGTCGGCAGATGGATGGGGTCAATAAATATATTACGCTCACGCCAGCACGACTATCGCGGTTCGTCAGCGATGCAGTAAGTAATTTTTGTAGCACGCATGCCAGCTACCCTGCGCCAAGGCACATACTGTTCCCAAGCTGGCTCGATGACTCAGATGCAGAACAGTTACGCGAGATGCTCTACCCTGCTGTTGAGCAGCGCTGGTTACAGTCGATTGATGCGCGTCACCCTGCTGGTATTGGCCACGATATTTATCTCAAGCTTTGGGCACTATCTAAGCCTAGTATCCCAGCGGACTTTATCTTATTCGATGAAGCTCAAGACGCCGATCCCTTGATGATGGGTATCTTGACCCAGCAGTCGAGACAAGTCATCTATGTGGGCGATGCGCATCAGCAGATTTATGAATGGCGCGGCGCGGTCAATGCGATGAAAAAGTTGCCATTGCCGCAGACATTATTGACGCAATCTTTTCGCTTTGGTGAGCCGATTGCAGAAGTGGCCAATACTCTATTAAAAGCACTACAAGAGGACGTACCGCTAAAAGGCAATCCGAATAAACAGTCCTCTACCGATAAGGGCATGGTACATAGCAAAAAAGATGCTATTTTGTGCCGTACCAATGCTGCTGCCATGTCACAACTGTTGACAGGATTAAAGCACGGGCATCGCGTGGCACTACAAGCGGATACCGATCGTATGCTCAAATTCTGCCAAGCAGCCGAAAATTTAAAAAATGGTAAATCGGCTTACGGTGTACCTGAGCTGGCGTATTTTTATAATTGGGGTGATGTGCAAGAGTACGCTGAGACTAACGAAGGTAGTGACCTAAAAACACTGGTCAAACTGGTCGATGACCATGGCACTAATGTCCTCAGCCAAGCGGTCAATAGTCTGACCAGTATCGAAAATGCAGATTATGTCATCTCTACCGCTCATAAAGCCAAAGGGCTCGAATGGGGCAAAGTACAACTAGATGATGATTTTTACTACGATGTGACCACCAACGCGGTCAAAATAAGCCCAGAAGAGTTGCGTTTGCTCTACGTTGCTTGCACGCGCGCGCAAAGCAATTTGGATATTCATAATATTAAAGACTTGATATCAGGATTACAGACGGGCAAAAAAGTGATTTTTGGTAATACTTAATTATCCTACACTTCTGTCAGCCTCAAGTTTTATTCAATCTTTCTTATAACGACCCTTTAGCAGTGAATCACCAGCATGAATAATAGCCAGCAACTTCAAACGCGTCAAAATACTATTAATCAGTTATTTGCAGCTCCCGTGCGTTTGCTCGCGCCTATGGAGGGCTTGACCGATCCATTAATGCGCCAAATTTTAACCCAAATTGCGTCTGACTTGGGTCGTCCTTATGATTGGTCAGTGAGTGAGTTTATCCGCATTACTCAGCACATCTTGCCTGCACATGTGTTTTATAAATATGTGCCTGAGCTACATCATGATGCCAAAACGGCCTCTGGTACGCCTATTCATGTACAGATTTTGGGTAGCGAAGCGCAGCTGATGGCAGAAAACGCCGCGTACGCTTGTGAGCTCGGTGCGCCTGCGATTGATATCAACTTTGGCTGTCCTGCAAAAACAGTAAATAGCCATCGCGGTGGTTCTGTATTGTTAGATGAACCTGAAACAATGTATCAGATTATCAGTGCCGTACGCCAAGCCATTCCCGCCCATATACCAGTATCAGCTAAGATTCGTCTGGGCTATACCGACACTAGCCGAATGGATGATATTCGCGGCGCAATTAACGACAGTGGAGCCGACTGGCTCACCATTCATGCACGCACTAAGACCCAAGGCTATAAGCCGCCCGCCTATTGGGATAAAATTCAAAGTTTTAATGCGCTCGATATTCCAGTCATTGCCAATGGCGAGATATGGACAGCAGCGCAAGCAAATGAATGTATGACGCAAGCAAGTACACCGCATTTGATGTTAGGTCGCGGTGCAGTAACACGTCCTGATTTAGTGGCACAGGTTGATAATGATACTGAAAAAAATACTGACAGCGGAGAGAATACGGCTACATTATTATGGCAAGATTTGATTGCCCATCAGATTAAGTTTTTGGAAGGTGAGGCAAAGAACGATGTGGTGTTGGTCGGTCGCTATAAGCAATGGTTAGGGATGCTCACCAAAGGCTATTTTGAGGCGCAAACAGTGTGGGAAGGTATCAAACGAGAAAAAAATAAAGCGGTGATTATTAGCGCCCTACAAGCAAGCGTACGAGATTAATCACTTGCTTGTGTTTGAGCGTTTTGGCGGTTACGGATATTTTTACTAGACGCTGACTCGTATCGCTAAATAAAATAGCATCAGACAGCAGGCCATTGATAGTACCCAGAGGATAGAGCGGAACATTGCCAAATTAGTAATATACGCCACGCAAAAACCAATTCGTATCATCACATACAGCCAAGCCAACACGTTGATAATCGACTGCGGTACAAAGAACAACATAGCTACCAATACTGCCGCCAAAAACACTGGCAAGGTTTCATAACTGTTTTGCTGTGCTGCATTAGCACGTGCTGCCATGCCTGTCGCATTTTGAAAAAATTCGCGAGGATGTGCATTATTTCTGATTCTAAAGCCACCAGATACTTTTGCAACGATTGACACCGCCCATGGCAGTAGGCTTGCTACCACCATGGCTAAAATGGCAGACGCCACTTTGTCAGTTACCAACTCAAAGAATGCACTTATCATTATATAAGTCCCTAGCCTGCAACCACTTCGAAATCATGGGTAATATTGACCCCACCTGCTACTAACATACGGCTGGCAGAGCAGTATTTTTCTGCTGATAACTGGATGGCTTTTTCGACTTGTTTTTCTTTGACCTCTTGACCAGTGACAATGAAATGCATATGAATATCGGTATAGACCGCTGGTACGGTTTCAGCGCGCTGGGCAGTTAGCTCACAACGTACATCCGTCACTGCTTGGCGTGATTTCTGTAAAATTTCTACGACATCATAACTGGCGCAACCACCTAGTCCTAGCAAAATCAGCTCCATCGGGCTTGAGCCTTTTTCTTTATCAGCATCGATTTGTACATTATGTCCTGATGGTGACACGCCCATAAAAGCTTTGTTCTCTTGCCATATGACGCTTGCTTTTGATTCTGACATTGTAGATGTTCCTTGTTTTGAATGGCGTATTGCCTATTATTATTGTGTGAATGATATATTGCCCAGCTAGTGTAGCATAAGCCAAAGCAAGATTTTATAGGCTCATTGTTTTGCTGTTAGCTCACCAGTGAAATCTATGCTTTTATCACTTTATACATATCAGAATATTGGAGTTCGATATTTTACCGAATAATCTTATATCCATATGCCTATTACTACTCTTCAACACTTGTCTAAAAATGCTATATAAAAACCTACAAAAGTTTGCTTGTAAATAGTTGATTTTAAAAGGTAAAACTCGTGAAACATTTTATAGCAAAATACTGTTACACATTTTGCTTGTTTCTTGGTTTAATAACGGTAATGAATCTTGTTTTGAGCGAATATCGATAACAATCACCTTATAATAATTACGATTGCTGTCACGGTTTCAAGTTAAAACAAGCTATTTTTAAACAAATTAAAAGGTTTAGTCATGATAGATGCAGACGGCTTTCGCGCCAACGTCGGCATCATCTTGGCAAATACACAAGGGCAGGTTCTGTGGGCAAAACGTATTGGTCACAACGCTTGGCAATTTCCGCAGGGTGGTATCGACCGCGGGGAGACGCCGATGGATGCAATGTATCGCGAGCTCTGGGAAGAGGTCGGCTTACATCCGCGTCACGTAGACTTATTGGCAGTCACGCAAGACTGGTTGCGCTATCGTTTGCCAAAACGTTACGTACGTCATGGTCAGCATCCCTTATGTATTGGGCAAAAACAAAAATGGTTTTTGCTACGCTTAGATGAGCCAAATACTCAACATATCCGCTTTGACGAAGGGAAACCTGAATTTGACCATTGGCAATGGGTCAGCTACTGGTATCCACTCGGACAAGTGATTCACTTTAAACGAGGCGTTTATCGCCGTGCCTTACAAGAATTGGTACGCGAACTCCCGCTAAAGCAAGAGCTGATCATTCCTGAGCAAAATAATCACCTGCTTATGTAATGAGTCACTCAATAGTACAATGCAAAACACCCACGATAGTAGCTAGAATGTTAGCAATTACCGTGGGTGTTTTTTTATTATCTACTAACAGTCATTGTCAGTGATTATGATTATGGATTGTCAAACTCTCGGCTAACAATATCAGCCATATAGCTTGCTCCCGTATTTTTTTCTTTGCGCAACGTTAAAATGCTTTGAGTGCGGGTACCATAAGTAGGTTTGCTAGTTTCAGTATCGCCAAAAGCGACGGGTTCAATATAAACAGACGATAACATCTGCTCCACCTCAAATGCCACGCCAGTAACAGGCAGTTTATCTTCTGGTGCTTTCGTACTATCTGACAAGACATTAAAAGCCGCCGCTTGCCAGTACGCAGGCGAGCTATCCTCTGCAATCAATGGCAGCACTTCTTGACGTAGTCGCCCGCGCAATTGCTCTGTCTTAAACCAACTGTCCTCTGGTTGACCATTAGAGATAACATGCAGACCTGCATATAATGGCGTGGGTGCATGACCACGATTATTGACGATCACAGCTTGCGCAGCGTCACCAATGATCAGATTAAAACCCGCATAATCCTGCAAATCAATCTGCCGTGCAAAATCCATCGGACTTAAAGCCCCTGTTAAGAATTCAGTGACCAGTGCACCACGTGAGCGCTCATCACTGCTTGCTTGCACTCCATCACGAAAATTCAATACCGCAGCCCAACGACCATTTTGTTCATAATACTCTGGACTCTGCACTGGTGACGCTTGCTGATGAATGCCTAACCACGTGCCACCGCTTTGCTTATCGCGTCCAGCATAAATAGGTTGATCAGACCACTGGTGGAGCGGCTCAGTTGGGCGCTGCAAAAACTCATCACGATTAGACAGTAATACCAGTGGTAACTCATCAAATAATTGCCAAGCAATAGCGACAATACACATAGCTTTCCTTTTATAATAATTTTCGTTATGCGAGTAATTCTTAATAGAGGCAAAGATATTATTTCAGACTTTACCTATTGATAAGGTAGCACTTACAGGTAGTACTTATTAATTGCCAGTTAGCAATTTATTGGCAGGATAACTAATTTGGGAGGTTGAACGTATTACTTGTGATTGCTTACTTGGTAAGTCAAACTCCCACGCCACCATGCCTTGATTGTCATTCCAATCTCGCTCAGTGACAGGCGGCGTATGCGTCACCGCAACCTTTAAACTATCGTCACGACTGATAGGTTCACTGCCCAGTACTTGTAAGCGTACGCTACGATTGTGCTGATTGGTAAACTGATATGCTTTGGTGGTCGTCAGTGTTTGCGTACGGTTTAGCACACCTTTTTCACCTTGCTTATCTTCATTGGTCAGCTCTTTTACGAGCATATTTGAGTCACGACCAAATCCAATCCCCTGCTCTTTTAGCACTTGATAATTATAACGCGACTGACCCACATAATTGTCATCACGGTACAGCTGTAGCGAACCATCGACCCAGTCCGGCATCAAAAACGGCGCTGACGCATACCAGTAGGCAGCAGTCTCAACACTTGGCGTACTGCGAATCCAGAGCTTACTATTACCTGTCTGCTCGCCAATCACTGTGCGTACGCGTCTCCCGTCACTCGGAATACTGACCAACTGCGGTAAACGATATTCGATAATGCCATTTTTGTTTTGGCTACTGACCGTGAAACTAGGTAGCGGTGCCATAGCTGCCCCTGCTCCTTTATTATAAGCAGGCTCTTCCATCATAACAGGGGACGCATCCATCATAGGTAGCTCACGTCTTACTCGAGCATCTTCGCTCTCTTCATACAACGATAGACGTTGCACATACGGCAGTTGCCCTGTCGTACTTTGATTGGGGTTCACGGTGCTGAGTATCAGTGGTACATTTGTCCAGTTCTCGCCAGTTTGCTGAGCAATAATCGCAGAGGCTGTGATACTTAACTGCTCACTATTTGTGTTTAGACGAGCTTGATACGCAGGCTCCCAACCTGCACCTTGCACTTGATAATGCAACTTAACGCTACTCGGCGAGCGACTTGCCGTACGTACACTCACCTGTGTCACCTTGTTAAAGGTCGATGTCGCGCTGCCTGCCATCAGTTGATTAAGCGCGTCTTGGGCACGCGCTTGTCGCTGTTGAATCTCTAAAATTCTTTGGTTAATACTGGTCGCTTGATTTTCTATATCGCGGGCATTATTGGCAATCGTGCTATCTGTATTGACTTGCGTGGCTTTGGTCAAATTCTGCAAGTAAGCCTTTGCTAACCGTGCCGCTTCTAATTCAGCATTGATATTGGCTAGGGTATTTTGCTGCGTCTGTACCTTGGCGTCACCTTGATACTGACATTGGGCTGCCTGCTCACCTGTCAGCTCTTCGATACTGACTTCCCCAACGTTGACACTACCTGTCGCCTGTACGCTTAGACTTTCTTTATCCATATAAGGTGACAAGCACGAAAACACCACCGTTTGCTCACCGCTACCTGTGATTGGCAATGCGCGCGTCACGCTCGCCAGCCCCTGATAAATAGTCACCTGCTCGACACTACTGGTGGCCGCTTGCGCCGAAGACAATCCCAAGACGGCACTACTACCAAGTACAAATGGCAGGATAGCAAATCTAGTTATCTGATTAAGCGGCGGTAATACACTGCCATGGCCTGTTGAGACAGACGAATCCGTTAATTGTGCATTCATACATCATTCCTTAGCAGTAAAATCCATCATGGCAGCCACGCATTGGCTCAACGCGCAAAATAGTAACTATCTTAGAGATATTACCGTAGCCGTTTTGCAGGTCTTTGGCAATAAATGCTTTTAGCAGACTGCACTTTTAGCAATAAACGCCTTTAGCGATAAATCTCTTCATATGGTAGCTCTTCAATTTTAAAAATTTGGTTTTAACATTGCACCATTTTTTTGTTCATCTCCCCTTTATGGTGCAATTTATTAACCATCCTGCACTAAATTAATGAATATATTAATCAGAACTTAATTATTGCTCAATTATTACTCGATTATTGGCTTTTTTAACTTGGCACGGAACTTGAACTCTTAATAGGTGTTCAGGAACATTATTTTACCTTTTGTATTTATTAGGAGATGTCCATGTTTTCGTTACCAATTTTAGCCAACACTCAAGTAGTAGACCCTCAATCACACGGAAAAATAAAATCACGTTTTTCGTTACTAGCGGTGGCCGTCGTTGGCAGCTTAAGCCTTATTGGTTGTCAAAAACCTGCTGAAACTGCAGCATCAACAGAGACAACCGCTGAAACTAGCACAGAAACGACCACCGAGCCTGCCGCTGATGGCGACACGATCAAAGTGGGCATCTTACATTCGCTATCTGGCACCATGGCCATCTCTGAAACTTCTCTAAAAGACACGGCACTCATGACCATTGATGAGATCAATGCCAATGGCGGTGTACTCGGTAAGCAACTCGAACCAGTCGTCGTCGACCCTGCTTCTGATTGGCCATTATTCGCTGAAAAAGCCCGCCAGCTACTCACTCAAGATAAAGTAGATGTCATCTTTGGTGGTTGGACATCGGTATCACGTAAATCGGTATTACCTGTGGTTGAAGAGTTAAACGGATTGATGTTCTATCCAGTGCAATACGAAGGACAAGAGCAGTCAGAAAATATCTTTTACACGGGTGCGGCACCAAACCAGCAAGCCATTCCAGCGGTAGAGTACTTGATGAGCGAAGAAGGCGGCGGTGCAGAGCGCTTTGTGTTGTTAGGTACTGATTACGTCTATCCACGCACCACCAACCAGATTTTAAAGGCATTTCTAAAATCGAAAGGCGTGGCTGATGCAGACATCATGGAAGAGTACACACCATTTGGTTTCAGCAATTATCAAACCATCGTATCTAATGTCAAAAAATTCTCAACGGGCAAAAAGACCGCGGTTATCTCGACCATCAATGGCGATTCAAACGTCCCGTTCTATCGTGAGCTTGCCAACCAAGGTATCAAAGCGTCAGATATTCCAGTCATGGCATTCTCAGTCGGTGAAGAAGAGCTACGCGGTATCGATACCAGTCTGCTACAAGGACATTTGGCGGCGTGGAACTACTTTATGTCGATCAAAAACCCAACCAACAGTGCCTTCACCAAACGCTATAAGCAGTATGCATTGGACCAAAAACTACCGAATGCTGAAAAAGTCGTGACCAATGACCCAATGGAAGCTACTTATGTCGGTATCAATATGTGGAAGCAAGCTGTCGAAAAAGCAGGTACGACTGATGTCGATAAAGTACGTATTAGCATGGCGGGACAAACGTTCGATGCACCTTCTGGCTACACGCTAAAAATGGATGAAGAAAACCATCATCTATGGAAGCCCGTCATGATTGGTCAAATTCGTGCCGATGGACAGTTTGATACGATTTTCAAAACGCCAGAAGTCATCCAAGCCCAGCCATGGAGCGAGTACATTCCTAAATAACCTGCCCTAAAAATAAAATGATACTGAAAGTCACATGGATAGTAACTGAATAGTAGGCGGATGGATAAACGACACTGATAACAGTCCTAACGCCTACTTTTCACATTTATTTTCAACACTTATTCTTAACCTTTAAATAACACCAAACCTTATCAACTCTTCTATCGCTTAATCCGTTAAGCAGTAGTGGCTAAGGGTTTGTTGTCTGTGAAAAACAGGGAGCCGCACATGCAGCACCATACTTTACGCCCTTTTGTAGGGCCAACATCGTCCAAAAATGGTAATAACCCACAAGCATCAGTCAGTGAAGTCATGCAGCATGCGGCTCGTTTTTCAATTTATGCGCCTCTGCGATTACTTGCATTGATGGCATTATGCATAACAACCTTCATCACCACAGCATATGCGGATCATGATGGTCAGGTACATGACCACGATACGGATACCGCTAATAGTGAGCAATCTTTGCTCACACCTGTCAACGTAGCCACTTCTACTCAAGTCAGCACCTCAAATATTTCAACAGCAACTTCTACAAGTTCAGGTGATGCCATTCAACAATTCGTGGCGGGCGATTTTAGTAAGCGCCAAGCCATGCTAAGTGATTGGCCAGGATCCGTTGAGAGTTTAGATAGTTTGGTTGAATTCATTGCCAATGATGAGCTATATCAAGGCAACGGTGGGCAAACTTATCTACTGAATAAAGATGACCAGCTGTTTACTTATCCTGATAAAAAAGAAACGGCGGATTGGCCAAGTGATTTATCACAAATCACCCTCACTAATGCCCTTCGCTCAGCGCTCATCTTTGGTCAAGCCAAGGTAAAACTAGCATCTGACAAGCCCGCACAACGCCTGCAAGCTGTAGAGATTTTGGCCGATAATATTGACCAAGTAGATCCAGCCATTATCACCATCGCAACAGCAAATGAGGACAGCGCTAAAGTCAAAAAGGCACTAACTGCACTACAAGCTCGTATTGATTTCAAAAACGGTGACCTGCCCACTCAGATTGCAGCGGTCAATCTACTTGCAGATAGTGATAGCCCACAAGTATTGGTCGATATCGAGTCTGCCCTCGCGTCTGATGGCTTAGATGCCTCGCTTAAAGCTGCACTTATCGATGCTGAATCTAGCGTGTCACGGCGTATTGAAATAAGCACATGGACAGGTCATATTTTCACTGGTATGAGTACCGCCAGTATTTTACTGCTCGCCGCACTTGGTCTCGCCATTACCTTTGGTTTGCTCGGCGTGATTAATATGGCGCACGGTGAGCTGATTATGATCGGGGCTTATACCACTTATATGGTGCAAAACTTCTTTCAAGCTTACATGCCAGATATGGCTGGTTGGTATTTGCTTGCTGCTATTCCAGCTGCTTTCTTAGTCAGTGCCATCATCGGCATGATTATTGAACGTATCGTGATTCGCCCATTATATGGTCGTGAGCTAGAGACCTTGCTGGCGACATTCGGCGTGAGCTTAATATTGATGCAGTTGGTACGTATGATTTTTGGTGCTCAGAATGTTGAAGTCAGTAACGTGGCATGGCTCAGCGGTGCCTATCAGGTGTCATCAAGTTTGGTACTGCCTTATAACCGTATCGCCATTATTGTTTTTACCGTCATCGTCGTGGCGCTACTGGTGTACTTACTCAACAAAACGCGCTTTGGCTTGTTTATACGAGCCGTTACCCAAAACCGTCAAATGGCACGTGCTGTTGGTATTCCTTCTGCACGTATCGATATGATGGCGTTTGGTTTGGGCTCTGGGCTGGCTGGTATGGCTGGCTGTGCCCTTGCTCAAGTCGGCAACGTTGGTCCTGATTTGGGACAAACCTATATCATTGATACGTTTTTGGTCGTCGTTGTTGGCGGGGTCGGACAAGTATGGGGCGCAGTATTGGCCGCCTTGGGACTTGGTGTGAGTGGTACGGTGCTTGAGATTGGTATTGGTGCAGTATTGGCAAAGATTGTGTTGTTGGTTCTTGTGATTCTGTTTATTCAGAAACGGCCACAAGGTTTATTTGCACTTAAAGGCCGCTTTGTCGAATAAGGAGATTCCTATGATACTGACCAAATTACTGTCTGATACACCGCGTAGTGCTGTTTTAATTGGCTTATGTTTTGCCGTACTACTGATACTGCCTTGGCTACATCTTATGCCGGAGACATCAGCCTTTCACCTTTCAGCCTACTGGATTACCTTGATTGGCAAAATCATGGCACTAGCGATGGTCGCTCTGGCGCTAGATCTCGTCTGGGGCTATGCCGGTATTTTGAGCTTAGGACATGGCCTGTACTTTGCCTTGGGTGGTTATGCATTTGGCATGTACCTAACACGTGAGACAGCAGGTGATGGCTTACCGGACTTTATGCGCTTTTTGAGCTGGACTGAGATGCCATGGTACTGGGCTGGCACGCAGCATTTTTGGTGGGCAGTCGCACTGGTCGTATTAGTGCCTGGCTTGGTTGCTTTTATCTTTGGTTTTTTTGCCTTTCGCTCAAAAATCAAAGGCGTTTATTTTTCCATCATCACTCAAGCCATGGTCTATGCAGCAGCCTTGCTGTTCTTCCGTAATGAGACAGGCTTCGGCGGTAACAATGGCTTTACTGGTTTTACCACCTTACTCGGCTATGACATTACCGCTGCCTCTACTCGTTCAATGCTTTGCTTTGTCACGGCCTTAGCATTGTTAGTCTCTTATATGGGTTTGCGTCATTTAATGAATCAGCCTTATGGGCGAGTACTTGGTGCGATTCGTGACAGCGAAAACCGCTTGCAGTATTTAGGTTACCGTACGTTGTGGTACAAGCTATCCGCTTGGGTGCTGTCCGCCGTCATCGCTGGTGTCGCTGGTGCGCTATACGTACCACAAGTCGGAATTATTAACCCGAGTGAGATGAACCCAGTGAACTCAATTGAGATAGCCGTCTGGGTAGCGACTGGTGGTCGAGGAAGCTTAATTGGCGCGATTTTAGGAACTGGTGTGGTAAACGCTGTAAAAACCTACTTTACGGTCGCCTACCCTGAGTTTTGGCTATTGATTTTAGGCGGACTATTCGTCGTCGTGACGTTGTTTTTACCCAATGGCATTATGGGCTTGTTCGATCGATTCAAAAAGGAGAAACAATAATGCTAAATGATAAACCGTCAACGACTGAACAATCGACCAAAGCGCTATCTGAATATGATCATACTGATGGACGTGACGGTCTCAGTCACCCCAAAAAATCAGGCGTCGACTTTAGCCATGGTATTGCTCTGTACTTAGAAAACGTGAGCGTTTGGTTTGATTCATTTCGCGCACTTAATAATTTATCGCTCTATATCGAAGAAGGCGAGCTACGCTGTATTATTGGTCCCAATGGCGCTGGTAAAACCACGCTAATGGATGTCATTACGGGTAAAACCCGCCCTACCGAAGGGAGCGTGTTTTTTGGTCAGACTCATAATCTTGCCAGCTTATCTACCGAACAAATCGCTGAAGCGGGTATCGGCCGTAAGTTTCAAAAACCTACTGTCTTTGAAAATTTTACGGTGATGGATAATCTGTTACTTGCTGCGCCAAAGGACAAACGTGTGGTTAAAAGCTTGTTTAACAAACTCGATGCCGATACTCGCGATACCCTCGACGCGACTCTACAGCAAATTCGCCTGACTGATAAAATCAACAAACCTGCTGGTTTGCTCTCTCACGGGCAAAAACAATGGTTAGAGATTGGCATGCTACTGATGCAAAGCCCCAAGCTGATTTTGCTTGATGAGCCCGTAGCAGGTATGACCGATGCAGAAACTGAGCATACCGCCGAGCTGTGTCTACGCCTTAAAAAGAATCATACCTTGGTCGTAGTTGAGCATGACATGACCTTTATCGATGCTATCAGTGAAAAAGTCACGGTATTGGCACAAGGGGCGATTTTGGCCGAAGGTACGTTAGCTGAAGTGCAAGCCAATGAGGCAGTGATTGAGTCCTACTTAGGTCGATAGCCGAACGAATCATCTAGACGAGCCAAACGAATATTCCCTTTAAAATATTAGAAAAGTTTTAGAGTTTAGGAGACAGCCATGTTACAAGTGAACGATATCAACCAATATTACGGCGGCAGTCATATTTTACGAGACGTCTCGTTTACAGCGCCTGTAGGCGCGTGCAGCGTGGTACTTGGACGCAATGGCGTGGGCAAAACCACGCTACTCAAATGTTTGATGGGGATACTACCGATTAAATCAGGAGAGATTTTGCTTAATGATAAAGACATTAGTAAAATGTCTCCAGAGCAACGTGTCCGAGCAGGTTTGGCTTATGTACCACAAGGACGCGATATTTTTTCGACACTGACGGTAGAAGAGAACATATTAATTGGTATGGCCAAATTTTCACGCAGCAAGGCAAAGCATGTACCCAAACATTTATATGATATTTTCCCCGTACTCGATGAGATGAAACATCGACGCGGTGGTGATTTGTCTGGTGGTCAGCAGCAGCAGCTTGCCATTGCACGCGCCTTAGCCTCCGAGCCGACTGTATTGATTTTAGACGAGCCAACTGAAGGTATTCAGCCTTCTATCATCAAAGATATTGGCCGAGTCCTACGTGACTTGGCTGACAAAGGTGACATAGCGATTGTACTGGTTGAGCAGTTTTACGAGTTCGCCGAAGAATTGGCTGACAATTACACGGTACTATCACGCGGCAAGGTAGTCTCACAAGGTGCAGGCGACACGATGGTCGAAAATAACGTACAAGATTTGGTCGCCATCTGATCTCTTTTAATAATAAATGTCATAATACAAATTGGTAGTGAACGCTCGATAATGCTAAAAATGGCA
The DNA here is from genome assembly GCF_904846645.1 of Psychrobacter sp. Pi2-1. Classification (GTDB taxonomy): domain Bacteria; phylum Pseudomonadota; class Gammaproteobacteria; order Pseudomonadales; family Moraxellaceae; genus Psychrobacter. The sequence continues at coordinate 45,233 of NZ_CAJHBO010000019.1, forward strand.
TTTTTATCTCAAGCTAATAGCTACCAAGATTACATATCATCACGAAAACACTCCTTAATTAAAGTCATTTTTTTCACCTCACTTCTTATCTCTTTTAACTCTTAGCCTATACATTCTGTACCATCTCAAAAACTCAAATTACTCATACACTCTGATTGGCACCAGAGCAATTATGTATGCCCAGCGAACGAAATTTGCTATTATAGTCAGCATTTTATTATCAATATTATGATGCCCTTATGATGATTCATCCTCAGTACGATCCTGTAGCATTAGCAGTTGGACCTGTCGAAGTCCATTGGTATGGGCTGATGTATTTGTTGGCATTCGCCGCCGCCTACGGACTGGCATGGTATCGCAGTACCAAGCGTGAAGGCTGGACGACAGATATGGTCTCTGACCTAGTGTTTTTTGGCGCACTTGGTGTGATATTAGGTGGCCGTGTCGGCTATGTATTGTTTTATCAGTTCAGCGAGCTACTCCAAAACCCTGCCTATCTGTTCAAGGTCTGGGAAGGCGGTATGTCATTCCATGGCGGTCTGATTGGTGTCATGTTGGGTATGCTGTATTTTGCTCGCAAATATAAAAAGACACCTTTCCAAGTGCTCGATTTTGTCGTTCCCTGCGTACCAACTGGTTTATTGTTCGGACGTATTGGTAACTACATCAATGCCGAGCTATGGGGCCGCGTCTCTGACGGTGGCTATAACTGGTTGACCTACTTTCCGCAGGCCGCTATTGTTGATATGCAGCAGCTACAAGCCAATCCTGCGCTGCAAGACCTTATGACTGAAGTCAATGGCCAGTACCTGTTGCCGCGTCACCCGTCGCAATTGTATGAAGCCCTTGCAGAAGGTCTACTGTTGTTTCTATTCTTGTGGTGGTACTCATCGAAGCCCCGTCCTCGGATGGCAGTAACCGGTGTCTTTATGCTTGGTTATGGCTTTAGCCGCTTTATCATTGAGTTTTTCCGCCAGCCAGACATCGACCAAGGATTCATCTTGCTAGGTTGGATGACCAAAGGTCAGATACTAAGCGCCCCAATGATAATTATCGGTCTGTTCTTGATCGGTTACGCCTACAAACGCGGCATCTACGACTGGGGTAAGCAAGCTGCTTATTAAGCCTACCCTTTTGTGATAAAGGTTGATGACTTAAAATAGGGTAAGCTGTCAAAACGCTTATCCTAGCAATACTTTCAATAATGACAGTGTATATATCGACTATCCATCTAGCCTGTATGTACTGTCAGCAGTAACTAAAGAGCATTTTATGATCAATGGCACCCAAAGTAATAACGAGCAAGGCTATTTAGATTTACTACGCCACGTTCTCGACAATGGCAGCGAAAAAGGCGATCGTACTGGTACTGGTACGCTTAGCCATTTTGGCGCGCAGCTACGCTTTGACTTAGCAGATGGCTTTCCACTGCTAACGACCAAAAAGGTTCACTTTAAATCCATCGCTTATGAACTATTATGGTTTTTAAGTGGCAGCACTCATGTCGATTATCTACAACAGAATAATGTTCGTATCTGGAATGAGTGGGCGACAGCAGAACAGACAGCACGCTTCAACAGACCTGCTGGTGATTTGGGTCCTATCTATGGCCATCAATGGCGCAACTATGGCGCGACCAAAAATGAAGATGCCAGTTATAACGCTGATGGCGTCGATCAAATCGCACAGGTCGTTGAACAGATAAAGACCAATCCGAATTCGCGCCGTTTGATTGTGTCAGGCTGGAATCCAGGTGAGGCAGAGCAAGTAGCCCTACCACCATGTCATACGTTATTTCAGTTCTTTGTCGCAGACAATAAGCTGTCATGCCAGCTATATCAACGTTCGGCTGACTTATTCCTATTATTCCCCTATAATGATAATTCACAGTATGAATTATTAGCAGCCTAGGAACATCTCATTCCTCTATACTTATAGTGAACATCAGGTCAATGCATAATATGATATACAATTTAATCTATGTATTACTTTGGCCTATATTATGGATATTAAGATTTGTTCCAATAGAGAATTAGACTTATCAAAATCTTATTTAATTAGTGAAATACCAGACCTATTACTGGATCAGAAAGTCAAAGTGAACGGGGTTGGTGTATTTGATGATAGTGGTAAAATCCTCCCTCTTATCTCTGAGTATCTATCATATCAATTCAAGCACGAAAAGATTGCTCATGAAACAGCAAATACATATGGCAAAAACCTAACTTACTTCTTAAAGTATATCCGTAGTCGTCCAGACTATAGCGATAATGAAACTGATGAGGTCTTCATCACAGTTCCAGGGTATGTAATTCAGGAATACTGTACTTTCTTAAGTGTTGAAGAACATAGAAGTTCAGCTACTATTAGAAATCGTGATGGAGCAATATACGCTTTCCTTCATTTCCTCTGCAGTCGCACAGAAGACCGTCAGCCGCTTAGAGAGGATAATCCATATAGTAATGGATACTTTTCAAAATTACCAAAGCGTACACCAATTACTTCATGCACTCTTGATGATCTTTTCATATTGATTCAATCTACTCGATTAGAACGAGAACGAGTAATACTTCAGTTTTTATATGACTCTGGCGTGAGGCGTTCGGAGCTGATCAGGGTTACTCTTAAAGATTTTAGAGACACTGTCAACTTTAACTCTGAAAAGTTCATTTCAGTAGAGTCCGATCAACCTATTCATGCAGACTACGTACCTTTAGCCATCAAAGGTAGCAAGGGGCGTGGAAATCAAATCAAACCACGATGGACGTTAGTTAGTTCGGCAACCATTAAACGTATACAGAAATATCATGCGTCTCCGCTCTACAAAAAACATGCTCGCAAATATGTAAATCCAGATGAAACCCCAGCATTTTTTAATGCTAAAGGCACTCCTTATACACGTAAAGCGATAAACGAGTTACTTGAACGTATCAGCAAACGTGCAATAAAGAAAGGTCGCCTCGATAGAATAATCTCTCCTCACAAGCTACGGCATGGTAATGCCTATGCAATATTGCAATCAAATGACCTAGGATCCGACTACCTAGATCGGCTCGTTATCGTACAAAAAAACTTAGGTCATAACCACCTCAGTACTACCCAAATGTATACCAGCATTCCTCAGGAAATTTATAATACTATTTGTGATGAGAATGGGGACTTACTAACTAGAGCTGAGAAGATGAGGCGCTTATCTGAACAGACACAATTGAAAATTGGCATTAAGGACATCAAATGAAAAAGGACGGAATAGCCACTGATCAATTGGTAAGTACATGGGTAGAGGGCTTATTAAAGAGTCCAAACCAACTCTTATCCTTACCACTTAGCAGCCATTTCAAGAATCCTTGGGGCGTCAATATCACATCTAAATTTTTAGCGAAAGAGACATCTATCACGGTCAATGAAGCTGATAGACGAAAGCACCTCACCGTTCCATTGATAGAGAAAATGGCTGAGATGAAGGTTGTCGTAAAAGGAGCTTCTAGTAGAGAAAATATAACTCGACAGAGAATATTATATTGGTATAGCAATTTAAGTTTTAGTGATAAGAAAAACCTTCCTCGTTTGACTAAATCTATAAACAACGTTTGCTTCAAATCAATAGGACACGAGCAGGACTACTGGAATGTTTTAGCAACTCAATATGAATTGGTAGCAAAAACAATCGATGAGATTCATGAAGATCTCTGTAGACTGGGAATTATAAGTGCCGGTTTTAATAAAGTCGAGTCAAGAAAGCGTCCTATTAGAGACGAAGCATCTGCTATCTTAGAGTGGGTATCAAGAACAGTCACAGATGTAGAAACACTGTGGGAAATACCCATTAGCAAGGCTAAAAACCTTTTAGGTTTTAGTGTCTCCGTAAAATATATACAAAATGCAGTAGGAATTTCATACCCTATGGCACATAAATACAGAGAGCTTACGAACCCTTTGATCGAAAAGATGATCAAAGAAGGGATTCTAGTAATACCAGATGGGAGCTATGAAGCTGCTGGCATCGAAAGCAGAAGGAAGCTACTGAATTGGTACAGACAGTTATCTGAAAAAGAAAAGCATACATTACCTATTTTTGGTAATAAGATTTCAGTTGGGAAAATGCCATTGGGACAATTTCCTATAAAAATATCTTCCTTATACTTTAATGCTGTTAAAGATGCTTGGGACTTCATTCACAAAGATCTTGAAAAACTTGGAATTATTGATCCAAATTATAAAAGCGTTGCTAAAAGAACAAGCGAAGCGAACATAAATAGAAAAAATCATAGTGAAAGTCAGATAGAACGTTTTCATAGACTGGCCACAAGAGAGTTACATGCTGCTGATAATTTCTTCTTTCCTTCAAAACTAGAACCGTTTATTCAGGTTGAGCAACTGTTTGCCTGTACTAGTAAAATTGTCTCTTCAGAATCAGGCAAGAGTAACTATAGAATTGCGAGTAATTCCTTTATAGATTTCTTATCTGAACTATATGGTAATTCACCTTTAAAAATTGTCACAGTTTTTGATGAGCATCTCCTATCTAGATATCGAAAATATTTAGAGAAAAAGATAATAAGTAAAGAAATATCAAGTTATCATGCAAATACACTTTTGAGTTCAGTACGCAGAACACTGTGTAGGCTGACCCAAGTACGGGATCTGGAGTATAGCTTTTTCGATATAAATGGCTTTGCTGTAAGTAGAGAAACAGACGCGAAAAAGCCATTTACAACGAACGAGCGGATTCAGGTATTAGATGCTATCGAAAAAGGATTGTGTCAGTCTAAAGCAGCTCTTATACCATACGAAAAAACGGGTATAGGTAAAAATCCTTTGAATGAAAAAGGTTTTGTAGTAAAAGGCCTTTCTACACTAGATAATGCGCGATGGCTGTTTGAAAACCCCTTGGGGTGTAAGCCAATCCATTATCATACAGCAGAGTCCCCTATCGAAAAATCTTTCTTGAGAATTATTGCCCGTTCAGACAAAGGTTTGAGCGGGATATATGATGAATGGGGTGTTACCCCGATGTTACATATAGATATACTCATACCCTACCTTTTAAGGCTAGCCCAAATTACAGGATTAAATGCAGATTCTTTACTTTCTCTCAACGTAGACGATTATCTAGAATCTCATCCAGCAACATCACGACCTTGTCTTAGATATTGGAAAGAGCGCTCTGATGGCTACAAGGAATACCCTCTGGATCTTTTCAATGCACAATTAACTTGGCTTACATCGAGTCAAGCGAAGTCTATAAAAATGATTTTCGAAGAATTAAATCAATTAACCTGTAGCTTTCGACCACATATTGAAGATGATACATTCAAAGACAGATTATTCATTTGGCAATCGAATAGTCCAAAAAAATATGGAAAAGTTTCTCCTATATCAGGAAGTAAAGAAGGAAACGCAAGTACCTTAGGCAATAGCTTATCCAGATTTGTTGAGAAGTATAATTTGAAGGACGACGCAGGAGAGCCGTTAACTCTTACAATAAGCAGGTTTAGACCAACTTTTGTTAGTGAAATGTTAGACAATGGAGTAGCTTTACGCGAAATTCAGCTCATGTTAGGGCACTCCTCAATTCAAACGACTATTGGTTATATAGACTCTTATGACTTCAATACGATAAGTAGAGTAAAGATAAACGATAAACTAAAAGAAATACATCAATCTACTTTGAATAGACAAACTCAAAAAGTACAAACTAGAGATACCAACGAATTAGCAATAACCTTCCATACCCCTTTAGCAGAATGCAGGAATATTTTTGATCCTCCAGATTTTGTAAAAAACCTTTCATCCTATATTCCTGGTACTCCATGCTCACAATATAATAAGTGTTTAGGTTGTGACAATGTAATTATTACGGCTAAAAACCTCCCTGAAATCTTTGCAATGAAGCGTGACTATACGCTTTTGACAGAGCACACTCGGGTTATGGACACCCCCTACGGACATGTCATTTCGGAGAATATGGAACTAATAAAAGGCATTACAGATCCAGCATTGTCTGACTTTTCCTTAGAGGATCTAAAGAATGGACAGCGTTTAGCAGAGTACATTGAAACCACTACACTAGTTGATGGAGTAATTTGATGGACTATGAAAAAAAATTAGACGTGTTGACAGCTTTTGCAAAACATCGTTTCTATGTTTTAGAAGCCTTAAATCCTATTACGGATCAGAGAAATGAGTGCCTTCAGCATAAGCACACATTTGATATAGAGTATATGACGTCTCTTATGGACAAACCCATATCAACACTATCAAAGTTTTCTGATAGCGTTTGGAACTTTAATAAAGATTATCCTAATGCTGCAAGAAATGTTCAAGGTGCAAAGCTACGAATCAATTTTTCGAAATATACAGCGATTCCGGTATTTGTTTTGATAGAAATGAAAATTATATTCGAGTTGGCTTTGCTCAATAGTTCCATCTTCAAGCTGCAGAAAAACGAGGGTAAAAGCCGATCAAAAAAAACATTAAAAGCCAACTCCTTGATTGCAACTTTTGAAAGTGGTTTAACATTTATCAATGAACTATTCAAACAAGCATCTCATGAACTAGGTTATGAGTTTGTTCAGAAAAAGATTAGAACATTATGCGATATAACACCCGAACTGTATCCCATAGCGGCTAAAAATTATGATCGTGTAAAAGGTACAGATTTAGATAGATTTTTTAAATACTTACGTAGCCCAGCTTCTGTTAAGTATGTATTCGAGAAGCCTATTGCTCATGTAGAGTTAGATAGCTTGAAATGGAAGAGAGTGGCGAATGTTGATAAAGAAAAGAAAGATCAAGTGTTACCAGACTTGGTCTTTGAATCTTTATCAAAGACTGCATCCTTTATTGTAGTAGATTTTTTAGACGCTATAGGAGACGGAGAAAAAATATCAGATGTCAACTCTTTAAAACGTTTCAATACGAGCGAATATTTATCATGGGCTAGTCAAGAACGTGTTACGCATGAAGCTCTACATGGGTATATTGCTATGCGATTAAGAACCAAAAATTATTCTTCAAATTTTGTTATGAATGTAATCGAGCCCTACGACTGGATGCTAAATAAAGATTCTAACGTTATGGCTGGGGCAACTTTACGTGAAAAATTGAGAGAACGCGGTTATAAAGCAGATAATCTTAGGAAATATGTTAACCTCGTAGCGTATGCCTGCACGTATTTAGTAGGTCAGTATACAGGTATGAGACCATCTGAATTATCAGAAGTAAGAGTTCAGGATTGTTCATGCTTAGTTCAAAGTGATGGCGTTTGGCTGATTGAAAGTACTGTCAAAAAACATAAGGATGAGATTAGTACGGGTTTGTTTGACGACAGATGGGTAGCTATACCTATTGTTCAAGACGCAATATTAGCAGCTTCGTATATTTCAAAAATCAAGGCCTCACCATACCTACTTTCTAATGTAGATACTGTTAAACCTAGTAGTTTCCCTAAGTCTATGTATAGTACCAGCCTTACACATCAAATGAATATTTTTATCAGCCAACTATTAGGCGAAAAAACTGCTAAAGAACTAAAGTTCAATCCATATATGTTAAGACACACCTTAACATATCAACTATTTAAGGCTGAAGTAGGTCTACTGAGCTATGCTGAAAAAACTGTAGAACCAAACTTGGTAAACTAACGACTCAATGAGGAGTTTATCATGACTAAGAAAATCAGAACCTATAGTGCAGCATTCAAAGCTGAAGCTGTTAAAAAGATAGC
>NZ_CAJHBO010000020.1 GCF_904846645.1 Psychrobacter sp. Pi2-1
CATATTAAAGAATGAGCTAATATATCATAAGGACTATAAAACACGATTCACAGCCATTACTGACATCATCAAATATATCGAGCTGTATTACAATCAGACTAGGATTCAAAAGGGTTTGGGCTATAAAACGCCAAGACAAGTGTGGTTTGACTTTTATCGTCAAGCTGCGTAACTAAAATCTCCCAAGTTTAGTTCTACGGGATTGACAGCAGGGGTCAAGTTGCGGTGGCTTTATGCTTGTTTAGTTGCTTACATCGTAGTTATTAAAAGGTTTAACAATTTCATTTCGTTACTTCCTTGGTACTCACCATCTAAACCTTCCAAAATCACTAAATTCAGCCACTTTATATAGAATAATAATTTGTCCCCAAAAGTATGACTTATCCCACTCTATTCAGTTACCTCCATTTAATAAAGCTGCTATACTCGCGGTTTGTTTACAAATATGCTGGTGTCTTTTTTATACTGAAGACCGTTTACTTCAAAATCTGTTATGGGAAAAGCATAATAATTTAACTGTTCACTATCAATTCATATAGCCATATGAACATAAACTAACGATACTATAATTGCCTCTCTGTTGTATTCACATACTCTTGAACAATCATCAATCGACCTACTCACACTTTCTTGTATCTTACAGACTTCACACTATTTCTCGTTAAATACTTATTATGCAATTAAATAGGAAACTAAGAAGTACAGTCTTACGCACTATTAAATTCAACTAATGTATATTATTATAGTATAATTACTGTTAGTTAATGTTACCTACCTAAAACAAAACTTTCGATGCATAGAAACCTTTCTCGATTTATAAGAAGGTTTAATAAGGATATTTAATGATACAAACAATTCAACTAATCTTGCAAAAAGATAATGCTAATTTGATTGATAAATTATTGATCAGTAATCAATCTACTAAAGTGACTGCTGAACAAGGTATGAGATTTTCCTTATTAGATGCTAAAACAGGTCAGCCAGCTAAAAAACTGAAAGCTAAAAAGTCAGCTAATGACTTATTGATTGCTGATGAAAATGGTGACACGTTACTGACTATTGAAGATTACTACATAACAGACGATGTTCAGCTCGGTACAGTCAGTGATTCAGGTTTTTCTGAGTTTGATTATGTGAGTTCGGAAACAGGTGTGATATCACAAGTAGCTTTAGAAACTTCCTATACAACACTTGTGTCAGAAATGTCAGGTGGTACTTCAATAATTAACGGGGTCAGTAATACTGTTTTACTGGGATCACTTGGGGCAGCTGCACTAGGAGCCGTAGCATTTTCCGGAGGTAGCAGCAGCTCATCAAAGCAACCTGTGAACGACATCCCTGTCTCAAAATACTCTACCGTTACTGCTACAGAAGACACTGCGGTTAGTGGCAAACTAGAAGCGGCGACTGACGCGGATGGCGATGCCTTGACCTATGCCATCGCTACTAATGCTGCCAACGGTAAAGTAGTCATCGATAAAGATGGCAGCTACAGCTACACACCTAATGCCAACTTTAATGGCAAAGATAGCTTCACTTATACCATCAATGACGGCAAAGGCGGCGTTATTACCCAAACCGCGACCGTTAACGTGGCAGCAGTGAATGATGCGCCAGTCTCAGCCAATACTACGATTGCGGCAACAGAAGACACAGTAGCTAAAGGTTTCTTAGCTAAAGCCACTGACGTTGATGGCGATGCTTTAACTTATACTATTGGCACCGCTGCTAAAAATGGTACAGCGACAGTGAATACTGATGGTAGCTATACCTACACACCGAATGCTAACTTCAATGGCAAAGACAGCTTTACCTATACAGTGACAGACGGCACGGAAACCATCACTAAAACGGCCAACATTACTGTGGCTTTTGTGAACGACATCCCTGTCTCAAAAGACTCTACCGTTACTGCTACAGAAGACACTGCGGTTAGTGGCAAACTAGAAGCGGCAACTGACGCGGATGGCGATGCCTTGACCTATGCCATCGCTACTAATGCTGCCAACGGTAAAGTAGTCATCGATAAAGATGGCAGCTACAGCTACACACCTAATGCCAACTTTAATGGCAAAGATAGCTTCACTTATACCATCAATGACGGCAAAGGCGGTGTTATCACCCAAACCGCGACCGTTAACGTGGCAGCAGTGAATGATGCGCCAGTCTCAGAAAACAGTATCATCGGTGTTGCTAAAAATATAATTGATACAGGTGTACTTACTGAAGCCACTGATGTCGATGGTGACACGCTGACTTATGCATTGTTAACTGAGGCAGAGAATGGCACAGTGACTGTCAACGCCAATGGCAGCTACACTTACACTCCAAATACCGATTTTACAGGCGAAGATAACTTCACCTATACAGTGAATGACGGGCAAGGTGGCCTTATTACTAAGACTGCCAATGTCACGATAAGCTCACTTGATCAAAAATCTAACTTTGAGTTGCAAGAAGTATTTGAAACTAGTGTTATTAATGAGCAGCAAATAGTTATAGAAAAGCAGGCATTATCTTTCATAAGTGAGTTGATAGAGTTTGAAATCACTGGCGAAAATGGTATGCCTCAGCTGGAGATTTCTAATAGCTCTAATATTATTAATGGTTATTATAGCTATGAACTTGAGGGTTCAAGAATCTCGACTTCAAGCTCAGGTAGCATTTCATCAGCAGGATCACGTAATTATTCGATCGACTTCAATATAGATACTTTACCACTGGGTAAATATATTATATATCTATATGTAGAATCACAAGGGTCTTCAATTGACTTTAATGTCACTGAGTTTAAGGATGTGGAGACTATTGGTTTTACTGGCTATCAAGACATCACAGGAAATATCTTTGCAGATGAAAGTGGCGCTATCAGTACACCTAGCAATTATGAAATCCAGATAGGCGGCCAGTCGCTTGTATTCCAAACAGGCAGTCCTGCAGCAAGCCCAATTACTATTGATACTGACAACGGCAAGCTTACTATAGCAGCGGATGGCTCTTACGTGTATCGCTCAGACCGTAATGATCTAGGTTTAGAGGCTGAGAGTCTAGCAGAAGATTTTTATGTAAAGGTTATTGATTTAGATACTAAGCAAGCAAGTCACTATGGGATCAATATTAGCTCGGATACAACGCCTCCAGAGCCTGGTGAATTAGTGTTCAATGACTTTGAAGACACAGGGCTATTTCAGGATGATGGTATCACCTCTGATCGCTCATTTGATTTAGCAATTAGTAATAATGAGCGTGGAAGCCAAGTTGAGTATCAGTATTCAACTGATCAAGGTGTTACATGGCAAGCATTGGCAAACGGTACGGCTTCTAACTTGTCAGATGGCGACTATATCTTTAGAGCAAAGGTAACAGATGAAGCACTTAATGAGAGCTTTACCACTATAAAAGACATCACTATCGACACTACCGCTCCTATATTAGGTAATATTTTAAATTTTAATACTACTACTAATCAGTTAGAAGTTGATGCAGATATCGACCAAGACACGCTACAAGCTTTTAAATCCGAAAATGGTACTTTGATACTGCTTGATGATGCTTCTAATATTCCGTTTGTAGAGGGTAATTACCAAATTAAAGCGTCTGATATAGCTGGGAATAGTACAACGTTAGATTTCGCGATGGCTACTGCCTCTGGCGAATATAGACCATTAATTGATGGAATTGATATTGTTAAAGGAACTGCTGGGAACGACACTATTTATGGTGGCAATGGCGATGATATTTTAATTTCTAATGACAGTCGTGACACTTTATATGGCGAAGCTGGTAATGATACCTTAATTTATGGTGGGAACGGAAGTTCTGGAGCAGTTTATAGTAGCCGTTTTGAGGGCGGTCAAGGAGATGATACTTATATTTTTAATGCTAAGAGCTTTCTAAACAATACGCAAGTAAATATCGATGATTTTAATGGTTCAAACAAATTAGAATTAAAGGGTTTTGATACCTCTGAAATAACTTTGGCTCGTGTAGATACGCATTTATATCTATCTACAGGAAATGGAACAATATATTTAGGGGCTCAATTTAGTACTGGCGGTGTTGATAACATTTATTTCGACGATGGAACTGCTTGGGATAGAGCGACTATAGAAGCTATGGCGGGTCAAAAATGGATTGGTACCGATGGCGAGGACATCTTTACAGCTACTAGTGAATACTCTGTACTATATGGTGGCGATGGCGATGATATTTTAATTTCTAATGACAGTCGTGACACTTTATATGGCGAAGCTGGTAATGATACCTTAATTTATGGTGGGAACGGAAGTTCTGGAGCAGTTTATAGTAGCCGTTTTAAGGGCGGTCAAGGAGATGATACTTATATTTTTGATGCTAAGAGCTTTCTAAACAATACGCAAGTAAATATCGATGATTTTAATGGTTCAAACAAATTAGAATTAAAGGGTTTTGATACCTCTGAAATAACTTTGGCTCGTGTAGATACGCATTTATATCTATCTACAGGAAATGGAACAATATATTTAGGGGCTCAATTTAGTACTGGCGGTGTTGATAACATTTATTTCGACGATGGAACTGCTTGGGATAGAGCGACTATAGAAGCTATGTCTGATGGGGGTTACAGTAGCGCTCGCAGCGTGATGTCATTCGATAGAGTTGATGAATTCAATACTGAAATAGATATTTTTGCAAACTCACAGCAAATAGAGCTACCTAAGATTGATGATTTACTTGATACAAATAGTGATGCATTAGTGTTTGAAAGCACTGATACAATGGCTATAACTAAGGAGACTGCTACTACTACAGGATTTAGTGGCGCTTCTAATCAGTCAACAGTAATGGACTTCTCTATAGTGCAAGCGCTTGACAATAATATGCAAACAGAAGCGATGTTCCATATTATATAAGACTCTGTTATATACAGTACTCAATATTTAAAAAGCGGACAATGGAATTCATTGCCCGCTTTTTGTTTTAAGCATATCCTAATCGAACTAGTCGTTTTACCCTTCAAACCTATTAACAGACTGTTTATTTAGCCTTATATAAAGACGCTTATAACCCTCTTTATAGACTCGGGCACTGTGCGCTTGAAGTTATTACCTTACTGTCCCCCAATCTATAAGCTAATAGATAATTACCCCACACACAGCCCCCGTCAAGTGCGCGCGCATGTGGCAAATCAATCTCGCCTTTTAGCGCAGCCCAATGCCCAAATAGTATCTTACGAGTGCGCGGTACTTGCCACTCGAACCAAGGCAAAAAATCGGTTGGTATAGCTTCATCTAAGCCTGCTGAAAAGCTAAACTCAAGAGACCCATCCTGCTTACACAAGCGCATGCGCGTAAAGTAATTAGCAATCGCCCGCATCTTAGTAAATCCTTCGATACCTGCATGCCATTCATCCGCTTCTTTGCTATATAGATTCGGCAGCAATTGGTCGAGCTGCTCCAATCTACTTTGCAGCTGAACTTCTAATTGCTGAGCGTATCCTGCGGCGGCTTCAATACTCCAATGCGGTGGAATACCCGCATGTACCAACACCGTGTGCTCATCAGGATACGCCAATATCGGCTGCCTGCGTAACCATTCGAGTAATTCATCACAATCATCCGCAGCAAAGATAGGTGCGGTTTTGTCTTTATTTTTAAGCTTGGCTGCCCCGCGCCAGACTGCTATCAAATTAAGATCATGATTGCCCAATACCGTTGCCGCGGCGCCCTGCTCACACAACGCTTTGACATGACGCAGCGTGTTCAATGAATCTTCACCGCGTGCTATCAGATCACCAGCAAACCATAACTTGTCTTGGGTAGGATCGAAATCCAGTGTCTTTAGTAATTGTAGATATGCAGCATAGCAACCTTGCAAGTCACCGATAACATACTGATGGCGAAAACTCATAATACCTCAACGATTTAAACACGATAGTTAAAGACAGCTCGATAAGAAATAAATACTTAAGTGCTAATCATAAAAATAAAGCATAAAAAACCGCCATTATAATTGACGGTTAGTAGCATGCTATTATTCATTGAAAATACATTATACGTCTAGCTGTTGTGAATGATTGCTTAGGTTCACAAAATCTGTGACGCTTAATGTCTCAGGTCGTGCCTGCGGATCGATACCACAAGCCACAAAATCGTCTTCGCTCAATGTCGGCAGCAACGTTGATTTTTTAAAGATAGCCCGTAGCGTCTTGCGACGATGGTTAAAAGTCTCACGCACGACGATAGCAAAGTGCTCTTCATCATTTGCGACTACTGGTTTGTTGATATGCGGCGTCAGGCGGAACACGGCACTAGTCACCTTTGGTGGTGGATTAAACGCACCGCGAGGAACGGTCAGCAAATAATCTGTATCACAGTGGTACTGCATGATGACCGATAAGCGGCCATAAGTCTTGCTACCCACGTCGGCTGTGATACGCTCAACCACTTCTTTTTGCAACATAAAATGCATATCTTGAATCACATCGGCATAGCTAAGCAGATGAAATAAGATAGGCGTTGAGATGTTATACGGCAGGTTGCCCACCACGCGCAGCTTACCGCGCTCTTCACTATATAGCTCACGGTAGTCCACATACATCGCGTTGTCTTTGATAATCTCAAAGTTTGGATGGCTATTGGCACCGATACGAATACGCAAGCTATCTGCTAAATCGCGATCCAGCTCTACCACTGTCATCGCATCCACTTCTGCTAATAATGGCTCGGTCAATGCGCCCATACCAGGCCCAATCTCGATCAAATTGTCATCGCGCTCTAGACGAATACTTTCGACGATTTCGCGAATGACGCTAGTATCATGCAAGAAGTTTTGGCCAAAGCGTTTACGCGGCTGATGTTTGGCAGCACGTAAGCTGTTAGAAATAGTTTGAGCATCAAATGAAGTTTTGGACATAAAAGAGTCTTAATGTATAAAAGAGAAATGGGCAATGATAATGTAATAGCAGCAATGTTTTAGCTTTATAATGATAAATTATACCACAGCTCATAATTAGGCTGTGTTTTTGAATAATTATTATCGATAGACGAGCCATACGCAATTGGTTATGTTTCACCTTTTGAGTTTGAAAAGCGGTATTATGATAATTTAACCCTGTCAGGTATTGCTGCCTGACTCTAGTAAGCCAGTCTCTGGTATAGTCGAGGCGGTTTAGCCCTACGCGATCGTCAGCTCGCTAAATAAATACCCTTAGGGAGTTCACATATGATCCTGAAACTTAACGTCACACTCCATTATCGACTCTCAGAGCCAATGGATCTTTTGCTTCAGATCGAAGCCGCCGATCTTGCGGATCAACGGGTACGGTCAGCCGAGATTTGGACATCTGACGTTGCGCATTTTTCACGGGTTACCGCCGATGATGGCATAGGAGAGCGGATTTGGATTCACGCTGAAGGGGACTTTAGCTGCACTTACCTCGCAGAAATCGCCGTTGACCGTCCTGCCTTAGACATATCGGCACTGTCCCAAACGCCCCTGCATCTTTTGCCCGGAGAGACAATCAGGCATTTGATGCCGTCTCACTATTGCCCGTCAGAACAGTTCCATGCCTTCGTGGACGCCGAGTTTGGCAATCTCGCTGGCGGCGCACGGATTGCCGCGATGCGCGACTGGATCGAGTCGGCATTTAGCTATGTACCCGGATCGAGCCATGCACAAACTACCGCGCTCGACAGCTTTGCTCAACGTCAAGGCGTATGCCGCGACTTTGCGCATGTTCTCGTAACACTAGCGCGCGCGTCGTCGATACCAGCTAGATTCGCAAGCGTCTATGCGCCCGACGTGACACCACAAGACTTTCATGCCGTGGCCGAGGTCTATCTTGAAGGGAGCTGGCACCTCATTGATCCGACTGGCATGGCAGGTGCCGACACGATGGCCCGCATCGGTGTTGGGTCTGATGCGTCAAACGTCGCATTCTTAACCTCGTTCGGATCCATGGAGCTGGTCAACCAATCGGTATCCGTGACCAGACAATCTTAGGTTCCTGATCCTAGGCTTTCGGGCCTGTGTTTAAGACAGATAATGCCCGTCATACACGATAAAAATTTTACTGGATCGTCTTAGGCGGCTGCCTTTTTAGATAGACATTACTATTACTAAAGTTATTAAGTACTATGTGAAAAATATCTATAAGCAATGATTTATACAGCAGGTACATCGATAAGTGATTTATCAGCCATCTCATTAGCCATATTTAGTGCTTGATATAAACTGGTCGCACTCGCACCGCCGCTTCCTGCCAAATCTAGCGCCGTACCATGATCGACAGAGGTACGAATATAAGGCAAGCCCAAGGTTAGATTGACCGTATCGCCAAAACCGTGCGATTTTAATACTGGCAACCCTTGATCGTGATACATGGCAATGACCGCATCACAATTGGCCAAATGTCTAGTGGTAAATAACGTATCGGCTGGCATCGCCTCTGATATGTTGACACCTGCATCAATAAATTCTTGCAACACAGGATTGATAATGTCAATCTCCTCGCTACCCAAGTGCCCGCCCTCGCCTGCATGTGGATTGAGGCCGCAAACTAAAATACGAGGCTGCGCGAGACCAAACTTTTCTCTCATGTCATCGATGACAATCTGCACCGTTTGGCGCACATTATCCGCTGTAATCGCAGCAGGGATGTCTTTTAAGGCCAAATGCGTGGTAACCAGCGCTACCTTCATGGCTTGGTTCGCAAGCATCATGACTACTTTTTCACGATTACTTTGCTGCATAAAAAATTCAGTATGACCACTAAACATGGTGCCATCTAATAGTTTAATGTCCGCGTCTATTAGCGCTGATTTTTGCAAGGGACCTGTGACGATAGCGGCGACTGTATTATTTATTGCCAGTTTATGAGCAATATCTAACTGCTGAGCCACCATCGCTGAGTTAGCAATATTGATCTGACCACTGACCACAGGTGCAGCACAAGGAATATTCAGTAGGATAAAAGCACTATCAGCGTCTATATCTTGCTCTGATATCTGCTCTACCAAATGAACATCGAAATTATCGGCATTTATATCTGTATTGATAGTATGCCAACTGGGTATGCTTTTGAGCACGCCAGCTGCCACCAATTCATCTGCGCGAGTTTGCATCGCTTTAGCATCAGCAGTCACCCAAATTGGCCGAGCAAAGTCTTGCAACTTTCCCTCTGATGCCAAACTCAGTACGACATCCATTCCAATGCCCGCAGGCTCACCAGTGGTAATCAATAGCGGGGCCTTTTTCTGAGTCATATTGCTCACCTTCTCTCAAGTTGAATTATTTATTTTATTGTTCTTATCATCATCTACAGCGCTGGTTCTGTCTAAAATTCACATAAGCGCGCTCAACATATTAAGCATCTTGCACTCGGATTTAGTTAGTCATCGTATCTAAAAAAATCCCAAGATGTGTTAAACTTTCGCTTCTGATTGTAGCATTTACAGACATACGTGAGACCATGTTTTGGTACCTCTATCGTAGATAGCATGGCACGTTTGTTTGACGACACGACAAACAGATTTTTCTATACCGACTTTTGACTTATTAGGCACTCATGGCAGATACCGAAAAAACCGACGACTTACTCAATCAAACACCGCCGCACAATATCGATATTGAAAAGGCGCTGCTGGCGTCCTTGATGAGTATCGAAGAGGCGTATGACAAGATTGCCGATATCGTCACCAAAGATGACTTTTATGCTGGGCGACATCAATATATTTTTGATGCCATTGCCCATTTGGCAGCAGTGAATGAGCCTTATGATACGGTCATGGTACACGACTGGTTAGAGGCGCAAAAGCTTCTTAAAGGCGCAGGTGGTGACAGTTATCTGGCGGATATTTTGAGCCAAAGCCCTGCAACCTTGTTTAACCTGACTGCCTATGCGCAGCGTGTGCGTGAGCTGTCGACCCTCCGTCAACTGATCACCACAGGTAACGACATGTTGACGCTTGCCTACAATCCAAAAGATCAAAGTGTCAGTGATATCTTGGACAATGTCGAGGGCAAAATATTTAGTATCAATGAGCAGCACAATAAACGCGCCGAACAGCGTGGACCTGTCGGTATTACCTCTGTACTGACCAACGTCATCGATAAGATTCAAGAACTCAAATCAAACCCTGACGGCATGATTGGTTTACAAACGCCATTTGTCGAGCTCAACAACAAGACTCAAGGCCTGCAAGCGGGTGATCTGATTATCGTCGCTGCGCGTCCTTCTATGGGTAAAACCACTTTTGCGATGAACTTAGCAGAAGGGATTTTGTTTAATGAAGATTTGCCCGTTGTGGTGTTTTCGATGGAGATGCCTGCGGAATCTATCGTGATGCGTTTACTGTCATCATGGGGTGCGATTAATCAGACACACCTGCGCTCTGGTCAAATGAACGAAGATGAATGGGCAAAAATGATGAACGCCATTCAACATCTACAATCAAAGCACCTTTATATTGATGACAGTACCGCCCTACCGCCCTCTGAGATGCGCTCTCGCTGCCGACGTATCGCCAAAAACCATGATGGGCGCTTGGGTGCTATCGTGGTCGATTATCTTCAGCTGATGAAAGTACCAAGTCTAGATGGTAACCGTGTTGGCGAGATTTCTGAAATTTCTCGCAGTCTAAAAGCACTGGCACGTGAGCTTGAATGTCCCGTGATTGCATTGTCACAGCTTAACCGTAGTCTAGAAAACCGTCCAAATAAACGCCCTATCATGTCGGATCTACGTGAATCTGGTGCAATTGAGCAGGATGCCGATTTGATTATGTTCATCTATCGTGATGAGGTTTATAATGAAAACTCAGACCATAAAGGCGTGGCGGAAATTATCATTGGTAAACAACGTAACGGCCCTATTGGCACCGTACGTTTGGGTTTTGAAGGTCAATTTACCCGCTTTATTAATCTAACGCCAGAGTACTACCAAGGCGTCAGTTTTGAGAATGATGAGTAACCAACCTTATAAATTTAACCTTGATCAAGACTGAGCCTTGCATAAAATTAGGTTTAGTCGTAGGTTAATAAGTAATTTTATATAATCAGTTTTTAATACCATAGCCAGTACCGCATCCGCCCAACCGATGTAGTGCTGGCTTTATCACTTCATAATTCTACTCATATAGAAGGCGATTATGCGCACTATTACCATAAAACCAAAAGCCCTTACCCATAACCTAAATCAAGTAAAACAACGAGCACCCCAATCGAAAGTATTGGCCATGGTCAAATCCAATGCTTACGGACATGGCGTAGCGGCAGTCTTGCCAGCCCTGCAGCAAGCAGATGGTATCGGTGTCGCAACGTTGACTGAAGCGCTAGAAGCCAGACAGTTAG
Source organism: Psychrobacter sp. Pi2-1 (assembly GCF_904846645.1). Classification (GTDB taxonomy): domain Bacteria; phylum Pseudomonadota; class Gammaproteobacteria; order Pseudomonadales; family Moraxellaceae; genus Psychrobacter. The sequence continues at coordinate 11,332 of NZ_CAJHBO010000020.1, forward strand.
GCTGGGATAAAACCATCGGTCTAGTAGAAGGGGCATTTAGCGCTGATGAGTGGCAGCAAGCGATCGAGCATGAGATTAGCTGCGTGATTCACCACGGACCACAGCTAGAATGGGCACTACAAAACATTCCACCCGCCAATAGTGCAACGAATGTGGTTTGGCTCAAATACAATACAGGCATGAACCGTTTGGGTTTCAATGCTGAAGGTGTGCTATCAGCAGCAAAGCGCCTACATGAAGCAGGTTATCAGCTAATCCTAGCCACACATTTTGCCAATGCTGATGACCATGACCACCCACTAAATGCAATGCAAATTGAGCGCTTCTCAAGCGTATTAGCGACTTTGAAAGATACCATTAGCCCAGATATCCAAGGCTCACTATGCAACTCTGCTGGTGTCGTCAACTTGCCAGAGTACCATTATGATTGGGTACGTCCAGGCATTATCTTATATGGTAGCTCGCCTGTCGTTGACAAAAGCGCACAAGAATTAAACTTGCAGCCCGCGATGGAATTTAGTGCTCAAATTATGGCATTACAAACGGTCAGTGCCAATGATTCGATCGGCTATGGTAGCCGCTGGCGTGCGCAGCAAGACACCAGAACCGCTCTCGTGAGTGTGGGTTACGGAGACGGCTATCCGCGTGTAATAAGTGACGACGCTTATGTCACCGTCATCGATGCTAACGACAATCAAAGCTACCGTTGTCCTGTGATTGGGCGTGTGGCAATGGATATGATTGTCATTGATATCAGTAGCGCACCTGAGAGTCTTGCTTTGGATAGCAAAGTTATGCTCTGGGGTGATGCGCCGCATGTCGATGAAGTTGCAGGTCATGCTGGGACGATCAGCTATGAGCTACTGTGTCGCCTCAGCATACGTCCAAACCGTACACAGGGATAGTCATTAGCATACGAGTATTGTGGTTTGCTAATGCGATTTTGGTCTATTTAGCAAGCCATTCGATCTTGATAAAATTGAGCGTTTACATTGAAAGTAAATACGCTATACTAAAAGTTTGTTGTCAACCCAGTATACGCACTGACGCGATGCTATTGAAGACTGATGACGTTTCACTGACTGCGATCGACTGCTAGGATTACTATGAGTTTGCGCCATTTTTTGACCTTATCTGATTTAACCAAACAAGAACTAGAAAACTTAATCAAACGCGCAAGCGAATTGCGTAAGATGCAACACGCAGGCGAGATATATCAGCCTTTCGTTGGTCGGACGCTTGGCATGATATTTGAAAAATCTTCAACGCGTACCCGTATCTCATTTGAGACAGGCATGGGTCAATTTGGTGGTAATGCTATCTTTTTATCACCAAACGATACGCAGCTAGGTCGCGGCGAGCCACTAGAAGACTCAGCACGCGTGATTTCTAGCATGGTAGATATCATTATGATTCGTACCTTTGGACACGAAAAAGTTGAAACCTTTGCTAAATACTCTAGTGTACCTATTATCAATGCCTTGACCGATGAATACCATCCATGCCAACTACTTGCTGATATGCAGACCTATTACGAGCATCGCGGTAGTATCGAAAATAAGATCGTCACGTGGGTCGGCGATGGCAACAATATGTGCTCGTCATTTATGCAAGCTGCCAATCAGTTTGGTTTTGAATTACGTGTCGCAGCACCTTATGGGTTCGAGCCTGATCCGAAACTTATGGAACGCTTTTCACACTGTGTCAGTCTGGTTGAAAACGTACAAGACGCAGCCAAAGATTCTAACTTAATTGTCACCGATGTATGGGCAAGTATGGGTCAAGAATCCGAGCAAAATACGCGCGCACGTCGTTTTGCCCCTTATCAAGTGACGCCGTCTCTGTTAGACAAAGCCGATCCTGAAGTGGTGTTTATGCATTGCTTGCCCGCCCATCGCGGCGAGGAAATCTCTCATGATATGCTGAACGACCCACGCTCTGTCGTCTGGGATGAAGCTGAAAACCGCTTACATGCCCAAAAAGCATTGATGGAGTTTTTGCTAAAAGACAAAATCAAGTTGTCTTAATCACTTACACACCCTCATAGCTAATCAAAGTAAGTTACTTGTAAAGTAAGACACAAAAAAGGCAGACTATATATTAGTCTGCCTTTTTTATTATTCAATTTTTAGCAAGCGTATGGATATGAATTAACGCGTGAGCGTCGTCACGCCATTTGCACCTGCTTTTAATAGAACATCAGCTTGGTTCGCCGCAAAAATACCATTACAGACCACACCGACGATATTATTCAGCTCTTTTTCTAGCGCAATTGGATTGCTCACATCCAAGTCATAAGTATCTAAGATAACGTTACCATAATCAGTGACAAAGTCTTCACGATATACTGGTTCACCGCCCAATTTGGCCAATTGACGAGCCACATACGAGCGAGCTTGTGGCAGTACTTCAATTGGTACTGGAAACGCACGACCTAAGATCTCAACGCTTTTGCTCTCATCGACCATACAAACGAACTTGCTAGACGCTGCCGCGACGATCTTTTCACGCGTCAGCGCACCGCCGCCGCCTTTAATAAGTTGCAAGTGCTCATTGACCTCATCAGCACCATCAATGTAAACATCGAGCGTACCAGCAAAATTCAAATCAACGATTTCGATACCAAGCGCACGAAGCTTGTCTTCAGTCACTTGTGAGCTGGCAACCGCGCCAGCAAGCTTCAATTGCGGCAACAACTCAATCAAACAGTTGACCGTACTACCTGTCCCTACCCCAAGTATCATATCGTCTTCAATATAATTTAAGGCGGCGCGGGCGGCGGCTTGCTTTTGTGCTTGCTGATCACTCATCATAAATCCTTGGAAAATAAACGTATGGTCTTAAAAAAAGTAAAAGGCTAAAAGAGATAAAATGCGCGGCTATTATAACTGATGATATTCATGGATGTTAGCGCAATCATGACCTTAATTTGCTTGTCGTATGATACGTCTCTAGTACTGGTCTGTTATCGATCTTCGCCACACATCTTCAATTCATTCACATTCGAGCATGAAATCCCAAGAAAACTGCAATTGAGTCTTGCAAGATACTCAAAATCAGCATAGGCTAATCTATTTCGTTTTTTATATTCATTCTGTTTAGGGATTACTATGCTGTCACACTGGGTACGAGCCATATTACAAGCCACCGTCTATGACGTTGCTATTCAAACACCACTTGAAACGGCGCCCAAGCTGACCCAACGTTTTGCCAATGACATTCGATTCAAGCGTGAAGACTTACAACCGGTCAAATCCTTTAAATTGCGCGGTGCCTATAATCGCATCAGTCAATTGAGCGATGAGCAAAAAGCGCGCGGTGTGATTTGTGCTTCAGCGGGCAACCATGCACAAGGCGTGGCTTACTCTGCACGCAAACTGTCACTGAACAACATCATCGTCATGCCAACCACGACTCCTGATATCAAAGTAGATGCCGTCAGAGCACTCGGTGGCAATGTGGATCTGCATGGTGATAGCTTCGATCAAGCAAACCGCTATGCAATAGATCGTGCTGAGCGCGAAGGGCTGACTTTCATACCACCTTATGATGATGAATTGGTGATTGCAGGACAAGGAACCATCGCGCTTGAGCTTACCCAGCAGTGGCGCAACATGGATTACGTCTTTGTCGCGGTTGGGGGTGGCGGTCTCATCTCAGGTGTCGCCGCATTTTTGGGAGAAGTGGCACCGCATGTCAAAGTGATCGCGGTAGAAGCGGAACAATCAGCTTGCCTAAAAGCCGCACTTGAAGCGGGCGAACGTGTCAAACTTGAGCAAGTGGGATTGTTTGTCGATGGCGTAGCAGTCGCGCAGATTGGTGAATTGCCTTTTGACGTTGTGCGTACGCAAAAAAGCGATAACTCCGGCCCTGTCGTGGAGCCTAACGTCGTCACCTGTAGCAACGATGAAGTCTGCGCCGCGGTCAAAGATGTGTTTGAGGAGAGCCGCAGTATCGTAGAGCCTGCAGGTGCGTTGGCAGTTGCTGGTATGAAAAAATATATCACAGCGAACAATATTCAAGGTAAAAACTGCGCGGCCATCATTTGCGGTGCCAATATGAACTTTGACCGTCTGCGCTATATCGCTGAGCGTACTGAAATTGGTGAGAAAAAAGAAGCCATCTTTGGGGTCACTATCCCTGAACAAACAGGCGCTTTCTTGAATTTCTGTCGCAGTCTGCATGGTCGTAATATCACTGAGTTTAACTACCGTGCTGACAGCAAAAAATCGCCAGATTCTATGGAGCCTGCCTCAATCTTTGTCGGCATCGCGTTAAAAGAAGGCGAAAAAGAACGTCAAACCATCAGCAGCCAACTGGCAGACGATGGCTATACCGCTCACGATCTGACTGACGATGATATCGCCAAGTCACATATCCGTCATTTGATTGGTGGTCACGCCAAGGTTGAAAACGAGCAGCTACTACAAGTGATATTCCCAGAGCGTCCGGGCGCACTGCTGACTTTCTTAGAAAAATTGGGCGATGACTTTAATATCACTTTATTCCATTACCGTAACCATGGTGCCGCTGAAGGTCGGGTGTTGGTTGGCTTACAAGCCTCTGACAGTAACTCGCGCCAACTACAAGACGCCCTTTTAGATATCGGTTACGACTGTACGACGGTCAATGACAATATTGGCTATCAGTTGTTTTTAAGATAGTAAAAATAGCTATAAAAATTCAAATCCAATGGCGGTTTTTAAGTCGATTAAAAACTGCCATTTTCATATTAATAATAATTATGAGCTGGCAGGTATGGCACAGTGATAAACAAAGTATTAGTGATATTGACATGTCTGCTTTTCGTGCTTATAGGTTATAGAGTCCTTCAACCTAAAAACACGGTACATCAACCTGCAACCAATGCAGCAGCAGATATCGTAACGCAATCTACTCTTACTTCTAATGACGTTGATAATATTGATGACATACCGCCAACATACGTTGATTTGGGTACCACTTCAACATCAGCGCCAACTGCCACTCCAGTCTTATCGACACAATCGGCCTCAAACTTTTCATGTGACGGCAGAACACATTGCTCACAAATGACATCCTGTGCAGAAGCCACTTATTTCACAAACTACTGTCCTAATACCAAAATGGATGGTAACCACGATGGTGTACCTTGTGAACAACAATGGTGCAACTAACCCACAGTCATCAAATCTATTTGCAAATATTAAAGTTGCCCTAATATTGTTTATATAACACTATGATTTAATATAAAAACGAATGCAGAGTGACTCTTATGAAGAAAAATGCTAATGCTGATGATAATAACCAAGGTTTGGTGAAAATCCGTCTCGATAAATGGCTATGGGCAGCTAGGTTTTATCGTACACGCACTCTTGCCAAGCAAGCGATTGAGAGTGGACGCGTACACTATGCCGGTAGCCGGGTAAAAACCAGTAAAGAGATTTCAGTCGGCGATGAGCTAACCATTCGCCAAGGCTCAGCGACCGCTATGACCGAAAAGACTGTCGTTGTTGAGGCGCTATCTGCACAGCGTGGCAATGCGACCGCCGCTGAGGTACTATATTCAGAGACTAAAGAGAGCGAGACGCGCCGTGCTTACTATGCCGAACAGCGCAAACTGGCTAATCTTGCTCGTCCTGATAACAAGCCCAACAAAAAAGAACGCCGCGATCTACAACGTTTTAAAAGTAATCAAGATTAAAACTGTTTCACTATCTCACCTTTTGGCCATGCATCATATGGCCAATTTTTCATTGTTAAATGACGCTATTGTTTAGTCTCTATCCTTGCCATTCCAAGCATTAAGCGTTACGCTAGCAGCTGATTCAATCGATTGCATGCTGATAAAAGCCGCATTAACAATGCTGGTCTCTTATAGCATGTTTTTTTTGTTATAGAAGGTCATATTATGCTGATGAAAGCCTGTACTCCCTCGTCTGTATTATTGGTATGTTTAGGAAATATCTGCCGCTCCCCTACTGCTGAAGAAGTTTTTCGTCAGCAAGCAGCGATTGCTGGACTATCCATAAAAGTAGACTCAGCAGGCACCAGTGATTGGCACGTTGGCAGTGCGCCTGATGCTCGCTCGCAACGTCATGCTAAGTCACACGGCTATAAAATTAATAAGCTGGTCGCTCGTCAAGTCAGTGCCAATGACTTTCGTGACTTTGATTTAATCTTAGCCATGGATTCACAGAATCTAGCTGATCTGCAAGCTATTAAAGACAGCATTGCAGAGTCAGAAGATAATTTAGCAACACTAGCGCTGTTCAGCGAAGAAGACCCTACCTATTGCGGTAGCGATGTACCAGATCCCTATAAGGGCGATAACGATGATTTCGAAGAAGTGATCGAGCGTATCGAATCAAGCGCCCAAGCTTGGATAGAAAGCTGGAAAGCCTGCTAGCCATACCGTCTATATTTCTGCTACTCTTGCATCCGGTATCCTCTATAATATAGTTAATCCTCTATAAAAGAGCGACAGCGTTAACCTCGCTTGAAGTAACACAGTTACGTCTGCACTCAGTTGCCTTATACCTCTTTTAAATTGAATAAACTATAGCTACCTTATTACTTATTATTCTTTTGCCACATAGGCTATGTTATGACCCAAGCTTCACGCCTTGACCACAGTACTCAGTCTACCATCAGCTCTGATGTTTCTAATGTTTCAGCGACTGCCGTAGTCAATGTTTCAGTCGACTTGTCACATGATAATACTATGGCATTGGCCTGTGTTGCTGACTCTGTAGTGACATTAGAGAATGAGGCGCAGCTTGATGATTTTATGGCAGCTTATATAGAAGATACAGCAGACAAATTGCCACTGTTTGTCTTATCTGGCGGTAGCAATGTTTTATTACCTGCCGCGTTAAAAGCCATAGTATTGCAGCCAAAGATGCGTGGTATTCATCTAACCAATCAAACCGACGATTATGTTGATATCGAAGTAATGGCTGGCGAGAACTGGCATGATTTGGTCGTACATACGGTCAATCAAGGTTGGTATGGGTTAGAGAATCTTGCACTAATACCGGGTCTGACGGGCGCAGCACCCATACAAAATATCGGTGCATACGGCGTACAATTAGAAGACCGCTTACAGTATGTACGCACCTATCATTTGCCGACACAAACTTGGCACCATTTGTCAGCTGCTGATTGCCAATTTGGCTATCGTGACAGTATCTTTAAACGTACACCAAACACATGGCTTATTAGCCGTGTGGGTTTCAGATTACATACTGATTCTGCCAATATTTTAGCCAGTTATGGCGATGTACAGACTGTGGCGCAGCGCTATGCGGAGCAACAAGGGCGTAAGCAAGCGATGCCTGCTGACGTTATGCAAGCCATTATAGATATTAGACAACAAAAGCTGCCTGACCCAAAGCAGCTACCTAACTGTGGCAGTTTCTTTCAAAACCCTATTATCGCTCAGGAGCGGTTCACAGCGCTGCAAGCAACTTATCCAGCTATCGTTGGTTACGCGATGCCTGATGCAATGGTAAAGGTTGCCGCAGGTTGGCTCATTGAGCAAGCAGGGTTAAAAGGCGACGGTATTGCACCTATTTTTACGCATAAACAGCAAGCATTGGTGCTGACTAACCACACGCCTCAGCAAGCTACGCAAGAGGACGTAGCCATAGCGCAGAAACATATCGCTGCTACTGTCTATGAGAAATTTGCCATTCAATTGTCACGTGAGCCAGTTTGGGTAAATGCTGATGGCTCAATTGGATATGCTGAGCATGTGGCCTAAAAAATCATGGTCTAAGCGGCTATTATCTAAACGATTATGGCGATATTACTTGCGGTTTTCTGAACGCATGGTGACGCTATTCCGCATTATCAATATTACTTTTATACTAGGCTCAACGTCTGTCATTTTGGTGATTATTAGCTTATTTACTCCGCTGTTTTCGCAAGCAATCGTTTATATCTTTTCTCTACTGCCGCTACCTGATATGCCTTCTGCTGCCATGAGCTCACCGCCTACTGCCTATGTAGTCCTAGGCGGCGGTCTGACCAATGACCACAACAACCAAATTATCCTCAATCGCTATAGCCTCAATCGCGCCCGTACCGCTGCAGGCGCTTACCATGATTTACCCCTACCGATCGTACTGAGTGGCGCTGAAGCTCCATGGCTCGGTCAATGGTTGATGGAACACGGTATCGATGGACTGATAAGTGAAAATGCCAGCATGAATACATGTGAAAACGCCCGTTTTACAGCCAAACGCATTCCGCTACGCCATGTATATCTGATTACTGATAGCTATCATATGGCGCGTGCACGCAGACAGTTTGCCTTAAATGGCATCAATAGCACACCACTCCCTGCGCCACTGCCAGTAAGACGCGACTGGATGAAACCTGCCCACAACTTAAGTCACTCACGGCGCGCTGTCTATGAGGTCGCAGCCTACCTGCGCGATGTGATACGTCCCCAGATGGACTGTCGCCATGCCAATGATGTGACTTCACAGCAGCTATTGACCCCAAGAGGCACCGCCACAAAAAACTCTGACGAATAAACGTTAAAGACATATACGGTACCATTGAGAGACGCATTCTAAATGCTACCGATCATCCACTACATTTGTGATGGGTGTATAATGATAAGAGACACTGCTATTTAAGAGATTTGCCATGCTCAGTATATTTTTATTAATTCCATTAAGTCTCATGCTGTTTGTGGTTGCTATTTGGGCAGTGCGTTATGCGGTCAAGTCAAATCAATTCGAAGATCTGGACAATGCATCACAGCGTATTATATTGGATGACCGTCAAGAACGCCGCCAAACCATGCAGGCTCATGAACGCTCAGCACCTACCCAGCAAAAAGATGAAACAGTGGCAACTGATGGAAAAAACGATAATTCTGAGATAAATAAAAACTCAGAAATCTAATCTTATCTACCTTATAAATGCGTAATTTATTGGTACCGTTTTATTAACCAGTTCAGCACTAGCAAGTTCGCCCTTTACTATTCTTAGGAGACGCATTCATGACCATCGCTTTACTTGTGGCGGCATTACTAATGGGATTCTTTGGTTCACCGCATTGCTTAGGCATGTGTGGCGGTCTTGTGACCGCATTTGGTCTGTCTATGAAAGATGTTAGCCCCGCCAAACGCCGTGCTTTGGTGGCCACGTATCATTTTGGGCGTTTAACGAGTTACGCATTACTGGGTTTAATCGCAGGGCTTATCGGTATTACTGTATTAAAGCCATTGATGATGGGTAATAGTACACCGCGTATTTTATTAGGATTGGTACTGGTATTCGTCGGTGTAACGATGCTTGGTGCACCGTTTTTGACTAAGCTCGAACGTTTTGGTATGCGCTTTTGGCAGCATCTTAGCCCATTGCGTCAAAAGGTATTTCCACTTAATACTTTTCCGCGCGCATTAACAGCAGGGTTGCTTTGGGGCTTTTTGCCTTGTGGTTTGGTATATGGCGCCCTACTAATTGCGGTCGTTGCTCATAATCCATTAAGCGGTGCTGCGTTGATGTTTGTCTTTGGTCTAGGAACCATACCGATGTTGGTTGCGACGCACGAAACGGTCGGTTGGCTACGTGATAAGATCGGACGTTTTCGCTTAAGGCAGTTAAATGGTGCGGTTATGGTCATATCAGGGTTGGCAGTAGCAGTCGTGCCGATGGTCATGGCAAATATGCATGGCGGCCATGGTGAGATGAATCATGGTAGCCATACTGCTATGATGTCTGATATGGACTCTCACGACATGAGCCAAATGAATCATGATACGGATATGGCAGCAGACATGGATCACAACATGCAGGATATGGATCATAGTATGAATGACATGAGTGATGAATCAGTGGACATGAATCACCATGAGCATACTGAAATGATGGAACACGCTCAATAAAGTTATCGGTAACAGATACTATTAACACTTAGCATATAAAAAAGCCCTCAATACCATGTTTGATATTGAGGGCTTTTATTTTTTGAATAATGCTCAGTTTATAGCAATTATTCCTGCCATTGCTCAAGCGTAAACTTGGTTTCTAAATGCTTCTCTAATGCCGGTATATTAAAAGCATCATCCTCACTCACAAAGCTGATACTAATACCTGTCTGGCCCGCACGGCCCGTACGACCAATGCGATGCACATAATCATCTGGCTGATCAGGCAAAGTAAAGTTAACCACATGACTGATATCATCGACATGGATACCGCGCCCTGCTACATCTGTCGCCACCAAGATAGACGCGTGACCATCTTTGAAACGCTGTAAGTATTTCTCACGTTTTTGCTGAATGACATCGCCCGAGAGCATCACGATATTATGCGCTTGACGCAGTTTGTGATACAGACGCTTTACTTGGTCTTTACGATTGGCAAAGACGATGACCTTCTCTACTGCTTCATCACTGATAATACGCTGCAAGGCGTCTAGCTTTTGATCTTCTGTCAGCAAATAAAAATGCTGATCTACTAACTCGCTGGTCTTGTGTTCAGGCTCAATTTCAACAAACTGAGGCTCATGTAACCAACGATAGGCCAAATTCATCACATCTTGGTTAAAGGTTGCAGAAAACAGCAAGCTTTGACGATCAGTATTGGCAGGCATTCGACCAACTAGGCGCTTGATATCAGGAATGAACCCCATATCTAACATGCGATCGGCTTCATCAAGTACCAGTACCTCTACTCTATCTAGATACACCATGCCTTTATTAGCAAGATCAATTAGACGGCCAGGCGTCGCTACCAAGATATCAACGTATTGACGTTCCAGCTCGTGCTGCTGAGTTTCATAGTTAGTACCGCCCATAATACAGACGCTATGTAGCGAGGTATATTTGGTTAATGCAATGCAGTCATCAAATATTTGCTGAGCCAGTTCGCGAGTTGGTGCCATGACCACAGCACGCGGCTCACCAAGATAGCGCTCTTCGTCATTGGTAAATGGGCGCTTAAGCAAGGCTTCCATAATAGTCAGTAGAAAGGTCGCTGTTTTCCCTGTGCCCGTTTGTGCTTGTCCAATAGCATCTTGATGTGCCAATGTATGCGGTAGTATCTTTGCTTGAATGGGCGTCAATTCAGTAAAGCCTAGATCACTTACTGCACGCAGAGTCGCTGTTGAAAGTGGCAAATCAGTAAACGTTGTAAAATTGCTCAAAAAAATATCCTTTTAAATGAATTGCTCGTATTTTATTAATTATACATAGGCTCACAATGAACCTTTATAGTGTCAAATGTAGCGTTTAAACCGTAATCAGTAAAAGTAGCCTTATCGAGTCTGCGGAAAACCATCAGCCATATAGGCACAAAAAAAGCCAAGCCCAAATCCAATCCTACCAAATATGCTGCAGTTCACTCAACATAGGTAAGATAAGATGGGCTTGACTCAGTAGTATATCAGTAGTTTGTACAGACATTATAACTAAACCGCTTTAATGCCTGAGTAAATTACTCTTCTATCTTTCTGACTTCTTCAGCTTGCAGACCTTTGTCACCTTCTACTACGCTGAACTCAACTTTTTCGCCATCCTTTAGAGAACGATAGCCATCACCCTGAATCGCGCGGAAATGGACAAAAATATCTTCTCCGCTGTCACGTTGAATGAAACCAAAGCCTTTTGAGTCATTAAACCACTTAACGATACCTTGCTCACGAGCTGACATAATATTACTTCCTAAAAAAGTCCGCTTAGCCCTAGCTTCCTTTGCGACATTGCATATAAACAGGGTCTAAGATTATGAAATCAAAAATTAAGAGTATTACTACTCTACTTACCATCGTCTATGTAGTTCTTGAATTACATACATAGTGTTTCCATAACGAATTCGCCAAACGCACTTATCGTCATGAAATTTGATGATAGCAACAAACTTGCAATATTTATTGCATAAAAAATATCATAGCACGGGTTTTTAGCAACATAAAGACTTTTAATATGCTTTTTGATATCTAAATAATTTTTTTAGACAAATTTTTATAACCTAGCTATCAAGCTGTTATGATAAAGAGCAAAATGCGTTGAAGCCATTTTAGCTTAACGCCGCGCACCTTAGATTATTCTTATAATATAATAAATTATTAACATCGCTCAATAGTTACCGAGACCATTATGACCTCTACTCCATCAAAAACAGCCGAACAATCGACTAACGAAAATTCAAATCAAATACTGACTCATAAATTACTACTGGTAAATGGGGTAAATTTGAATTTATTAGGCAAGCGAGAACCGCACATTTATGGTCATACAACACTTGCTGATATAGAAAAGCAACTAGTTGAGCACGCGGCTCACCACGGTGTAGAGTTAATATGTATACAGTCCAACCATGAGGGTAAGCTAGTAGATGATATTCAGCATCATGGATTATTAGCGGACAAACCTGCCCAAGTCGATGCTATCATCATCAATCCGGCTGCCTTTACACATACTTCAGTGGCTCTACGCGACGCGCTGTTGGCCACCCAAAAACCATTTATAGAAGTACATTTATCCAATGTGCATGCCCGTGAGCCTTTCCGTCATCATTCATATTTAAGTGACATTGCGGTCGGTGTCATTTGCGGTTTGGGACAATTAGGCTATCAAATGGCGCTTGATTACTGGTTGAGCAATATGTATGCAGTTGACACAAGCAAATGATATGACTGTGCTTACTTTTTATAAATGATTACTCGCGTCTTCACACATTAGTCAAACAGTAATCTTGCAAGTAAAATAATAGAATTACGACTGAGTAAACAACCCATTATACGGTGACATGAATGGCAAAATCGTCCGGAAAACGCTTTATGAAACTCGCTGGCATGACAGCGAGTATTGCTGGCAAAGCCGCCAAAAACTCATTTAAGCATCTCTCAAGTGACGAAGAAAAACGTCTGCAGGCTCGCTCAGATCTGATGCAAGACGTGGGCGTTCAAATTGCCGAGACGTTAGGTGAGATGAAAGGTGCAGTGATGAAAGTCGGACAGATTGCTTCACAATATAAGGATGTGTTCCCGCCTGAGGTTGCGTCAGCACTTGAAAAGCTACAGAAAGATGCGCCGCCAATGCCATATGCGCAGATACAAGCCCAAGTTGAACGCGAACTGAAAGCGCCGATCTTAGAATTATTCAGCGAGTTTGAAGAGACACCTTTTGCCGCAGCATCTATTGGACAAGTGCATAAAGCGACGTTGCCATCGGGTCAAAAAGTAGTGGTCAAAGTTCAGTATCCTGATGTCGATGAAAACTGCGATAGCGATCTCAAACAAGTACGTATGGCATTAAAAATCGCTGGCGTGCTCAATATGAGTAAGCAACTACAAGAGCAGCTTTTTAATGAGATTCGTCAGAGCTTGCATGATGAATTGGACTATGTCAAAGAAGCTCATAATTTACGTGTGTTTGGTGCTTTTCATGCAGAAGATGAAGGGCTTATTATTCCCAAAGTGATTAGCAGCCATTCTTCTAGACGGATTTTAACGTTGACCGAAGAGATGGGAGAGACATTGACTGTCGCCGCGACATGGGACAATGGCGTCAAACAAAAAATAGCAGAGCGTCTGTTTCATTTTACCGCAGGGCAGCTGTTTGGCTTATACCGTATGCACTGCGACCCTCATCCAGGTAACTTTGCGTTCCGTCATGACGGTAGCGTCGTGGCATATGATTTTGGTGGCATCCGCAGCTATAGCGATAGCGAAGTGCAGCTATTCAAACGCTTTGTCAAACATGCGCTAAGAGGTGACGTCACTGCACTTGAGCAAGATTTGATTGCCCTAGATATTCGCCGCGAAGATGATAAGAACATCCCTGGTGAGTTTTATGAAAAGTGGCTATCGATTGGGCTTAAACCTTTATCCATTAGCCCCTATCAAGAAGGTGAATTTGATTTCGGTAGTAGCCAAGTACATCACGAGGCCATTGCCCAGATGCGTACGTCTTTAAAGTACTTTGGTCAGTTTCAACCCTCAGCCACCACTATGATGCTAGACCGTACTGTATCAGGACAATACTGGAATTTGGTCAATCTAGGCGTCGAGATCGACCTGTCACCACTGGTTGACGAATACATCGATGCGTAGTAGGTATGTTGACTGTCAGGATTAAACCTATCTCTAGATATGTAGCGCGTGTCCACAACGATCGCAAAAGTCTGCCCCTACTGCATGGCCGAACTTACCACAGTTTGGACAAGTCACTGGGTTCAACTGTGGACGCATATTACGTGCTAACTCTGACGTAAAAATACCTGTTGGTACCGCAATAATCGAATAACCCGTGATCATGACCATGGTTGCAATTGCTTGGCCGAGCGGTGTTTTCGGTGACATATCACCATAGCCAACCGTCGTCATCGTGACAACTGCCCAGTAGATAGACAATGGAATACTGGTAAATCCATTCTCTGGCCCTTCTACGACATAAATAATTGAACCAAAGATAGTTACTAACAATACAAGCGATAGGAAGAAAACTGTAATTTTCTGCTGACTGGTTTTTAATGCAGACGCCAAAAACCCAGCCTGTTGCATATAGGCCTTGAGCTTAAGAACGCGGAACACGCGTAAAATACGTAATACCCGTATCACGAGTAGATACTGTACGCCTACAAACATTAGGCTCAAATAACTTGGCAATACAGACAGTAAGTCTACTATTCCAAAGAAACTAAAAGCATAGCGTAAGCGGTTGGGTGCTGAAAACAGCCTTAACGCATACTCAATGGTAAACAAGATGGTAAAAAACCACTCTGCATAAAAGAACAACGTGCCATACTGCAAACGCATATATAGCACACTATCAAGCATGACGACGGCCACACTGGCTAAAATTGCGATCAGCAATACAATATCAAAGAGCTTACCCAGACGAGTATCTGTGCCTTCAATAATGATATGCGTACGGTTACGCAAGTGTGTAAGAGCTTCGGCGGTTGGTTGCTTCATAGAATCAGTACTTTATAAAATCAATGGCTTGATAGCACGCAATGACTTAAAATGTGATGGATAAGGGCAAGTTGGTCAAAATAGCTAAAACTGGTTTATAATATCGCTCACCTATCACAGTGAATACAATCTATAAGTTGCCACAGTGTAGCAAAAAAGCACTCTCAACAACATACAAATCGTTAACGTGTCAGTAGCGCTACTACCTTAAATAGACAAAGTAATGATAGTATAAAATCAGACAATCAGATATCGAAGGTTGTTGTTAATCACTTTTTTTACCCATAAAAATAGTACGTAGAACTTAAGGATGTTATATGGCAGGCCATTCAAAATGGGCAAATATTAAACACCGTAAAGCCCGTCAGGATGCAGTAAGGGGTAAGATATTTACCAAGATTATTCGTGAAATCGTTTCAGCTGCCAAACAAGGCGATCCCGATCCTGACAAAAACCCACGCTTACGTGCCGTTATCGAAAAAGCCCTATCCGTCAATATGACGCGCGACACGATTAATCGTGCTGTCGACCGTGGTACAGGCGGCGGTGATAATGAGAATATGGAAGAAGTCAGTTACGAAGGCTACGGTGTTGGTGGTGTGGCCGTATTGGTCGAAACCATGACAGATAACCTTAACCGTACGGTCAGCGAAGTACGTCATGCTTTTACCAAGAATGATGGTAATCTTGGCACATCAGGCTCAGTGGCGTATCTATTCACCAAACGTGGCGAAATCACTTTTAACGATGTCAGCTTAGAAGATGAAGTCATGCTCGTTGCACTAGATGCGGGCGCCGTTGATATCGAAAATGATGGCGAAAGCTTACTCGTTATCACTGAATGGGAAAGCTTCGGTCAAGTCCAAGATGCCCTTAATGCGGCCGGTCTTATTTCTGACAACGCCGAGGTCACTATGTCACCATCTACCACGGCTGAGATCGACAATGTCGATGATGCTGAAAAGATCATGAAGATGATTGATATGTTAGAAGATGCTGATGATGTGCAAGAGGTTTATACTAACGTGAATTTCTCTGCTGACGTCATGGCTCAGCTTGAAGCATAAGCGTATTAATTGTTCAGTAAAAAGGGCCAGATACTAAAAGTATTTGGCCTTTTTTTATTAAGATAGATTTAGTTTTACGTCCAACTTCCTTCTAATGATAGTAAATACTCTTTTTTATCTAGCCCGCCTGTATAGCCCCCAAGCTTACCATCGCTTGCAATGACTCGATGACAAGGCACAATAATGCTAAAAGGGTTTTTGCCATTTGCCTGCGCAACTGCACGGAATCCCTTTGGACTGTTGACACGCTGCGCGAGTGTGGCATAGCTGATGGTTTCGCCATACTCAATACCTTGTAGTGCCTGCCATACTCTTTGCTGGAACTCAGTACCCATAGAGAAGTCTAAAGGCAAATCCAATGTCTTACGTTTACCATCAGCATAGTCTTTAAGTTGGGAAATCGTTGCTATTAACAATGCTTGAACAGGTTCATTTATGCTTAGGCTATTTTTATCTATAAAGGTAAAGTCTTCATCTGTCAGGCCATAGTACTTTTTAAGTTTGGGTACAGATTTTGAACTATGCCATGAGTTACCTGCCAGCAGCCAGTTGGCTTCAACAAGCATAGGCTGACCATGCTCGCTGGTATGCTCATTGACACGAGCAATCAATGTTAATCGATGTAACCCAAAGGCTGCTGTGGTAACTATCATAGCGTCTACTTCCCTATTCTTCTAAAAATGATTTACCAGATAAAACTGGCTCTCTTATTCTTTATCATCGGTCTCGAACAAAGCGGCGACAAATTGCTTCGGACTAAAAGAACGCAAGTCATCAATCGACTCACCCACACCAATATATCGGATAGGCACATCTGTCGTTTCGGCAATATTAAATACCACGCCACCTTTAGCAGTACCGTCTAGTTTAGTAATAGTAATACCTGTCAACGGCACAACTTTATTAAACAGCTCAACTTGGTTGATAGCATTTTGACCCGTGCCAGCATCCAGCACAATCATACCTTCATGCGGGGCACTTGGATCCGCTTTACGCATGACACGTACGACTTTCTCTAACTCTGCCATCAAATGTGTCTTGTTTTGCAGACGTCCAGCAGTATCGGCAATGAGCACATCGATATTCTTTGCTTTGGCTGATTGCATCGCATCAAAAATGACAGAAGCGCTGTCGGAACCATGACCTTGCGCTACCACTGGAATATGATTGCGCTCGCCCCAAATCTGTAACTGCTCAGTAGCTGCCGCACGGAACGTATCGCCTGCTGCCAGCATAACTGATTTACCCTCGCCCTGTAGGCGCTTGGCAAGCTTACCGATCGTTGTGGTTTTCCCTACACCATTGACACCTACTACCAATATAACAAACGGCTTTTTGCTAGTATCAATCACCAATGGCTCAACTTTTGGCGTTAGGATATCAACCAACTCACTTTGCAATGCTTTATATAAAGAATGAGCATAGATCAGGTCACCACGATCTGTCTGCTCGGTGAGGCTCTTGATGATACGGTTCGTCGCGTTGACGCCAATATCGGCTACCAATAGTTGATCTTCGACTTCTTCTAATAGCTCGTCATCAATCTCCTTACCACCGATTAAGATACTGACCATCCCTTCGGCTAAGTTTTTGCGTGACTTACTGAGGCCCGTTTTCATACGGTTGAACCAGCTGCCCTTTTTCTTATTCTCTTTAGTCTCTTGTGATTCTGTAGCGGACTCTTTGCTAGTAGCTGCCTGTGCGTCATTGTCAGCCACTGGGTTTACGCTTGGCGTATCACCTAATTGCTCCTGCAATGGCATAGCAGGAATAGTCGACGCAGTATTAGTTCCACTTGTAGCGGCTGTCTCTGTAGCGCTTGAAAAGCTTTCAGAATTACCTTTAGGGACGTTATGCTCTTCTGTCATAACAATTGGTGTCGCTAAAGCAATATTGTTTGCAGCATCATTGCTAGAGACGTCTTGATTTACCGTACTGTCTTTTTGTAGAGCAACACTCTCTGTTTCATCAATAATGGGCACAGATTGCACCGGTAGACTGGGTAAGGTAATATCATCGTCATCTAAGTCGTCAAGACCCGCATCAAGGTTAATGACTACGCGGTTACTGTTGTTTGGGTTGTTCATAAGTTTGCCCTAAAAGTTATCAAAATCAATTATTTGTTTATTGTTAATGGATTTATAGGTTGTCATCTGGCTACGAGCGACATGACATCTAATTTTGACCTATTTTAGCATAATTCAAGTCATGCTCAGCCCTTACCCTATTAGACTATCGTCAAAATTTATCTGTTTAAAAAATCACTCGATGATTTGAGAAAGTTTTGCTTAAGGTTTGGACACAAAATTCTGACCTGTTACTTGTCAGACTTCGCCTACTCTACCAAGACTTATTCGATAAATACTTATTAGGAATCCGTTATGTCATTATTCTCTAAGCACTACAAAAAAATCAGCAGCATCAGTGTGGCTGTTTTATTAACGACGACTATATTGGTGGCGGGTTGCACCACGACGCAAGAGTTTAGACCGACTGCTAGTGTTATGGTTGGTGCTCAGACCTCTTTGTAATGCCATTTATTACTATGATTAGCATTTAATTCTTCAGTTATTATTTTATATAAGTAGACCATACCATGTCATTGTCTTTACCTCTAGCAGCTGCGCCATTACGCATGGCTTGTGCCTTAGTAGTAGCAGCGTCACTTGCTGCATGTCAAACCAATACGATACCTACTAACTCTGCAACCGCGACAAGCTCAATCACAACAGATAGCTCGGCTCAAAACATATCAGATGAAAATAAAACGAGCAAAGACACACAGCCGTCTGAGTTGACAATGGACATGTCAGGTCGACATGAATATCAGTTAGAAAACGGTCTAAAAGTCGTTATAAAAGAAGACCACCGTGCCCCAGTCGCTATGACACAAATCTGGTACCGAGTGGGCTCGGCAGATGAGCCTCTTGATAAAGGTGGTATCTCTCACTTGCTTGAGCACATGATGTTTAAGGGCACGACCAATGTCTCTAGTGATGATTATGAGCGGCTAATTGCTAAGTTTGGCGGCGTCAACAATGCCTTTACCAGCTATGACTATACCGGATACTACGAGCTGTTCCCTGCCAATCGTATGCCATTAGCGTTAGAGCTTGAAGCAGATCGCATGAAAAACCTTATATTCGATGACAAAGAATTTGCCAAAGAGCATCAAGTGGTCATGGAAGAGCGTCGCCAACGTACTGATGACAATCCCCTTGCCAAAGCGTATGAGTCATTTCGTCTGCTGGCCTTACCTGACAGCCCAAAAGGTGAATCTGTCATTGGACCTATGAGCGAGCTAGAATCGATCAAACTTTCAGATTTAAAAGACTGGTATAAGACATGGTATGCACCAAATAATGCAACGTTAGTCATCGTCGGCGACGTGCAACCACAGGAAGTACTCACTCAAGTCAAACGTTACTTTGGTGATTTAGAAAAAAGTGACCTACCCAAACGTACTTCTGTGACTCAAAAAGGCTTCCGTGGTTATCAAAAGGTAGACTCTGAGCAAGCCGTACAAGTACCCGTTCTACTGATGGGTTACAACGTGCCAAGCCTTGCCACGGCAGGCACCAACAATGAAAAACAAGCTTATGCCCTGTCACTTGCGCAAGATGTGCTCGATGGCGGCTTATCTGCACGCTTAGAGAGTCGACTGATACGTGAGCAAGGTCTGCTTACCACGGTTGGTACTTCTTACGACTTGTTAGATCGCGGAGATGGGCTGTTTTTAATACAAGCAACACCTCGTGAAGGCGTCAGCTTAGAGCAAGCACAACAAGCCATAACCTCAGAAATAGAAAAGTTAAAAACCGATCCGATTGCCGATGACGAAATCAGTCGTGCCAAGACTAATACGGTTACTGGTTTGATCTATGCACAAGACAGCATGGAAGGACAGGCACGTATGATTGGCTCGTTACAATCTATCGGTCTAGATGACAGACTGCTTGCTAAACTGCCAACTAAGCTCGACGGTATCAGTGTGGCTGACATTCAGGCTGCCAGCAAAAAATATTTGGTCAAAGACAACTTGACGGTGATGCATGTCGTGCCACCTAAAGACAGTAAAACCCCAGCGAAATAGTCGCTGCCTATTATCAAACGTCTCATAAAAATGGCCATAGCACCGTATTCTTAATAAGAAGAAACTCATGATTCAGAATAAATACGACTCTAAAGCAAAACCAAAATCTTTTAAAACTGCTTCAGCCTCTATAAGAAGCACTATCGCATCTAAAAAGGGATCTTATCTCAGTGCTAGCGTAATTTTTGCTTTTGGTATCTTGGCTACTACTGCTCAAGCTGATACAACAGCTGCTGAAGATTACCGCTCACCTGCTGCAGTCGATGCAAGTGCGCCAATTGCTGCCTTATCTAAGCTAACCAGCTTAGACGATAACAAGCCCTTAAAAGTCACCGTGCCAACCATTCAACAGTTTAAGACCAAGTCTGGCGTACCTGTTATGTTTG
Source organism: Psychrobacter sp. Pi2-1 (assembly GCF_904846645.1). Lineage (GTDB taxonomy): Bacteria > Pseudomonadota > Gammaproteobacteria > Pseudomonadales > Moraxellaceae > Psychrobacter. Next base: position 31,798 of record NZ_CAJHBO010000020.1, read on the forward strand.
TACAAACGACCACCTTGCCAATCGTCGATGTTGATTTGCGTTTTAATGCTGGTAGCGCACGTGATGGTAGTATCAAAAAGGATGGTTTTGGTATTGCGAATATGACAGCGACGATGCTCGAACAGGGCTCAAAAAGCTTAGATGAAAACGCATTTACACGTGCAGTGGAAACGTTGGGCATTAATCTAAGCAGTAGTGCCTATAAGGATATGTTTATCGTTTCACTGCGTAGCTTATCTGATGATAAGCATCTCCTGCCAGCCATTGATTTAATGACACAGATGGTGAGTGAGCCTACGTTTGACGAGCAAGTTTTAGCTCGCAATAAAGCAAGACTGTTGGTAGGTCTGCAGCAACAAAAACAAGATCCCAATAGCCTAGCCAGTATCGCTTTCAATGATGCTTTGTACGGTATTCACCCTTACGCGCATCCATCAGTCGGCACGCTAGAAAGCGTTCCTACGATTGAGAAACAACAACTGATAGACTTTAAAAACAGATATCTGGTAGCAGCAAACGCGTCTGTTGCTATGACCGGCAACCTGACATTAGCACAAGCCAAAAAACTGGCAGAAGACATCACTGCTAAATTGCCTACTGGCCAAGCTGCCACTGATTTACCTGAGCCGAAACCGCTTACTAAAGCGCAGTACGTTCATATTCCATTTCCAAGCACTCAAACCACTGTACTCATGGGACAACTCGGTAGCAAACGAGCTACCGACCCAATAGCACAGCAGCAGCAGACTAACTTTGCTGTTGGAAACGAAGTCATGGCAGGCAGTGACTTTAATGCGCGGCTAATGACGGAGGTAAGACAAAACCTTGGCTATACTTATGGAATCTCAGGGTCGATGAATCCCATGCTCTCTCGAGGTCCCTACCAGATTGGTTTTTCGACACGTAATGACAAGGCACGTGCGGCCATTGATGCAAGCTTAGATGTTATCAATGAAACGCTGGACAAGGGCATTACTAATGATGAGATGCGCCTGACTACAGATAATTTGAAAAACAGCTTCCCGATGGGATTTGCAAGCAATGCTGGTATTAACGGCTTACTCGGAATGATGAATTTTTACCAATTACCGAATAATTACTTAGCTGACTATACCAATCGCATTGATCAAGTCACTCTTTCAGAGGTCAATCAAACCATGCGAGATACGCTAAAACCTGATAACTTTTTGATAGTTACGGTTGGGCAAGAAGATCCGTGGAAAGAAAATAAAGCGGCAAAAAAAACCAGTAAGAAATAAGTTGCTAGGAAAGTAGTTTAGAAAAGTTAAGGCTCATTAATTTTGTGAACGTATTATAAGTGGTAAAGAATACTGCTTATAATATGTCCATTTAAATATTTGAATTACTATGATGCATTAATAAGAAGCAGAACATTCTTAATGCTAGGCATTAGGAATGCTTGGCGTCAGAAATTTTTAGCGCAACATCATAGACAAAATGCTCAGGCTTATGGGTAGCCCCGTTATAGCTTAAACGGATAACATGCTTATCATAAGACGTCACTTTATAATTACCATTGGCAAAGTTATGTAGCGTCGGCACAATTAATAGCGCTTCTATTTGACGGTCATCTACTTTAACATTGAGGCGCTGACCCTCTCGCGGATATAAAAAATAATCACAGTAGTCATTTACCATGACCTCTGATATGCGTTCGATAACCTGATTACCCGTTTCTTCTTGAATTAATTTTGGACAGACATCAGAGCGCTTAGAGGCCAAACGAGCGTAAGAGTTCTTGATACTATCTTCTATCTCTTTAGAGCTTTGTATATGTCTATCAGACTTATCCGTTACTATCATACTATTCTCAGAAGACATCTCTGTACTACACGCACTAATCAGTAATGCCGACATAAGTGCAGAAGTAAACAAAGCACCATACTTATAGTTCGAGTGCAAAAAACTTTGCTTCTCGTTATTTAATTTATGATAGTTTTTCATTGTCGAGCGCTGATTTTTCATAGTTTTCGCTTAAAGTAAATTTGGTGGTTTTCTTTATAAGCCATGAAAATATAAAGGCGATTGATAACACATATTATTAAAGCATATTTTTTAAAGACCAAACAAATTTTTAATGAACTCATGCGTCTAACGTATGAATCCTACCAGATAATTACGAAATTATTATTTTTAGTAAGCATTGGAATAGTATATATAAAAATGAATATATATCTAGTGTTATCTCGGTTAACTTTATATTTATTCGAACTTTCGATTCTTCATAAATCAATTAATAGCGGCAAGAAGAGGAACTACTAGCGTGATTGAATCCCCACTTACGATAACCGTCAGTATCTAAATGAATAGCCCCTGTCGCATATAATCCTAAGCCAAAATTATAAGGCTGTCCTTGATACTGCCAAAACTGACATAAGCCATCATGCATGGTACTCAAACGCCATAGATTGTCTTCATACTCAGGCACCCAGATATCCATAGCACTTGCATTCATATGCTTACTACTGTCTGCCCCGCCTGCACAGTCATTCAAACCCGGGTTACGATATACCGAACGTATCTCACTGCTGAGTGGTAAAATACCTTGGTTTTTCAACTCACTATAAAGGCGCAATGTTGGTACAATGTTAGACCATAGCTCTTGAGGTGGCAATTGATACGGCTCATACCCGCATTTACTCCAACTACGGGCAGTCGTCAGCAGTTGCGATAATGGCGGTACATTCTGTGACCCGACTCGTGCGCTGAGATAGCGTTCGTACTCTGCTACTTGTCTGGCACGATAGCTATTGCTATTTAACCATGCATTAAAGTCCATACTCATAGAATCGTTATAAGCACCATTATAGGTGTTGTTTGCTGTACTATAAGTAGTACCGCGTCTCACTACATTCACACGTTTGTTTTCTTCAATGGACAACCTAGCATCAATCTCGAAATCACGCTGTTTTTGTACAATCAAGTTTTGCATACTGTCGCCACTTGATGCATTCGCACCACTCAACATGGTGACACCAGGACGCTGATTTGAGCTGTTGGTAGAGGGCGTTATATAAGCATTACTATTATTGCTTGTACTGCTACTTTGACGTATTTGAATACGGCGTTCACTATCATTACTGATGATAACGGCATGAGCACTGACACTGCCAGCACATAGGATAAGGGTGATAATAGGTTGGCAAATTTGCCTATACGCATGGATTTTTGATTTTATCATTGCAAGAAACTACCGCTAAAAACGTTTTATCGATACTATCAAATTTTCAACAAGCAGGCTAAACTATCGCTTCTAATTTGAAGTCCAATATTGATAATTAACACTTATCCTTACAACTTTTATAATTGAGTGACTTTATTATTATTTGTGAATTATATAGCCATTGCGTGCTCGCATATTTTTATTAAAGTCGGTACTTTTAAGTACGCTTCTCATCATTATTTATAATGAGATAATTTATTTAGTACTTCCCTCCTACACCAATTGTTAGCCAAATTCTGCCTATGTCTTCTAACCCGCAATATCGTTTTTCACGTCAGAGCCATCATTTGGGTCAAGGTCATGCACCGACACTATGGCAACGCATTCATATCGACCCATGGTTAACTTTACTGTTGTTGACGGTTTGTTGCATTGGTCTGACGATTCTATACAGCGCTGCAAGCCAAGATATTGGTATGGTTATTCGCCAAATGGTCAGTTATGGTGTGGCATTCACTGTGATGTTTACCATGGCGCAGATACCGCCCAGTCTCTATCGTACTTTCACGCCCATATTTTATGTCTTAGGGCTTATATTATTGGTATTGGTAGATATTATCGGTGAAGTACGTATGGGTGCTCAGCGCTGGATCAATTTGCCTGGGTTCGGTAGTGTGCAGCCTTCAGAGTTTATGAAACTGGGCATGCCAATGATGTGTGCTTGGTTTTTGTCTAAGCGTGATTTGCCACCGTCAGCGTCTAGCATTGCTATTACCTTGGCATTGATCATTGTACCTGTACTATTAATTGCTAAAGAGCCCGATCTTGGTACATCCCTACTGGTCGCTGCTAGTGGTATATTTGTACTTTTCTTAGCAGGCCTTTCATGGCGTTTAATCTCTGCTGCTGTAATTTTGGCTGTACCGTTTATAGCATTTGCTTGGAACTTTTTACTCCACGACTATCAGCGTACGCGAGTCTTGACACTCCTTAATCCTGAAGCAGATGTACAAGGTGCTGGGTGGAACATCATTCAATCGAAGACAGCCATTGGTTCTGGTGGTCTTACTGGAAAAGGTTATCTGGAGGGCACGCAGTCACACCTACATTTCCTACCAGAAGGCCATACTGACTTTATCATTGCCGCCTTCTCCGAGGAGTTTGGTTTACTCGGTGTGATGCTACTGATGTTCATTTATTTCTGCCTTTTATCACGCGCCTTATATATCGCTTTCACCCATCCTGACGTTTACAGCAGATTGTTGGCTGGTGCTATCGCTATGTCTTTCTTTGTTTATATATTCGTCAATGTCGGCATGGTTGGCGGTATTTTGCCTGTCGTAGGTGTTCCACTACCATTCATTAGTTATGGGGGTACGGCTATCGTCACCTTGATGGCAGGATTTGGCTTGCTCATGTCTATCCATACACATAAATCCGGCTAATTTGTATAAGATACTTTCTGTATAATTCGTCTTTCGAGTAAGTCATTGTAATAACTATGGTAGTACCATTAAGATAAATTGTTTTGTATTACCCATGGTTCGATAAAAGACAATGAGCTATAGCGCGAAGAAGAATTTCTTTCTGAGCGCTATGGCTTTTTTATTTTAATGGTTTTCATATAATGTATGTTCGTATCAATCACTATAATAGTTACAAATCTGAAATAATTGTTCGTTTTAGCGCCTCTTATTTTTAATAGTAAATAGACACAATTTCCGATATTAGTTAACCACCTATCAATCTAGAAAGATTTTATTCCTTGTTTTTTACAAAAAATTGCGTTAACCTCGTTTTACTGTACTCTGATACATAACCCGTACATAGCTACTAATAAACTTTGCATTTAAATATATTTAGGTTGTAGCATAGCCGTATAGTTAGCATCTTGTAGATTCCAGACTTTCAAATACACTACTTAATTAACGGTTTGATAACAAAGCGATACGCGATGTCCTCTGAACCTTTTATTAATGTAGCATTCTAATGAAGTTTGTATATCGCACATCATGTAAATACGACATATAGTGACATTGTCATTCAGTCCTGATTTTGGACTTTGTATTCAATGCTTATCGCTAACTATCATTTAAGCGTATCGTCAGTCACTCTATCTACTAGATGTACTGAATACTGATGATAATGAAATGAAAAATTACCATATATTAATATCTATAAGAGCCGCTCATTAATCAATATGAAAACAATAGATTAATGCCATGCTCAATCTAAAATATTTAGAGTTAGGTTTTGATGTATAAGTTATAGAGGTATTTATGAACAAGCGTTTATCTGGTTTACTTACAATGTCAGCAATGTTATTTGCTGGCTCTGCAGTCGCTACCAATGCAAATGCTGTAGAAGCAAAGACCACACTTGCTATGATTTCGCAAGATAACGCCTCCCACATTGACCGTGTACTTGGTGAACTAAGCCGTCAGCATGATGGTGCATCAAGTTTGGTAAAGTCAGCTCGTCAGCCGACTTCATTGGCACTTAGCAGCTCATTGTTAGCCAATGATACGACACAAGTTACCAATGATGAAGATGTATTAGAGCGCTTAACAGCTGTTGCTTCTAACTCTGTCAGTAAGTTCAAGCAGACTGGCCTTGCGTCTTGGTATGGTCGTAAGTTTCATGGTCGCAAGACTGCCAGTGGCGAAACTTTTGATATGAATGGTTTAACTGCAGCGCATCGCTCATTGCCATTGAACTGCTATGTCAAAGTTACTAACAAGACTAATGGTAAAAGTGTCGTGGTAAAAGTGAACGATCGCGGCCCATTCCATGGTAACCGTGTATTAGATTTATCTTATGGTGCTGCCAAAAAACTCGGTATTACGAGCAAAGGCGTGGGTAACGTTGCTATTGAGCGCGTTACAGGACCTTAATTTTAGGTATCGGTTTTAGAGACCAATAATATTGCTAGCCTATATAGCAAAAAAAGCCTAACTAATCATTAGTTAGGCTTTTTTTATGGTTCATATTTATTGCTTCAAGCTAACATTAACGACTAAATTAATCAGAACAAAGTACTATTAATTCTACATACTTTACAATTCAAACGCGCTTTCGATAGCATCATCGAGTCGCTCAACAGCAATCACATTGATACCTTTAAACTGAGGCGCATTTTTAGCAGGTGCATTGGCCTTTGGAATGATGGCATGCTTAAACCCATGCTTCATTGCTTCTTTCAGCCGCTCTTGTCCGTTAGGTACTGGGCGTATCTCACCTGATAGACCCACTTCTCCGAATACGGCTAATGAAGATGGTAACGCTTTCTCTTTAATACTTGAAGCACAGGCCAACAGTACAGCCAAATCAGATCCTGTTTCTATGACTTTGACACCACCAACGACGTTGACATAGACATCTTGTCCACTGGTATGTATTCCGCCGTGACGATGCATCACTGCTAGTAACATGGATAAACGTTGGAAATCTAGACCCAGCGCCATCCTTCTAGGCGAGCCTTGTGAATCATCTACCAATGCCTGCACTTCTACCAATAATGGCCTTGTACCTTCACGGCTGACCATCACAACAGACCCTGCAACAGGTTTGTCATAACGACTTAAAAATATCGCTGATGGATTAGCGACTTCTTTGAGCCCCATATCGGTCATACCAAAGATACCCAACTCATTAACCGCACCAAAGCGATTTTTGACCGCACGAATCATACGAAAACGCGAGTCAGACTGGCCTTCAAAATAAAGTACGGTATCAACCATATGCTCTAATACTCGCGGACCCGCTAACGTACCTTCTTTGGTTACATGCCCTACTAAAAACAGCGCCGTTCCCGTTTGCTTAGCATAGCGCGTCAAAATCGCAGCAGACTCTCTAATTTGACTGACACCACCTGGTGCAGAGTTGATAGCGTCCGTATAAATCGTCTGAATAGAATCAATAATAGCGATGGCTGGCTGCTCTTGCGTTAATGCAGCGCAGATAGTTTCTACGTTAGTTTCAGCCAGTACACGCAGTCTATCAGCAGGCAAGTCTAATCGTTTGGCTCGCATGGCCACCTGTGCAAGTGACTCTTCACCCGTCACGTATAATGCACTACCTGCCAATGAATCAGCCCGTGCCATATTGGTCGCCGTTTGCAGCAAGATCGTTGATTTACCAATACCCGGATCACCACCGATTAACACTACGGAACCCGCCACTAACCCCCCACCCAGTACGCGATCGAACTCACTGATACCAGTTGGTAAGCGTGTGTCGAGCGTTACACTTACTGCATTAAGCGGCATGACAGCACTGTGAGTACCAGAGTAGTTACCAGCTGGCGCACTGGTACCACGAGTAGCAGCTCGTGCGTTATTAGGCTTCGCGGTGCTCTTATTATGATGTGGCATGCTGACATTTGGGGCTTCAACCAAGCTATTCCATTCCCCACAATCCGTACACTGCCCAGCCCATTTACCAAAATGCGCACCGCAATGCTGACAGACATAGCTGCTTTTATTTTTTGCCATAGCTTATAAGCCTTATTCAAAGGATCAGTTGAGAATAATGAAGGTAATAATGTCACGCTTTATAAGCGCTGATTTAAAAATATTTGTCATGATAAGTCAGCCATTGGTTTTGCAAGCTGTACTTGAAAGAGGATGATGTTAATTGTAGAGATATTAATTATAGATATAAGTAGTAACTGGCTTATAAGCTCTATATAAAATAGTTTTAGGTAGCTCTATTAGTTAATTAGAAATTTATTAGTATGAATTTTACGTAGCGCTTGGAAAGTAGAATGCATAGGAAGTAAGGAAAATCTATACCAGCATAACGCTACTTTAACGGCACCTTTTTGTTTTGAGCGCACTATATAAAATAGAGTATGAGATAAGGGATTTAATGCTATAACTTATACTTGAAAGTCTTTACCTAGATAAACAGATTTTACTAAATCATTTTCTAAAACTTCAGCCGAAGTGCCTTCTGCAATGATAGCGCCTTCTGATACGATATAAGCCTTTTCACAAATAGCCAGTGTATCTCGAACATTATGATCGGTGATTAAAACGCCAATGCCGCGATTTTTAAGCGTCAAAATAACGTCTTTAATATCACCGACAGAGATAGGATCTACCCCTGCAAAAGGCTCATCCAATAAGATAAACTTAGGATCAGCGGCCAATGCTCGCGCAATCTCACAGCGACGACGCTCACCTCCTGACACGCTCATACCCTGAGACTTGCGCACATGTTCTAAATGGAACTCGCCAATCAATTTTTCAAGTTCTTGCTGTTGTTCAGCTTTACTTAATTCTGTACGAGTCTGTAAAATAGCTAAAATGTTATCTTCGATAGACAGTTTACGAAAGATTGATGCCTCTTGCGGTAGATAGCCGATACCCGCACGCGCTCGCTCGTGCATTGCGTATTTAGATAAATCCATTTTACCTAGCGTAACGCGGCCCTTATCCATATTGACCAGTCCCACCACCATATAGAAGCTAGTCGTTTTACCAGCACCGTTAGGGCCTAACAATCCGACAACTTGACCTTGTTCGACAGAAAATGAAACGTCTTTGACCACCCAACGTTTACCATATCGCTTGCCTAAATTTTGCATAGTCAATCGAGCGACAGGCGCCGTATTGGTATTTGATGCCGATAGGTCTAGATTTTTATCATCGCTCATAACTTACTCTTACTTTCACAAAATTTAAGCATTGCTAAAGGCAGACTTATTTACTCATAGCCTGTTTATTTGGATTAACGTACGCCACTTTGGTTTGTACCGTTATTAGGCGGGAATACCAGTTCAACGCGCTGATTGCCGCCAGCAGTCGCTTCAACATCACCTGCTTTTAGGCTATAACGGATAACATTACCAGCGAAGCTTGCACCATTCTGAACCAGTTTTGCATTGCCAGTTAGCGTAATAATCCCAGACACTGCGTTGTAGTCAATCTTATTAGCTTGCCCCTTTGCCAAGCCCTTTTCTTGCGTGACTACTTGCTGCATAGTCGCTGGACGGCCAGTTGCTACCGCTGAGTTAATGCTACGCTGCTGAGAAAGATTGACCGTGATGTTATCGGCCGTCATCTTAAACGTACCTTGGGTAATAATGACATTACCTGCATAACTGGTCACGCCTGTACGCTCACTATAAGTGGCTTTATCCGCTAGCAATTTAATCTGCTGATTAGAATCTGATGGCAATGCATGACTATATAGCGGTAGCGCCAATAACATCACCATTGGTAGTGCGCGCAATTTGTGCAAGCAGAGTGACGATGCGCGTAAAGTAGGCAAAAATTTAAGTTTCATATAAATAACTCATTTCATAATAGGTGGTAGGATTTGCAAACTTTATGCTAGCTGCTATTTTTTGATACGGTAAATAGAAAGTACTTTGATTAAAACAATGCTTTATCTTGGCGTTCAGATGGAGAAAAGGCAACAGCAACTTGGCCAAATTCGTACTCACCTGTCTCAAGATTGGCAGTCATACTAGAGGCTTCAAATCGATTCATGCCTTGTTCGATTTTCACAGGCGCATCACTGTATACCTTGCCTGATTTCGTATTACCTTTTAGCGTACTACCAGTTACTTTTATCGGTTCGATATCAGGGGTACTCTTATTGCCTTCGCTCACCAGTGTAAATCCACCTGATAAACTAAGCTCCCCTGTCTGTTGACTGATAGCTGCACTGCCCGCTTGAATACGATAACGTTGCTCTGCAGATGGCTCCCAATTCATAGTAATGCCTGACATTTCATCCTGATTGGTTTCAGGATTATGTGTCAAAGACTCAGCGGTAAGCTCGTATTCGGTTTCACCTTGTTCATTCGTCTGCACGGCTTTGATATCAGTGGCTTCATAATTGACATCTGTCGTTTCAATATTGACTGGCGGCGTTACGTCGCCTTGCTGCTGAAAAAACCAACCCGCGATACCGGCAATAATTAAGGCTAATACAATTAAGACACGTGTATTCACGACTGGTTATCCTGAGTTAGTGCCTCATCAAGCGTGTAATGCGCGATAAAGTCTTGATAATGTCCATGACCTTTTAAGATAAGATCACATATCTCGCGTACCGCTCCAGTACCGCCAGCACGAGTCGTTACCATGTCACTGCGCTTGATAACTTCAGCATGCGCGTTAGGTACGGTTGCCGCAAACCCTACTGTTTGCATCGCCTTAATGTCTGGTAAATCATCGCCCATATAGGCACAGTCGGTAGCAGTGATGTTTAGGGTAGGATCTAGAGAAAATAGCAGCTCGTTTAGTGCAACAAGCTTATCATCACGGCCTTGCACCACATGGTTAACGCCCATTTCTGCTGCGCGCTTGTTTACCATCGCACTACTACGGCCAGTAATAATGGCTGTCAAAATACCGTAGCGTGCTAGAGACTTAACACCCACACCATCCTGTACTGAGAACGCTTTGGTCTCAACACCATTAGCATCATAGATAATTTGACCATTGGATAAAATTCCATCGACATCCATGACCAATAGTTTTACTTGTCCGGCTTTCTGTATCAAGTCCTGCATTATTTGTCTCTTTTTAATATTTATTTTCGAAGCGTTATTCTATATAGCTTAACTATTTCAACGGCAACTCACAAACCTTATTTGACCCCAGCTTGCAGCAAATCATGCACGGTAATAATAGCTTCTAAACGATCTTCATCATCAATGATCAATAACTGGCTAATACTACTCTCATTCATAACACTCAGCGCATCTGACGCACGCATCGTTTTACTGATATGGCGTGGATTGCTGACCATCACTTCATTCATTGGCGTTTGTAGGTCGATGCCTTTTTCTAACCCTCGGCGCAAGTCACCATCTGTGAACACACCGACGACCTTATTATTATCATCAGTCACCACTGTCATACCCAAGCGACCAGCAGACATGGTAAATAAAGCTTGTTGCAATGGGGCCTGCTGATGAATCAAAGGCAAGTCTTCTGATTTGGTATGCATTAAATCTTCAACACGCGTCAATAGCTGACGACCCAAGGCACCAGCAGGATGCGATAATGCAAAATCTTCAGACGTGAAATTACGTGCATGTACTAAAGCGACCGCTAACGCATCCCCGAGCGCTAAAGTAGCTGTCGTACTGGAGGTTGGCGCTAGATTAAGTGGACAAGCCTCCTGCGACTGACCGAGCGTTAATACAATGTCAGCTGCTCGCGGTAGCATACCGCGCTTATCACGACTGATACTGATGAGAGGGATATTTAGATGCTTAACAACTGGCAGTAGCATCTTGATTTCATCTGACTCACCTGAGTTTGAAATAGCAAGTAGCACATCACCTTTTACAAGCATACCCAAGTCGCCATGTCCCGCTTCACCAGGATGCATAAAAAAAGCAGGCGTACCAGTTGAGGCAAAGGTCGCTGCAATCTTGCGTCCAATTAGCCCCGACTTACCCATGCCTGTAACTACCACTCGACCCTTACAAGTCAGAATGATGTCACATGCTTGTGCAAATCTGTCGTCAATCTGCTCTGTCAGCAATGCTAACGCAGATATTTCGGTATTAATGGCCTCGATAGCAGTGGTAATAAATTGCTCATGGGTTAAGTTGTTTTTGGTATCACTCATGAATCCGCTCTATTTTTATGATGAATCAATACGCTATTTTACTACACTATGTTTGATATTAGTAATGGTCTACAAAATCTACACTAATATAGTGCTTCATACTGAATAAAGAGCTTGCTGCTATCTATACAAAAAAACCCACTATATCAGCAGGCTTTAAACGGATAAATCATGTCTTAACATTTTCTAGACAATAGGCTCGATTAATGCGATGAGTTAGCTATTGCTATCATTAGAACCGTCGTTTGGCTTATCTTCAAAGCCTGTATTATCTGCCGTGGCATCAAAGCCACGATCTTGACCAAAACCACCACGCTCAAACCCGCGCTCTTGACCTTGACCAAAGCTACCGCGTTCAAAACCACGATCTTGACCTTGGCTAAAACCACCACGATTGAATCCACTGCGACTCGATGCAAATCCGCGCTCTTCAAAGCCGCCAGCAGCAGGGTTACTACCACGTTCAAAGCCACCGCCTTGATATCCAGTCGGTGCTGCGCTCTGAGGCTGCGCACTTGTACCTGTCGTCGTACTACTACGCGGGTTACGTGCTGGCACGACTGTTGAAATGGCATGCTTATATACCATTTGGCTCACTGTGTTTTTCAAAAGAACGACATATTGATCAAATGATTCAATTTGGCCTTGTAATTTAATGCCATTTACCAAGAAAATAGAGACAGGAATGCGATCTTTGCGCAGCGAGTTCAAGAACGGATCTTGTAAAGTTTGTCCTTTTGACATGAAATCTCTCCTAAGTATTATATAGTTATGTTTTGGGTGCCAATTATTTTAAGTGTTAATTTAATTATAATGGCTAAAAGGTAGATACAATAAGGTGTTTTCTTTATAAAACGTATCTAAATAAATATTCGTTGCTCTTAAGTGATTCCACTTTATCGCGAATACGTTATTATTGTAAATAATTAAGTAACTAGTTGTTTCATTAATAATTTTTGTCTACAAAAGTTCATAAGCCAGACATCATAACAACGCTCAATGCACTGAGCCGAATTATAACAGCTATCTATGTCAATCTTTGAAACTAATTGTGTTAGCTATCATTGCACCTTAAGACAAGTACTCTCGTGTTTCGGCCATGGTTTCAAACGTTTGTAATATCATACGACTGCTAGCATCAGCCCCGCTCTCAGATTCTGCTATGCCATTTGATGATGCGCTGGGCAATTGCATTACCTTTCTCAGCCATGTGTACTGACGTTTTGCTAGCTGTCTTGTAGCATATAATGCCTTATTTTGCATTTCCTGACAAGCAAGCGCCTCGGTCTCTTGGCTAGCCATGTTTGGTTGAGCAACTGACTGAGCAACATTATCTGAGATTTCTTTTTCTTCATTGACAGCTGTATGCTTTCCAAAAGCTTCATAAAATTGAGCTTTATCTAGATGAGTCTCATCAAATATCGGATGCTCAATATGTACCAAATATTCTAGTACTTGCCTGTAGCCTACACAGCGCATCGAAGGCATATTAGGCGTGAGCGGATACTTTTTTAGTAAGTCTATGACTTCAGCCACTAGCCCTTCATTCCACATGATATCTAGACGTTGTTCGATACGATTATGTAGCCATGAACGATCTGGCATTACCGATAGCGCATGCCACTGCTGCTCTGGGTTATGGGCTAGGGCTTGCTTTGGCTTGCGCTGCCAGTCACTTATTGGAATATTTGTTTGTAGATAGACCTCAACTGCTCGCGTGATACGCTGAGTATCAGTAGCATTCAAACGCGCATGGCTTATAGGATCGATACTCTCCAAATAATCATATAGAGCGCTAATACCTTTCTCTTGACGCCACTGCTCTACGCGCGCGCGTACGCTGTCATCGCTATCGGGCACGGGAGACAATCCATCGAGGAGTGCCATGTAATACATCATGGTGCCACCTACTAACAATGGTATCTTGCCATTTCTGTGACACTCGTCAATGAGGCGGGCAACGTCACTGACAAACTCCGCCACGCTATAGCTTTGCATAGGATCAATGATATCGACCAAATGATGTGGATAACGCGCCAACTCAGCCGCTGTTGGCTTGGCTGTGCCAATATTCATATCACGATATATCAGCGCTGAGTCCACAGAAATTAATTCAAAACGACCTGTATCGTATAGCTCGTACGCCAATGACGTCTTGCCGCTAGCAGTTGGTGCCATAAGACAGACCACGCTATTATCCGCCAGCTTGTGAGAGATGCTATCAGACGAATGTTGCATAAAGTGGCCTTTCATAATATATGGATAACTCGGATATCGATTGGTTTAATTGCTTTAAGATATTGTAATTATTTTCAGATATTCAGGATAGCATTAGCTTTACTAAGCGATGGCTATCTATCGCTTTAATAGCATTGTTCATAATTATTCCAGTAAGATCATTCGCAAAAACCATTGAATCCTGTACAGACATTTGCGTATTGACACTAATAAGTTGCTGATTAATCACAGTAGCACTGTTTGGCAATCTATCTTTTTTGAATACTTGCTGACTAGAGGTAAGTGATTCAAATAACTGGCTTACTTTAAGCTGCCAGTCTTTAGCACTTATCAATACACACTGCCCTTGGTGATAAAATAACAGCCAAGGTAGCTTTTTATCATTTGGGCTTGAGTCAATACCAATAGTCTCTACGTTTTCAATAATATCTAAGCAAATTGGTAAAAATGCAGAGGTAGCTGCTCCATCAGAATAATATGAAGTGCTGTTGTTACTGTTGTTATTTTGGTCTGATTGCTCATTAATATGAGGTTGTACTGATTCTTGCCATGAAGAATTATTTGAAGATAATGGGTTTGCAGTAGTCTGATAAGACTGCTTATTAGACTCTACTTTATTATGTCGCTTTGGGTTGTTGGTAGGCTGACTACTTGAGATGGGCATTTTAGACGAACGACCTTCAGAAGCATTGTTATTTACCCGTTCCGTAGATTTGTATTGACTGTCAGTTTCGGTCGTCGCTACGGACGCAGATGCAGAATCAATTCCAAGCCCAAACTTAGCTACATCGATCTTTTTCAACTGCGTACGAATTGTATGGCCTAAGTGCGCCATAATATTATTCAATGGACTGATTTTGATACGTTGTTTAGATGGATGCACATTGATATTTAACCATTGAGTTGGTAAATCAAAATACAGTGCATACCCCATACCTGCTAGCTGCGCACCTTGTGCCATTTGACGTATTTGATTGCTAATCAACGCTTCTTTTACTAGTCTGCCATTTACATAAATCAGCTTTGGTAAATCAGTTTTTTCATGATGCAATGGCCATAACCAGCCACTAATCGCTGCTTGAGTAACATTGCTATTGTCGTACTCTACAGACGACTGTAGCAGACTCGACAAATCTATCGATATTGCTAATGCATTATCTGTCAATGCCATACCAGTCGCTTGTTCCAACCGCGGCAGTGGCAAGCGACTGTCGTTGTTGTCATTATTGCCACTAATACCCGTAGTACTTGCAGATAATGATAGCCGCTGTTTGTTGTCATGAAAAAGTGTCAAAGCAACATCAGCACGTGCCAGTGCGACTTCTCGGACAATGGTTTCGATATGACCGAATTCAGTAGCAATAGATTTCAGGTTGCCACGGCGGGCAGGCACATTGAAATACAAATCTTTTACGACGATCGTGGTACCGCGATTATGGACAACTGGTAAGAGTTTCGGTGTGTCATCTAATACGCCAGCGACCTGTAATTGACGACCGATACCGCTCTCATCATGACTACTGGTTAAGGTCAAACGCGAGACAGCAGCCATAGCCGCTAACGCCTCACCGCGAAAACCCAACGTCGTAATACCATGTAAATTAGCAACGTCAGCAACCTTACTGGTCGCATGACGAGTGATGGCCATGACCATATCATCAGGATGAATGCCCACCCCATTATCTACTACCTCAATCAGGCCCATACCGCCTTGAGTGATGCGCACTTCAATATTGGTCGCGCCAGCATCGATGGCATTTTCCAGCAGCTCTTTGACCACTGCTGCTGGACGTGTCACCACTTCACCTGCTGCTAATTGATTGATCAGCAACGGCGATAGTTTTTTGATGCGGGTATTAGGATGATTATCTGGCATGGATAGATGTCATATTTTTGGAAAGTAGCGAGTGGTATAATTTAGATATTCATTTAGATGCTAAGTTGTGATAAATCCAAACCTTGCGCTTGGCCTGCTTTTGATACTCTTAAGTATACTTGGCGTGCTTCATTACCTTTATCGTCGCTTTCAACTTGCGTCATATCGATAAATAAAGTTGGCGTTGGTAGGTAGCCATCAGCACGGCTCGCCCATTCAATGATAACCAGTGCTTCTTTCTCATCTAGATACTCATCAAACCCAATAAAAGACAGCTCTTCTGGATCTTGTAGACGATATAGATCTGCATGATAAACAGGCTTAATCGTGCCATTGCTTTGCTCAATGCTATAAGGCTCAACCAAAGTATAGGTTGGGCTTTTTACCGCACCAGTATGACCGAGAGCCTGCAACCAATAACGCGTCAATGTAGTTTTACCTGCGCCCAAATCCCCTGCCAGCCACACACTACCAGTTAGCGGCAACGTTGCCAGCTGCTTAGCCAATAACTGTGTATCTTGCTCAGAGTTCAGTATAAGCGTTTGCACAGTGTCACTATTTTCTATTGATTGATCGTTGTGCATTAGTCCGAACCTACCTGTGCTTGCTCTGTCTGTACCTGCCCTGTCTGTACCTGCATAGTCACCGTTGGGTTGGTGAAGCTTTCACCGCGAATAAGCTTGGCATACAGATCAGAGTCCGTCCATTCAGCACGAACTTGTTCACTGAATTCAAAATCCTCTAGGACCAGCTTACCCATCTGATCATTTGCCACATCATCAGCAAAACACTGTGCGTAACCCGTCGCGGTTTCATGAGCAATCACTGAATAAACACTGACATCCGCTTCGCCGTTTTGCATTTGCGTCTGTCGCAGTATTTCTTGTGCCCAAAAGAATATCACTCGTGAAAACTGCTCTGCTGACGGAGATACTGGTAGACTGATCCAACGTGCGCTGAATTTTTTACACGCTGCGACATATTCAGGATCATCTTTGTTCCAAAAACAAATCGCATGATCAAAACTATCGATAATGTCTTTGATCGAAGATTTTAGTAGCCCAAAATCATAAACCATTTGCCCGTGATCTAAACGGGTGGCTTCTAAAATCAGCTCAATCTGGTAGCTGTGGCCATGAATCGAGTGCTTACAGCGTTCAGAACTACAGTTACGAACGATGTGAGCATTTTCAAATTTGAATAGTTTACGAATACGCATAATAATTTGACCAAAACAGTAAGCACGATGGTGCTAAATGTTAATAAATAAGAATTTGCCGCGTTTATAAATCGGTTTATGATTCATTATAGCAAATCGCCATGTATCCGTAAGTAAGCACTTATTAATACAATGATTGATTGAACGAATCAATTAATAAAATAGGACTAACCGTATTAGGGTTGCTCATCATTCTGCGCAAAGAACACTTAGCGAAAACCATAAACGATTTGAATGATAATTGAATCGTAGACGAATTGTGCGAGCGCTATCTATTACTAAAGCTTAAGCCTATACTCTATTCAGTAAACAGCTATGTTAGCTGTATTCACACTATCTTGAATTCGCTTAACTTGGCGTAATGAGTAGTGTGCCGTAAAAAAGGAAACGATTATGAGCAAAGGTCAAGATAGTAAAAAGAATGTTAAGAAAAAGCCCCTTTTGACTGCTAAAGAGAAGAAAGCTGCCAAACAAGCCAAGAAAGACGACAATGGCAGTATTTTAGGCAAACATTAATAATCAATACATCAATATGCCAATCTGACCTAACCGTTTGATTGGTATTTTTTTGGTTCGTCATTGGCCTTTAGCTAAGCACTGTCTTTAATTAAGCTTCGATTTTGATTAAGCTCCGCGCGGCGCAAACATAATAATCGCCATTCCTAATAGCGCAACTACCGAGCCCAATATGTCCCACATGGTTGGTCGTATGCCATTGACCGTCCACAACCATAAAATCGCCATACATATATAAACACCACCATATGCCGCATAGACCCTACCCGCAGCAGTCGGATGTAATGACAGCAGCCAAACAAATGCGACCAAACTCAGTGCACCAGGTATCAGTAGCCAGATTGACTTGCCTTCTCGCAGCCACAGATAAGGCAGATAACATCCTGCAATCTCAGCCAATGCAGTAAGCGCAAATAACCCAACCGTCTTTAGTTCTGTCAAAAATCACTACTCCTCATCTACTACTGTTCTAACCTGCTAAAACCAGTCAGGTATTGTACGGCATTCCCCAAAATAATCACCCTATCTCTGCCACCTCTTATAAAAGGCTATTTTGTCTAACATTACAGTCAAAATCACAGTAAAATCTATCATAACAAACAAACCTCTTAGAGAACCATCTATCGAAGCCATACCGACATTGTAAATAGGAAGTTAGCATCATGATGCGTATTGGATTATTTTTATTAACCAACTTAGCAGTGATTGTGGTATTTAGCATTGTGTTTGGTATTTTATCGAGGTTTTTTGGGATTGGCGGTGTGCACAGTGCAGGTGGTCTTAACTACATTAGCCTTGCTGTTATGTGTGGTATCTACGGCATGGTCGGCTCGATGGTGTCGCTATTTATATCAAAATGGATGGCTGGTACGGTAGTTATAGAATCTCCACGCACCGCTACTGAGCAATGGCTAATCGATACCGTAGCCAAACAAGCGCGAGCCGTAAATATCGGTATGCCTGAGGTTGGTATTTTTAACAATTCGCAGCCAAACGCCTTTGCCACTGGCTGGAATAAAAATAAAGCGCTGGTGGCAGTTTCGTCTGGTCTATTACAGAATATGAATCAAGATGAAGTCGAAGCGGTATTGGCGCATGAGATTGGTCATGTGGCTAACGGTGATATGGTAACCCTTGCCCTTATGCAAGGGGTGGTAAATGCGTTTGTAATGTTCTTTGCGCGCATTGTCGGCAGTTTCGTTGACCGTACTGTGTTTAAAAACACTAGTGATCGCCCCGGTATTGGTTACTTTATTACCAGTATGGTGATGGATATTTTGCTTGGGTTTTTGGCGTCTGCCATCGTCATGTGGTTTTCACGCTTACGTGAATTCCGTGCGGATCAAATGGGGGCAAAACTTGCCAGCCGCGAAAAAATGATCAGTGCGCTTGATGCGTTGCGTCCCTCTGCACAGCGTCCTGACCAAATGCCTGAAAATATGAAAGCATTTGCGATCTCATCTGGACAATCTCAAGGCTTTAGTATTGCCAACCTGTTCCGCTCACACCCAACATTGGATGATCGTATTGCGGCGTTGCGAGAATATAATCCTAATCAAGACTAACTTGGGTTACTGTTTTATGATGTACTTTGGGCGTAATTTTTAGAATGACTGGTTGTCTATAAGTTGCGCCATAGTATGGGCGACAGGAATCATAATACTCCTGTAAGAAGTTCTCCAGTCTTTGAATCTCTTGTGATTTTCAACTTAGATGGATAATCATTGCCAACTAAATTAAGTATATGTACAAGCACTTCTACTGTTATAAAAAATATTTTTTTATTTTTATCTCGATCAGAGGTAAAGTAACAACAGGAAAGCCCTACACCATCCTCTATAACCACTTCAAATATATAGCTATGCACAAACTGGTTGCACAAAAATCTGAGATTTTTTGTTTCAACCCTTATATCACCTAAGTCGTATAGTTCGTTCATCTTGTGACTGTTGAGCATAGTCACGTTTTTCAAATTAGGACTCCAATTAAGATTTATTTTCAGTTCTCTAGTAGAATCACTTATTTTGGGAGTATCCATCAACTTTCTAATAGAATAAAAACTAACGAAAGTATCTTTTTCGATTTCAACTAGGGCGTGTCATCAATTAAGCCAAATGACACAAGAAACCAGATAAATAGCACTCAAGAAATGACGGGCTAACTTATCATAGCGAGTAGCAATCGCACGATACTGCTTAATCTTGGCAAAGAAGT
>NZ_CAJHBO010000021.1 GCF_904846645.1 Psychrobacter sp. Pi2-1
GAACTTCTTTGCCAAGATTAAGCAGTATCGTGCGATTGCTACTCGCTATGATAAGTTAGCCCGTCATTTCTTGAGTGCTATTTATCTGGTTTCTTGTGTCATTTGGCTTAATTGATGACACGCCCTAAGTAGAATCTTGCTCAATCAATCAGTCCACGAGCCGAATAGAAGGCAGATGCCAGTCGAATCTGAGCGCGAGCATACGTACTGCAAAGATGACAAACAGCATAATAAATTCGTTGAGACTGGCGCCCACCCCAAAATACTGTAAGCATAAATAAGTCACAGACCCTGCAATACTGGCAGTAATATAAATCTCACGCTGTAGCACCAGCGGAATCTCATTACAGATGATATCACGTAGCAAACCACCGATAATGGCAGTCCAGACACCCATCATAATAGCGATCAGGGGAGACATGTCTAGGGTTAAGGCCACCTTAAAACCAATGACACTGAAGGCAGCCAGCCCAATGGCATCAAAGAGCTTTAACGCATTATCAATCTTATGATAAAGGTGAAAGAATATTTGTAAAATAAGAGAGGTCACCGTGATAACGATTACGTAATTAAGATCAGTCATCCAAAATAGAGGATGACGGTCGAGAGCCATATCACGTAATGTCCCACCGCCGATGGCATTGACCATTGCTACCAGAATACACCCAGCAATATCAAAGCCTTTATGCTGCGCAAGCAAAGTCCCTGCAATCGCGCAGGCAATAATGCCAACCATGTCCAATAAATATAATAGAATATCAGGAAAAATCAAAGCATTACCCATGGTTATAGTGCCAAATCGAGATCATCAAAGTGATAAGTGTTTTTTAGGTGGCTATTCAATGCATAAGTTTGACGAAAGAGGCGTAGTGTTACAGTGCCATTTAGCCGTCTTTTGCAAATAATATCAGCCCTACAATAATTAGCCCTATACCGACCAGTCCCATCGCCGAAGGTATGGCGTTATCTAACAGTAATATACCCCCAATCAAAGCAAAGATAACTTCACTGGCTTGGGTTGAGTCAACGCCTGCAACCTCGCTTGAAGTAACAGCTTGCTCGCGCGCATACAAAAATATAGTGGTCGCTGCCACGCCTGCTGATAGAGCAACGAGCAACGTATTGATTGTTTGTGAGGGGTGGGGCTGGTCAGGGCGCACTATAATGCCCAAAAACAGCCAAAATGGCAAACACCCAAGAGTCATTAGCCACACTTTGTTAAAGGCATTTTGCAGTAGCGTGGTTTCGATAGAAGGAATACGAGCAATTAGATTTTGTAGGGAGGAGGTTGCTGCAGTGTTGTCGCTTTGAAGTACGCTATCGAGGTCGGTAGCATCATATGTCGTAGTTGGTAAATCATAAGCTTCGGATATGAGCGGTTCACTCTGCTCACTGATATCAATATCAATACTAGCTTTTTGAGCGTTCAACTCTGCTGCCTTCTGTAATTCAGTATTGCGCCGGCGGGCATTATGAGAAGCCTGCCAAACCAGCTGGTTACCAATTGGGTAGCTAAAAGCAGCGATAAGAGCAGGTAGCGCACCGTAGAGCAGCATGTCAGACATGGGGACGGTGTCGGTTATAGAGGCAGCATGTAGACCTTCGCTGATATTGACGAGCGCCACACCGATAAAGACAATGACAGCATATACGATGAATTTTTTATCAAAGTGTTGACCAAATGCCAGTAGCACAAGCAAACTGGTGACGACGGTAAACATAAAGGTAGCTGCTACTACCCATCCTGCAACATGATCTGCGGCATAGCAAATACCGGTGTAAAACAGTCCAAACCCAATACTGCCAGTAATGCACCAAAAGCCCCAATGCTGTAGAAAAATATTCATTAGCGCTTT
The DNA here is from genome assembly GCF_904846645.1 of Psychrobacter sp. Pi2-1. Taxonomy (GTDB): domain Bacteria; phylum Pseudomonadota; class Gammaproteobacteria; order Pseudomonadales; family Moraxellaceae; genus Psychrobacter. The sequence goes on from NZ_CAJHBO010000021.1 coordinate 1,857, forward strand.
AATACGACCAAAGCCATGTTGCATCGTAATAACGGCGGTGATAATCAATAGCATAAAGACATAGCGTAGACTCGCTGACCAAAACCAATGTCCACCTGCGCTACTCATAAGCTCATTTAAGATAAATGTCGAGCTAAAAAACGCACCTGCTAGCAAGCCCAATAAAATGAGTTTGATCATACCGCTACCTTATCCATGGCACTTAACGTGTTCACACTTTCTATTTGTTACTTGCTGATAGTTACTTACCTTTGGCGTCTGCCCAAATGATTTTGTGCAATTGCAGCTGAAAGCGAACTGGCAAGGCATCAGCCAACATCCATTCTGCTAGCTCGCGCGCCAATACAGGTACTTCAAGGCTGAGCTGTCCATCGACATCATCTGCGACGTTAAACATTGGAGAAAACCATACCGTACCGACCAGTTCGTTTAGCTTATACTCGGTCAATTTAGCTTTTGCCCAGTCGTAATCTGTACGATTCATAATGACAAACTTGATTTGATCATGCTGAGTGAGATAGTCGAGATTTGACCACAGATTCTTATCGACTTCACCTGAGCTTGGCGTTTTGAGATCCATTACCTTACTGACTGCTGCTGGCACGTTTTCTAACGTGAGCGCGCCTGCAGTCTCAAGGGATATCTCATACCCATCGCTCAGCAAACGTTTCATCAATTCAATGGCATTTGGCTGTGCTAACGGCTCACCGCCAGTCAGACAGATGCGCTTGCACGGATAACCCTTGATGGTTTCTATGATGGTTTCTAATGATTGACGTTCGCCACCAGTAAAAGCATATTCGGTATCACAATAGACGCAGCGCAGCGGACAGCCCGTTAGACGTACAAATATCGTCGGCAAGCCTGAGGTGATTGCCTCACCTTGTAAGGAATAAAAAATCTCAGTCAGACGCAACCCTGCTTCAGGGTCAGTGACAGGGATAGCGGCGGTGCGTAATGATGATTCACTCATAATATTTCAAATACAGTTAAAGGTCGATAAGGCGATGAAGCGCTTATCAATCGTAATAAAAAGGCAGGGGATGGTACGAATGATTTTGTGTTTGTATAAAGACAAACTAAAAGAGGATTATAACGTAACGCGTTATATTAAGCTGCAAAAAAGATGCTGGAGTCACCCTCCAGCATCTTCATATAAAACAATATTATTCAATAAATAATGATACGTGCCAAATATTTAGGCTAGGCGTAATAGCTCATTTACTGATGTTTTTGCACGAGTTTGCGCGTCAACTTTTTTCACGATGATAGCAGCGTACAAGCTGTGCGTGCCATCTTCTGACGGTAAGCTACCTGGTACGACAACAGAACCTGCTGGTACACGGCCACGATGAATCTCGCCAGTCTCACGATCATAGATACGCGTCGATTGACCGATGTAGACACCCATAGAGATGACAGCGCCTTCTTCAACGATAACGCCTTCAACGATTTCAGAGCGCGCACCGATAAAGCAGTTGTCTTCGATGATGGTTGGGTTGGCTTGTAATGGCTCTAAAACACCGCCAATACCAACACCGCCTGATAGATGCACGTTTTTGCCGATTTGCGCACATGAGCCAACGGTCGCCCACGTATCAACCATCGCGCCTTGATCGACATACGCACCGATGTTGACGTATGATGGCATCAATACCGCACCCGCTGCGATATATGAACCTTTGCGAGCAACGGCTGGTGGTACCACACGGACGCCTGCTTCTTTAAACTGTGCTTCGGTCCAGTTAGCAAATTTAGTTGGTACTTTGTCATAGAACTGTACGTGTTCGCCAGCGGCTTGGACGTAGTTGTCGTTTAGACGGAAAGACAATAGTACGGCTTTTTTGGCCCACTGATTGACAACCCATTCGGCATCTTTCTTTTCTGCTACGCGCAGGCTACCGTTATCTAGTTGCTCAAGTACTTGATTGATAGCATCACGCACGTCTTGTGACATATTGGCTGGGCTGTATTCGTTGCGATTTTCAAATGCTTGTTCGATGGTTTGTTGTAATGACATAAAGGTTCCTAAAATGAATGAAAGGGAGGGTGATCTTAATGTTATGGTTAAAGACTTATATGACCCAGCCTAAAGAAAATTCAAGGTATGGCTTGGTCCAAAAACTTGCTTGCCGTATTGTCGCTAATTTGACCGCTTTTAGCAAACGCGTTGAGGGTCTTATTATGAAAATATTGAATGAGTTGTTTTCAGGTATCCTCTCAAAACAACTCATTTATCATGATTTAATCGTCTGTCGTGTTGGTCTCTATCCACTCTAAAATATCTTGATAAACGGTCTGTTTATCCTTTTCATGCAGCACTTCATGGCGCATATTAGGATACAGCTGAATATCGACATGACTGAAATGACGCTTGTCCAAACGCGTGACAACCCTACGTATACCGCGACCCATTTCGCCAATCGGATCATCTTCACCGCTGATAAATAGCATTGGGAAGTTTTTGGCAATAGTAGTAGCCCAATTTTTATTCAGCCCAGTATCCATAAGCGTAAACAATGTCATAAAGCCATTATTGGTAAAGTCAAAACCAGTCTTAGGATCGGCTTCATAGGCTTCAATGTTTGCGGTATTTTCACTGAGCCACGCAAACTGTGAGGACGAATTGCGATCAGGTAGTTGGCTGTTAAGGACTTTGTTCATCACCTTGGCAAAAACTGTATTCGGTTGTCTTGGGGCGACTCTGGCGAGTAGCTTGTTAATAGGTAATAACACCTTAGCTAGTGGGTTGGCGTCTGCGGAACCCATTAGAATGGCGCCTGTGAAATTATGCGCATGATGTTTAAGTACATTGCGCACGATAAATGAGCCCATCGAGTGACCCATCACAAAATGCGGGACGTCTGGATGACGGTCTTTTAGGCTATCGGCCATCACAATCACGTCTTTCAAAAGCGACTGTACCGGATGCTCTTCACCAAAAAACCCAAGATCGGCCTCAGTCTTGATAGTCTGTCCATGACCCAAATGGTCATAAGTCGCCACAGCGATACCATTGTCTGCTAAAAACTGTGCAAAATCGCTATAGCGCCCGCTGTGCTCTGCCATGCCATGCACAATCAGTAAAGTCGCGCTAATCTCGACGTCTTTGCTACTTGGTTCAAAAAAGTCATGGTGCAAGTAGTGAATATTGTCAGAAGACAAAATGTGATCGTTACTGGTATCGATGTTGGTACTCATGTAAGGTTCCTTGATTACTTATAATTTTCATTAACGGTTTTGACGATGTTTCTCAAATAATGTGTCAAGCAACGCAATTTATCATGCGGCTCTTATAATGTCCTATTGTACTGGGCGATGATAAATAATTTCATCTTATTTTATGATTTTAATTCAGTTATACAAAATATCGTTCTACTAATAACGGTTAACGCAGTGACTATGATTGAATCTGTATAAGTCACATGAATCACATAAGTCATTTACGCTCTTACTGTTTGCCCGCAATAGACTGGTCTTATTTATATGATACTTTTAAATGAGTTTTTAAAGTCATTTATATCAATCAACATTCAATCAAACACTAACAGCAACCAACCGCCTTGATAAAATCATCTATGACGAAATTTTCATCGAAAAAGACACTACTATTGGCAGGCGCAGGTCACGCTCACATTGGTATATTACGCCGACTTAGCGCCGCGCGTTTAAAGGATGCCGATACGATAGAGGCAGACATTCACTTAATTAGTGAGCAGCCGCAAACCATCTATTCTGGCATGTTACCGGGTTGGATGGCAGGGAATTATCAGCTGCATGATATCAGTATCGATATCAAATCGCTCTGTGTGCGAGCAGGTGTGCGCTTTATTCAGCAGTCGCTTGTACAAGTAAACGCAGCGTCAAATAAGGTGGTTACGACTGGCGATGAACAAACGAATTTTGATTACGATGTTTTGTCTTTAAATACGGGCGCAGATACAGACATGCGTTGGCTACGTGACCACAGTGGCTACAACGAGCATAAAAGCGATAGTGATGATAGTGATGTTGGCGCTGTTAATACCTATGCTAATACTGACGTGATTGCTATACGACCGTTATCAACATTTATCACTCAATGGCAGCAGATTCTAAAAGATACTCAACAGTCTGAAAGGTATCAATTGGCTATTATTGGGGCAGGAGCTGCGGCCATAGAGTTGGTCATGGCAGCCCAAGTCGCGCTACGGAACATCAACCGTAACCATCAGGTGACATTAGTATGCGGCGAGAATCTCTTGTCAGGGTTTAATTCGGGCTTTCGTCACCGAGTTGTTAAGCAGCTAGATCGTCATGGTATTACGGTAATTCGAGAACGAGCAACGGATTATCGCGATGGTAAATTATCGACCACCCATAAATTATTGCCAATGAATGCTGTCATCGCTGCGACTGGCGTCATAGGCTCGGCATGGACGGCTTCTACGGATTTGGAGATAGAAGGTAATGGGTTTGTCGCGGTAAACGATAAGCAGCAAAGTGTCTCTCATCCTAATGTGTTTGCGGTTGGTGATGTGGCGACACGAATCGATAAATACGTGGCGCATTCGGGGGTTCACTCAGTGCATGGCGGTGCTGTCGAAGCCGATAATTTGTTGGCTTATCTGGGTGACAACGTAATGAAAAGCTATCAGCCAAAATCACGCACGCTATATCTGCTGTCTTGCGGTGATAAATACGCCATTGGTAGTTGGGGTAATGTAAACCTACAAGGCCGCTGGGTATGGCATCTTAAGAAGTATATTGATAAGCGTTTTATCGAAGCTGATAAGGACTAACCAAGGTTAATGCTCATTTGGAATAAACCATAAAATCCATGTGATTAGTTGTCAATGCTTATTGATAATCAGGTATGATTGATTAGATAAACCGTAAAGTGAGCAATCAAGTTTTACGTTGTAAGTTTTGAAAATAAACAGTAAAAGCAATGCGCTATCTATGTTTTCTAATCTTTAATGTCACGTTGCTATCCTTTTTTAGTTGTACCGCTAACAGGATTTTAGACCACCATGAAATCAACTATCGAGCTACTTGAGCATACTGATTTTCCAGCGATAAAACGACGTCAATTGACGATATTACAAGTCAATATGGGCTACTTATGTAATATGTCCTGCGTGCACTGTCATGTGGCTGCTAGCCCCTATCGTACTGAAATGATGTCACGTGAGTTGGTTGAGCTGATACCAGAGATATTACAAGCACAAAACATCGATACACTTGATTTGACGGGCGGTGCGCCTGAAATGCATGAAGATTTTAAGTATTTGGTCAAGGCCGCTCGGGCATTAGGTGTCAAAGTAATAGACCGCTGTAACCTGACCATTCTGATGGAAGAGGGTTATGAGGATATGGCGCAGTTTTTAGCAGACAACCAAGTTGAAGTGGTGGCGTCTTTGCCTTGTTATTCCTTAGAAAATGTAGACAAACAGCGCGGCAAAGGTGCGTTTGATGACAGTATATTGGGGTTGCAGAAGCTCAATCAGCTGGGGTATGGCAAGCCTGATTCAAATTTAACATTAAACTTGGTTTACAACCCACAAGGCGCGACGCTGCCGCCCAATCAACAGCAGCTTGAAGCAGATTATAAGCGTGAGTTAAAAGCGCACTTTGATATCGAGTTTAATCATCTGTTTGCCCTAACCAATATGCCGATTCAGCGTTTTGGTGCGGTGCTATTGGCGAAAGACCAGTTCCACCCGTATATGGATTTGCTCAAAGCTAATTATATGGCTGCCAATTTGGCCGAGGTCATGTGCCGTTCGACCATTAGTGTCAATTGGTTGGGTGAGCTGTTTGATTGTGATTTCAATCAGCAGTTAGAGATACCTGTCCCCAACAAGGCACGGCGACACCTAAGTGATTTGTTAACGCAAAACCCGTCTGGTGATGCCATTGCCATTGCTGACCATTGCTATGGCTGTACAGCAGGACAGGGCAGTAGCTGTGGCGGCGCGTTAGAAGAAGAGACGGTAGAGCTAGCGTTGGCAGACACGCCTTAGCCGCTCTAATGTAAGTGCTTTTAATATAAGCACCTTAAACATAGATGTTTTAAGCCTAAACACTTTAAACATAGGTGCTTTTAGCATACGTAAAAATTTAGAGAAAAAACAATCAGTGTAAACGGAGTAAGTCCTATGTCAGTATTTAACTTTTCAGCGAAGACGTTTTTCGCCCAACCAGTGATTGCCACGACTATTTTATTAGCAAGCATGGCTGCTCATGCTGACTTCAACCATCAGAGCTGGGATAGCTTATTAAATAAGCATGTGACCATGACCAACGGTGGCAAAGCTTCAGTGGTCAATTATGCTGGCATGAAAGCAGATCAAAGTAAGCTGACAAGCTATCTGGAAGCGACGAGCAAGGTATCTCAATCAGAGTTCAATCGTTGGAGTAAAAACGAGCAGTTGGCATTTTTAATTAATGTTTACAACGCTGGTACGGTAGATTTGGTATTGACGGAATATCCAAACGTCAAATCTATCAAAGATATTGGCGGACTGTTTGGGTCACCATGGAAGCAAGAGTTTGTTTCGCTACTTGGTAAAACGCGCTCACTTGATGATATCGAGCACAACCTCATTCGTGGTTCTAAACGCTATAACGATCCGCGCATTCACTTTGCGGTCAATTGTGCCAGTATCGGTTGCCCTGCATTGCAAGATGATGCCTTTACCGGCAAGCGTTTAGACAGTCAGTTAGAGCAGGCAACGTCTAAGTTTTTAGCAGACAGTAGCCGAAACAGTCTTAAAGGCGATACGCTAAGAGTGTCACCAATTTTTAAATGGTATAAAGAAGACTTTGCAACCAATTGGCGCGGTACAAAAGATTTGGCAGGGTTTTTGGGTCGTTATAGCTCATCATTAGGATTGAGTAACGCTCAGACAGCGGATCTTAAACAAGGCAAGATAAAAATAAGCTATACCGATTACAACTGGAATTTGAATAAGAAATAAGCCAGTTTTTAATCTTAATCGCTGATTAATGTGACGGTATATCCATTGAAACTCTCCATCATTATTCCATTGTTAAATGAAGCGGACAACTTGCCTGAGCTTATGGCTCATATTGTTCGTCTCGATCCGGCACCGCAGCAAGTGATATTGGTCGATGGTGGCTCAGTGGATGGTTCGGTTGCTATCGCCGACAGTGTGCTCAAAAGTATAGAGGCTACCCAATCAGCTATCGACTGGCATATTATCGAATCTACGGTAGGACGCGCTCAGCAAATGAATGCGGGCGCTATGTTAGCAACAGGTGATGCGCTGCTATTTTTACATGCTGATACCGAGCTGCCAGCTGACGCGATAGACAACGTTCAACAGGCAGTAGCTCAGTATGACTGGGGACGTTTCGATGTGCGCTTAGACAGTCGTGAGCCATTGTTAAAAATCGTCGGATTAATAATAAACCAGCGCTCACGCTCAATGGGTATAGCTACTGGTGATCAAGCAATATTTATCAAAAAGTCCGTGTTTGAGCAGATTGGTGGCTATCCTGATCAGCCACTGATGGAAGATATCGAACTGTGTAAACGGCTAAAGAAAATTGCTCGACCAGCTTGTCTAAAGAGTAAAGTCACGACTTCAGCGCGGCGTTGGCAGCAGCATGGCACGTGGCGGACGATTTTTTTGATGTGGCATTTGCGCTTTGATTATTGGCGCGGCGTATCGCCTGACGTCTTAAAGCAACGCTACTATAAGCAGTGAAGTTGTTTGGTTTATAAATATGATAGACAAAAGAAGAAAGAGTTCGTCCTTGTACATTTGACCAATTGAGAGACCGTTATAGTGACAGCTGATTTATCTGCAAGACAGCAAGATACCTGCATCATTCTGTTTGCAAAATATCCAGCGCCTAATAAGGCGAAGACCCGTTTGCAGCCAGCGCTAGGGGTAGATGGCGCTGCACGTATGGCAAGGCAACTATTATTGCATAGTATTGAGCAGACCGTTGATACGGGCTTTTCCGTCGAGTTATGTGTGAGTCCAGCACCAACAGATCCATGTTGGCAAGCGCTTGATTTTCCTGACTCGTTGCGTTGGTCTGCGCAGGCCGACGGTGATTTGGGTTTACGTATGTTGATAGCCAGTCAGCAAGCATTGCAACGTTTTGACAAGGTTGTATTAATTGGTACGGACTGTCCTAGTCTTACGACAGCACGTATTCAGACAGCGATACAGCAGCTAAATCAACACGATGCGGTCATGATTCCAGCGACTGATGGTGGTTATGTACTGCTAGGGTTTAGACAAGTTAATGAAAGCCTGTTTTCGGACATTGTTTGGAGTACGGCTAGTGTAGCCGCTGTCACTGAGCAGCGCATGGCGGCATTAGGCTGGAGACTGGCATTATTTGACCCTTTGCATGATATTGATGAGCCTAAAGATTTAGTGCATTTACCGTCAAGCTGGCTAGATTCTCACGTCAATATTTAGGTTGATAATAGCTGATAAAGGATAATTGATAACTAGGTCAATAAACTCACTAACGTAGTTGCATATTCTAAGATGATTTACTAAGACTTTTAACTGGATGGCACATTCAATAAGGATATTGTTATGCATGACGTCGTGCAAAATTACTATGGAAAAGAGTTACAGAGTACCAATGATTTAAAGACTTCGGCTTGTTGTGATATTAGCAATATGCCTGAGTGGCTCAAGCCATTACTCGCAAACATTCACGATGAAGTATTGAGTCGCTATTACGGCTGCGGCCTGGTATGTCCAGCACTGCTTGAAGGCTGCCGAATTTTAGATTTGGGTAGTGGTTCAGGCCGAGATGTCTATGCATTGGCACAATTGGTTGGCGAGAGTGGGCACGTAGTCGGTGTTGATATGACCGATGAGCAGCTAGCCGTTGCCAAACAGCATCAAGCCTATCATGTCGAGAAGTTTGGCTATGATAATGTGACGTTTTTGCATGGCTATATCGAGAAACTAGATGAACTAGACCTTGAGGCTAATAGCTTTGATATCATCGTCTCAAACTGCGTTATCAATCTATCACCAGATAAAGCCGCGGTCATGGCCAGTGTGCAGCGTTTGCTGAAACCTGGTGGGGAGTTTTATTTTTCTGATGTCTATGCTGATCGCCGTATCCCGCAACACTTAATCGATGACCCAGTCTTATATGGCGAATGTTTGAGCGGTGCATTGTATTGGAAGGATTTTAACCGTTTGTCACGAGATGCAGGATTCTTAGACGTACGTTTGGTTGAAGATCGCCCACTTGAGATTACAGATCCTACATTGGCAGCCAAAATTGGTGATATTCAGTTTTTCTCTGCAACTTACCGCTTATTTAAAATTGACTCGCTTGAGGATGCTTGCGAAGATCATGGACAAGCGGTGATATATCAAGGAACTATCGAGCAGTCCCCGCATCGGTTTGATTTAGATAAACATCATGCTATCGAAGCTGGTCGGGTATTTCCAGTATGTGGCAATACGTTTCGCATGCTACAAGAGTCACGCTTTGCGCCGCATTTTGAGTTTATCGGTGATGACAGTCATCACTACGGTATTTTTGCGGGTTGCGGTGAGCTAATGCCATTTACTCAACCTATGATGTTAGCATCTGGTGCAGGTGGTTGTTGCTGATATCAAAGTGATGTATTTAGCATAAATTCAAATATACATGCTAAATTATAAGAAAGGCCATTATTTTAGATAATGGCCTTTTTTTGACTTGATTGAAGGCAGATTAAGACTAAACCGATTGAAAGTATTTAGTTCAAAATGGAAAAGACGCATTAAAGTCACGTTAGCAAGGCGGCCAATCTGATTTTGGTATGCTCGTCCATCGCATCTATAGGTGTGACCAATGCTTGTGCAAGAGCATTGTGAGCGATTGAGTCAGGTAGTTCAGCGGCAATCAAAGCAACAGCTTCTTTAATCACTTTTTGAGCATTGTCCGAATTTTTCATGAGGTTCTTTATAGCATAGTCGGCACTCACGGCTTCTTTCGTCGGATGCCAACAGTCGAAGTCTGTCACCAGAGCTAACGTGGCATAAGCAATACTGGCTTCACGAGCCAATTTAGCTTCTGGCATATTGGTCATGCCAATGATATCTGCCTGCATCTGACGATACCATTCTGACTCTGCCCGAGTTGAGAATTGAGGCCCTTCGATACAGACATAAGTTGCTTTAGAATGACTGCTACCTTCTGCAATATCTGCTTGGTCATAAGCGCGCGTCAATATGTCTGCTAGGGCAGGGCATAGTGGGTCTGCCATCGATACATGAGCGACGGCACCTTCACCAAAAAAGGTACTCACTCTCTGCTTGGTCATATCGATCATTTGATCAGGCACGACCATATCTAGTGGCTTAAGCGATTCTCGTAGAGAGCCAACTGCTGATACGGAGACGATATAGCGTACCCCAAGCGTTTTTAGCGCATAGATATTGGCTCGATAAGGCACTTCAGACGGGGTCAGTCTGTGGCCCTGACCATGCCGTGTTAGAAATGCGACTGTCACTCCCTCAAGCTCACCTAAGACAATATCATCAGATGGACTGCCATAAGGCGTCTGTATTGTCACACTGCGTTTGTTGGTCAGTGATGACATTTGGTAGAGACCGCTGCCACCGATGATAGCAATATCAGCAGATAACGTTGCCAGTACTTCCGTGTGGGGTATTGTCATAAGGACTATCCGAGTAGATTAATAAAAGAGAGACACAGACTAGTGCCATGTAACATCCTGAACCAAAAAATAGCTTAGACAAAATATAGCAGAACTTTTGCCCTTATAGTTATAAATCGAGATAGTTATAAATCGAGAGTCCTCATTAATTTGCTATATCTTAAAATTCCTAAGAAATAATGCGATATGACAATATTTGCCAGATATCGATAAAGGTTTACAATAGCGACAATTTTTGTTTTAATATTTATTAAATGAAACTTTGTTTCGCATAGCAAAACACATATATATATTAGCTCAATTAATGAATGACATATATTTTCTCTAATAGCTTTAAATATAAGGTATTGAAAGAAAAAGAGAAAGCAAGCTAAGGTTTATTTATTGATAGAATTACTATATTATTACTCGTCTGTAACGTATTTATGTATAAATACGGATATTGTTAAACGTACAAAATCGACCACTTCAAGGATGAATTCAATGCTTAATTCTTTAAAATCCCCATTACTTTTGTCAGCTATGTTGAGTGCTGCGTTAGGTCTAACTGCATGCTCATCTCCAAGCTCAGAGGGCAGTGATACTGCATCTGCAGATAGCGCGGCAACAGATACTGCAGCAGATAAGCTTGATACTAAGTTTTTGACCATCGCTACTGGTGGCGCGTCTGGCCCTTATAACATCATTGGTACTTCATTGTCTGAAGTCTATGTCAAAACCTTTGGCGTAAACTCAAAAACTCAAACCACTGGCGCATCAGTCGAAAACGTCAATCTATTGACCCAGGGCAAGGTCGACATGGTCTTGGCACTAAGTGACGTAGTGACAGATGCTGTCGAAGGTAAAAACAACTTTGAGCAGCCAATCACTAACATTCAGCAGATTGCTGTTTTGTACCCTAATGTGGTGCAAATCGTGACCTCGAAAAAATCTGGTATCAAAAACATTGAAGATTTACGAGGCAAGCGCATTGCGGTAGGCGATCAAGGTTCTGGTACAGAAGTGAATGCTCGTACTTTACTAGAAGGGTTTGGTATCACGTATGATGATGTCACCGTTGATTATCTAGGCTTTGCTGAAGCTGCTGATGGTATGAAAGCAGGTAAGATTGAAGCGGCATTCTTTAGTAGTGGCCTACCAAACTCATCTTTGATGGAGTTAGAGCAGGGCTTAGATTTACAGATTGTCACTATCAACCAAGACAAGCTAAAAGAAATCATCGCGACCAAGCCTTACTTCAAAACCTTTGAGATTCCTGCTGGCACTTATGGCAACGAAACAGCCGTACCAACTGCAGCAATTATGAATGCACTATTGGTTAGCTCTGATCTATCTGAAGCGGATGGTTATAAACTAACCAAAGCATTATTCGATAATTTAGATGGTCTAAAAACAGCTCACCAAGCGGCCAATGATATCAGTCTAGAAACCGCTCGTGATGGCATGGTAGCCCCAATCCATCCTGGAGCTAAAAAGTACTATGACGAACAAGCAGCCAAGTAATTCATTATGGTTATCAACTGGCGCGGCATTTATTGCAGCGCTGGTTTTTTTTACGCTATGGTTAGGCTCTACGCTTCAGTCTGTCGTTGAAGTGCGAGTCGCAGGCGTAGACGGTGCTGATGATAAGGTTTGTTATTTCACTGAGCCTGATTTTCAGCTACGTTGGATACATTCTGTAGAAAAACAGTGGTGGGAAGAGCAGTATCAACGCATAGATGGCAGCAGTACAGAAGGTGCGGAGCTGTTACTGACCACGACCTATTTTGAAGCGTTCGGTGCGGGGACACCCTCCACCGAAATGCTCGCTCCTATACAAAAGCCTGGCTATCTGGGTTATCAAATCAACGAAAAACTGCCTCGCCTTAATTGGGTCGTATCTAGACTGACCAAAGGTGAAATGGATTATGGTGGTCATCGTTTCTTGATTCACCAGTGGGTGCCAGACTATTCTGAAGTGGTGATCATGCCTAAGACGTATGATTTAATTGATAGATTTAAAAAGGACTTTTGTCATGAACTCCCAAGTGACGGATCAAGGTAGTGTGACTACCATGCCAGATGCTCAAGTTGATAACGATGCTGAGGCGGATGCGGTCAACCGAGCAGTATTGGAAAAATATGACCGAGAGTCAATCACGCGTCATATCACTCAAGGACCAGTGAAGTATTTTATCGCTGGCATTTGTATACTCTATTCACTGTTTCATTTATATATCACTTTTAATCCAATGCCAGCACTGTTACAGCGCTCTGTGCACGTGGGTATTGGTTTTGCATTGATATTCCTAATTTTTCCAGCCAGCAAAAAAAGCAGCCGCAAGCGAGTGGCATGGTATGACTGGATTTGGTTTGCCCTGTCTCTATCCGGTATGGGCTATCTCATCTATGAATATCAAGATATCGTGACCTCGCGTGGCGGTATGGCCAATCAGGTCGATGTGATATTTTCCTTGATTACGGTAGTCTGCGTACTAGAAGGCAGTCGCCGTATCACTGGTTGGATTTTACCAATCTTGGCAGGTATATTTTTGGCCTATCCATTTGTCAGTCATTTAGATTTTATGCCTGATAGGCTTTTGACTCGTCCTTATGATATGGGTGATATTTTTGGTCAATTGTTCTTAAAAACAGAAGGTTTATATTCTGTCGCGATTGGGGCATCGGTAACATTCATTTTCTTATTCATTCTCTTTGGTGCATTCTTAGCACGTTCGGGAATGGGGCAGTTATTTAATGATTTGGCATTGGCCATCGCTGGTCATAAGAAGGGCGGCCCTGCAAAAGTAGCAGTCATCTCTAGTGGCTTTATGGGCAGTATCAACGGCTCAGCTTTATCAAATGTGGTTAGTACGGGTGCTTTTACCATTCCGTTGATGAAAAAGGTTGGCTATCACAAAGATTTCGCAGGTGCGGTTGAGGCCAGTGCTTCGGTTGGTGGACAGATCTTGCCTCCGATTATGGGTGCTAGTGCCTTTATTATGGCTGAGACAACAGGCTTGCCGTATAGCACGATTGCCTTAGCAGCATTATTGCCAGCGATATTATACTACTTAGGTGTCATTGCACAGGTGCATTTCCGAGCTGGACGTCGCGATCTAAAAGGTATTGCTAAAGAAAATTTACCAGCGGTAAAAGAAGTATTAAAAGCCCGCGGTCACATGCTATTGCCGATTGTCTTCTTGATTTTCTTATTAATCAGAAACGTACCTGTGGGATATGCAGCAGCTTATACCATTGGCTTTACCGTTGTGATCAGTATGCTTCGTGCCGAAACGCGCATGAGTTTTTCTGATATTTTGGGCGCATTAGAAGATGGTGCGCGCCAGTCATTAGCGGTTATGGCGGCTTGTGCGGTCGTCGGTATTATCATTGGGGTTGTGAGTCTGACCAGCTTTGGTACGGTGATGACATCATCTATCGTCACGCTAGGCGCAGGATCATTATTCTTTACGCTTATCTTAACGATGTTGGCATCAATGGTTTTGGGCATGGGACTGCCATCTATTCCTGCCTATATCATTACGGCGACGATGGCGGCGCCAGCATTAGCTGGTTTTGATATTCCAATTTTGTCAGCGCATATGTTTGTTTTTTATTTTGGTATTTTTGCCAATATTACCCCGCCTGTTTGTCTTGCAGCCTTTGCGGGTGCAGGTATATCGGGCGGCGATCCGATGAAGACAGGATTCTTGTCGCTCAAGCTGGCACTCGCTGGATTTATCGTACCGTTTATGTTTATCTATAATCCTACGATGCTGATGATTGACCCCACTGATCTTGCTGTTACGGCAAAAGACTTCCCGCTACCGCCTATTGTAGATATCATTACAGTAGTAGTGACTTCGATTACTGGTGTCATTGCACTAAGCTCAGCACTTGAGGGGTACTTCAGAGGCGAGATGAATACGGTGACTCGTGTCATCTTAGCTATTGGCGCTTTGTTACTGATTTACCCTGAAATGATCACGGGCATCGTAGGAGGAGTTATTGTCCTCGGTATTGCTGCATTCAATATAAAAACAGCTGGAAAGCCAACGCCAACTTTAACCGTGTAAAGTATTGGATTTGAATTCTTCGTAAATCTAACAAAGCTAAAAAAAGGGTGAATAACAAATCTGTTATTCACCCTTTTTAATATTCTTAAGAGATGTTCTAGCGGCTGTTGTTCGCAACTACTTTCACCTCACTTGATTGCTAAATTAGCAGCCAAGTTTACCTTCAGCTTCTAATGCTTTTTTGCTACGGATAGGTGCTGGGCAATCTTCGCCATAGTACTGACGATCTGCAAAGTAGCTTGAGCGTACCATTGGGCCTGCCCAAATACTAAAGAAGCCAATCTTTTTACCGTAGTCCATATAGCGTTGGAACTCATCTGGATGAACATAACGATCGACAGGCGCGTGGTTTTTGCTAGGCTGTAGATACTGACCGATAGTGATCATATCTACATCATGAGCTTTTAGATCATCGAGTAGGGCATAGATCTCTTCTTCTGTCTCGCCAAGACCAACCATAAAGCCGCACTTGGTGGCGATATCAGGACGACGCTCTTTATAAATCTTAAGCAAATCTAGTGAATGCTGATAGTCAGAACCTGGACGGAAGGCCTTGTATAGACGTGGCACCGTTTCGATGTTGTGGTTAAACACATCTGGTGCAGTCTCTGTCAATAAATCCAAAGCGATATCCATACGACCACGGAAATCTGGTACTAGGATTTCAATCAAGCAGTTTGGGCTAAGTGCTCTTGACTCGTTTAGGACTTCCACAAAATGTCCAGCACCGCCGTCTTTTAAATCATCGCGATCGACAGAGGTGATTACAGCATACTTAAGCTGTAGACCTTGAATCGTCTCAGCGGTATGACGCGGCTCATCCTTGTCTAGCTCATTAGGACGACCATGGCCTACATCACAGAACGGGCAGCGACGCGTACAAATATCACCCATGATCATAAAGGTGGCTGTACCATCAGCGAAGCACTGTGGCAGGTTAGGGCAGGCCGCTTCTTCACAGACGGTATAAAGCTTTTGCTCACGTAAGGTTGCTTTGATACGAGCAACTTCAGCAGGCGAGGACATTTTTACCCGAATCCAATCAGGCTTTTTCTTTGCCTCGACAGTCGGGATCACTTTAATTGGGATACGGGCAACTTTGTCATAGCCACGTAGCTTTTCGCCTTGGATGGCTTTTTTTGGTTTGGCCTTAGCAGCAGGTACATGTGTTTGTACGGCAGTTGTCATAATAGAGTTATCTCTTAACCCTTTATATTATAAGGGTTTATGGAATTATCAGAATGTTTTATGAGTGTAGATATTATAGCAGAAATTTGGTCGTCAATTTTTAAACAATATTGTTAAGATTACTATGATTGCTCGGACGACCATAGTTTTAAATATCTATATCGATTTCCAACTCATTCAGTATATCTATGGCAGCGCGAAATGCTTCTTGTGTGGCAGGTGCACCGCAGTACGGCAAGCTATGCATCAGCACTTCGCGAATCTCAGCGACACTGGCCCCGTTGTTAATGGCACCGCGTATATGTCCTTTCAACTCATTTGGGCTTTTTTGGGCAATTAAAAAGGCAATAGTGATTAATGAGCGATACTTACGAGGTAATACTGAGTCATCTTGCCAAGTGCTGCCCCAAGCGTGTTCAATAATCCAGTCTTGCAGCGGTTGGGTAAATCCTGTGGCAGCATCAAGCGAGCGTTTGACATGCTGCTTACCCATGACCTCAGTGCGTACCTTGAGACCATTGTCATAGTTGGAGTTGTTGTCCGTATTGCTATCAGTCATATCGTCGTCCTTAATGTTTTTACTAAAATGTTTTTATCAAATTGACTGTTAATAAATCGAAGTTGCTACATTTTTTTAAGCGAAATTTTATCGAAGTTGTTTCTTACAAAATCGTATATCAGTCATATGGTGTCTGCTCAGTCATAAAGCAAGCGCTGATTGATAAGCGTAATCAGGCAAATGCCAGTTATAATGAACGCTACAATCATATTATTGATGGCACTATTTTTATAATAAATGTTCAATATGGCCTTACTATGCGCCTTTTCAGGGCTGAGCCATTAACATTTAAAGCGTTTTAAGCTATGATTGCACGGATAATTATTCCCTATAGTATATGGACGCAGGCGGTCATGCTGACTACCCACGTAATGTGCTAAACCCCAACTGACGAGGACGACTATTGTGTTAGAAGCTTATCGTAAACATGTCGAAGAACGTGCTGAGCTAGGAACGGTTCCGCTACCATTGAACGAAAAACAAGTAGCAGAGTTGGTTGAATTACTAAAGAACCCGCCAGCAGGCGAAGATGCATTTTTGATGAACTTGCTAGAAAACCGTATCCCTGCTGGTGTTGACCAAGCAGCCTACGTGAAAGCGGCATTTTTGGCAGCGATCTTAAAAGGTGAGACATCTTCACCATTGATCAGCAAGCAAAAAGCGGTTCAAATTTTAGGTACGATGCAAGGTGGCTACAACGTTCAGCCATTGGTTGCTGCCCTTGATGACAGCGAAGTTGCACAAGACGCTGCTGAAGCATTAAAGAAAACTTTGCTAGTATTTGACGCATTCAATGACGTGACTGAAAAAGCTGAAGCGGGCAATACCATTGCTAAAGAAGTGGTACAGTCTTGGGCTGACGCAGAATGGTTCTTGAACCGCCCTGAAGTACCAAAGAAAACCACTTACACGACGTTTAAAGTCACTGGCGAAACCAACACGGATGACTTGTCTCCAGCGCAAGACGCATGGAGCCGTCCTGATATCCCATTGCATTCATTAGCCATGCACAAAAACTCTCGCGACGGCATCAATGCTGACGACGAGGGCGTTGTTGGTCCAATGAAGCAAATCGAAGCATTGAAAGAAAAAGGCCATCCGCTAGCCTATGTTGGTGACGTGGTTGGTACGGGTTCTAGCCGTAAGTCTGCCACCAACTCAGTATTGTGGCTCATGGGCGAGGACATTCCTAACGTGCCAAACAAACGTGGTGGCGGTCTAGTACTAGGTAACAATATCGCTCCGATTTTCTTCAATACGATGGAAGATTCTGGCGCATTGCCAATCGAAAAAGTGGCGGTTGATAACCTAAATATGGGTGATGTGTTTGATATCTACCCACATGATGGCAAAATCACCAAGCATGACTCTGATGAAGTTCTATCAACGTTTACGCTAAGCTCACCTACGTTGCTTGACGAAGTGCGTGCTGGTGGCCGTATTCCATTGATCGTTGGTCGTGGTTTGACGAACCGTGCTCGTGAATATATGGGTCTTGGTCATTCTGACGTATTTGCTAAGCCAGAAGAGCCAGCTGATACGGGTAAAGGCTTCACTCTAGCGCAGAAAATGGTCGGTAAAGCATGTGGCTTAGAAGGCGTACGTCCAGGTATGTACTGTGAGCCTAAGATGACTACGGTCGGTTCTCAGGATACGACTGGTCCAATGACGCGTGATGAGCTAAAAGACTTGGCATGTTTGGGTTTCCAAGCAGACCTAGTGATGCAGTCATTCTGTCATACTGCGGCTTATCCAAAGCCAGTTGACGTTGAGACTCAGCACACACTACCTGACTTTATTATGAACCGTGGCGGCGTAAGCTTACGTCCAGGCGATGGTATCATCCACTCATGGTTGAACCGTATGCTACTTCCAGATACCGTTGGTACTGGCGGTGACTCGCATACTCGTTTCCCAATGGGTATCTCGTTCCCAGCGGGTTCTGGTCTAGTTGCTTTCGCAGCGGCAACTGGTGTGATGCCACTTGATATGCCTGAATCTGTCCGTGTTCGTTTTGTTGGTGAGCGTCAGCCTGGTATCACCTTGCGTGACCTCGTACATGCGATTCCTTATCAAGCGATCAAAGAAGGTTACTTGACGGTTGATAAGAAAGGTAAAATCAACGAGTTCAACGGCCGTATTCTTGAAATCGAAGGTCTAGAAGATTTGACCGCTGAGCAAGCGTTTGAATTGTCTGATGCCTCAGCTGAGCGTAGTGCTGCTGGTTGTACCATCACTTTGTCTGAAGCATCAGTGACTGAGTACCTAAACTCAAACATCACGCTGCTTAAGTGGATGATCTCAGAAGGCTATGGCGATGCACGTACGATTAGCCGCCGTGTTGAGCAAATGCAAGAGTGGTTGGCTAATCCAAGCCTCATGCGTGCTGATGATGATGCTGAATATGCTATCGACATCACTATCGATATGAGCGAAATCAAAGAGCCTATCCTGTGCTGCCCGAACGATCCAGATGATGCAAAAACGCTAGCAGACGTGGCTGGTGATACGATTGATGAAGTATTCATTGGTTCATGTATGACTAACATCGGTCACTTCCGTGCCGCTGGTAAATTGCTACAAGACGTACCAGCAGGTAGCTTGAAGACTCGTTTATGGATTGCACCACCTACTAAGATGGATGCACGTCAGTTGATGGAAGAAGGTTACTACAACATCTATGCACAAGCCGGCGCTCGTACTGAAATGCCAGGTTGTTCACTATGTATGGGTAACCAAGCACGTATCGCACCGAAATCTACTGCGGTATCGACCTCAACTCGTAATTTCCCGAACCGTCTAGGTCAAGGCGCTAACGTATACCTAGCTTCTGCTGAGCTTGCAGCAGTCGCAGCGGTACTTGGTAAATTGCCGACTAACGATGAGTATCAGCAGTATGCTGGCATGCTAAACAGCATGGGTGATGAAGTCTATCAATACATGAACTTCGACCGTATGGAAGACTATACTGAAGAAGCAGACAAGATTAACGTTGCTCAGTTGACCTAATCTTGGTTGCAGCTTAAGCAAAACGTTTTTAAGCTTTAATTATAGAATAACCCCGTATCGTCATGATGCGGGGTTTTTTATTGATGAGTCTAAGAAAACTAGTATTCATTTACAAACTTTTATTGAGTATCTATAATAAAAGCCAAGTGTTGATAATTTTCAATGACGATTTCTACTTTTCACGACTGAGATAAAAAGCCCTATGGAAAATAATATCAAGCTCGATAAAGCGACACCGCCGCCATTGCCTAGAGCTACGGTGGCTAATAATCATAGTGCTGAGCCGCCATTGCCTAGAGCTACGGTGGCTAATAATCATAGTGCTGAAGCAAATTATGGCATCATTGACTGGTTTAAAAAGGGCATGAGAAATTACACGAATTTTTCTGGCCGTGCTCGCCGTAAAGAATATTGGTATTTCTTTCTAGTACAAATGGGAGTGATGATCGTTGCAATGCTGCTAGATGCATTAATATTCAGCTCAGAGACAGGTTTATTTTACATAGTAGCGGCACTTGGTTTATTTCTGCCTGGTCTTGCCGTGACTATCCGTCGCTTACATGATACTAGCCGCTCAGGATGGTGGTTTTTGATAGGGATAGTACCACTGATAGGCTCTATTATATTACTGGTATTTCTAGCGAGTGATACCAAGCCTGAAACCAATAAATGGGGTCTACCGGCAAAATAGTCCGGTTAGAACAGGCGATAATTGTTAATAAAACGGCCTACGTCTGTTTACAAATGTCCTCACTGATTTTTGAGTTTGGTTTCTGTATAATATAGGGGCAGGCGGAAACCGTGGCTCTGCACTTTATTTATCTTTTCTAACTCGGGACGGACCGATACTTTGATATGCACCTTACTGTTTAAATACAGGTGCTTTGGAGTCTTGGTTGATGACTTTATCACCGCTTAAACGTCGCTTAATTTATGTGACCGCTTTCGAAATTATCGCGATTATCTTATCTACCCTCATATTGATGAAACTCAGTCACAGTGATGCATCAGAATCGTTGCCTGTCGCGATGATGGTATCGCTGGCTGCCATCATTTGGAACTTTATATATAATACCGCTTTTGAAGCGTGGGAACGTCGCAAGCGCATTGTACGTCGCACGTTATGGATACGCAGTGCACATGCTTTTGGTTTTGAAGGTGGGCTGGTGTTAATCTGCTTACCACTATATATGATTTGGTACGATGTTGGTCTAGTAAAAGCCTTTATGATGGAAGTAGCGCTACTGCTATTTTTCTTAGTTTATACGTTTACGTTTACTCTGATTTTTGACAAGATATTTACGTTACCTCATCATTCTAAACCAGCGACCGCTTCTTAATCAAAGGCATTAACAAAAAAAGGGCTACCATATTGGTAGCCCTTTTTTGATAGCATCATTGTTTATCTTGTTATTTACCTTGATATACCGGCTTACGCTTCGCTATAAAGGCGCTAACCCCTTCGATAAAGTCATCGGTTTTTGCCATTACGGTCTGTTGCTCTACTTCCGTATCTAACGCTGCACTCAAACCAGCGAAGGCGTGTACGTTGAAGCTCTCTTTCATAGCAGCCAACGCTTTGCCTGGCAGTTGGCTCAATCGTAGCGCCAATGCTTGTACGGTGGCGTCTAGCTCGTCAGCACTAACCACGTTGTTTACCAGATTTAAGCGCGCCATATCTTCTGCTTTTAGCTTATCACCTAGCATTACAAGCTCAGTGGCTTTTGCTGCACCAACCAATTGGTTTAATAAGTAAATACCACCTGCATCTGGCACTAGGCCAATATTAACGAACGCTTGTACAAACTTTGCATTGTCTGCGGCAATGCGGAAGTCACAAGTAAGCGCCAAGTTCATGCCAGCACCTGCCACAGCACCTTCTAATTTGGCAATAATCGGCTTATGAATATGACGTAGTTTTAAGCTGACTTCGCCTGCACCTTCTACCATGCCTCTTAATTTGTTTGAAACAATATCCTTGTCTAATCCTTCAGACAACATCTCTTTAATATCGCCGCCGCTTGAGAAGTCACCACCAGCCCCTTGTAAAATAATTACCCGTACTTGATCATCTGCAGCCGCTTTATCTAGCGCTATCAAGACTTGGTTTTTTAAGGGTGTGCCAAAGGCATTTAAGCTTTTTGGATCGTTAAAGGTAATGGTAGCAATGTGCTCTGCAACTTGATAATCGACGAGAGACTGTGACATTTGAGATTTCCTTATTTTAAATGACGGTTTTAATATTCTGTATCAATGACAATACTTTGAGATAAAGGTAAAAATGGTTCAATGCTGATTACTATAGCAGCTTGCTATGATTATAAAAGCGTGTTTTGTGGGCGCTTAAGACACATCTACATACTGGTAAACTTTACTATTCTATCGTAAAAGCTGATGCTAGCTAATGAGACAAAACGACTGACTCGTAAAAAGGCTATGACCTAAGGGGTTAATGGATTATGCTAATATGCCAGGTTGAGCGTAAAAGAGTCGTAAAAGACACAAGGGTACGCTCGAACTCTCATTGATCAAACAAGGATGTGGTTATGCCAACTATCACTGTAAATAACGCTGATATTTATTACGAAGACAGCGCACCGAATGACACACAAAAACCCGTTATCGTATTTGCTCATGGTCTACTGTGGAGCTCACAGATGTATGACAAGCAAGTGGAGCACTTTCAAACAGACTATCGTTGTATTGCTTTTGATTTTCGCGGGCAAGGTCAGTCGCAGGTTACCAAATCTGGCTATGATATGGAGACGCTGACTGACGATACGCTTGGCTTACTTGCAGCGCTTGGAATTGATAAATGTCACTTCGTTGGACTATCTATGGGCGGGTTCGTGGCTCAACGTATCGCGCTCAAACGCCCTGAGTTGCTGTTGTCGTTAACGCTGTTAGAAACCTCTGCTGACCCTGAAGATCCAAAAAACATCCCTCAGTATCGCAAGCTGGTTAAAGCGATTCGCTGGTTGGGTATGAAGCGTGTGAGTAATAAGGTGATGCCAATTATGTTTGGCAGTACGTTTTTGGCAGACAAACTGCGCAAATCTGACCGTAAGCAGTGGCTGACGATGCTACAAAGCAATCGCAAAGGCGGCGTGGTCAAAGCAACAATGGGCGTTATTGAGCGTACCGGTACTTATGAGCAGTTGGGTGAGATTACAACGCCAACATTAATCGTGGTAGGTGATGAAGATGCCGCTACGCCTTATGCCAAATCTGAACGCATGCATTTTGCTATCGCTGGGTCAAAGCTTGCTATTATCAAAGGTGCGGGTCATACATCGACAGTAGAAGAGCCTGATCAAGTGAATCAAGTACTTCGTCAGTTTTTGGAAAGTTGTGTTTAGTGTAGCTACTGTTCGAGAGCTTTAAAGTTTCATATTGATAGGAAATCCTGAGCATATATCTATATAAAAAAGCCGCTACCTGTTATTTGATAGCGGCTTTTTTCATAGTGTGAGTTGTTAAATGACAGAAAACCATCATCAGAGATGAAAGCTACATTCGTGAGCTGTATTGGCTATGTCCGTCATCAATGGTGCCAAAGGCTTCTGCACGATTAACAATTTCAGTCGCCCAAGCACGGTGCGTCGCAGGCTCTAGCATCGTATTATTGTACTTAAATACCGCTTTGGCCTCAGAGTGAAGGATCGCTTGCGCTTCATCCAATGTACTCAGTGGCACACAGTAAGCTTGCTGTACTAGGGCGATTTGGCTTGGATGAATGACAGTTTTTCCCACCATGCCTAAGCTGACGTCTCGGTTCAACTCTTGCATAAATAGCGTCGGCTGATCCAAGTACTCAAATACTGGCGCGGTAAGATAAAAACCATGCGGCACAAAACAGCCAAGCATTTGATAAGCCAACGTACCGATAGGTGAGTCGTAGACAATACTGTTTTTTGGCCGACGTAAGCGCAGTGCTGCAAATAAGTCATTACCACCGATACGCAATGCAAAAACTGGCTGGCTAAATGCTTCTTTAAAAGCGATGGCAAGCTCCTGATTGTGATGCGGATTAAACAGCGCTGCGGTTTCGAGCGTCGGCATAAGTAGTTGATCTACTTTTAGGTTCTGACAAGCCATGCGCCAGTTAGATAGGCTATACATATCGACTTTTGGCATGACGAAACCATCGATAAGATCGATATGGGTATAATCAGCCAGTTGCTGTAGCATCATCGGGCTACGTGGACGTATAAAGACCAGTGGACGTGTCGGATGCTGGGCATGAATCTTCGCCGATTTAGATGGCGCATTGATGCTATTCACATGCTCAGCCCAAGTATTTAGGAGGGTTCGCAAACGCTCAAGCGCTAACTCAACATCCTGCTGACTGACAGCATCTTCTAGACAGATAATAATACTATTAATCGTCGGTAATTTATCCCGTTTGATGACTTGCCAAATATCTTGGCGAGTCGCAGGCATGTATAAGCTAGCACCGAGCTGATATGGATGGTGCGTGTGCGGCTTGACCATCGCATGACGCTCAGTGATCAGATGCGCATAAGATTGGGTATCATTGTAAAGGTCTGACTCGGTTTTTAGCATATCTGACATAATTGGCATCATAAGTAGAGAGTATAAGAGAACGAAAAAGAAAGTATTTAATACCGTTAAATGTATTAAGTGTCTTGGGAGCGCTGCTTGATAAGCGTGATGGCTTGATAAGGCAGTATTTTATCACCTAATACACTGATAGTGATGTTTCGTTGCGCACATAAATGGCGTAGCAATATGGTATCAGGGTGCTCAGCAGTAGCGAGCAATATACGCTCGGGATCACGGCGTAATATGGCACGTGTTGCCTCAGCAATAGTCGGCTTAATACGGTTGCGATTGACGATATGATAATCTGCTGCCAGCGTCTCTATCAACGCCGCAGTCTGGTAGCGTGGCTGCTGGTAAGTCGGTAAACGCGCTGGAGTTGTAGCCAATGCTCGTCTCACGGCATCGATACGCTCAATAAATGCCAAACTGTGATCTACCTCAATTAAATCATCATAAAAGACACTGCGATGCAGGCCTGATGACGGCTCTGTATACAAGCTGCGTGAAATTAATCCTGATACGGTGCTATTTAACAACCCTGATGGGATTAACCAGTCTTCTTCACTAGCCGCGAGCCAAGCAACGCCAGCCGGATCGGCAAGAGTCAGTAGCGGAATGACGTTAGCACCTTGATGAAAAATATTAGCAAAATTAACATGAGTAGAATCGCTAAACGTCTCTAGACTACGAGCCAACTCTTGATAGATGGCACCTTTACCTGTCCAGCCATCGACGAATATGACTGGACTGTTTGGATAAGCTTCCAGTAGCATTTGCAGGGCCACTGGATCAAGACCACGATCCCGAATGATACTGATGCCATAATGTACGCTTGGCAGGTGATAGCTACTGTCTGTATCCGACAGCGCACGCTGCAATAACACCCCGATCGGCAGACCAGCTCGTACCAAGCTGACTAAAACCAGTGGATGCTCATCACTCACATTCTGCTGAAAAACTTGATGTAGCGTATGAGACAAATGAGCGATATCGGTCGCGGTCCTTGTTGAGCCTTGCTCTAATGCCTGTATGTATAGCTGCTCATGCTTTGCAGTAGGCGCTTGCTCTAAGGTCAACATGTCAGAGTAATGGCGTTGTCCGCTTTGGATAAGCGCTTCTTTTTGACTGACTGGCACATCGGCAACCGCGTCCTTATCCACCATATCGAGTAGGACAGTGACATCGCTCGCAAGATAGCTGCCTGAGCCATAGTTTTTTAAAGCGGCTCTTTTTGTCTGTATATTAGGTAAAGTCATAGTATGAATAATAGCACTCGTAATGATAACAGTGGATTTGCGTGGCTGCAGTTTAAACTGATGGTTTAGCCTGACGATTTAGACTGATATTGCTCATGCAATTGACCATGATTGGGCATACCGTACCAATCTAACAACTGTAAGAAAGGCAGATCAGCTAAGCTATCACCAAAGCCAAAACTGGGACGCTGATGGTCTAAGTGATGCTCTAATAAAAACTGTACGGCATGACGTTTATGAACCGCATGAGGTAATATCGCTAAGTTATTAGCGTTCACATGTACATAGAAATCTTGATCAAAGTCACGTATCAGAGTGGGCAGTTTCTCAGCTAAATCTACGAGCGCTTGATGATCCTTCTGCGCATGTTTGATAGCCAGATAAATGGTTAGCTCTTTATCAACAGAACCATTGTTAAAGCTATCGATATGCGGTGTAAATACTAAATGACTTTGCTCGCTTTTACTATGACTGGCAAACAATTGACTTAACTGATTAAGCTTTTCTTGCAATGGCGCAAGCTTACTATACATATGCTGCTGCCAACTGCTCAGCAGCGCTCCGTCAGACGTTAAAATAATTGCCCCATGGGTCAATACTTGCCAACTATCAAAAGGCAGCTTAACGCGTTTAATCTCACTACGATCCCGCGCCGTCACTACAATTAATTCAGTACTAGCAAGTAGCCAGTTAAAAAATATTGCTTGACGCTGACTCATAAAACTCAGTGGCTCGTCTTGTTTATTGACCGTTGCACAAACCAAAGATTCAGGTTCAGTAGTGGGTAAATCCCATGCATCAATTTTACGCTGGGTTTGGAATAACGTGTCATCCAAATCCATCAAGGCATAAGGCTTATTAATATCTGAGTTGGCTTTAAAAAAGGAGGTATTCATGGCGTCGTCCGTAAATAATAGGTTTGAAAGTTAGAGAGCAGTTTAATGACTAGGGCTCACCACTAGCACGTTATCCAAACCTCGCCACATAGCATCTACACTATCGGCTGATGTTTCTATACACAAAACTATTAAATCCCAATTACTAGGCTCAATGTTATAAGCAAAATTGGTCATACCAAGCCCATAATTGTCGCTAAAGCTCAGCATCGTGGCAATCGCCCCGCCGAGCGCAATCGGTGAGCGAGTTAATGCGCTAAAATCAACCATGCTAGCTGTATCTTCGCTCATTTTTTTAGACTCTATTTCAAGCCATTCAGCCAATAGAAACGGCAACCAAACAAACTCATTGCTACCCAATACTAGGATTCTTTTTGGTAGCTGAGTAACATCAAAATTTTCTTGGCCATCGAAGCGCGTAAATGCAGTCTGAAAACTTGAAAGATAGTTAGCAAAACCCTCTGTACTGTCTAGTGTTGGAAAGCGCCCCCAGTTGCCCGTATCACCGAGCGCCTGACTACCAGCGGCAGTAGTATCAACCGATGGCATCAAAATGGGTTCAGGATTGGGTGCATCTGTCCATTGCCATGCACCAGACAGTAAATGGTGGCGATGAAACTCAATGCCAGCGAGACGATCCGCCATACGTGCAGGTTTAGCATCCGACTGTGGATTGGGTTTTTCTTGATCTAATGACCAGTCGACCAATGTTGTTAGATGCACTTGCTCTAACTGGCTCAGTCCTGCTTCACGTAAGGCAGTGACGACATTCACACAGGTATTACCCGTTGAGGCTTCATCATCTACCATAATTAATGTTTTACTGGCCAGTAGCTGCGCTTGAGTAACGCTATCTTTGCTCTGATAAATCAAATGCTGGCTGGCATGACTGTGGTCTTCACAAAATGTCGTCAGCAAGGAGTTGGTACCATTCGGATCACTACTTTCATCGTGCTGTGCATGACGCGTAGAGTTTAATAGCAGAGCTTGAGGATAGCGCGTTTGCAATGCTTGATGGACGCCAGCAGATAGACCAACAGCAGTCTCTGCCATACCAATGACTAGCACTGGCTCGGCCAAGTCACTAGGCACTAAGTCAGCCAAATCAGTAAATGCCTCTCGCATAGTGCTTGGCGCAACAGGAATATGACGACCTAGCACTTTTGAGACAAACAAAAACGCCCGCTTTGGATTGATACGCTGTGCAAATCCAAGTAAATCTTCTAATTGATAATGGTCGCGTTGTTCTGCGCCATTTTTATTGGTGGCTGATTTATTGGTGGCTGAGTTGGTTTGATAAGTTAGATCTAGCGTACCACGGGGTAGGGTGATGGTCGTACTGTGTTGCTCGTTTAACATTCATATTCCTTGGCGCTTTTATTTGTATGTCGTCGTAGATTTTTAACCTTGACAGCCAACTAGCCATAAGGCACTGCGACTTTGCTTGCTTAGCTGAGGTGTGGTAAGAGGCGTAGCACTGGTCAAATCAGTCGTGTGCTCCAAACTGATGCCAGCGCTCGCCAGTAGGGCAGATAATAACTGAAATTTCACTGCATAGTTCATATTTTGTGCATGTTCATGAACCAGACTGGATGTGACCATACCGACGACCTCTCCAGTCGGCAATAATAAAGGACTACCACTAGAACCGGGCTGAATGGGTGCGGTGAATTGTATATGACGGATATCGTTATTTAAGCCTGTCAATCCTGAGATACAGCCTTGGGTGACTTGCAGTTGGCTACTCAGTCCTGACAATGGAAACCCCAGTGTGGTAATGGTCTCACCCAATATATCAACACATTGCTGCGCCAATGGGAGGTAGCTAGGCAGAGGGTCGCTAACTCTAATAATAGCTGAATCGCTTCCAATATCGCTGAATACCACTTGTGCCTCGCGATCAGGCTGACCTTGCTGACGTACGCCAACCATCGCTGCTGACTCAATTACATGATAGCAGGTCAGCAAATGATAGGGATCAATAGCAAACGCTGTCCCTGTCCAAGTTTCGCCTGCTTGTACATGACGGGGAGGGCGAGCTTCGTTATTTGGTTGAGTACGCTGCTGCTGTGCTTCTTTAATAAGCGTATGTGTGCTAGGTGGACGAATATCCAGACTAACCTGTACATGATGCTCAAGACTCGCTAAGCCTTGCGTTGACGCCTCGCCAAGCGCTCGACATTTAAACTGTCCATGACGCTGATATATTTCTAATATAATTGCCGCTTTGACATGCCGCTCGTTTGTTGTGAAGTTATAGCGAATATCCCCGTTGTTGAGCGTGAGGCTTACGTCGTTCAACTCTACCGCTGGCAAGTTTAGGCTTGGCTCATGATAAACATAAGCAATCAGTTGTAAGAAACTAACATTATTTTTATTAAATAACTGGGGTAAATCTAACTGCCATGCGCTTGGATTATCCTTGTTATCGAGCTGAGCCCAGTCCTTAGACTCATGTAAATAAGCAGGACTACAAACTGCTTTACGATTTGCATCTAATGGCAACCACAATAGCCCAAGCTGCTGTCCAAACTCTAATGGTTTAGTAGTAGAAAATGCGATCGAACATTTGGTGTTTTCGATAACAGTATTGGCACCTAGCACTAATTCGACTTGCTTCGACATCACATTTCCTTAGTTTATTTGCGCGATTATAATTATTTTTATTGTTTAATGATTTTATCCTTGAGACTAAATTCTGACTACATAAAGGGTTTTGATTTTATTTTGAACCTATCATTCTACAAAGAGAAAACATTAATAGGGGTTTTAATATACAGTTAAGATTAATTGCATAATAGATATATCAAGATATATAGGTTGAAATAGTTTCGGGATTCCTTTTAATAATTAATTACTTTTAGGAAATAATGATGAAGTTTTACAGTCTAGCCATTTGTCGGCTAATGGAGCCACTTATCGGACAAAGCCATATAGTGTATTGCTACAAAACAGGATTCCGGTGATAATACAGTCAAAATCTATTGCTATTTAGTAACTCTACTGTGACCAAATATTATCTGTAAAGTTTAAAAATAGGATCTGATTCAAACCTATTAATTCTAATCTTATTTTCAAGCTTGTTACTGTTTCTCGATTAATGAATTTCTAGTAGTTAGAGCACTTGTATGCTTAATAACTATAAAAGTCGAAGTTTCACCTACTGAATATATTTCATTTCTTATAATATAAAAGATATACAAAAACTATTGTGTGGTTGATGTCTGAATATTTTTTATATTGTGAGAAAGTCAGTTGGTGGACCTTTGAGACGTTATTCACATTAGCTTATCTAGATAGCTTGTTATAAGAAAGCGTAGCAGTATTTTAAGAAAAGGAGTGCTCTGTGAAATTCTCTTGTGCATTAGAAACATCTTCTGAACGTATTCGCCTGGTCAATGTTATTTCGCCGCTTATCAAAGCAGGTTATCAGCTGGTCTCCCAAAAGCAAGAACCTTCAGAGAATGGTGGTAACATCATTCATGTGATCGCAAGAAGTCTAGGCTCTAAGACACAGGCAGATCTAATCGAGGATTTATCTTCAATTGAAGGCTGTACGCTTTTTAATTTAGAAATAGATGAAGAGGGCGGATCGTCAGCTGCCCCTGCAAAGAAGACATTGGATGAGAAAAGCGTCTTATCAGCCATCGGTGCTTATTACCCTAAAATAGCAGATATTGTCAGTCAGTATGAAGATAGTTTGCCTATTGAGCGACGTATGACTGCATTGCAGGAGTTGGGTCGTAAGGTTGGTGGCGGTATTTACCAGCGTGATTATTCACTTGGTAGTCCACTGAAGATGCCTACTACGATCACTCGTGAACTTGTGCCAGCACTAAAAGGTCTGTCTAAAGTTAAAGCAAAGAATAATGTGATCTATTTAATCAAATGTCCGTTCTGTAAGTCGTCAGACCATACTCACTCAGGATGCCATTTTATTGTAGGTTATATAGAAGGCTTTTTGGCAAGCAACCCCGCTATAGATGTGGTTCAGGTTGAAGAGACTAACTGCGGCGCCGGTAGTACCAATATTTGTGAATTTACCATTGGGTAGGAAAAATTGTGTATAGATAATTTCATGTCTATGCAAAAAAAATCAACGAGCGAATGACGCACCGTGTTGCAATAAAAGTAACGTTATTTGACTCAATTCTTATGATAGATAAAAGGCAAAAAAATAATGGAAGTTGAATATAACTTACTTTTGGTGTTGGTCTCATACGCCATTGCAGTATTTGGTTCTTATGTTGGCTTAAACCTTGCCATTCGAGTACCTTCTGCTAAGCCAGGAACGGATTTGTATTTTTGGGTAGCGTTATCATCGATTGCTATCGGTGGTGCGATTTGGTCTATGCATTATATCGGTATGATGGCTGTAGACATGAAAATGCCTGTGACTTATGACTTGGGCCTGACGATTGTCTCAATGCTACTCGCGATTTGTTTCGTTGCAGTCGGTATTGTCATCGTAGGTCGCGGTGAACCAAGCGTTGCTAAGTTAATCGGTGGCGGCGTGCTTACTGGACTGGGTGTTGCAGCCATGCATTATACCGGTATGGCTTCTATGCAAATGGACGCTACCATGTCATATAATATACCGCTACTTATCTTATCGATTGTGATTGCTATTGCAGCTGCTATCGCTGCACTATGGTTGGCATTCAATCTACGTGGTACAGTACAGCGTTTTGGTAGTGCCTTCATCATGGGTCTGGCAGTTTGTGGTATGCATTACACTGGTATAGCCGCGACGGAAATGACGATGATGGATCACTCGATGTCTATGGATTATACGCATGCAGGTGCCATCTCTTCATCAATTATGATCTTCATCGGTTCAGCAATCGTATTAAGCTTATTATGGGTCATTGCTTCTAAAAATGCACCTAAGCAAGCAACATTAGCGTTTGGCGAGTAATTTTAAACGCTCATTTTTAATACTTTTTAAGAATGAAGATAATAAAAAGGTTTTTAGATATTAATCTAAAAACCTTTTTTTGTGTCTGTTCAAATCATCTGCTAACCACGTGCATGCTTAGCAGGCTATTTATTCATCATCCTTTTCAATTTTGACACTCATCATAATAGAGCGTACTTGGCATGGTTCAATATGCTGAATATTGGTCTCTAAGTTAGGTTTCTCTGACAAGCCTAACCAATAAGAAAATCCGACTTGCGTTAAGTCGATCCCACTATGAGAGGTATACCCAATACCACCTGATGGGCGGCTATTAATCTCAAGAACACGGTGCTGACCGCTATCATCAGCTTTGGTTTGTACACTGACGATACCATCACAGCCAAAAGACCTAATCAAAGGGATTACAACATCCATGACAGACTGCTCATAACCAACATGTTGTATTTTTCCTGTTTTATGACGAGTGACAGCAGCTAGGACTTCGCCATATTCACAGACCACATCGATAGAGTACTCTTGCCCTGACAAATAAGGCATGAGCAACATTGGAATAGGGCGCTCGTGTACCATTTGGCTGTTGGTATAAGCATTTACAAACTGGGCCGTATTAATTTTTTTCTCTTCAGTGAAGTATAAATGCTCAAAGCTATCGTACGCAGTACTATCTGCTTTACCCGTGTCTAGTCGCCAAAACCCTTGGGCAAAAATACCGACAACAGGTTTGACGCATAGAGGTTGGTTACCATGCTCGGCTAATAAAGCCTCAAGCTCCGCCGTATTGTCAAAAAGCCATGCGTCTGCCACTGGAATGTTATGAGTGTGACAATGCTGCATAAAAGCAAATTTATCATCGATTGATTCTAGTGCCGCTACGCTAGTTGCGCCTGTTAACAAACGAATACCCGCAGCGTCAAATTTTTCACGATGCGCTTCATAATCAATACCATTGCGCCCAGTCAGCAGTACTTTTACGTTATGCTTTTGAGCTTGTTCCAATACGAACTGCCAGCGTGGTATAGCAGTTTCGCTAGTCGTCTGGACATCAGTATCTACGATCGAGTCAGATGGCTCGCGATAAATTATATCAGCAAATTCAAAAATCTCAGGTCTATCATGACGGTGTGAGGCAATAACTTGAAAAGGGTTGTTTGAAGAACTGCTTGATTTGCTCTTTAGACTTTGTAAGCTCTCTAACATATCACGCTGGCTAGATTGTCCTTCAGCTAACCACGCCGCTACTGGTATTGAAGGGTTACTATTGTCAGCAAGATTATTCATAATTCTCTCAGCGTTATCATTAGGTGTAAGGGAATGGACAAATCAATATTGCTACTGCAAATCTAGTAGTAATATTAACAAAGGTATACGGTTTAATAGGACGTATTATATACAAATGATATGCGTTATAAACGCCTCTAATAAAATAGTCATAAGGATTTGTAAGGATAACTTTATCGCTTATATCGCGATTGTCTGGTTCAAAACTTTCATAATATCCATGCTACTATATGATGATAGTTGGCATGACAATGACAACAGCATAATAAATAATCTAAAGGACGTATGATGAGTCAAAACCAACCTCAAAAACTAATTGCAGGTGCCAATGCGCCACTACCGACTGACAATATTAGCATTCGTATTTTAAGCCAAAATGCCATCGATTGTGCCGCTTATCGTCTGACTAATGACGGCAAAGTACGCGGTGATGGTGACATGATATTTTATGGTCAGACACGTAGCGATGATGGTAGTGTTAGCTTCCGTGGTCATGACAGTGATGGGTTTTTTGATATTAATTTGTCTGCACAGCCTGCAACTATTGAGAAAATTGCCCTAGCGTTCTCTAGTGCGCAAACACTGTCGCAAGTTGGCGATGTGGACATTCAAGTCTTGCAGGGCAGTCAAGTGCTGATGAACTGTCAGTTGAGTAGCTCTGGACGTAATGAAAAAGCTATTATATTGGCTGAATGCTATCGCAGACAAGGAAACTGGAAATTTCGTTTTATCGCCCAAGGTTTTGAGGGAGGGTTAAAACCTTTATCTGAGCATTTTGGTGTGGAAATTGCTGATGAAGCGCCTGCCCAAAATCATAACCCTGCACAAAGCCAACCTCAACCTATCAACACTCAGCGACCAATCAATACGCAAAAAGCAAGCAGCACGTCTCAAGCCAACAACCCGCCACCAATCCCTGTAAGTCCTTCGATTAACTTAAGTAAGATAACGTTAACTAAAAACCAATCTAGCATTAATCTTAAAAAACGTGATGATTTTGGCAAAATTTCGGTCAATTTAGATTGGAATCAACGCCCCCAAAGTGATAGAGCAGCGCCCAAGAAAGGGATACTGGGAGATCTGTTTAAGCAGCATCAATCAAGCGGTATCGATTTAGATGTCGGCGCTATGATTCATCTAAAAAATGGTGAAAAAACCCTGATTCAAGCGTTGGGCAATCGCTTTGGTAGCTTGCAATCAGCGCCTTATGTTTGCTTACGTGCGGATGATAGAACGGGGCAGGTAAGCGGCGGTGAATGGCTAGATATTAACGGTCAGCAATGGTCGCAGATTGAAGAGGTGTTTATCTTTGCATTTATTTACGAAGGCGCACCTAACTGGGAAAAAACCGATGGGGTTGTAACTATCCATGTGCCAGAGCAATCACCGATTGAGACACGTTTGACCGAAGGTGCTGGTAATCTACCAATGTGTGCCATTGCCCGCTTGGTCAATCAACAAGGCAGTATCAATGTTGAGCGTATCAACCAATACTTCAAAGGTCACCAAGAAATGGACAAAGCATTTAACTGGGGCTTTAGTTGGAAGCGTGGACGTAAATAGTATTCTTAATTATAAGTAATAAATATAAAAGAGCGGCCCAACTATTGATAGATGGGCCGCTCTTTTTTGAAACAAACTATTTAACTAGATTGGTAATAATCCAGTTAAAGTCTCAAGTCAATTATGCATGCGGTGTGATAGCAGGCATTAAGTCGTGGAAAGTACGGCCAGAAGCTGTCTCGCCAATCGCATGCATTTTCCATTCATTGTTGTGACGATAAACTTTTGCCATTACCATCGCTGTATGTCCACCTTGGGCAGACAAGTTATAACGTGCTACTTCACTATTGTTATTGGCATTAACGATACGGCAAAACGCATTTTCTACTGTCTCAAACGTTTGACCAGTAAAGCTATTAACTGTAAATACCAATGAGACCACATTAGCAGGTACTCTTGAGAGATCGACATTGATGACTTCATCATCACCATCACCGTCGCCAGTACGGTTATCGCCAGTATGCACGATACTGCCATCTTTCGATTTTAGCTGACTGAACCAAATGGCATCGACTGCTTGCTTATTAGCATCGAACATGATGCATGAAGCATCTAAATCGATAGAGTCGCCGCCAGAACCGCCGCCGAATAATTTTCCTAAGAAACCACCTTTTTTATCTTGTGGCCCTTGAGCGACATCCCAACCTAGACCCAATTTAACTTGAGTCAGCTCGCCACCAGCTTCTTTGCTTAGGGAGATTTTTTGACCTTTTTGAAGACTAACTGCCATGTGAGTATCCTTATAATAATTGTGAGTAAAACCGTTTAAAAATAATGCTAAAGAGTATTATAAATTGCGAAAGGTGCTATAAGATATTGTCTAAAAATCCGCCACCGCCGCCACGTCCGCCTGAGCTACTACCTAAGACGCTTTGTATCCAACCTTGATAACTGTCGCGATTGCGCGAGCAAATAATGACTTTGCCACTTCCTGAAAAGTTCAGAACCATACCTTCGCCACTAGTGACAGAGTTGATGATATTGCTCATGATGCCTTTTTTCTTACTGGTCGAAACTGACAGTTTGTATTCAAGGTTTGAGTCCCAGCAGACCACATGACCGTTATCAATAATGACGTCTTTGTTTGGTGTGACATCAATCTCGAACAACGAGCCAAAACCAGATACCACGACTTGGCCTTGGCCTTGAGTCTGCATCACCATAAAGCCGCCTGTATCACCGAATACTGCACCGCCTAAGTTGCGCTGAATATTGGCTCTGATATCGACACCAGTTTGAGCCGCGACAAACGCACCATCACTCAATGTATACTGCTGCTTGCCAACTTCTATGATTTGCATATCACCATCGAGCGTAGGCGCAAGCAAACAGTCGCCCTCACCATTAACCGCTTCAATCTGCTGTTGAAACAACGATTCATCGTTTGCAAAGCGACGCATCAGTGACTGCATCAGGCCACCTTGTAGCTTACCTTTTAACTCAAGGTTAGACTCCATCATTACCATTGCATTGGCTTCACAATATATCGAATCGCCTTTTTTAAGATTACAATGCAAAAAAGGTTCAATAGTACCAATTAAACTGAATGTTGCGGCCATGGCTTGCAAATCCTTATTCTAATATCTTTGTTAAATGCTCTTGATGTGTGCGTGTGCTTTTATGTGCTCTATAGATTTTAATGATAAGCCAATTAAATTTAAAGCCATCAAATGCGTTAAAGGGGCACACTTGATGGCTCATTAGATCATAACCAGACGTCTGATTATGATAATTGGCTTGCTAAACGTTTACGTTGGTTTTAACGTTAAACATTTACGCCATAAGAGGCTGCTAATGGTCCAAGACCACCGCTGAAGCCTTGACCAACCGCACGGAATTTCCAATCACCGCTGTGACGATATAATTCACCGAAAATCATCGCTGTTTCAGTGCTGCCGTCTTCTGATAGGTCGTAACGAGCGATTTCAGACTCACCATTGTCGTTTACAACGCGGATATAAGCATCACCAACTTGACCGAAGTTTTGGTTACGTGCTTGGCCTTCATAGATGATGGCACAGATAGCTACTTTGTTGACATCAGCTGGGATGCTAGCAAGGTTGATTTTGATTTTCTCATCATCGCCATCGCCTTCGCCAGTACGGTTATCACCAGTATGTTCAACAGCGCCGTTATCTGATTTTAAATTATTGAAAAAGATAAAATCTTGGTCGTTACGGACTTTGCCTGCTTCGTTAATCAAGAAACCGATTGCATCTAAATCAAACTCTTGGCCGTCAGTGGCACGTGGATCCCAGCCTAGACCGACTGTAATGTTAGTTAAACCTGGCGCTTCTTTTGATAAGTTTACGTTGCCGCCTTTTGTTAAGCTAATAGCCATACAAATATCCTTTGGATTAATAGTTAAGTGGATTGATTGATAAAAAATAAACTAAAAGTTGTGCAGTGACTGATACCTCAGAGCAAATAATAAAAACTTACCTGTACGCTATGCCCTGCATATCATTACGTTTTACTATACTAAGCGTTTGCTCACTAAGCAAGGCGTATTTTGTGCGCTTACTATATGCTTACTAAGGGACATAATACTTCTGTATCTTTGATAATTTCTAATCAACTTAGCAATAGTCGTTAAGATATTGTTATGAAAAGTAATGTTTCATACAAAAGGGATTTAGCACAAAGGTCGCTTAGATAAAACAATCGCTTAAAAAAGTACCGACTCACTATATGGGCTTAGAATAAACAAACTCATGGCTTAGGTATGCTTCGCAGCTAGTATGAGAGCATGGCATTATATAAAAAACCTATTTAGATAAATATACATGTATCTCTTATTCTGCAAAAACTGACCAGCCAGTTTTTTGTACGAAGCGCTCTAGTGCTTTTAGTCCAAGCTTAGAGTTACCTACATGATCAAGCCCTGGTGACCAAACCGCGATAGACCCTTTACCAGGTGCTATCGTCAAAATACCGCCACCAACGCCGCTTTTGCCTGGCAAACCCACGCGGTAAGCAAATTCGCCAGAACCATCATAATGACCACACATCATCATCAACGAGTTAATACGGCGTGCTCGTTTTTCATTGATTACGCGTACTCCTGAGTGCTTATCAACTCCATTAGACACTAAGTACAGACCAGCACTGGCCAACTGTTGGCAGTTCATTGCAATTGAGCACTGATGAAAATACGTACCTAATACATTATCCACATCGTGTCTTAAACGCCCAAAGGATTTCATAAAGTGCGCCAGAGAGGCATTTCGGTCCTTGTGCGCCATCTCAGAAGCCGCTACTTTATGATCAAAGCGAATTGACTCATCATCTGCAATGAGGTGAACAAACTGCAGGATTTCACCCAGTGTTTCTTTTGGCTCATGTCCCATCATGATGGCGTCGACAACTGCGATTGCCCCAGCATTGATAAAAGGATTACGTGGGCGGCCAGACTCATGCTCGAGCATCACAATTGAATTAAAAGGATCGCCAGATGGTTCGCGTCCGACGTGTGTCCAAAGTGTATCGCCTAGCTTGCCAAGACCAATGGTCAAGGTAAATACCTTAGAGATACTTTGGATGGAAAACAGCGTGCTTGCATCACCTGCTGCATACATATGCCCATCAGGAGTCGCTACTGCTATACCGAACTGATTAGGATCAATATGAGCTAATTGCGGGATATAATCTGCGACTTTACCGCGGTCAGTTTCTCTTGCCATCTCTGCGGCAATATCATCAAGAATTTTCTGCATATCGTTTATAGGGTCTTATTTCGACAAGTTATTTAAAGATGAGGATTTTAACTGAAGATAGGGTAATAGTAACAGGGCAAACGTAATTTTAACCATTGATTGTCTCAATTATTGGTTATTTCGATATCTTGGGGCTTCAATATGACCTAATAGTGTGGCAAAAACAGTATGACAAAAACAGTGTGGCAAAAACAGTATGACAAAAACAGTATGACAAAAAAACAGGCCATACCTGATGATATGACCTGCTTAGATGTATAACTAAATAAAGACTACACTGAGAACATACCTTAGTTTAAGCTGGCTTTCTCAGCTTTGCGATGCTGAAGTGACGCTAGCAGCGCCCAACCAATAAAGGCAATACCAATCAGACCAGTGATAATCTCTGGTACATGGAACTTCACTGACAATAGCATAATCAGTGCCAATGCGCCGATTGCATAATGTGCGCCATGCTCAAGATAGATGAACTCGTCAAGCGTGCCTTTGTCTACCAAGAAGATAGTCATAGAACGTACGAACATCGCACCAATTGCAAGACCTAACATGATAACAATTACGTCATTGGTGATTGCAAATGCGCCAATCACACCATCGAAACTGAATGAGGCATCTAGGACTTCTAAGTATAAGAAACCAATGATACCACCTTTCATAATGGCACTGGTCGCCGCAGCGCCCGAACCATTTTCTTCGTTTTCTAGGTCTTCTTCCAGATCGCCCTCAAGCATACCTGATACAACCTGTACGCCCAGATAAACCAAGATACCCCAAACACCTGCGATTAGGACAGCACTTGACTGCTCTGCATTAGCCCATGATACCGCAATCATCAAGACGATAAGCGCTACAAATACGCTCATGGCATCGACTTTACCTAGCTTGGCTAAACGGCTCTCAAGCCAGTCAAACCAATGTACTTCTTTGTCATCAAAAATAAAGTTCAAGAATACCAATAGTAAGAAAATACCACCAAATGCTGAAATTTCTGCATGGTGTGCCATTAGTCTTGCTGAGTACTCTTCAGGGCTATATAAAGCCAAGTTGATGACTTCCATCATACCAAGGTCAGCAGTAACCGCGACGATGACAATAGGGAAGACCAATCGCATACCGAATACGGCGATTAGGATACCAACGGTTAAAAATATCTTTTTCCAAAATTCGTCCCAGCCCTTAAGGACTGAAGCATTGACCACCGCATTATCAAAAGATAATGAAATCTCCATGACGGCCAAAATAGCGGTAATAGAAAGAGTGGCTATCATGCCACCCATACCGCCATGTGAATATCCCCACCATGCTGCTATTGCCAAAGCAATTGCGGTGAAGATAAAGTCTAAATAAAAATGTCTCATGACACATCCTGTATGGTTGCGTAAAGCTAAGGTCTACCTAGTATAGGCATGAACCGCAAAAAAGCGGTTATTACTAACCACTTTTTATGCATAATTTTAAACGAAACGTAAAGCATTACTAGTCATTTGGCCATTAAAAATTGTGACTATTTGCAACGATGGCGGTTTGCTATTTTGGACGTGATGACGGTGACTAATAACTGACTAAATACCAGTAAATAATGGTTTTAGATATCAACACCGTATTGCTGACACATCGCTTGCAAACCGCCTGAATAGCCTTGACCAACAGCGCGGAATTTCCATTCGCCGTTGTGACGATATACTTCGCCAAACACCATTGCTGTCTCTACAGAGTAGTCTTCTGCTAAATCAAAACGTACTACTTCAGTGCCTGTTTCTTCATTAACAACACGGATAAAGGCATTGGCGACCTGACCAAAGTTCTGGCTACGCGCTGCAGCATCATGAATAGTCACTGTCACGACTACTTTATCTACGTCTGCAGGTACTTGAGTGAGGTTTACTTTGATAACTTCATCATCACCATCGCCTTCGCCAGTACGGTTGTCACCAGTATGTTCGACAGCGCCATTGTCAGAC
Organism: Psychrobacter sp. Pi2-1; assembly: GCF_904846645.1. Classification (GTDB taxonomy): domain Bacteria; phylum Pseudomonadota; class Gammaproteobacteria; order Pseudomonadales; family Moraxellaceae; genus Psychrobacter. The sequence continues at coordinate 41,491 of NZ_CAJHBO010000021.1, forward strand.
TTAAGCTGATTATAAAAGATAAAGTCGTGATCGCCGCGCACTTTGCCTGCGCCATTTAGCAAAAACACGCTAGCATCAAGGTCGAACTCAGCACCAGAAGTGGCACGCTCATCCCAGCCAAGACCGATAAGTAGCTTGGTTAAATTTGGGTCAGTTTTCGTTAGCGATAAATTACCGCCTTTATTAAGTGATAAAGCCATGGTGTTATCCTTTTTATTAGACGTTAGTGGTTTTATAGGTTATCGAAAAAAGGCGATGCTTACGCAATAACTGCGCAAATCCATCGCCTAGTAACGCTCTATCATAGCAACAAAAAATGGCCCAATCAAAGCTGATTGGGCCATTGTTATATTTCATATACATTCGGCAAAAAACAGAAGTTTCAGGTACTTATATTGCCCTTATAAATCTATAGTCTTATTTATCAAAATCCTGTTTACGGACTTTAGATTCTAAACTATAAATCTAAAATTTCGAATTATAGACTTTGACGATGACGAATCTCAAAGCTTTGATGAATCGGCTTTTTGATATTGAAATCAAAGCCAATGGTTTTTTGCGTGATATCAATGATGTCATAACGCTGAGTCAACTGCTCATCTAACTCAAAACGCGTAAAGTTGTTAGAAAAGTACAAGACGCCATCAGAGGTGAGGCGGTTCATGGCACGATTAATCAATGCAGCATGGTCACGTTGCACATCAAAAGTACCTTGGAATTTCTTAGAGTTTGAGAAGGTCGGTGGATCAATAAAGATAACATCGAACTGCTCGGTATTGTCTTTAATCCACTCAAAGATATCGGCAGCAACGAACTGGTACTTATTGCGGCTAACGTCCAAACCGTTCAAGACAAAGTTTTGTTTGCCCCAATCTAGATAGTTCTGTGACAAATCAACGCTAGTGACCTTCTTCGCGCCAGCAAGTGCTGCATGCACACTTGCGGTACAAGTATAAGCGAACAGGTTAAGTACTGCTTTACCGCGGCTGTTGTCCTTGATACGAGCACGCATATTACGATGATCGATAAACAGACCTGTATCTAAGTAGTCTGTAAAGTTGACATAAAGATAGGCACTATCTTCACGTGCAACATGGAACTTGCCACGTTTTTCTGTGGTGTTCTGTTTGCTGTACTGATCGTTACCAGACTGACGAGCACGCGTTTTGATAAAGATCTGTTCACGGTTAATATCAAAGACTTCACGGATACCCATCAATGCCAAGTTAAAGCGCTTTTTCGCAGTCTCAGGTGGGATGGTCTTTGGTGGTGCATATTCTTGCACATGCGCATAATCACCGTATAAATCGATTGCGACTTTGAAATCAGGTAAATCAGCATCGTAAACACGAATGTTGCTTACATTGTCTTTTTTGGCCAGTTTCTTAAGCTTAGCGAGGTTTTTTTGCAGACGGTTAATGAAGTCTTGACCATCTTCTACTTCGATCTCGCGTTTCTCAAAACGACTAACAAGATTGCCCGTTTGTCCAGCGATAAGCGTTCCGTAGCGGAAATAGACGGTGATAGCACCATTATGACAACGTAAGGTTTTTGGTTCTTTTATCGGTAAAATATCTACTTGTTCGACATGAGAGGCCAATATGCCAAGCATCGGGTCAATGCCACTACCGGCAAAGCTGTCTTGCAATATCAGCCCAATTGCTTGATACAACGGCTTAATCATTTCTTCATCACCCAAACGCTCACCATACGGTGGGTTGGTAATGACCAAAGGATTGCTCAATCGACCATCATTGACTAATGGCTTGAGCACGTTACTAAGTTGGTCAAGCGCACGATGCTCGATATCGAGTAACGGTAAAAGGTCTTGTAGACCTGCGGCAATCAAGTTCTTTTCTGTGGCGAGGATCGCACCACTATCAGCATCAAAGCCTAGCATAAGTGGCAACGTATCAGGCTGCTCGTTGGCAATCTCTAATGCTTCGCGGAAACGTGTTTGAGCATCATCGATCATCTCTTGCCATAGCGTCTCATCATGATGCTGCCACTGGTAAAAGCCAAATTGATTGGCAGCTTTGTCGATACCCACGGCATAGTCGCAATGCATCAATAGCGCTTCAATAAGGAAAGTTCCAGAGCCGCACATTGGGTCGATTAACGCATTATAGAAAGGTGCATCGCCAGCTTCGTTTTTCTTGTGCCAACCAGCACTATAGAGTAGGGCAGCTGCTAAGTTTTCTTTTAGTGGTGCTTCTGTCATGGCCACACGGTAACCACGGCGATGCAAACTGGTACCTGATAAATCTAAATATAACTCAGCTTGCTTGTCATTGATAGTTGCAAAAACAGAGAAGTCTGGGTTTTTGCTGTCGACGTTAGGACGGCTGTCGTAAACTTCGTTAAAGGTATCGGCAATCGCATCTTTGATACGTAGCATGGCAAATTGCTGACTGACAGCGACACGCTTATCGACAGACAGACGAATAGCAAAGGTTTGCTCCAAGCTAAATTGCTCAGTCCAGTTGACCGATTTTGCCAAGCCATATAGCTGCTCTGCGACATCGTATTCTGCATTGATGTTTTTACGTTTAATCAGCATCAATACCCGCGAGGCCACGCGTGACCATAGGCAGATAGTATATAGCTCACGTAAGCCACCAGTAACAGCTAGACGGCCGGTACTTTTGATTTCGCTGTCAATGCCAAAGCTGGTTAGCTCAGTCTGCAGTGGTGCCTCAAGCCCATCGGCACAGGTAATAATAAGATCAAGCGACAACTCTGGTGAAGCTGCTGTTAGAGATGCGGGCGCGGTTTGTTCGGTCATACGGGTACCTGTGGGCTAAATTGACAAAAAAGCAAATAATAAGATAATCGGTGTAACCGGCAATTTTACCATAATTCACAGTAGGATAGTTCAAAGTAGCCGTGTTTAAGATTTTAAGATGTGATAGCTAAATATGTGAAAATAAATTCTCTACTCACCTTTCGTTAAGGATAATTCCTCTGGGACGATTTGAGTGGTGGTCGCAAAGGGTTTGGTTGCGATAGGATAGTCGACATCTTTTGGCATTAGCAATCGCATATGCGGATAGGGCGTAGAAATATTAGCCGCATCAAACGCAATTTTAATCTCTTCTTGCAGCACTTCTTTGATTTTGGGGATGCGGGCAACGGCTGCTGGTTTGACCCAAAAACGTACGATAAAGAACACCCCATACTCGCCAATTTCTGCCACGGTCGCTGAGGTCTCAGGACGATTAAGCACCGCATCGGTATCACTAAGTACTTGCAAGATTTCCTTACGAGCCGTTTCTATATCATCTTCGAATGCAATACGTACGCGAATATCAAAACGGATAAAGTTTTTGGACGTCAGGTTAATGACTTCTGATGAGGCAACGTTGGAGTTTGGGATAATGACAGTAATATTATCTCGAGTGAGGATATGAGTGGTGCGTAACGCGATGAGTACCACACGCCCTTCATTATCATTGATATGAATCCAATCACCAACTTGAAAAGACTGCTCAAGCAAAATCGTGATACCAGCGATAAAATTAGCAAGGGTAGACTGAGCGGCGAAACCAACCGCTAAACCAACAATACCCAAACCCGCCACTAACGATACAATGTCGAAGCCAAATTGCGCCATGACGCTGGCAAGCCCGAGTACCAATAGTAATACAGATAAAATATTTTTGAGGAGCTGCTCTATGGAAGCATTGAGACCATAGTGCTGTAGAACTCTGTGAATGATTTGTCCTGATGATGCCCAAAGTACGTAATAGATGCCTGCCCAAGTGCTTGCCTTCGCGGTGGCTTTGATGGTTTCTGGCTCAAAGTTTATCTGACTCATAATCGCTATCAGACTAGCGACAATCCAAACATAGCGCAAAACTGAACGGACAATCTTGGTGCGGCGCTCATTTAACCGAATTTTGGCTCGGCTTTGTCTAAGGATATAATTGGCCAACCAATAAAAAAATCCCAATACCGCAAGCAGTATTAGGATTTTGATGCCAGTGCTCGCCAGTTCTACTGCTTGAGAGGACCAATTAAGTGACTCTTCATCTATAGAGCCGCCGAGAGCAAGATATAGGCTAGTATGTAAGTCGCGAACGATCTCTTCAAAAAAGTCGGTAACACTAGCGATTGGCATTTTTTCGTCCATGCAGGATGTGTTTATACAAAAAATTATAAATGAATATCTATTTATAAATTACCTCAAGTCGTCAAAGCAATCAAATAAGAGCAACGATTAATGCTAATTACTATTAATTTAAAGGCATTGCTGACTTAAGGACTTAGCTACCTAAACCACCTATTAAGAATTATCCTTTTGGGCATCTAGAGACTGGAAAGGTATCTCCATTTTATATTGAACATCACGTAGCGCCGTACGTAGACCCTCTAGTATCGTTGGATGATAAAAAGGGGTGTCGAGCATATCTTTAATACTCAGATCATTGGTAATCGCCGTAGCAAGTATATGACCGATATATTCAGCGTCAGGACCGACCATACTGGCGCCTAAAATTCTGTCTGTCTTTTTACAGCCATAGATATGTAGTAAGCCGCAGTTGACACCCATTACACGGCTACGTCCTTGATTATCAAAGCTCACACTACCGATAACAAATTCGAGTTCTGAATCTTTTTGAATCTCTGGTAGCGACATACCAACATTGACGATTTGCGGTGAGCAAAATACGATAGAAAACGGCGTCGCAGGTGGGCGAATATAGGCTGCTTCTGTGTTTTCGCAGACCATACTGCCTGCACTATAGCCCTCATCGCTAGCCACATGCAGTAACGGAATATTAGCATTGGCATCACCAACGATATAGACGTTTAAGTCGCCAATTTGGCCTGTTTTTTTACTTAAATCTTTTGGACGGTTCTTATCGTCTAGCTCGACACCTAAATTTTCGACACCCAGCTGCTTAATATTGTTGCGACGACCAGTAGCAACTAAGACGTACTCGCCTTGCCATTGCTGAGACTCACCAGCACTGTCTTCATATTTGATAAACGCACTTTTATTACCTTCATCTGCTTTTGTGCCTACATCGGTAATTTCGCTGCCTAGATGCATGGTCAATTCATGACTTAAGCAATCCATGGCTTTATTATTAATATCATCGTCTTTTAGACCAGCCACTTGTTTGGCACGGTTTAGCAGCGTAACTTCCACACCCAAGCGTGTGAATGCTTGTGCAAGCTCTAGACCGATGGCACCAGCACCGACGACGGCCATCGTTTTTGGTAAGTCTTCAAGCTCAAAGACACTATCAGACGTGAGCATGGTATCACCAAGCTTATCCGCCCATCCATCAGGAATAAACGGCGAACTACCAGTGGCGACAATGATTTGCTCGGCAGCAATCAGCTCACCATTGACCTCGATTAGCCCTTGCTCATTAATACGAGCACGACCGTCGATTTTCTTATGATCAGGCCAGCTGTCTACTTGTCTTTTGATGTAGCTGGCAAAATGACTGCGTTCGTCACGCACACGCTCCATGACTCGTTTGCCATCGATTTGTGCGGTCGCATGGATACCAAATTCAGCAGAATGGTTGGCATCGTGTGCGCGATCCGCCGCTGCAATTAACAGCTTACTAGGCATACAGCCGACCGCAATACAGGTCGTGGTCCAAAATCCTTCATTAATAATAACTACGTCATCTTTGATTTTACTTGCTTGGCGAAAAGCGTTTTGACCTGCGGTACCCGCACCAATAATAGCGACAGATACTTTGCGCGTGACTTCTTTCGACGTATCGTCGGTAGTCGTGTCAGATTGTTTATTCATATTATTCTCTAATAGGGGCAAGGTTATATTCAGTAATAGATTGAATGCTTGGCTTATATTTTTTTATTCGGTTTTTATGGTTCTTATGATCAATGCTGATTTAACTATAACGTCAATAATACTGACCTAATTACAGAAACAGTAATTATGGCACCAATAATTACGGCGCCAATATAGTCAGTAAACGACTGGTATAGTCTTTGGCACGTAGGTTACGCTGGGCATGAGTCAGTTCACTGTTTTTATTGAATACAAATGCCGAACGTACAAGGCCTAGCGTAACTTTGCCGTACATATTTTTTTCTTTGATAACGTCAAAATACTGGCATAGTTTTTCATCAGCGTCACTGATGAGTGGAATCTGCAAGTCATATTTGTCGATAAATTTTTCATGAGATTCAACACTATCACGAGAGACGCCAATAATGTCGTAGCCCAGCTCATCGAAGTCATGAAGGTACGAAGTAAAATCTGTTGCCTGTGTGGTGCAGCCTGGCGTATTGTCTTTGGGATAAAAATAGAGAATAAGGCCTTTATCGGTATTGGCGACCATTTCTTTTAGATTGATTTCATCATGAATAAAGTTGCCAGCAAGCTTGCGTACTATGGTTACTGGAAAATCAGGTAGGTGAATGGTTTCTGTCGTTGGCTTGGCCATTATAAAATCCTTATTAGTTTTAGTTATGTGTATTGGTTTAATGATGGTTCTATTTATAGTGTTCTTATTATAGGCAGATTAGTAGAAATAAATAATCAGTTTTACACTTTGCCCATTCATTGGCAACAAAAAAGACTGGCAATGGCCAGTCTTTTGTACATCAAACGATTAGAAGTTAAGCAGGTTTTTGTGGCTTCTTCAAATCCAAGCCAACGGTGCACTGCTGCAAATCTTTTTGCATCGCTTTCACATATGGCAGATTAGAAGGGTCTTTCTTGTCTTGTGCGTAGCTTTCGATCTCCCACATTTGACCGATAGTCATGTTGCTGCGCACACCAATAGTACAGTTACATAGTTTGGTTGCGTTGCTTTTGTCAGCGACTTTGTATTTGACTGCGCCATTGACACATGAATTGATATTATCTTGCTTAATGTCAGCAGCGTTAGCTTGTGGCATGGCAAACAGGGCCGCTAAGGCTAGGGGTAGTACTGGCAACAACTTCATAAATTTCCTCTTACGGGTAGCGTCAATTTTTTATCTTTTGCTCAATGCAAAGTCAACTCATCAATATATGAGTGACCGATATCGTCATGTACATCTTTCGATAAATATAATCGTTCATACGATAGCAAGTATATCGATTAGAATACAAGAACGACGTGCTGTGTTAATGCAAGCGAATGTTGCGCGAATGTTGATGGGTGTCACCATTCCACGCAGCATTTAGCGTTAATACATAGTCGGCCTTATATGATTTGGGTACAAGATAGGCGAGTAGACGTAATACAAGTAGTAGACTAAGCGCGCCTTGTACCGTATCTGTAGTGGCATAATAAACTTGGACAGTGCATAAGAGGTTTATACTACCCTAAAAAAGGAAACTAGTATGACCAACAAACGCAACCAATATACCCGAGAATTCAAACTTGAAGCCATCAGCTTAGTCA
>NZ_CAJHBO010000022.1 GCF_904846645.1 Psychrobacter sp. Pi2-1
CATATTAAAGAATGAGCTAATATATCATAAGGACTATAAAACACGATTCACAGCCATTACTGACATCATCAAATATATCGAGCTGTATTACAATCAGACTAGGATTCAAAAGGGTTTGGGCTATAAATCGCCAAGACAGCTGTGGTTTGACTTTTATCGTCAGGCTGCGTAACTAAAATCTCCCAAGTTTAGTTCTACGGGATTGACAGCAGGGGTCATCCGCAACTTCATCTATGTGCCTGATAAATCAAGCAAGGAAGAAAAGATAGTCTGTCGTTACCCGCAGTATTATGCTGCCACCAAACTGTTTGATAATATAAAACGTCATATGAAAGTGCTTGATGTAAACGGCAAGTTTGATGAGAGCGATGCTTTACGAGATGGAAAGGGCGGTACGTACTTTGGTGCGACTGGCTGTGGTAAGAGCTATACCATGCTGTTTCTCGCACGTCTGCTGATGCGCGACGTGGATCTTGGCAGTCCCACCATTATATTAATCACTGATCGCACCGACTTAGACGGTCAGCTGTCTGAAACCTTTACCAATGCTAAGACCTATATCGGTGATGACAATATCATTAGTGTCGAAAGTCGAGCGCATCTACGCGAACAGTTAAAAGGGCGCAAAAGTGGCGGTGTGTTCTTGACCACCATCCATAAGTTCACTGAAGACTTAGCTCTATTGACCGAGCGTACCAACGTCATCTGTATCTCAGATGAAGCGCACCGCAGCCAGATTAATCTCCAGCAAAAGGTCACCGTCACTGAAGATGGCGTGAAAAAGACTTACGGCTTCGCTAAGTACCTACATGATTCATTGCCCAATGCCACTTATGTTGGCTTCACTGGTACACCGATTGATGCCACTCTTGATGTCTTCGGTCCAGTCATTGATAGCTATACCATGGTTGAGTCGGTATTCGATGAAATCACGGTACGTATTGTCTATGAAGGTCGCGCTGCCAAAGTATTACTCGATAGCAAGCAGCTTGATGAGGTAGAGAAATACTATAAAGAAAGTGCAGACGCTGGCACTAATGAGTACCAGATAGAGAAAAGCAAAAAAGCCATGGCGAGCATGTCCACCATTCTTGGTGACCCTGATCGGATCAGAGCCATCGCTGAAGACTTTGTGACACATTATGAGGCGCGAGTAGAAGAGGGTACGACGCAAAAAGGTAAGGCGATGTTTGTCTGTAGCAGCCGTGAAGCTGCCTATCAGTTATATAAAGACATCATAGCGCTGCGTCCTGACTGGAATGAAGTAAGAGCATGCGAGGAAGGATCAACCTTGTCAGAGAGCGACAAGAAAAATGTCATGCCTATGGAGCGCGTCAAGATGATCATGACTCGTAACAAGGATGACGCAAAAGGCATGTGGGACAATCTGGGTAATAAAGACTATCGCAAAGAGCTGGATCGTCAGTTTAAAAACGGCAAATCTAACTTTAAGATCGCCATTGTCGTTGATATGTGGCTTACAGGCTTTGACGTGCCATTCCTAGATACCATCTATATTGATAAGCCCCTACAAAAACACAGCTTGATTCAGACCATATCACGGGTCAATCGTAAGTTTGAAGGCAAGGAAAGCGGCTTAGTCGTTGATTACATCGGCATCAAAAAGCAGATGAATCTGGCGCTTTCACATTACACCAGTGGTCAGGTTCAAAACCTAGACGATATCCAAAAGTCAGTCGTGGTGGTGAAAGACCATTTGGATCTACTAGATACCGTCTATCATAAGTTCGACTCCACCCTGTACTTTAACGGCAAGCCATTAGAGCAGCTCAATTGCTTAAATGCGGCTGCTGACTTTGCGCTGCAATCTAAAAAGCTAGAGAAGCGCTTTATGGACTTGGCCAAGCGTCTGAAGTCTGCCTATGATATTTGCGTGGGTAGTGAAGCGCTCACCAAGGCGCATAAAGACAAGATTCATTACTACCTAGCCATTCGTACCATCATCTTTAAAATCACGACTGGCGGCGCACCTGACGTTGAGCAGATGAACCAAAAGGTACGTGACCTGGTCAAAGACGCGCTGATGAGTGATGGCGTTGAGGAGATCTTTAAGCTCGGTGATAACACCGACGGTGAAATCGATATCTTCGATGAAGACTACCTAGCTAAGCTTGAAGTGATCAAGCAGCCGAATACTAAGCTAGAGTTACTGCAGCAGCTGCTCGCTAAAGCCATTGGTGAGCTGAAAAAGACCAATAAGGTGAAGGGCGTTGATTTCAGTAAGAAGATGAATGCCTTGGTTGAGAAGTATAACGACCGTGACGAGCAAGATGTATTACGTGCTGAAGTCATTGGCGACTTCTCTGATGAGATCATCAAGCTATATAACGAGCTACGGGTTGAGATGGCATCGTTTGGTGAGATGGGTATCGACTTTGAAGAAAAAGCATTTTACGACATCCTGCTGTCACTGGCGCATAAGTATGACTTTACCTATCCAGAAGACAAGCTGCTTGAGCTGTCAAAAGAAGTGAAAAAGCTCATCGATGAGAAGGCTAAATACACTGACTGGAACAAAAAAGAGGATATCCGAGCTGAGCTACAGTTTGATCTAATGGTATTGCTCGATGAATGGGGCTATCCACCTGTGGACTCAAAAGAGGTCTATAAAGAGATATTTGAGCAGGCTGAGAACTTTAAGAAAAATCGGGTGGTTTAGCTATATTTACACGAATTTAGTATTACCTCTTTGGGGTTGAAAAGCAGTATTATGATAGTTTAATTATGTCAGGCATAGCTGCTTGACTCAAGTAAATCAGTCTTCGATATAGTCGGGGTGGTTCAGTTGAAGATCTAAATGACAAACAGCTAGGACGTATTACTCGTAATCCTATATTTACTCCTACTAGCCCGGTTGGACAATCTCAGCAAGAATGGGAATTTGAGATGAGCAATCGCCTTAAAAAAGACGCTTCTCAGTTTAAGAAACGTCCAATAAGGGATTATTTAGATTATTAAGGCTAGCGCTCTATCAATTTAGCCTAACTTTCTTTGATAAACTCCATGCGTCACTATCTGACTTTGTGAAGTTGTAGCGGTACTTATAACTAGGAGAACTGTTGCTGTCATTAGGTGCAAAAGCATAAGATACTATTTCTAAAATTTTTGTTCGATCATTATAACTAACATCTTGAATAAACCTTGTATTTATCTCACTAAGTTCATAAAGCTCTTCTAGTAAGTCTGTATTTAGCACGGTAAACGGTCTTGTATCAGACATTCTCTGGAACTCTGTTAGTGAGTAGCTATAGGTGCCACTGCCGCCCATACAACCTACATCACCTCCCCATAAGACTAAAAAGCTACCTGACACACCGCTATCACTGTACATCTTTCTGTACTGTAAAGGGTAGACATTGTTGGCAGTCGTCATTTCTCCTTCTGAGTCTTCATCAAATGTTGTCATGCAAGCCACTGATTGTGCATACTGCTTGGCTTTATCAAGCACCTCATGTTTAGCATTGTATAACTCGTTCGGGCTGACTTTGTATTCCGAACTTTCATCATCGTATGCTACAGCTAGATTGCAAATTAATAAACTTGATAATAGTATTATTTTTTTCAAAAAAATCCCCTTTAATAAATATATTTTGATTAAGTAGTAAACAAGAAAGACACCCTCAATACTGTAGTTTAGTCTCTAAAAATTATCAACAGCAGTCTACTTAATTTAGATAACTGAACCGCTCCGGTATTGTCATATACTCTCAGAAAGTTGAGCCGTCGACAATTCGGGGCGGTTAAGTCTTAGTAATTTGTATCGCCTGTTGTAAAGCTGAATGACTTCCTTTGCAAAGCCTTGTCATCGAGCAATAAATCAAAGCTTACTATGTACTTGGTATTAGCATAAAGACCACAGTTTGTTCTTGAAGAGGTAACGCCACAACTATTCAAGCTATCGGTAATCGGCAAAATGAACGCTTTGTTCTCTGGAAGATCGTATACTGTTCCTTTTTGAGGATCATTTTCATCGTCAATCAAATCAATAGGCACATCAGTCTTGCGAACAGTGTCGTAAAACTTGATATTACTAACTTTGATTGTATCTGCTTCTGGTGCAAATATATAAACTGGGTGCCCAATAGGATCTGTACGTAAGTTTCGACCTGTACCCGCTACCGGACTTGGGGATTCATTCCATAATGCCGTAGATGTGTCTATAACACCTTCACAAGGATATGTGATTAACCCGTTTTCAGGGTAGTTTGTATTGGTTGTTGTTCCAGACGAACTATTAACCAATACAAATCCATTATTTAAAGTCGGACTCTTTCCAAATGGTGTGTAAGTAATAACACTTGTGCCTGTCTTATCAAAGCGCGGGTCAACAAGCGACTGCAAGTGATAAGGTGCAGCAAACAAATCCTTAATAAAGTCTTTAGCTTCTCGATTTGGCGTGTTAACCATACCGTTAAAATTGAAAGACTCTTTTTGAGTGATGTTCTCGGCAATCACAAGACCTGATGCTGTGTAACCAGATGTCTTGATGCGCTCAGTAAGTGTACCGCCTGTAAAGTAGGGGTTAGCATCACCTGAAATTGATTCAAATCCTACCAGTTTGTGCTCGTAATGTGGGTTGTAGTTTACCTTGCCGTTCGAGTACAAGTACTGTAAGTACATTGCGTGTTTACGAGAGATTGCTGCCAACTCTTCATCATGCGAAACACCTCCAAGACCACATGCTTGACGATTGATACTAATCATATTAGATGCTAGTAGGCTTGCTCCTACCTGCTCTTTGTTTCCTAAAGAGCTAATAGGCACCTGCGTATAATCCGTCTCAACTGGATCAATTGAGTCAGTAGGTTTTGGGTCAACTGGATCCGTAGGTAAGGGATCAATGGGTGTTGGATTGGTCGGCGCTGGGTCAGTTGGAGTTTCTACTACTGGCGGTGGCGTTGTCGTATTTTTATCAGAATCACCATCAGAACCGCCGCCTCCGCCACAAGCTGCAAGGAATAAACTTAGGAATACAACACTGCTTACACCTTGGCTTGCTAAAGTTTTTTTCATTATACTATCCTTAATAGAAACAGTTTTTTCAAATGACAGTTATTCAAATTCGCAGGCAATAGTTCTTGTTTGTGGTGTATAGACTGCGCCCATATCTATGACATCGCCATAGCTATCAAATGGGCGACTTTTGAAATTTGGCCATATAGCCATCATATTGGCGCTAGATGAGAATTTAAGGCTTTCAACGCTGCCGTGTGACTCCCTTCTATATTTGTAAATATACTGCTCTAAAGGTTGACCACGATATTTCACACCGTTCTCAAATATCACTTTGTACTCACCGAAATCACCGGACAGTTCGTTATCGTAAAAATCTCTATATTTAATCTCTTTGATCATGTCACGATATTCTAGTAACCATTCAGATCTAGGTTTGACGAAATTGTCATACCCTTTTTTACCTTGAAAACTCTCGGTAAATGCAGACAGGTTTTTCCTTACACCGTTGTAAGCTGGGTTTTCACCTGCGCAAGCATCTTCCATCCCGCCGAATAAGTAAACCATATCCTTACTTGTAATAGTATTTGATGTTTTTGTGGCAATGGTGGTAGCAGTTTTGACTTTGTTAGTAGAGTTTACTGCTTTACTGTTGCTACCTAAGAAAGATTCATCGATACCTTTTTGTACGCCTGTAGCAAAACTATCAACAAGACTCAAAGCTCCTTTTCCTACGGTACTACCTATCGTTTTACTTTCGGCACAGCCAGATAAGGCTATAAAACTGCTAATAACCAACACAGATAACGTATTTTTCGATTTCATAGTTCATTCCTTTAAGTTTAAAATTAAAAAGATATTAAAAATCAAAGGTGCAAGTAATATCGTTATAGTCAGCATCTAAAGCTCTCAAGTCCATAAGGGCGCTACTATAATCAGATTCAAAGAACTTATCCAAACTTTTGGCAATACCAACATTACTTGAGGTACCTGCATTTGCATGATCTATGATTGAGTAGATATAAAGCGGTTGATACCCTGGCTTTTGCCATTTATAAAATTGTTGTGAAAATAGCTCGTTTTCGCCTGTGTCGCAGTTCGATTTCACTCGGGTAAGCTCGCTGGCTCTAAATATGTCTTCGAGTTTATATACAGCGCTGCCAGTCTCATCTTCCATAACCGCTTGACCTGAACCAATAGTTATTATCTCTGGCTGCTTTTTGGTACCATAAACTACCATGCCACCGTAATCGTCAAGACCTCCTCTAATAGAATAACTAGGATCCTCGGGTGAGTATTCGTTCTTGGTAGGCGTTTTGCTATACCACTCCTTAATGTCAGGAGTATCTGCTAACGAATCCCAACTCCAGTCTGTATTAGATTTCAATGCTAAATAGTCAGTAACGTTAGCAAATCTAGGCGGGTTTTCTTCAATAGCTTCGACAGTTTCTACTTCTTCAATCTCTACTACAGGTTCAGCAATAGCCGTTGAATCAGTGGCGACTATTTCTGTAGGTGCTGTTTCTTCAGGAGTAGTGACCTCTGTCATTTCCTCTACTGAAGTGGTTTCAGAACATCCCGATATAGCCATTAAGCTACTTATTGCGAATATAGATAAAATATGATTGGCCTGCATGCAAAGTTCCTTAAAATTAAAAAGATGTTAAATAGTGATGCTAAAGACACAGATTGATAGAACTGGTTTGAGCTGCTAAAGCAGTATCAATCTATTGACAGGCTATCTTTTTATCTGATTTATTGATGCATATTTGTTTCTGATTGATGGTCGCAACTTGGGCTGTACCCTCATTAAAGATAAAATAAGTGGCCCCCATAAAGTTAGAACTATATCGTTCGACATTACTATCAGAGTATTTAAAAGGAATCACAGTTTTATTTGCACCATCAATAAACCCCCATTTACCATCTTTTAATACCCCGGCGAGACCTTCACTAAACGGACGTATTTCATCGTATACGAAAGGTACAGCGACTTTACCAGTTTTAGTAATATAGCCCCATTTCTTACCTTTTTTCATGCCAACTAAGCCTTGAGAAAAACCATAGACGCCGCCAAAATTACCATTTATACCGTCATACTGAGGCCTAATAACTTCCTTACCATCTTTATCAATAAAGCCCCATTTATAAGATTTTGACATTACTGGTGCCATACCTTCACTAAATGACTCTATAGAAGGATATTTATTCGTGAAGGGCATGACAATTTTGTTTGATGTATCGATAATACCCAGTTTGCCGTTTTTAGAGACTAATATACGTCCGTCAGATACGGGCTCAGACCATGACTCATCGTATTTATCATTAGGGTCTTGCATAGTATCGTAGATGGTTGGTACCACAAGCTTACCTCGGGTATTCATATAGCCGACTTTGTCATTTTTCATCACTGCAAAGACGCCATTGCTAATACTGTAGTAGTCTACATCGTCATAGCCTTTTGAGCTTACTAGCGCTTTGCCTTGCTCATCTAATAAGGTTCTAACACTATAATCAGAGTTGTACCCGACAAAGTATTTGCTATCTGCGGTACAAGCAATTTCAGCATAATTTGTCTTAGGCGGTTTACAGTTATCTACGTAAGCCTGAGCGGGAAGAATATACGTAGCAAAGGTTAGTAGGGCAGCTAGGGGTAGCAAACGGGTAGGGGGTAAAGTCATGAATTGCATTCCTTGTAATTAAAGTTTTTGTTGGTCTCGATTTGTATTTGAAATTATATCGACTAATTTGGCGTCTAAATATCGATCCGACGAACGGTAGTTTCTAATAAAACCTTAGCAAATAAGGGCTTAAATCAGAAAAGGTTTAGATGGCTATTCCTATTGGATGAGAACAGAGCTCTAAACAACTAAATACTTTAGAGTTTTTCTTGTAGTCTAGTTATACATTGACTCTAGTACATCTAAGGTGCTCGCATAGTCTTTACGTTTCAGCTCTTTGCCATTCTTATCAATAGTAATAGCCGTTACTTGTCCATTTTCGCCCTCTTGATAAACATCTATAGTGCCATTCTCAAAGTAGCCACCGATGACATCGGGAGAATCACCACCTGGATCAACAAAGACGCCATCATATTTAGGTTCAATGATGACTTTGCCTAAGGTATCAACAAATCCCCACTTGGCATTTTCATAATCGCCTTTAGCAACAGCAGCTCGTCCTTCAGAGAAATACATTGTCTGATTCCAAATTGGGGCAACGACTTCTTTACCTTTCGTATTGATGAAACCTTGCTTATCTGAATTCATTGGACTGAAGGATGCTAGGCCTTCTTTAAAATCACCAAGGTGACTGTATTTAAACTCAAGTACCGCTTTACCAGAACGATCAATCGCACCATATTTATAGTCTTTGGATACTGTGGCAATGCCATTAGCAAAGTCACTAGCGCTGTCAAAGTCAAAGGGGATTACAGTTTTGCCTTCTTTGTTCATATATCCCCATTGGTCTTTATTTAAAATAGCGACCAAGCCTTCGCTAAAGTTTCTAGCATCTAACATCCACCCATAATCTGCTTCAATATTCACTGGAATCACAAGCTCACCTGAGCTATTAGTGTATCCAAGGTAATAGCCTCCGTCAGAGTCAGACTTTAGATTTTTTTGAGTAGATAGGCCATGCCCTCATGGAACGTACCGCAGAAATCATATTCTGCTTTTACAACGATTTTACCTTCGTTGTTTTTGAACCCGCATTGTTCTGAGTACTCACCATTGGGGACTACGTATTGAACCAGTTTAGAAACAGAATCTGTAGTTGATGTCTCTTCCGTTCCTGATGCTACTTCTATATTTGGCTCTATATTTGACGCATCTTCTACGTTAGTTGATTTGATACTGATATCTTCGTTAGCATTTCTAGTACTTGGAACAGACTCGCTTTTACTACAACCAATAAATAAGAGACTTGTTATAACTGTTAAGGTAATCACCTTTTTTCGTAACATCCTAGTGGTCCTTTTTACTTTCTAATATTGTTTGTTCAAAACACAGTAATGATGTAGGAATATATGTTTTAATAAACAAATTTTTAATGAAGATACGTCAGAAATTAGAATTACTTGTTGTATGTTTTAATGAGTACTGGCCTAAAGTTCACAGTTTAGACTTCTTTCTTTAGCGTTATAGGTAGCGCCACTATTGTACATACCTCCCATACCTTCGACTTTGCGAGTTTTAAAGTTTGAGACAACTGCGGTAACGTTCGCAGATTGAGTAAAGACTAATTTCGCATGAGCGCCTTCAGTTCCCTCACGGTAGCCAATTTCTATAGCTTTTAAAGGTTGTTTTCTATAATAGGCATTCTTCAATGGCAGTGAGAAAGTTACATAGGATCCATCTGTACTTTTTATAACATTTTGAATCTGATCACGATATTCTGGTGACCATTGTGAATAAAGCTGGGCACGTGAGTTATCCATATCAATCACGGTGTCTTTAAAGGCATAATAACGATCTGAAATTTTGTTATATGGTGCGACACTACCTTGACAAGCATCTTCCATCCAACCCATCAAAAAAACCATATCTGTCGGAGGAATTGAAGCAGCATACTGATTTTGAGACTTTACTGAAGTAGGTGTAGTTATACTGGTGTTAATATCTTTAACTATGGTAGAGATACCTTGACCAACAGATGTACTAAAATCCTTTGTTAATGTGCTTACTTCAGCACAGCCTGATAAATTTGCTACAGCTACTAAGCTGACACTTAAAAGAAAAGATTTATTCTGATACATAACATATGTCCGATAAAATAAAAGAGTTACATATTAGCAATAATTTATTTTATTTTATATACAAACATTAGTTTAATTTTAAATAAATTTATTCGAATAAAATCCTAAAAAAATACAACCTGTAAAACAAAGTTACAGGTTGACCGCTATACTGGCTTTTATGATAAACATATAGGCTTACCATCATGGCTGCTTCTCTTGACCATTGTCCTTTAAAAGAAACTCTTTCTATTGCACAGACCTGTGCAATTACCTTTCTAGGGAATGCTAGTAATAACCTGCAGCAAGACGCTTTTTTCTTTTTAGATAACTGGTATCAAGAAGGTTTGGGTGTTATGGCAGTGACATCAGTTGCATCACCATTTTGTTTAGCAGTGTCAGACGGCGTGGCAAGCTCTAATCACTCGCAGCACTGCTCAAAGGCGGTGGTAAAGGCGATCAGACGGTTATGGAACGATCAGAAGAATATTACGTCAGATGATATTCATCAGCTTATTAACCAAACCAAGCATTCATCTAAGCGCTATGGTGCGGCGGCAACTCTCGCGATGGTTGCCTGTGAGTTGAATGGTGATGGAACCATAAAGGCGACGATAACGCATGTGGGCGACAGTCGTATTTATTGGCTACCTAAAGGTGCATCACAATGGCAGTGCCTGACTCGAGATCATAACCTATTGAATGAGCTCATTGACCAGAAAGCACAAGAGCAAGGTAGCCAAGCGAAGTTCTCTGACTATAACCGAGAAGGTATGGCAGGGAGTCTATATAGCATTACTGAATGCTTTGCATTAACGGCTGACAAAAGTTATCTAAGCAGTGAAGTACCAGAAGGTAGCTCTTGCAAAATTGATATCAATAGCGGCGATTGTATCTTGGTTTGTACGGATGGCATTCATGACTTGGTGCCGAGTCGTCATTGGCAATTTGTCAGTGCTGAAACCGATTTACAAACTTGGTTAATCAGTCTCAAGAACCAAGTTTATGAATCCGATGGCAATGCTTATGACAATGGCACTGCAATTTTGGTTCGTTTTGATTGAAAATGTATTTTAATAATAAATTGATTACTTCATCAGTCTAATAGAGAACTAATATGCCTACACATCCAATCGCCAGCTACACAAAGTCAGCACGTCTGTTTGCTTTATATCAATGTTTGCCTCGGAGTGAAACTGATGCTGTGTCACTCACTGAGCTTATGCAAAACTACGGTGATGATGTTGATAATTATACAAATGAGCGCAAAAACCTAGAGAACGATCTGATTGGCTTAAATCAAATATTTAACGATATCTTTTATAGTGATGCCTTAGTCCGAGTGCCAGCATGGGGCAATAATATCAGTGGCAAGACAGCACGGTTTTATATTGAACCCAGCTTTAGCATCGATGTTATTAACGAGCAAACCGTGTTCTTTTGGGAGATGCTTGATAAATATACCGCAAACTACTTACCATTATCTTTTAAACAAGAGATTACAGATAAGCTCACACAACTACGACGGCAGGATAAAGATAACTTTCATCACAGTCCGTTAGGACAGTGGCAAGATTATCTCATCACCTTGCCTAGTGTCGTGCAAGCACCAAAGCTTGATAGTGATGTCTTTGGCAGTATTCATCAGGCTCTGCTACAAGGTCGTCAATTACGGATAGTCTATCAAAATAAATGGGAAGGGCAGCCAGCTGCAAGAGTGGTGTATCCCAAAGGATTGATCTTTATTGACAATATGATCTATCTCACAGGCTTTAATCCGGTAGATGATCATATTGATGATAAGCAGTTGTTAAAAGCGCATCGCAACTTTGCGGTCAACCGTATTACCGAGGCAGTAGTCATAGATAAGCCAATACCTGACTGGGTAAGGCGAGATGCCTTTTCATTACAGAATCTGCGCAAACTAGGTAGGTTAGAGCCGACCGACGATACCCGAATTAAATTGATTTTAAAGGTACAAAGGTATGCCTGTCAGCATCTTTATGAGCGTCCCTTATCGATAGATCAGCAAATTACTACTATCGATGACACTTGGAATCAAGTCAGCGCTACGGTTGCCAATACTACTCGTCTGCAAGATTGGCTGGTAAGTATGTCGCAACTGTCCGTCGTCATCGAACCATTAGAGCTAAAGGCAGTTATTCTTGAGCGCCTAGAAAGTGGGATGCAGCTTTATAACCGTAATTAATGATTTCACTTTAAAGAGGAGCCGAGTATGACAGTAGATAGTATTTTTAAAGATAAACAGACTATAAAAAACGATATCAACGAAGAACGTAATGATGAGCTTCAGATAGAGTCCATACCTTTAGCTACTTTATATACGCCACAATCAGATAGCTACCTCTTGTCTGAGGTTGGGTTTATTGTTATCGAAGATGGCTGGGATGAGCAGTCACTGCTAGCGTTAAAGCAACAAGTCGATTGCACATTGTTTGCGCTACAAACCACAGATAAGCAAATTGATAGATTCGAAGTAATAGACGGGATCATTACTTGCAAAGCGGATGAAGTCGAGCAGGTGATAAGCGTATTTGAATCGGTACTATCTGATCGGGATAAGGTTGGTATAGATGTTAATGATATCAAAAGATCCTGCGGGGCTGAGAAGCCTGCCAATTTTATACAAGCTAGGGTAACGGGTATACCAGACTCAGAACAAATAAAAAGTGCCGTTAATCATCTGCTCAATCAAATTCCTGAAGGTCTTAGTATCGAGTATATGATGCTTGATTTTGAAAGCGTTCATAAGCTACCTCTTGATGAGTTTTTTAGTATCACAACTGCTGTTAAAAGTCGGATTTATGATGATGCAGAAGTGTTTTACGGTAATAGGATGATTGATAAACCTGACCATTATTGGATGGGGGCGATATATGTGGCTGGTTAGCGTGGCAGGTAGGCAAATGCTCATTAATTAAATCGTAAGGAGTGCAGAGAATGACAGATAAAGGTTTATTTAATGATTTTATCCAAGCTCAAGATGCTATCTATTCACAAGTGATTGAAGAGCTGAACTACGGTCGTAAGCGCACGCATTGGATGTGGTTTGTCTTTCCACAGGTGAAAGGGTTAGGGCACAGTAAAATGTCTCGTCGATTTGCAATAGAAAGTCTGGAGCAAGCAAAAGAGTATTTGCAGCATGATGTGCTGGGTGCACGGTTGCTAGAATGTGCTGAATTATTACTGTTGCATCCTGACAAAAGCGCTTTAGATGTCTTTGGTTCACCGGATCACTTGAAGCTGCACTCTTCGCTAACGTTATTTGCCTTTGCCGCTGGTAACAAGTGTGTATTTGAGCAGCTTTTATATCAGTTCTGCGCTGGCAGTTACGATATAAACACTATCAAGATGCTAAAGCAAATCAATGACCAGAAATATAAGTGAATAAAACCGAGTGTGATTTTAAGAGGATAGATGAGTATGAGTACCGTGCAAAGTTTGATAAGTGATGTGAGCCAAAAGATTAACGCTTTAGAGACGGCGCAAGCACTCTATAGCCGCCAGCTTTCACCAGATTTTAGTACTTTTGATTATATCAATACCGATGAGTTAGGACTTAGTCGTATTTTAGCAGCTCTGCTTGATCCTAAAGGGAGTCATGCTCAGCAAGAAAGCTTTTTAAGATTATTTGTGGAGCATTGTTTGCCTGTTATATATAAAGACGATAACTGGCAGGTTTTTCTTAATAACCTTGAGAAAACAGAGGTTTTTCTTGAAGAAGTGACGGGGAAAAGTAACACCCGGCGTCGTATGGATATTTACTTAAGATGTCAGGTGGGTGATGACAGCTACGGTATTTGTATCGAAAACAAACCTTATGCAGTAGATCAACATAATCAATTAATTGACTACTATAAAGAACTTGAAGGAAAAGGGCATATCAATCGACATATTATTTATCTGAATGAAAATAATGACGTGCCAAGTGAGTATAGCGTTGATACTAAAACTTTAGAAAGTTGGATAACAAGCAATCAGTTCTGATATGAATATAGAAAATGAAGTACTGCAAGGATGGCTAGAGAAAATAAAATACACCAAGCAAGACATGATGCGGCAGTTATTAAGAAAGTGCGGTTAGCATACTAAAACCATAACAATAAGGATAGATCGATGTCAGATAATAAATTAATGCTAAAACCCATTAGTAGCTTATTACAAGAGAAGTTCTACATCCCTGCCTATCAAAGGGGTTACCGCTGGAAAGAAAAACAGGTTCAAGATTTATTAGAAGATATTAGGGAGTTTTATCTGACCTCACTTAACTCCGAAGAGAATACGTTTTACTGCTTGCAACCTGTTGTCATCAAAAAGCGTGGAGATGACTCTTGGGAAATCGTCGATGGGCAACAGCGACTAACCACTATTTACATCATTTTAACCTGCTTGAAAGATATACTTCCACCATCAAGTAAGACACGTTATGAGATTAGTTATGAAACCAGAACAAAATCTTCTGATTTTTTAGCAAATATCGACGAAGATCAGGCTAAAGATAATATCGACTTTTTCCATATTTATAAAGCTAAAGAAGCCATCAAATCATGGTTTGATGAGCAAGAAGACTCAGACAAATATAACTCTATAGAGATGCCTTTACTCAATTCAGATAATAAAAGTGTAAACGTAATTTGGTATGAACTCAGTGACTATGAGGTACCCACCCAAGTCTTTTCAAGACTTAATGTCGGAAAAATACCGCTGGTAAGTGCAGAGCTTATTAAGGCATTGTTCTTAAAATCAAGCAATTTCACTCTAGAATCGAAGTCGAAGGACGCCCAAAGCCTATTGCAGCTTACGCTCTCCCAAGAATGGGATGCCATTGAAAAAAGCCTTCAAAACGATGCTTTTTGGTATTTTTTAAGCAATGAAACCCTTGAGTCAAATCGCATTGATTTATTGCTTACTCTTAGAGCATCAGATCATAGTGAAATGGGAAATAATAAAGATGAGTTAAACACTTTTTTGCAATTTAATGAGCTGCTAAAAGAAGATAACTTTGATATGGTTCAAGAATGGAAAAACATAAAGCGTTTAATGATGGCATTAGAAGAGTGGTTTAATGACCGCGAACTATTCCACTTAATCGGCTATTTAATAACTGAGGGAAAAACGATTCCTGAAATTATGCGACTTAGTAAAGATAGCCGAGATAAGCAACATCTAAGGTATAAACTTATAGGTCAAGTTTTTAACCTTACTTTTGATGCTAAATTCGATGCCTTGTCATCATCTGATGAAATTGAATTAAAAGTTTATGATCACTTATCAGAGCTTGATTATGAGTCTAAGAACTTGAGTAAGATTCGCCGTATCTTTTTACTCTTTAATACTGTCAGCTTATTGAGCAACCCCAAATCAAACTCTCGCTTTCAATTTGATAGGTATAAAAGTGAGAATTGGGATGTTGAACATATACGTTCAATAGCCTCAGATATGCCTGAAGGCATTAGCAATCAAAAGAAATGGCTAATAGATGTTAAAGACTATTTAGACAACTCAACAGTTGATACAAGCGCTTTTTATCTTGATGAAGCTGATCAAGATAAAAAGCAACGTATCAATAATGAAATTAACCAAATCCTTCAGGCACAAACCTTTCAACAAGATAAGTTTGAGAATGTTTATAAGAGTATCATAGAGATCTACGATCCTAGCAATGGCGAAGTAGTAGATAACTCAATCGGCAATCTAACTTTGCTTGATAGATACACCAATCGCAGTTATAAAAACGCCATCTTTCCGATTAAACGTAAACATATTATTGAGCTTGATAAAAAGGCTATATATGTGCCCTTATGTACCAAAAATGTCTTTTTGAAATATTACAGTCAAAATTTAGACAATATGCTTTACTGGCGCTCAGAAGACAGCCAAAACCATCAAGATGCTATCGTAGAAACCATAACAGAATACTTTTTTAAAAATGGAGCTCAATAATGAACATGGGAGAAAGAGTAACCTTTAATGGGCTATTAGATATAGTAAATTTTATTGAAGTTCCAATTATCCAGCGTGATTATGCCCAAGGTCGCAAAGATCAGTCAGAAGTTAGAAATGCTTTTTTAGACTCTCTGTTTTCAGCTCTGATCATAGATAAGGCTTATGATGATCAACCGTCTCTAAATTTAGATTTTGTATATGGCGACATTGACAACACTGACACACTCTCAGTACTAGATGGCCAGCAGCGTCTTACAACTTTATTTTTATTACATTGGTTTTTGGCAGTAAAACATAACCATTTAACAGAGTTTAAAGCGCGCTTTACTTTAGAAGGTAGTTCACGCTTTACCTATAAAACCCGTCCAAGTTCATCAGAATTTTTTGATGCTTTATTATCTAACGGTACTATCCAGCAGCGATACCATGCATTAACTAAATTTAATGTAGATCAAACAACCGAATCTAGCAAAATCAATGATTATACTATTGACCAACTCATTACTGACAGTACTTGGTTTTTTTCAGCTTGGAAACAAGACCCTACAGTGCAAGCTTGCCTTAACATGCTAAAGGCGATTGAGGAAAGATTTGCACTCTATGATGAAGATTTGTACCTGCGGATTGTGGATAGCGATAACCCTTGTATCACTTTCCAATTTTTGCCCTTGAGCAAGTTTGGATTGTCTGATGAATTGTATATCAAAATGAACGCGCGAGGTAAGCCCCTCACCCCATTTGAAAACTTCAAAGCTAATCTACAACAAGCTATAAAGTCGTTTTCTGAAGAACTGCCTACTTATGATTTAGCAGCTAGAGGTGGTGTAGTCAATGGTTATGAGTACTTTATCCATAAGATCGACACCGACTGGGCAGATCTGTTTTGGACGTATAGGACTGTTGGTGATAACCATGACTCCTATGATGATGAGCTTATGAACTTCATTCGCTTAATTATTCTATACCAATATATTATCGATACTAAGAACAATGATAGTAAAAGTGAGGATAAGCTCAATACTTTTTTTGGAAAAAAAGCCAAGTTGCAGCACTTAACAATAGCTCAGTACACTAAACTAAATTGTTTTACACCTGATTTTGTAACTAACCTCATTGGTCTTTTAGACCTGCTCGATCTAGATAACTATCACAACCATCATCTCAAGCCTTACTTACCTGACGCATACAATAAGACACATTATTCAGAAGTGTCTATGTTCGAAAAGGTACTAGCAGATAATACTAGTTATCCCGAAAAGCTACGATTCTATGCTTTTTATCGTTTCATTTCGAAAAAGCTCAAATCAGCTAATAGTGTTAATAATGATGACATTCAATCTGAGCTCGTTGAATGGGTACGTGTCATTTATAACTTAACTGAAAATACTATTTTCAATACTTTAAAAGATTTTTTAGAAGCCCTGTTGTCGATTGAAAAGCTAAGTGAGTTTGACTCTCCTATTTTGGATACACTGACTAATAGACCTGGGCTTGTCTTGAGTAGAATTTCAGAAGATCAGCTTGTTGAGGAGAAGATTAAAGCTCATTTGATATTGAGATCAGATCAGTGGAAACAGGCGATTTTAGAAGCTGAAAAACAGACATTTTTTGATAGTGATAAGAAATATCCATTTTTTGACGGCCAAATCGGCTTCCTACTGAACTTTTCAGGTATTTTAGAGTATTACAGAGAACATGGTGATTGCAAGTGGGAAATGGATCAAAATAGTATATATTTTGCTAATTTTGAGAATTACGCCCAGTCAGCGGGAGCCGTTTTTGACCTACTTCAACACAACTCCTCCGACATTAATTATATATGGGAACGCGCTGTGTTAAGCAAAGGGGAATACTTCACTCAAAGAGGACAAGATCGTTATAACTTATTAAGCAGTCGCTCTACTAAACATAACATTGATCGTGATCATAGTTGGAAAAGACTACTACGCATTGGCTCTGCTTATATGAAGCGAGAAGAAAAAAGTAATAAAATCGAAGAAAGACAGTCATATATAAAAGCTGTATTAGACGATAAGGATTTCGACGTTCACGATGTTAAATGTTCACTACAGAAAATTTGTGACAAAGCACTGGCTAGCAATAGTTTAGTTAAATGGCGTGAACATCTGATACAACATCCTGAGCTCTTCAAAGATTGTAAGCAAGGGTTCATTCTTAGAAATGATAATGAGTTTGTTTTATTTAAAGAAGCCCAACGCAACCATACACAATATGAACTTTATACCCGCGTTATTGACATTAAACTAAGACAAGATAAGTCCATAGTAAAACCGTTTGAACATTTAAATTATAAGGAAGTTATGTCTAGTACCATACCTGCAAGTCTAAAGATAGAAGGTTGGTATTATGCGGATAGTGACTACCACTTCGAAATTACCAAATCTCCAAATAACTTCATAGTTAGGTTTAAAAATGGATTATTAAACGATTATCCTATAGAAGTCACGGATGTCATTGAAAATAATGGATTCCAACGCGAATATACTAAGGACGAGGAAACAGGTGATGAAGCAGTGCATTACAAGATTAGCTCATTAACATCAGTAGATGACGTGATTAGTCAGCTTATTCAAACTTGTAGCTCATTGATGAGTATTGAGAATGAGTAACGTTACCAATATAGAAAGACTAATCCAAAACCGTGTTGTACGATTCTTTACCGACATACTCGGATACCGTTATCTAGGCGATTTTAAAGACTGTAGTGGCACACTAAATTTGGACAGTATTTAAAAGGTATAATCCTCAAAAAAGCCAGACAGCTCAAAGCTGTCTGGCTTTTTTGAGGGTTAACACTTATTTACTTGTCCGCCATAAAGCATGCTCACATATTGCGCATAACCAACCATCTTTTGCGCGCATATAACGAATATCAGCAGGTACTTCAATTGGACAAGCATAACCGCAGTACTCACATATAACATCGTCCAAGTAAGCATAACACTGAGCGACTGTCTCAAAGAGTACTTGAGAACTTACCTCATACTTTTCACAAAGCGTCTTCACATGTTTAATAAAGCCGCTCTGATTATCATATGCCCAGTAATCCTCACATATTTTGATATTGTATGGACTCTGTGTCATATTTGGTTGAAGTTTCACACTCATAATATTCTCCTCAGTAGCTTCCATAGTCAGAGTGCGGTAATAGCTCATAAAGCTCGCTCTGAAGCTGACAACGCATATCCTCAACTACATAACCAAGACTCGAATCCAAGCGCTTCTGCACCCACACACGCATCGCCATATCATTATTAAAGCACCGCTTTACCCCTAAGAAGCGAGCTAAGTTATGACCCGATGAAACGTACAACTCACGCATCAATGCATTAGCGATAACATTCGCGTCTTCACTGATCGCACCGTCAGGTTTAAACTCACCAAACAGTTCCTCATAATTGATGATTTTCATTGTGACGTCTCCTTGTCAGTTTGTGCGTTAGTGATGAGTGCTTCAGCTCCAGAGCTATTCGATGCGCCTGTTAACTTCTCCTTACTCGCAAGTAGTAAGTTATCCATCGCTGAGCCATCTTGACGGGTAATATCAGGGACATAGCGGCTGTAGACCCGAAACAACATCTCCGTACTGCTATGACCCATTTGCCGTGCTATCCACTCAGGATTCTCACCAGCAGCGAGCCAAAGCGTCGCTGCTGTATGCCGAGTCTGATAAGCACGCCTGTGCTTAAGTCCGAGTAGGGCAAGTGTGGGTTTCCATACCCGTCTATTCACATTACGGTACTCCATCGGATTGCCCTGTGAGTTGCAGAATACGAACTCTGACTTGCCATAGGTGCGTGCCTTCTGCTCTTGCAACGCATCGTAGACTAACTGTGAGATCGCAATATCACGCTGTGAGCCTAATGTCTTTGTTGGACCCATCTCACCATTGACTAACGCTCCTCTGATGCTGATTTCACGACGATCAAAGTTAATGCACTCCCACTTAAGCCCATCAATCTCACTGGTACGCATTCCTGTAAAAAAGCGAATGGTATAGTAGGGCTTATAGTCAGCTCGAACATTCTTTAAAATCAGCCATACCTCAGCCAGCGTAAAAGGATTCACATCCGGACGAGCTTGTTTAAGATTCTTAATATTTTTATAAGGCATCTCAAACTCATGGCGATCTGATGCTTCTTCTAGTATCATACGAAGTAGTATCATAATCTGATTGATTCGTGCTACTGACAGACTTGACTGACCATCTTTACCGTAACGAACTTTGGCGAGGGAGCTACGGAAGGTCAGCAAGTCTGATTTTTTTATGGCATGTACCGCTTTACCACCAAATTCAGGTAACAAATACTTTTCCAAAATAATCTTTATCTTTTGCCGATAGCTCGGCCGCCATTCAATCTTTTTCTCCTCAAAAAACGTTTCCGAAAACTTGTTAAAGGTCGGATTGCGACTGATACAAGATCCGGCTCTATCAGCCAGTGTCGTCATCTCCTGCGCTCGTTCACTCTTTGGGAAGTAAGCAGTATAGTCGAAGATGCCTAGGGTAATTTCTGCTTCCATTTTTTCGATAATTTTAGCCAGCTTCTTTCGATTAGCTGGAGTGTCTGTGAGATTAGTCGTCTCACGGCAACGCATATTCATATATCGAAAATCTACGAATAGCTTGCCACGTCTCGATCTTATTGACGCCATTATTTGACTCCTTGTTTAAATAAAACTTACTGTAAAGCCATACCGTTGATGGCACTCATAACCGGCTTGCACATATCCTCTTCGATACGCTCCCAAACGTACAAAATCTTGCGACCGCCAAAAGGACGAATGTAATGGATGTTTTCAATCAAAACAGTGTCCTTAAGTTGGTTACGGATAGTACGTGCATCGTATTTAATACGTTCGGCTAATTCTTGAGTAGTGAGATAAGTCTGTGACATAATAGTTCTCCATGTGAAATAAATTTACTATTAGTGAATGATTAATTATCACTAATGAGTACATATTATCTATAAATATTATCACTTGCAAGCACTTTTTTATCACTTTAGGGATTTTATAAATGATTAAGCTCAATTTACCTGTTTTATTTGCACAAAGAGGCATCCGTGTAGCTGATGCTGACAGGATGTCTAAACTAGGAAGATCTACTTTGTATCGAATGTACAATAATGAAGTCACTAGAATAGACTTTGATTCATTAAATGAGCTTTGTAAGCTTTTAGATTGCACACCCGGCGATATTATCCTCTATGAAGAAGATGAAGTTTGTGAGGAAGGGAGTTCAGAAGAAAGTTAGAATGCTTAATAGAATAGTTCTTTGGAGTGTCTTGAAAATCATCAAACTTAGCGCCGATAAATATTCTACTCGTCCCAATTTTTTTCAAATATTAGGTTGTGGTCATCACTGTTTAAACGATAATTAATCTTAGATGTTATAAAACCAAAATGCATTTTAGAAAAATTATACCTCTGAGAAACACGTTTTTTCCTGAATTGAGGTTGGGTTCAAAAATTAGCATAGGGCCAAATTTACTAGGTTAGGTGTCATGATGATTTTTGAACCAAAAATAGCTAGGTTGTGGTCAGATACGCATATGCAGTTTTAGGGCAGGGCACGGTTTGGGCACCAAATGGGCACCGCACCGAAAATGGGCTTTTTGATTGAGTAGCTAGACTTAACTGAATTAGAAAAGATATTTCGGAATATCTTCTACAGGCCTTAAAAATTGGACAAAAAAAAGCCTCACTGTTAAGTGAGGCTTTTTAAGTATTTGGAGCGGGAAAAGAGATTCGAACTCTCGACCCCAACCTTGGCAAGGTTATGCTCTACCACTGAGCTATTCCCGCTAATTATCAATTAACTATCGTCAGTTGATGAAGGCGTATTATACGCAGTTTTTTTTAGGTGTCAACACCTATGACGAAAAAAATTAAAGTTATTAAAATAGGCGTGTCTTCTGGCCATAGATATATGTTATAACGGTTTATTATAATATGTATTCCAAAAGCTTTGTAGTACATAAATAAGCTGGGACGCACTTTATAATTTAACCGTAATTACATTCACAGTTATCAATACTTACAAAGATAAGTCATAAGGATAAAAAATGAGTCAACAATATACCATCGCTGATTATTTGTTTGATCGTGTCGCAGAAGCGGGCGCATCTGAGATATTTGGCGTACCTGGTGATTTTAATTTAACTTTTTTGGACAATGTTCTCGCCTCTGACAAGCTACGCTGGGTGGGTAATACCAATGAGCTAAATGCTGGCTATGCTGCCGATGGCTATGCACGCGAGCGTGGGTTTGCCGCCATGGTGACAACCTTTGGCGTAGGTGAGCTGTCAGCGATTAACGCAACTGCAGGTTCTTTTGCTGAGTATGCGCCAGTGTTGCATATCGTAGGTGCACCAAGCACAGCACTACAAGACTCAAAGCGCCGTATTCATCACTCGCTTGGTGATGGCGTGTTCAATCATTTTATTAAGATGGTCGAGCCAGTAACCGTGGCACGAGCGCAGCTTACCCCTGAAAATGCTGCTTCAGAAATTGATAGAGTGATTCGCTTGATTCTCAAAAAGCATCGCCCAGGTTACTTACTATTATCACCAGACGTTGCGCGTCAACCTATCTATCCACCGACGACCAAGCTGATCGATAGTCAAGAAGACATTACTAGCCAAGCGGCATTATCAGATTTCAAGCAAGCACTAACCGAGTTTTTACCAAATAAGACCACAACACTAATGGCAGATTTGATGGTACATCGTTTGGGATTGCAGTCACAGCTCAAAGCACTGATCGCTGATACCGATATTCCTTATACCACGCTATCTTGGGGCAAGACGCTGCTCGATGAGAATAGTGATCGTTGGGCAGGCACTTATGCGGGTGTTGCTTCGCGTCCAATTGTCAAAGATGCGGTAGAAAACTGCGAATGCCTTATCAAAGTAGGGGTGCAATATACTGACACTACTACCGCAGGGTTTAGCCAAGATATCAATGAAGATGTGGTCGTAGACTTGCATTATGAGCGTGCTTCTATCAGTGGTAAGAACTTTGCACCGATTGCGCTAAAAGATGCGTTGCAAGCCCTGCATGAAGTGATGACCTCTGGCATTAACATCGTGCCAAAACCTTTCTGTGAAGAAGTTAAGCCGCACGAACAAAAAGGCAAAGACAGTGAGGCTATCCGCCAAGATGATTTATGGCATATTATCGCTGACCGTTTAGATCACAATAACTTGGTGTTTTCTGAACAAGGCACAGCCTATTTTGGTATCAGTGATGTGCGTTTGCCAGAAGGGGTGACGTCATATGGACAACCAATGTGGGGGTCAATTGGTTACACGTTGCCTGCCAGCTTGGGCGCAGCAATCGCATCGCCAGCTAAACGCAGTGTGTTATTAGTTGGTGACGGTTCAGCATTGTTGACTGTTCAAGAGTTGGCGGTAATGATTCAAGAGCGCATCAATCCTGTGATCGTCTTAATCAACAATGACGGCTATACGGTAGAGCGTGCGATTCATGGTGAAAACCAATACTATAACGATATCCCTAAATGCGATTGGCAAATTATGCCGCGAGCATTTGGCGCGACAGAAGAAAATAGTGTACTACTCAAAGCAGAGACGGCAGGCGAGCTAAAATCTGCTTTCGACAAAGCTGCTGCGACTACCGATAAGCTTATAATGATTGAGGTAATTGCAGACAAGCACGATATCCCGCCATTGCTAGCAGACATCAGCGCCGCACTAAAGCCAAAAAAGGATTAAGTAATTCGTAAAAGCTTTCTTAATAAAAGTACTAGCCCCATTTAGCAACTTAGCTAGATGGGGTTTTTTGCATTTTTTTATCATACGGATTAATTAATCAGCAATTGCTCTTATGTCAGTTTGCAGACTTTAGTATTATGGCGGATTGGGCTACGTTCAGCCTTGATAGTCAACAGGAGACAGACCCGTCGTGATTTGGTTAAAAATGCTTATCGGCGCATTGATGGTACTGGCGATTCAAATGTTCGCCCAAACCCGATTTTTCTATTTGGCGGCACTTGCGCCGCTATTCCCCACTTTTACGTTAATCAGTCACTTTATTGTTGGTACTGAGCGCAGTCCCGCTGATTTAAAGGTCGCGCTGATATTCAGTATGCTTGGCGTCATACCGCATTTGATTTATACCTTTGTGGTGTTTTTTAGCATCAGTTATATGAGCTTATATAAGGCATTGCTATTAGGCGTAGTCGCTTGGACGGTTGCGGCTGCGATTCTGGTACTGATATGGCAATACATTCAAGGTTAAGCATCAGCAACATACAAAACCTTTTATCATAGCAATAGCATTTTATAAGATTTTTTAATATTTGAACTTTTTTATTGAAGTATTTTTATTGATTTAATATTGGCTGCTAGTTCTGATGGTGATGCTAATATCATTATAAATAATTGTCATTCATATTTTGAATAATGGCCGCTTATGATAGGCTCACTGGTGTAATATCTCCTAACAGCAAGATAACGAAAACCCCATCGCAATCAATTACTATTCTTAATAATAAAAAATAGGGCTCAGAAAAAATGGATACCTTAAATATCCTGTATCTCGTAGGCGCAGTACTAATTTTCGCCAGTATCATGGCGAGTACATTATCGGCGCGCTTAGGCGTACCATTGTTGTTGCTGTTTTTGATAGTGGGTATGTTGGCAGGCGAGCAGGGTATCTTGGGTATTGAGTTCTCTCAATATGCGCTAGCCAATTTCGTTGGGCAGGCAGCCTTAGCCTGTATCTTGCTAGATGGTGGTCTACGTACGTCCTTTAAATCGTTCCGAGTGGGTCTAAAGCCTGCGATCACGCTGGCCACGTGGGGCGTGTTGGTCACAGTCATGGTGCTAGGGGTATTTGTCACTTGGCTGCTCGATGTCGATTGGCGCTTTGGTTTGCTGATGGCAGCGATTGTCGGCTCAACCGATGCCGCCGCCGTATTTTCTCTATTACGTAATGGCGGTGTCAAGCTTAACGACCGTGTACAAGCAACGCTTGAACTTGAGTCTGGTGCCAACGATCCTTTAGCTATTTTATTAGTCACTGGTTTGATTGCCCTAAATGTAGATCCTGATGGTCAGACAGTATTTGGCTTTTTAGTTTTATTACTACAGCAGCTGAGCTTTGGGCTAGGCATGGGCTTATTGTTCGGTTATTTTCTATCCCGATTATTGCCCAAGGTGCATTTGGCAGAAGGGATGTACGCCATTTTGATCCTCTCCGCTGGCTTGGCTGTGTTCGCCGCGACCAATCTTATTGGCGGCAGTGGATTTTTGGCGGTATACCTCACTGGTGTGCTAATCGGCAACCACAAGGTGCGCTCGACAGAGCATGTCATGCGCGTGATGGACAGCTTTGCTTGGCTGTCTCAGGCCGTGCTATTTGTGGTATTAGGACTATTGGTCACTCCATCAAACGTCCTCAATGTCTGGCATTATTCGGTTGCAATCGCGCTCTTTATGATCTTTGTGGCGCGTCCTATTGCCGTCTATACCAGTGTCAAACCTTTCAAATTTAAAGACAGAGAGATTGGGTTTATCTCTTGGGTTGGTTTACGCGGTGCAGTGCCTATTACCTTGGCAATTTTACCTGTCATGGCTGGGATAGATAACGCTTTTATGCTGTTTGATATTGCCTTTGGTGTCGTGGTCTTATCATTGATTTTGCAAGGCACAACTATCCCGACGATGGCCAATCTATTTAAAGTACGTATTCCAACCAATAAAGACCCAAAAGAAGAACACGAGGTCTGGGTATCCGATAAGGCCAGTATCACGCTATATGAGTTTGAGGCAAAGTCAGGTGCATTTGCCATTGGGCGTCATCCTATGGGTATCTCTAAAGGCATCAATCCAGATGAAATCAGTGTCTTTGCGCTAGTCCGTAATCAGCA
Organism: Psychrobacter sp. Pi2-1; assembly: GCF_904846645.1. Classification (GTDB taxonomy): domain Bacteria; phylum Pseudomonadota; class Gammaproteobacteria; order Pseudomonadales; family Moraxellaceae; genus Psychrobacter. Next base: position 25,596 of record NZ_CAJHBO010000022.1, read on the forward strand.
AATCGTAGTAGTCGATGACAACACAAAGCTAAAATTCGGCGATAGTGTCTGGTATGCCATGAGAGGTAATCACGCGAGCAAAATCGCTAAGATTTTTAATGACACAACATTAGATCGCAAAGCTATCGATGATTTCTATGGCGATTGGTTGCTATCACCCAGTGTTAAGCTTGGAGATTTGCCGTTTTTTACAGGAATCATGGCATCTGAGACATTGGTAAAAACACTCAAAACGTCCGACGAAGACAGCGCAAAAAATATGTGGGAGCAGACGGTAGCTGAGTACGTGAAATCACATTTAGGTACTGCGCCAGTGTCAGGCGATACCGTTGTGGTGAGTGACGAGTGGTCATTGGTCATCAAGGAAGTCGGTGACAAAGGGAAGCTAAGAACCATTGGTCTAAAGTACCAACAACCGTCTGTAGTAGTGTAATAAACCTAGTGGTATCTTATAACAAGTTCATCATCTTATTCAAAAAGTCAGCCGCTTGTTTAGGCTGATTTTCTCGATATGCCCAATGGTGCTCGACATCATAGCTTGCTTCATCAGGCAGCAGTATTTTCATAAGGCCCATACCCTCATAACGCTTCGCTAAATCACGCGGCAAGTAGCCAACATGGTGGCCTGCAAGGATAAGCTGCGCTGTCGCCTCCATGTGATAAGTAGTCGCGCTTAATGTCTTGGGGCGAATATGATTAATATGGTGCTCTACCACATAGCCTCTTTTTATCCACGGATAGTTCTGTTCTAAATCCTCAAAAGTTAATCCGTCTGAGTTGTAAAACAATCTATGTTCGCGACCACAGCAGACCACTTGTTTTTCAACAAATGCTGGCTTAAAGGTCAGTAAAGGTGGAAAGCTGCCAAAGTATCCCACGCCAATGTCACTCTCATTACTTAAGAGCTTTTCTAACATGCTCTCAGGGCTTTGTACGTCGATAGAAAAGTGTATTAACGGGTTATTACGGTAGCTATTGGCTAGACGTTGTCTAAGCGCGTCATAAAAAAACTTGGGCATTTGATCAATCAAGCAAAGCCTGATGTGCCCGCCGTGAACTGAGTCTAATTGTTTAATATAATGCAGCTGATGTTGAAAGCTGGCGACTGATTCGGTAAAGCCCAAACATGCCTCGTAAACAGCGGCACCGTCCTCTGTTAGCTTAAATCCTGCTCGACCACGGTGACACAGCGTCATTCCTAAGCGATCTTCTAAGTGGGTTAAGTGTCCACTGATCACAGAAGTAGTGACATTCAAACGCGACTGAGCGGCCGTCACGCCTTGGCACTCTACGATAGCCATAAAGCTGCGTAGTGTTTTGATGTCTATCTTTATCAGTTCATCCAATATCAAAAGCGGCTCCTTATTTATTAAATCAATATCATCTTTTTTTAATTGATACTTCTTTTCATAAACTTCTGATAGTGACCTATAAGCGCACTTTACTACGAAAAAATAGAAGTTTACTTCTAAATTTTACCATGGTTCCTTCTCTTATATTTATGTATTGTCAATGGCATGTAGCAAATTGTGTACTTAAACCAAATAGAACAAGGAAGTAACTTATGACATTCAATCAACCATTAAGCGGCAACGATATGCCAAGATTTGGCGGTTTCGCTTCTATGATGCGTCTGCCAACTCAAGCCGATGCTGAAGGGTTAGATGTGGCGTTCGTTGGCGTACCTTTGGATATTGGTGCATCCAACCGTAGCGGTGCAAGATTGGGTCCTAGACAGATTCGTGATGAGTCAAGAATGATTCGTCCCTACAATGTGGCCACTCGCGCTGCGCCCTTTGAGTCATTACAAGTCGCTGACATCGGCGATGTGCCTATCAATACCTTCAACCTGCTAAAAAGTGTTGATATCATCGAAAAATTCTATACCGATAAAATCGTCAAACACGGTGCGATTCCTCTAACACTAGGCGGCGATCATACTATCGCGTTGCCTATCCTGCGTGCTCTTGCCAAAAAACATGGCCCTGTCGGTATGGTACATATCGATGCTCATGCTGATATCAATGATGATATGTTTGGCGAAAAAATCGCTCATGGTACGCCATTCCGCCGTGCTGTTGAAGAAAACCTCATCGATGGTAATCGTGTGGTACAGATTGGCCTACGTGGTACAGGCTATAGCGCTGAAGAGTTTGACTGGTCAACTGAGCAAGGATTCCGTGTGGTACCTGCTGAGGAGTGCTGGTACAAGTCATTGGCGCCGCTCATGGCTGAAGTACGCGAGAAGCTAGGTGATGGTCCTGTTTACTTGAGCTTCGATATCGACGGTATCGATCCGGCGTTTGCCCCAGGTACGGGTACTGCTGAAATCGGTGGTCTGACCTCTACTCAAGGTATCGAAATCATACGCGGTATGCGTGGCCTAGACGTGGTGGGCGGTGATTTGGTCGAAGTATCACCACCGTATGATCCATTTGGTAACACTTCGGTATTGGCGGCGAACTTATTGTTTGAGATGCTATGTATCCTACCGGGCGTACGCTATGACGACAAGGTTAAGGCGGTTTATTAATTGACATCATTTATTACCTCTATAATGAGCAGCCTTTGCAGCCAGTAATTAGTGACTAATAATCGGTATGAAAGAAAAAATACAAAGGTTGTTTTGAGGTATTGATAATTATCTGCATATTCAGCGAAATTTTTTAGGATGACTGACCCATGACCCAATTAACGCAAACGCCTTCTTCTTTGTCTGACACATCATCACTGACCTGCGGTGAGCTATTGGTGCAGTGGCTAGAGTATTATGGTGTAGAGACTGTTTTTGGTATCCCTGGTGTACATACGGTAGAGCTGTATCGTGGTTTGCCAAATACCAATATTCGTCATGTGACACCGCGTCATGAACAAGGCGCTGGGTTTATGGCAGACGGCTATTATCGTGCCTCTGGCAAGATTGGCGTATGTTTTATCATCACTGGCCCTGGTATGACCAATATTATGACGGCGATGGCGCAGGCATTGGCCGATTCGATACCGATGCTAGTGATCTCTAGTGTCAATAAAGTCAAAGACACGGGTAGTGGCGAAGGGCATTTACATGAGCTTCACGATCAGCAAGGCATGATTAGCAAAGTAGCATTGACGAGTAAGACCGTTTGGCAACCTGAATCGTTACCGAAAGTCATCGCAGAAGCTTTTGCCTTATTTAATGGCGCACGTCCTGGCCCTGTACATATTCAGCTGCCTATCGATGTCATCACCGCTGATGCGAGTCATGTTGCTAAGCCGCCTAAGTTAAATGCTGTAGCAAATAGCTTGAGCCTACCCCAGGTCACAAGACCATTGCCGAATCCAGCTCAGCTTGATTCGATTGTCGAAACATTAAAAACCGCGAAAAATCCTGTAATACTTTATGGGGGCGGCTGTGTCGATGTCGATCACGATGCACAGCGATTGGCAGAATTGATAGATGCGCCAACGTTTTTGACCATTAATGCCAAAGGTTTGCTGCCACCTGGTCATCCGTTAAGTTTGGGTAGCAACCAGTCATTAGACGCAGGCCGAGCCGTGATTACAGAAGCAGACTGGATATTAGCGATTGGTACTGAGCTTGGTGAGACTGACTATGATGTGTTCTTTAATGGTGAGTTTAAAATCAACGGCACGCTAGTACGTATCGACTGTGATGCTCAGCAATTGCAGCGTCCATTTAGAGCCAATATCGCGGTATTGTCTGACGCACAGATGGCGATTAGTGGTTTATGTAGTCGTTTAGAAGGGCAGACATTCGATCATCAAGCATTATCACGTGTCAATGAGGCAAAGCAGGCCATCTTAAAGGATGTAACGACAGACTTTGCGGGTCAAAATGCATTACTGAAGCTGATTAGAGATGAGGTAGAAGACGTCATTTTCGTTGGTGATTCAACGCAGCCTGTTTATAGCGGTAACCTTGGTCTTGAAGCCTTGGCGACGCGTAAATGGTTCAACTCATCAACGGGTTTTGGCACATTAGGTTATGGTTTGCCTGCTGCTATCGGGGCCATGGTTGGCTCAAATCTACCTGTCATCAGTCTAATGGGTGATGGCGGCATTCAATTTACGATTGCTGAGCTCATCTGCGCAGCCGAGCTTGAGCTGCCATTGATCGTTTTGCTATGGAACAACCAAGGCTACGGTGAGATACGTCGTTATATGGAAGAGGGCGGCCTACCATTGATTGGCGTCAATATCAAAACGCCAAACTTTGAGCCATTAGCAGCAGGGTTTGGCGCTGGCTATCGCAGAATAACCGATAAGCAGCAATTGCTAGACGCATTAAAGACAGACACTAAGGGTAAACAACCAATCATTTATGAGATTGATGAAGCAGACGACTTTCTAAAAGAAATGGCTAAGACAGTGACTTATTTTAGTTAAAGTAATACTGGCTCAAACGCCACGAATAATCACGAGACCGATAGTCACAGGTCTAAAAAAGACAAAAAAATGACAAACGCTGGTTACGCAAGGAAGCACGTTCATGACGCCCAATGCTAGAGAAATGTCAGAAAGTAGACATGAGCAAATACCGCGTTTGTTGACGGCGCTTGCTGCTGTCGTTGGTACGACCAATGTATTGACAAAATCTAGCCAACAGCAGTCTTATGTGCAAGGTGCGATTGAGGCTGTCACAGACGCTACCGTCGCAGTTGTGATACCGCACTCTCTTGTGGCACTATGGCGCGTCATTAATATCTGTGCCGCTTTTGATGTGATTATCATTGCTCAAGCGGCCAATACAGGCTTAACAGGTGGTTCAACTCCGAATGGAGATTATGATCGTCCACTAGTCGTAATCTCTATGCAGTTACTAGCCGGTGTGCATTTACTTAATGATGCAGCAGAACTGGTTGCTTTGCCAGCCGCTACTTTGCAGCAATTAGAGTCTACCCTTGCGCCATTAGGGCGTGAGCCGCATTCAGTACTGGGCTCTAGTTGTGTTGGTGCATCAGTGATAGGCGGCATCTGCAATAGCTCAGGCGGGATGCTAGTGCAGCGTGGACCTGCTTATACTGAGATGGCGTTATTTGCCAGGCGCAATGCATCAGGAGTGTTTGAGTTAATCAATCATCTGGGACTGGATTTGGGCACACAGCCAGAGGAAATGCTAGAGAACCTGCAAGCTGGCACATTTAGTAAGGTCTCAAATAGTACGAGCAGCAGTAACGCCTGCACCAACCATCATTATCAACACACAGTCCGTGATTGTGAGGCAAAGACACCTGCTAGATTTAACAATGATCCCAACGGTCTGTACGAAGCGTCTGGTTCAGCTGGCAAGGTCATTGTATTTGCGGTAAGGGTAGCGACCTTTGCCAAGCCCAAGCAAGAGCAAACATTTTATATCTCGACCAACGACGCTGACACCTTGACCACACTCAGAAAACAATGGTTAAAAAGCGAGTTGAAATTGCCCGTGTTGGCTGAGTATATGCACAAAGACTATAACGACATCACGATGCATTATGGCCGAGACACTTGTCTGAGTATGCGTAAGCTTCCTGCTAGTCAGATAGGGTCGCTATATCGACTACAAGCAAAGATTGGCTACTATCTAGATAAATGGCAGCTTCCAAAGACGCTACCAGATCGAGTACTGCAACTAACATCTAGGTTTATGCCACCGTCATTACCAGCTACTTTGAGTACGCAGGCGCTATCATATAAATACCATTTGATTATAAAAGTCGCAGATGGTTTTGTTAACGACTTTGATAATGGCATTAATAAAAATTCAGATAAAGATTCTAATAAAAATGATGGCAACAATATCGTCGCTGCGCAGACATTTTTGCAAAATCATATGCAGCAGTATAAAGGTGCGTTGCATGTGTGTACAGAGCTTGAATCGCAATCATTATTGGTATTTCGCAGTGCCGCGACCGCTGCCATGTTTCGTTATCATAATTTAAATCAAGATAAATTTGGCGAGCTGCTATCGACCGATATTGCCTTACCTAGAAATGCCGTAGATTGGGACGAGAATCTACCTGAACACTTGCAAAAACAAGTCAGCAAAACCTTTTATTTGGGGCATTTTTTCTGTCATGTCATGCACCAAGACTATTTATTGAAGCCTAAGACCAATGCCAAGCAATTCAAGGATGAGCTGCTGGCATTTTATGATAAACGTCATATTGAGTATCCTGCTGAGCACAATGTAGGGCATGTGTATCCTGCTAAAACTGAGCTACATTATTTTTATAAAAAACTGGATCCAACCAATTCGCTTAACCCAGGTATTGGTCAGACAGAGAAATGGAAAAACTGGCAATCATCGCCCATTAAGGAGAAATTAAATGACGAGTTATATGGATAAGTCGCAGCAGCCGATTTTAGGGAATAATACGGTTGATCCAGAAACGCCAAAAGCAGGACAGTGGCGTGCAGCAATGTGGAAGTTCCTATTGTTTTCAGCACTGGGTATTGCACTTTTTATCATACCGTTTGAGTGGGATGGTAAGGTCACAATTTTATTAGGTGTACTGACCGATACGCTACAAACCGTGTTAGGTGGATTTGTGGCCTATATTGCGATGGCGATAGTGACTATCTCCGCTCTTGGTGCACTGGCAGTCAAAGCGTTAAAGCCTAATTTGCATGAAGATTCACTGGTAAAAAAGCTCTTTGATGTTGATTGGTTTTGGCTGTCCACGCGTTTTTTAGGTATGTTGTTTGTTTGGATGATTTTCCTACAAGTCGGCCCCGAGTTTATTATCAATCGTAATACGGGCGGCGTCATTTTCGAAGATTTGATTCCTATTCTGATTCCGTTGTTTTTCTTTGCCATTTTATCACTGCCATTTTTGACTGATTTTGGCTTGATGGAATTTTTGGGTACTTTGGCCAGTAAAGTATTTATCAAACTCTTTAAACTACCTGGTCGTTCTGCGGTTGATGCAATGTCTTCTTGGTTTGGTGCAGCATCTATCGGCTTGCTAGTCACCATGCAAGAGTATGACAAAAGCTTCTATAGTCAGCGTGAAGCCGCCATTATCGCGACCACATTTTCCGTTACTTCTATCGCCTTTACCTATGTGGTTGCCAAAACCATCGGTGTAGACAATAACTTCGTCTTCTTTTATCTGACCATTGCGCTAACCGGTTTTATCGCTGCGATTATCATGCCGCGTATACCGCCATTATCACTCAAGCCTGATACGTATCACTCTGGCAAAAGCATGCTAGATGAAGGCATCCCTGCTGAATATACAACGTACCAGTGGGCAGTCAATCGTGCGGTTACTCGCGCGCATTCTATGCCAAGCTTAGGTAAAGTGTTCAAACGCAGCGTACACAATCTGTTTGATATCTATTTTGGACTGATTCCTGTTATCTTTGCGATTGGTACCATCGGTCTGGGCTTAGCAGAATACACGCCAGTCTTTAATTGGCTCGCGACACCACTTGTACCATTACTTGAGTGGTTACAGATTCCAGAGGCGGCAAAGGCTGCACCTGCCATGATTATGGGCTTTGCGGATATGTACTTGCCAGCGCTAGTCGGTAAAAGCATTGAAAGTGAGATGACACGATTTATCGTTGGTGCTGCTTCAATTACTCAGATTATCTACATGTCTGAAGTAGGTGCGCTGATTTTGAAGTCAAATATTAAGCTAAATGTATTAGAGCTATTTTTAATCTTTATCCTTCGTACGCTTATCAGCTTGGTAGTTATCACCTCAGTGGCGCATCTACTGTATTAGTGACGCGTCTAGTATTCACAAGGCGTCTAGCCTGACGATAATATACAAATGGTCGGTTTTTCTGTAGTCAGTTAAACCGACCATTTAGCCAATCACATTATGAACGTTACGCACATAAAAACAATTTGATCAAAAATATAAGGCGATTGACCATTATGGAAATGCTGAACTCTACAGATTTAACCAGAGAAACTGCCATACAAACGGCTCAAAACGAAGTTGTATTAAATGCCGCTTATATCAATGGTGACTGGGTTACGATTGAAGTATCTGAGACCGATTCTAATCATTCAAATAACCATGCGTTGTATGATCCAAATTCAGGCGAGGTGATTGCAACGACGCGCTTATGTACCAGTGCCTATGTAGAGCAGGCAGTTGCAGCGGCTGATGAAGCCTTTGCTGGCTGGTCACAGACTAGTGTAAGTGAGCGCGCCCGCTATCTAAATGCAATTGCAGAGTCTATGGAGCAGCAATTCGATAAGTTGGTTGGGCTGTCTGTATTAAACAACGGTAAGCCAATTGAAGAAGCAAAGATAGACGTCGGCGATGCCATTGCTTGCTACCGTTATTATGCCAACCTCATCACAGATCAGGCAACGTGGTCTAAGGTCTCAACGCTTGAGTCAGGCATACGCTTGTTAAAGACGTATGCGCCAGTAGGTATTTGTGCACTGATTACGCCTTGGAATTTCCCGATGGTGACAACCTCTTGGAAGCTAGCACCGGCACTAGCGGCAGGTTGTACCGTACTATTAAAACCGTCTGAGGTGATATTATTACCAGAGCTTATGCTAGGTAATATCTTATCGGAAATTGGCTTGCCTAAAGGCGTGGTTAATATTTTACCGGGTACTGCTGAAGTGGGCACTGCGATGACCAGCCATCCGCTGATTGACAAAGTATCGTTTACTGGTAGTAATGTAGTCGGCGAAAAGGTGATGGTTCAAGCAGCAAAAGGCATTAAAGACATTAGCCTAGAGTTGGGTGGTAAGTCTGCTATTGTGGTCTGTGCAGATGCTGATATTGACTACGCTTGTGATTTAATCATTGGCGGTATATTTACCAATGCAGGTCAGATATGCTCGGCCACGTCGCGTTTGGTTGTACATCAAGATATCGCTGAGCAGCTGTTTGACACATTAAAAGTCAAAACGGAAAGTCTGCAGATTGGTGATGGTTTTGCGACAGAGACGCAAATGGGTCCATTGGTGAGCGAGCAGCAACTGAACCAAGTGAAAAAGTACTTTGACATTGCCACTGCCGAACAGCTTATTTGCCTAACGGGTGGCGAGATAGTGAGTGGCTCGGGCTATTTTGCGATGCCAACTGTCTATACGGATGTACCAACATCCAGTCAGTTATGGACAGAGGAAGTGTTTGGCCCTGTATTGGTGAGTACTACTTTTACCGACGATGCAGAGGCAATTGCCTTAGCCAACAACAGCAAGTTTGCTCTAGCAGCAACCATCGTGAGCGCCGATGAGACTGCTGCGCTTGAGATGGCGCTACAAATAAAAGCCGGGCATATCTGGATTAACGAGCAACAAATCGTACTGCCAGAAGCAGGGTGGGGTGGGTTTAAGCAAAGTGGTATCGGCCGTGAGTTGGGCAGTGATGGTTTGTCCGCTTATCAGAAGAGCAAACATGTATTGTTGACCGATTAATTGGATTCTTAACTAGATTGTCATTAGCCACTGTAGAGGCCATTTACTAGCTATCAGCATGACTGTTGACTGACTGTTGACTGATTGTTGATAGCTAGATCGCGCCCTAGCATTACCTTTGTTTACCAGACCGTTTCTTATATTAACTTTACTGTCGCACCCATTCAGGATAAAATTGAGCAATCATTCAAGTTTTATAGCCGTGCCCATTTTCATATGAGGTCACGGCTTTTTAAATGGGGCACATTATGTCACGCACCGCACTTTACAACCGTCATGACGCCTTGGAGCGTGCGCTACAGCTTTTTTGGCAAAAGGGCTTTCATGCCACGTCTCTAAAAAATATTGAGCAAGCGCTCGATATGCGCCCAGGTAGTATCTATGCCGCTTTTGGTAATAAAGAAGGCCTGTTTCAAGAAGCGCTAGAATACTATGCGCGTTTAGGATTGACCGAGCTTGAGCGAGTGTTGAGCCATCATGAAACGCCTTTATTAGGACTAGCCGCTTATATACGTCAGCTTGGCGGGATTCGTGATAAGGCGTTACCGAGCCGAGCTTGTATGTTGGTCAAGAGCTTACTAGAGCTGGGTACGCGTGAGCAGACAGCGTTAACCAAGGTGGAAATGCTGTTGGCAGGTATGGAGACGCGATTTATAGAATGCTTTAGAGAAGCGCAGAATGTCGGTGAGATGGATAGTGAGCTTGACCCGGTTAGGCTTGGACGCCGCTTACAAGCAGAAGTCATGGGATTACGTGCCTTTGCACAGCGTGACATAGAGAGCTCGACGGTACACGCCCTTGCTGAAGATATGGCCTTATCTATAGAAGCACTGCGACTCGATGATTCGGTAAATGCTTAGCGGTATGATGTCTGGGTTTTGATACGGCGTATATCTCAGACGCTTACTTGGTAGATTCGAGCTGCTTGAGGGTATGATACCCACCATGTATACGAGTAAAAATAGTAACAGCGCAGGCAATAGCAAAGATGCCAGCAAGTAGCACAAAATGTTGCGGCCAAATACAGAGAGCAATAAACAGAGCAATAGTCTCAGTGCCTTCTGTGAGACCATTAAGATAATAAAAGCTTTTATACTTAAACTGAGGCTTGTCTAGTGCAAACTTTTCTGCAGCGATGGCAAAGGCCAAAAAGCTCGAACCTGTACCGATAAATGCCGCTAATAACAAGGCACCTGCAATAGCGTTTTGTTCAGGGTTGGCCAAAATAAACCCAAGTGGCACAGCGGCATAAAACAAAAAATCGAGGGTTATATCTAAGTAGCCGCCAGCGCTTGTGCTTTGCTGTGCGTAGCGTGCCATTGCGCCATCCAGCCCATCAAAGATACGATTCAATATAATTACTGCTAGCGCGCCATACCATAGCTCAAACGCGAGGAGTGGTAATGCCAACATACCAACCAAGAATCCAGCTACCGTAAGCTGATCAGCCGTAATACCGAGCTTATGCAATGTCGCTACTATTGGGGTTAGCAGCGGCTTGATGACGGGCGTAATAAACTTGTCTAGCATGCGAGCTGCCTTTTATATTTTGCTTGTTTTGATACTTTGACTGGGTATTTAGCGTTGATATTTGACTCTGATATCTAAAATTATCGTCCTACATAGATAACTTTGCCATTGGCTGCTTCAGCGTCACTTTGGTCGTGCGTGACCATAATAGCAGGCAACTTATGAGTACGAATCTGATCGAATACCAATTGCCGCGTATCCATTCTCAGTTGGGTATCAAGTTTGCTAAACGGCTCATCAAGTAGTATCGCTTTGGGCTCACTCAGCAGCGTGCGCAGTAGGGCGACACGTGCTTGTTGACCACCTGATAGATTATCAGGATGACGATCTCCCATCCCTTCTAAACCCACTTGCGCTAAAGACTGCGCTATTTTTTCAACTCGCTGTTTTTTATTTCCTTTTGGCATGGCAAAAGCAATGTTGCCTGCAACGGATAGATGCGAAAACAGCAGTGCGTCTTGATACAGTACACCAATACGGCGTAAATGCGCTGGCAGGTGAGTCACGTTTTCATCGTTTAACCACACAGTACCCGTCGCGGAAAAATCGTTCGCTAAAGTGCCTGTTAGCCAGTTCAGTAAGCTGGACTTGCCACTACCAGAAGGGCCCATCACGGTTAGGATGTCGCCACCAGCAATGTGCTCATTGATACTCAATAACTGCTCGTTTTGACGAAACAGTTGTAAGTCTTTTATCTGTAAAGATGATGGCATCAGGAACCCTTTATTTGCGTTTTTTACGACTGATTATTTTAATATTGAGTATTTTTAGTGGCTAGTTTTTTCATAACAGCTACTTTCACTACTTTTCTTATTCGTGGTCAACCTGCTACCGCGTGCCACTTCTAAAGAAGTATTTAGGTAGCACCCAAGCCAATATAAAACCGATGAGCGGTAGCGCCATTTGCATGATGGCATAGACGGCACTAGTGCGCCTACTGGCTCCGTTCGCCAGTGTCACCGCTTCTGTTGTGATAGTGGCAATACGTCCGCCACCCGCCAATAGAGTTGGCAAATACTGACCAAAGCTGATCGCTAGACCGAGAGCAATGGCAATTAAAATAGGAGCAAATAGCTGCGGCAGCTTTATCTGAAAGAATATCTTAATAGGAGCAGCGCCAAGGCTGGCGGCCACATGAGCGAAACGTGAGTCTAAGCGTCGATAACTACTGGCCAGTGATAAAAACACGTACGGTAGCACGAATAAAAGATGGGCAAACGCCACGTTAAAAAATTCTGATTGATAATTGGCCAACTGCTGTAACCATACTAAGCCGAATAGAAACGCAATACTTGGTACCAAGAGCGGTAAGTAAATAATAAAACTGGTGAAGTGTGACAGTGGTTTAGCACTCAATTGCTCAGCTTCCAAGCATAGCAAAGTCAGAAAAACAGCAAAGGCAGTACTGACGGCCCCAATGCTAAGCGTATTGACCAATGGTGTGCTCATTTGGGTAAAGGCACTTTGAAAATGTAGTAGCACGAATTGCTCTGGTAGCATCGCAGGAAACCGCCAAAATCCTGCAAATGCCCATAACACAAGACCAGCAAGTGACAGTAGCATAAAACCAATCACGCCTACGGTAAGCATAGCGGTGACTTTTTGCCAGATAGCGTCTGCATAATGACGTTTGCCATTAACTGACGAAACACTAAATATTGCTTTGATCGTTTTTTCGCCACCCAGCCAAAAGGCGACTAAACCTGCTGTCAGTACGAGTTGTAATAATGCGCCTGCTGATGCCTTAATACGTAGAGTAAGATCAACATCATTGAACCATTGTATGATAGAGACAGCAAGCGTTGGTGGTGTGTTAGGGCCCAATATCAACGGCATCTCAACGCTCGCACTGGCATAGGCCAACACGGCCAAAATCGGTAAACGTAGAAAAGGATATAACAGGGGCAATACCGCCTTAAAAAATGCAGTAATTGGGTAATAACCTAAATTGAGTGCAACGGTATATTGTTGGCGCAATTTTTTGCCAAGCTCAGGCTGAGCAAGCGCGCCCAGTGCCATTAATAATAAAAACGGCAGCTCCTTTAATGTTAAACCCAAGATGATACTGATACCGTATGGATCATGCGGAAACATACCATCGGGTGCCATCTCCCAACCAGTTAGCCACGGGGAGATGAGCCGTGCAAACATACCAGACGGCGCAATCAAAAACCCAACGGCAATGGCTGCAGCTGCATGAGGAATGACCAAGATAGGGCTTAGTAAGTGCTCAATACGCTGCAACCAAACACTGTTAAAAAACGCGGCCAATATCATCAGGGCAATGACAAAAGCGAGTAGGGTGCTGATAAGTCCTGTAGCAAGACTTAATGCAGCCATCTGCATGATGCCAGGCGTTTGCCACAGGTCTATAAACCCTTGTAGATTCAAGGTCGTTTTTTCTAGGGCAGGAAGCCAGCTCAGGGCAGGCAACAGTACACAGATGAGGCCACAGAGTACCGGTAGTATTAGTATGAGAATTAAGAGTTTGGGACTAAAAGACACGATACGCGTAAACAGGTCTTTCTTATCAAGCGTAATCGGTCTAGGGCTATCACCTTTTTTCGTTATTTTATCAAAACCTGGGCTCATGGACTCACCCCATAACGTGCTTGCCAGCCTTGCTGGATGGCCTCTACCCAACTTGGATGCGGCTCGCTTACCGTGCGTTTGACACTATCAAAGGGCAGGGCGCTTGGATGGGGCTGCTTGGTTTTGAATAATGCTTGTTGTGCAGGGCTAAGTGTAGATTGAACCAGTACGCTTTTGTCACCCCATACCGAAGGGGTTTGTTTTTTTGCTTGGGCTTCTGGACTCATCAAAAAGTTGGCTACTAATTGTGCCGCCTGAGGATGGCTAGCGTTATAAGGGATAGCAACAAAATGAGTATTGCTTAAGCTGCCGTCACTCATGGCATAGCTGCGAATGCTCTGGGGTAAGTCATAGCGCTGCACGGCTGCAGGAACTTCTGGTGCTGAAAAGGTAAACGCGAGACTCAGCTCCGTATCATCGACCAAGCGCCGCATCTGCGCACCTGTCTGTACAAACTGCTCGCCATTACGCCATAAGGTTGGATGAAAGTCATCCAAAAACGCCCATAGTGGATCTAATACGAGTGCGGTGTTTTCTTCAGTGGCAGGCAAGTTGAGCTGCGCACTAATGTCTTTACCCGTTTGAGCGTCTTGTTGCTCATGCAGCATAACTAAGACGTACTTTAAGAAACTCATACCTAAAAAATCAGGCGGTTTGGGGTAGCTAAAACGGCCAGGGTTTTGTGCTGTCCAAGTGGTCAGTTCAGTTAGCGTTGTTGGCGGTTTACTGGTCGATAAGCTGTCGTAATAGAACGTCAGAGAGGCTTGTCCCCACGGTGCTTCCATGCCGTTGGTCGGCACACCAAAGTCGAAATTTACAGTTGGATTATTCTCTGGGTCAGTCAACGCAAAATTGGGCAGCTTGTTTGCCCATTGCTTAAGTAGCAATGAGTTCTCACTCATGGTGGCAAAGTTAGCACCATTAATCCAGACCAAATCAACGCTGCCTTGATCGTCATTATGAGCAGATTTTTCTGCAAGTACACGACTGACTGCTTCACTGGTGTCGCTCAATTTAACATGGACTAAGTTGATATTGTATTTATCATCGACTTGATCGGCGACCCATTGTAGATAGGCGTTAATTTGTGGATCACCGCCCCATGCATAAAAGTAAACGTCTTGGTTGCTGCCTTGGGCTTCTATCTGCTGCCAAGGTGATAAGTCTTGGTTAATATTGGCAGTAGTTGGCGATGCTGTGCTCGCTGATATACCAATACAAATGCTCATCACCATAGCGTAGGTGCTATATCGCGTAAGACGTTTGAGCATCGGTAAAGTGGTAATAACGCGCATTCAAGTTTCCGTTATGATTTAAATGTTAGTAAAGCTGGTAAAGATTTCATAGTCTGCCATGTCAAACCAAACAGATACTACGAAATTTAAACCAGCTTTATTGGAGTCTTTTAACACTTTGCTACCAGTCGCGTCATTTAATGACGTTGATCAGCAAACTGCCCTTAATTAACTGATATTAACTAACTATCATTAATTAACCGCGACGCCAAGTATGGTATTTTTCTAACCAACTTAATACGGTCTCAGGGGCGTGAGCACGTTTCCACTCACCAGCGGCGTATTTGTTGCCTTCTGCCCAAGTAGGGTAGCTATGAATGGTGCCCAATATTTTATTAAGACCCAGACCGTGTTTCATGGCCAGTACAAACTCAGCGATTAGGTCGCCTGCATGTTCAGACACTACCGTAACGCCCAGTATTTTGTCTTTACCTTTTGGTGTGATGACTTTGATAAAGCCTTTAGCTGCGCTATCCGTAATGGCGCGATCCAGCTCTTCAAACTCAAAACGAGTAATCTCGTAATCGATGCCTTTATCAATGGCCTCTTGCTCGTTGATACCGACACGAGCGACTTCGGGGTCGATAAACGTAACCCAAGGAATGACGCGATAATCTACTTTAAACTTCTTCAGATTGCCAAATAAGCCATTGACTGCAGCGTACCAACCCTGATGGGCAGCGACATGAGTAAACTGGTAGGGACCGACAATATCGCCTGCAGCAAAGATATTGGGATATAACGTCTCGAGATATTCGTTGGTCACGATAGTACGATTGGTTTCGATACCTAGCGCCTCTAAACCATAACCTTCGAGGCGTGCGCTACGACCAACGGCACAAAGAAGCTCATCATACTCGATATCGATTTCTGTTTCATTGTGTTTGACGATAATGTATTTTTTACCATCACGCATCTCGCAGCGCATTGCTTGATGCGAAGTCAAAATATTGACACCGCTATCAGTGAGCGACTGGTGAGCAAAGGCAGAGACTTCGAGGTCTTCTTTACCCATAATGCGATCGCTCATCTCAATTTGCGTCACATTAGAACCCAATCGAGCAAAGCTTTGAGCAAGCTCGCTACCGATTGGACCACCGCCCAGTACTACTAGCTTTTTCGGAGCTTCTTCTAGTTCAGCAAACTTGGTCCATAGCGTGTCACTGGTTACGTAGCCCGTTTCTTCTATACCTGGTAGAGGTGGTACAAATGGACGGGCACCAGTGGCAATGACGATGGTGCGCGCTGTTAGGGTCTGCATGCCGCCGCCATTTAGCTGAATTTCTACTGTCCACGGGTCAATCAATTTAGCATAGCCTTTGACCACATCGACGCCCAGATTGGTATAACGTTCAACGCTATCGTGCGGGGCAATATCAGCCACTACTTGCTGTACGCGTGCCATCACTTTTTTGAATGAAAACTGCGGTACGGTGTTCTCTAGACCGTAGTTTTCCCCATGACGAATTTGATCAGCGATTTTTGCGCTCTTAATGATGGCTTTACTTGGTACGCAGCCATAATTTAGACAATCGCCGCCCATTTCACCTGCTTCAATCAGTGTGACTTTTGCTTTTACCGCTGCGGCAATGTAGCTTGTGACCAATCCGCCTGCGCCTGCGCCAATCACAATCATATTGCGATCAAACTTTTTAGGTTTGGTGTGGTTTTTATAAACACGGCGTTTTTTAAACATGTTCAACACTCCTTTTGCTATTAATGGGAAGAAACCTAATAAAGCAAACGAGACAATTAAGTTGAAAGATAAAATACCCGATAAGCTGTCTATCTGTGCCAGCTGTGTCCCTGCATTGACAAAGACAAACGTCCCAGCCAGCATGCCGATTTGACTGACCCAGTAATAAGTCCATGTTTTAATAGACGTTACACCCATCAATAGGTTAATCAAAAAGAATGGAAATATGGGTACTAGGCGTAAGGTAAATAAGTAAAAGCCGCCTTCTTTTTCGACGCCTGCATCAATAGCTGCCAACCGCTCAGGAAAGCGCTGCTTGATGGTGTCACGCAGTAAATATCGCGATGCCAAGAAGGCAATGGTAGCACCAATACTCGATGCAAATGAGGCAACGAGCAAACCTTGTACCAAGCCGAATAAAGCACCAGCTGCCAATGTCAAAATCGCAGCACCCGGTAAGGAGAGGGCAGTAACCACGACATAGAGCAAAAAGAACCCACCGATAATCAATAGCGGTGACTGCGCTTTGTATTCATTAAATTGCGCCATCGACCCTTTTAAGCCATCAAGCGTCAATAATTGATTTAGGTCAAAATAAAAAAAGCTTGCCGCTAATATCAATATTAATAGTATTAAAAATATTCTTTTAATCATGAAAAGTCCGGCCAAATAAGGGAGCGAAGGCTAAAATCGTAGTTATTACTACAAACTGTAGAATACTCATCGTCTGAACAACTAAACTTAAGTAACAATACTTAAGTAACTATAGTTGAGTAACGTGGCGATCAAATCGAATTGTCTGAATCGCCCAACTACGATAAAAAATTTAAGTCGGCAGTCTTAATAGTATATAAATTATGTCTTGCTGTCTGATGTTTATACTACTGTAGCAATAAGCACTGCCGCTGGCATTTATACTGGAGACGTATTTTTACCCAATGTTAGGGTGTCATAGTCTCTCATTAAAAACAGCGCTAAACAGGCTGCCAGCATTGGCCATGCAGCAAAGAACAATAAGTTATCAAAAGGCGTTAGATAAAGACCAAAAGATGCAAATGTAGAAGCGGCGTGTAGTAATAAAATGATGCCGTATGTCCATTTTTTGAATAGACCTATGACAAACGAGAAGATAAGAATGATTTGTAAGCTACCAATCAGGTAAACAATAGTGATGCCCAAGTTTTCTAGTGCGTAGAATTTAGCAAATACATTGACGGCATGCTCAGGATTTACGAATTTGTCGAGTGTCCAAAAGAAGAATACGATGAAAACACCAAGGCGAAGAAACAGTAGTGAGAGTGGCAAATGTTTTGGCATGGATTATCTCTGTTTGAGAAAAAGTAAAAGTGAATTGGAACAAATTAAGCAAATAAAACGGGCACGATGGCACCGAACTATCAGGTAACAAACATAGGTAAAATATGAACAATGTTGAGTGATTACTCAAAAATAAACAAAGTATTACCACAAAATGTACTAAAAACGCATTGTAGTGGTTATTGAATAACTGTTCAAGTTGATTATATCCATGTTCTGGCAATTACAGGGTTGGGTTACTTTCTTTAACCAAACCAGCAATGTTAGGTTAAAGAAGCCCGATTTGTGTACGTTTGATTGAGCCTATCGACACATTTAACGTTTATTTTGCGCTATAAAGATTTGCATAACCCATATAAACGCAAAAAGCCCTTTATAGAACATAAGTTCTATAAAGGGCTTTTGAGGGGATGCTTATAACACTATAGTAAAGCCAACAGCAGTAAAATAATGCCTTACCACATCAAGTCATCTGGAATCACATAAGCGGCATACGGATCATCTTCTGCCAATGCTTCTTCAGCAGTGTCGTTTGACACAACCATAAAGCCTTCCATTTTTGAATCGATACGATCCGCCAATGGACGAGGCAATAGCGCGTAGCTCTCTTCCAAGCGTGCGATAACCACATGACCGGCCACGATTTGATCATAGAGTTTCTGAGTGATAGCGATTTTTTTTACCTTGGACTCATCGACAAACTGATAGCTAACCTCACCTTCTGTCTCAGTAATTTGATGCTGCTTAATCATTTGGACGATATTGGCCTTTAATGCTTTCTCTTCCAATACGCGCTGTTTTTCTTGATTAAGCTTTTGATCCTTTTCTAGCTTTTGAGCTTGCGCCTCTGCCAACGCTTTTTTTGCTTCGACGCTTTCTGAGTCACCAGTACGCTTGGCATGTTGCGTTTGTTTGCTGATTTTTTTGGCCTTTTTGCTATCAACCAATCCAGCCTTTAATAATTGAGCCTGTAGGGCATTTTTTGCCATAATCCAATCACCTAAATAACGATACCGAAATCATAAATGCTAAAAAATACATTGTAGCAAACTTTGCTAGCGCATGTGGTCAGACGATGATAAGACTTTATATATAGCTAGATATCAGCCTGCGGTAAGCCAAGTACAAGGCTGTTAGTAACAAATTGCAATTATTGCAAAAGGGTTGCACACATCGCTGGATGAAGCCGTGTAAATTGGTTATTATCAAATGAAGAGGTAAATGTACTTTATAAGATAATTTTTAAAAGATAACTATTATGAAGTAAACGAAACATAGCCCGGTCAGAGAACATAAGCCAAAGAACATAAACCAAAGAGCATAGCTTGGTCAGAACTAACAAGCTGTATAGGATTAAATAATTAAATTTAAGGACAGATTATGACAACATCACAGCACATTTTGGCCTGTATTGACGGCTCGGCAGTGACTGAATCGGTTTGTGACTATGCAGCGTGGTATGCCAGTAAACTAAACGTACCTGTTGGATTATTGCATGTCAGTGACATACCAGCATCGACTAGACGGGATTTATCAGGTGCTATAGGCATAAATAGCCGTCAGTTTTTATTAGAAGAGTTGTCCCAATTGGATGAGCAAAGAGCAAAAGTCGTCAACAGCTATAGTAATGCATTGGTACAAGATGCAAAAAGCCACATTCAAAGCAGTTTCGCTGATGTCAATGTTCGCGTTTATCAACGCCACGGCAAGTTGCTTCCTAGTATTGAGCATTTCAAAGAAGAAAATCGTGCGATTGTGATGGGACGCCGCGGAGAGGATCATAAGAACAGTCGGATTAATATTGGTAGTCAGATCGAGACGGTCGCTCGTGGGTCAGATATTCCTATATTGATTTGCTCAGAGAAATTTGAAGAGCCAAGCTCCTATATGATTGCCTTTGACGGTAGTAAAACCTCTATTAAAGCAGCACGAATGGTGTCAAAAAGTCCACTATTAAAAGGTCTAAAAGGCCATATCGTGATGGTAGGCAATCATAACGACGCCGCCAAGCAAAGTATGAGCGCCGCCGCCGCACAGTTAGAAGATGCTGGGTTTGTCGTTGAAGCACATCACTTATCTGCTTCTGATGCGGTGGACGGATTGTTAAAGTTTCAGGTAGAGAACAATGTCGACATTATGGTGGTGGGTGCGTACGGACATTCGAAATGGCAGCAATTGTTTCTCGGAAGTACAACGACAGAAATTATCGCTAGCACGTTATCACCAGTTATTCTAGTGCGGTAATAACGTCATATATTTGTGTTTATCGTCTAGGGCGTATCCTCAGCTTTATATTGTGGGTACGCCCTAATCATTTAATACCTTTGGAATACTTTATGCTAATTAATGCAGATTTTTCACAACGTGCTTCACTGACTCCTGAAGCACATCAATGGATTAAGTCACCACAAAATGGTGTGGAGCGTGTCATGCTTGATCGTGTAGGCGCGGAGAAGGCTCGCGCTACTAGTCTTGTACGCTATGCGCCAAACTCTTACTTTCCGCACCATCTGCATCCAGGCGGCGAAGAGATATTGGTATTATCAGGCACTTTTTCTGCAGATGACACTCATTATCCAGCAGGTTGGTATTTACGTAATCCACCGTCTTCAGGTCATCGGCCTTATAGTGACGAAGGTGCTGTTATTTTCGTCAAGTTACGGCAAATGTCGTCTGACGAAACGCAGCACGTGGCTATCGACACTTATAATGATGCTAATTGGCAGCAACAAGGCAACCGTACTATCTGCCCGCTTTTTTCCGATGGGGTAGAGCACGTTAGTCTACAGCGTATCGATGCAGGCGAGTTATTATTCACTGAGACAGTTCATGGCGGTGCAGAAATATTAGTTGTAGCAGGCAAGCTAATAGAAGGTGAGCAGGTATATCAACAGGATAGTTGGATACGCCTACCGATAGATGCAAATGTACAAATAAAGGCAGGAGCAGAGGGCGCAACAATATATCTAAAAACTGGCCATCTTAACCATGTCATCGGTTTAGACATTGAAGAGGCTTGAATGACTTCGTTATTAATAGCTAGTTATTAAAACATACAGGGAGTTTCCTAAAAACTGTGTAACTGCTTATAATCCATTAACAGGAGAATAAGCAATGACTAACCAAAACGACATTAAAAAACTGGCCCAGCAGATGGCTGGTAGCATGAAAAGCTTCGATGACA
>NZ_CAJHBO010000023.1 GCF_904846645.1 Psychrobacter sp. Pi2-1
CTTTGCTGACGACAATAGCGCGATGGCCCCACCTGATCCCTTCCCGAACTCAGAAGTGAAACATCGTTGCGCCAATGGTAGTGTGGTTCGCCCATGTGAGAGTAGGTCATCGTCAGCTCTCTATTCTGAAATATCCCCCGACATTAGCTTGTCGGGGGATTTTCTTTGCGCGCGGTTTAATGTTAGCACTTGGTAATAGAAAGTTTAGCGCTAGATGCTTCGGTCAAGAATTCAAACTTTCCTACTAACTAATTCAATATGATACTATTTATTCACTTCTAGAATCTACAATCTCTCATTTATTTTGGAGCATATTATGGGCGTTTCACTCTACTATACTGCTGAACGTTCTACTCTCTTGAATCAGCAGGAGCAAGAGAAGGTTGCATCAATAGTCGATGAATATAATGACAAATTCGAGCATGCAGATAATGCAGAGACTTTCGATCTCTATGCATACGATGATAGTGAATCAGAAGTAATACTAGCAGGAGCTACAAAGTTACCTGTTAGTATGGATGTAGAAGATCTTATGTATACCTTAGAGCATTGGCTACAATGTTTGACTGAGATTCGCCTTGTGGTAACTGATGCAGAATGGCATGTACATCTAGATGATAACGATGCTGTATGGGTAGATGATAAGTGGCAGATGGAAGAGTAGCGCTTTATCACTATTATTATCTATATAACTACCTAGAGCAGCTTCTATCAACTCATATAGTATCTACATAAAAAAGCTTTCAACTGGATAACAGGTTGAGAGCTTTTTTATGAGGAATTATTTTAGTCTGCTTAATTTTTACTATTATCTATATAGACAATTCAAGTATTAGAAATATATCTATAATATGAATATATCCTTCATAATCTGCTCAAAATGATTTGACTTCTATCATTATAGCTGCTAATTTTAAACAGTACTTTTATTACAGGTATGTAAAAAATACATCTGAATCTTGTAGACGATTTAATCTAGGATGAATCAAATTGTCTGCTCGTAACACATTACTCCTATTCTCATAATTATCAAAAGGAATTGATAATGAAGTTAGCTCCTCTTTTTTCAATTGGTGCTTTAGCCGCTATTAGTCTTCTTGGCTGTTCTAACCAATCTGCTGATACGACTGATGGCTCATCAGCGACTTCTCAAGAAACTACCGTGCTACGGTTTTCGCATTTTTGGCCAGCAACCTCATCTATCAGTAAAGAAGTCTTTGAGCCTTGGGCAAAACAGATAGAAACAGATTCTGACGGCCGTCTAAAAGTTGAGCTGTATCCATCGGCGGGCCTTGCTAAAGCAGACGTTACTTATGAATCTGCTGCCAAAGGTACGATCGATATTGGTTCACAAGCGCATGGTTATACCAACGGTCGCTTTCCTTTGACTCAGATTACTGAGCTTCCAGGTTTATCAAATTCAGCAACTCAAATGGGCTGTATGCTACAGACTCTATATGATGACGGTACTTTGGCGAGTGAGTACGAAGATACTCATTTACTGTTTATGTACGGGGCTGGACCTGGGGCGCTTCATACAACTGATAAGCTAATTCGAACACCTGAAGACATGAAAGGTATGCGTATTCGCCGTCCTTCAGCTGTGGCAGGTGACATTATCGAAAGTGCGGGCGCTTCACCAGTAGGTCTACCTGCAAACGATATGTATACCTCTCTACAGCGCGGTGTCGTTGATGGTTTAAGTTTCCCTTGGGAGGCGGTAACAGCATTTAAGATTGATGAGATTACCAAATATCATACCAACATTCCTTTCTATAGTTCAGCGCTTATGGTCACGATGAACAAAGACAAATACGACAATTTACCTGATGATCTAAAACAAGTTTTGGATAAAAACTCAGGGATGGCATTAGCTAATAAGGTCGGTGAAGTGTTTGATAAACATGACCAAATGGCAATTCAAGCTGCTAAAGATAAAGGTGATGAAATTATCGAAATTCCTGATCCGTTAAATGATCCAGATTGGAAAGGGCCACTTGAAAGAGGAACCCAAAAATATCTAAAAGATGTTAATGCTTTGGGTTTGGATGCTGATAGTGTCTATGAAAAAGCAAAAGCTGCCAGTGCTGCCTGTAAGGTCTAACCTAATTGGAGGTGTCACATGGCATTTTTAGTCAAGCTCAGCGTCTTAATCTCTAGATTATGCCAGTTTATCGGTGGGGTCAGTCTCATCATCATCGTCCTAACCACCATGCTCGACGTCGTCGCACGCTACATATTCAAACTCACCGGTGGTGAGTTTGGCTTTACCGTCAAAGGCAGTGTAGAGATTGTCTCCTACTTTATGCTATTTGCATTACTCGCTGCCTTTGCTGCGTTTGTCGAACGCTCACAAATCATCGTCGACGTCTTCACCCAGAAAATGCCACAGTCTATCAAAGGCTACCTTATGGGTATCTTTATGATGGGCTTCTTTATTATCGGCATCGTCTTCTCATGGGGGCTCTACGAGAGCGCCATTGACGCCTTAGAGTATGGCAAAGTCACCCAAGACCTTCGAATATCCATGATGCCTATCTATATGGTTAGTGCATTCTTAAGCATCCTACTCGCCATTCGCTCATTGATCGAATCCATCAACATCTTTAAGACAGGCGAATTCTTTGACGCCGAGGAGACAGGCGCATGAGTCCAGAAATTATCGGTGCAATTGGCCTAGTGGTCATGATCCTGCTTGTCGTCTTACGAGTACCTGTCGCACTTGCCATGTTAGGGGTGGGTCTAGTCGGTTTTGGTGCGGTTACCGCGCCTAGTGGTGCTCTACAAATGCTCAAAGACATCCCAGTCGATGTCTTAGCAAAGTATGACTTTAGTGCCATTCCTTTATTTATTCTGATGGGCGTGTTTGCCACTCACTCAGGCATGGCAGGTAAACTCTTTGAAGCCACCCGAACCATATTTGGCGGGGTAAGGGGGAGTCTTGGTATTGCCGGTATTGGTTCATCCGGTATCTTTGCCTCTATCTCAGGATCATCACTTGCTACTGCCTCTACCATGACCAAAGTGGCCTTACCGCAAATGGAGAAGTACGGCTATCAGCCAGGCTTTGCCTGCGGTATCTTAGCCGCTGGTGGTACGCTTGGTATTATGATTCCGCCCAGTATTGCGCTACTGGTCTATGCTATCTTAACCCAACAGTCAGTAGGTGACATGTTCATCGCTGGGTTTTTACCCGGTATGCTCGGTATGGTGATGTACTCACTGACCGTCATGGTGATGGTACGCTGGAAACCGCACTTAGCAAAACGTGGTGAGAAAACCACGTGGAAAGCCAAGCTTGTGTCACTGACTGGTCTGATACCATTTAGCTTTATCTTTATTGTGATTATTGCCGGTATCTTCTTTGGGTTATTTACCCCAACAGAAGGCGCTGCAGTCGGGGCGTTTGTCTCTTGGGCTTATGCTTTTGCTAAAGGCATGCGTCTAGATGGACTCAAGCAGTCATTGATTGAGACGCTAGCACTCTCTGCAGTGGTGTTCTTTATGCTATTGGGTGCAGAGGCATTGGGGTATTTTATCTCAGTCTCACGCTTGTCTTATACCTTGGCATCTTGGATCGGTGGGTTGGCAGTCAGTCCAATGATTGTCCTAATCTGTATTTTGTTCATGTACTTCTTGCTGGGTCTGTTCATGGATGCCTTAGCGATGCTGGTAATCACAATACCTGTGGTATATCCCATCATTCTAGCGTTAGGGTTTGATCCGGTCTGGTTTGGCATCATTGCGGTATTGACGGTGGAGCTTGGTTTGATTACGCCGCCGATGGGGATGAATATCTTCGTGATTAAGGCGATGGCACCGCACATTAAGCTGAGTGATATGTTCCGCGGGGTGGCACCATTCATTGTCTCTGATGTGATTCGGTTGGTTATCTTGGTGATGTTCCCTGCCATCTCGCTTGTGCTGCTGGGGTAGATTAAATCTAAACCATAGCTTATAAGTTACTGTATGAAGCCATATTGCTAATAAAGCAGTGTGGCTTTTTTATTGGCTGATATTTTGACTAAGAATTAAGAGAAGGACATTTTACAAACTCACAATCTATGACGCTGCATGATGATAACTTTTCTTAGTGTTATAAAGGCTTGTGAATGTAGTAAACTGTTTTGCATTCATTTTCCTATATAACTTTATAAGTAGAGATAGTCATGGCTGTCGATTTTAGTAATACGCTTATCGTTGCAATTTCTGCGACGGCACTTTTTGATTTGACGGAGTCAGAAAACTATTTGCTAGAGCTGCTAGAGCAACGTCCTACAAGTGCTATAAAAGAGTTTAGGGAGTACATGACCGAGCGTGAAAATGATTCCTTGAATATTGGTGCAGGTTATCCGCTAATTAAAGCGTTACTAAACCTAAATAAGTATTGTGATAATAGTGATGGACGAGATTCAGACATTGAAACACCATTGGTCGAAGTCGTCATCGTCTCAAAAAGTAGTCCAGACACTGGTATTCAGGTACTTAATGCAATTCTAGAACATGATATCAATATCTCCCGTTCTGCTTTTATTTCAGGTAGCCCTGTTGCGCCTTATATCAAAGACTTCAACGTTGATCTGTTCTTGACCACCAATCGCGACGATGCCCAGCAAGTTGCGGATGCCAATATCTGTGCCTGTGCCATACTAGACGCCACGCCTGTCAATACTTATGAATTAGACACTGAGCAGCTGCGCATTGCCTTTGATGGTGACGCGGTACTTTTTGATGATTCAGGTGAACTGCTATACAAACAAAAAGGGCTGCGAGCCTTTCATGATCGTGAAGTACAAATGCGTGATTTGCCGATTGAAAAAGGCCCTTATGCTGAATTGTTAATTAAATTGTCAAATCTGCAAGAGCGCCTCCCTGCTGGTCTTAAATACTCACCAATAAAAATTGCGCTGGTGACTGCGCGCAATGCACCAGCTGACTTGCGTGCTATCAAGACATTACGAGAGTGGGGCGTGAACGTTGATATGGCGTTTTTTTTGGGAGGACTAGAGAAAACAGCGGTACTCAGAACATTTGCGCCGCATATCTTCTTTGATGATTCAATCAAGCACATTGACGCGGCACGTCGCTTTATTCCTACGGCCTTGGTTCCGTATCATTCAACGTCATTATTGCATGGTGATAACTATCTCACTACTGATGAAGACGCATCATTGTTATCATTCAAACCTGCTGTGCATCCATTGTTTGCTGTAAACCATTAAGTAGGTATAAAAAATCTAGGTAATAAGGATAGGATGGTATATGAATTGGCAGCAGTTGCTTCAATTAATTGTCGTACGGATAAAGCAGGTCATTGGACTTTATGCTTTTGTACTTATACCGATGTGGGGCATGTTTTTTCTAAATGAGGTGGTCTTATTTGGACTGTGGAACATCTTTGGTATCGTGCCGCGTGCTTTAGATGTGGGTAGTATGATAGGGGTGTTTGCTTCATGGACCATGCATGGCAATTTGTCGCATTTGACTGGCAATACGGTGACGCTATTACAGATTTTGTTTTTGTTTGGGCTGTTTGAGAAGAATGCTTATCGCACAGTGATTAAACTGGTGGTTGCCTCAGGACTGGTCACTTGGGTTATCGGGTCGTCATCTTCTATTCATATTGGCGCATCAGGGCTTTGCTTTGCAATGTTAGGTTATATGATAGGCGGGGCTATATTTGCGCGGCGCTGGGGTTATCTGATTGCTTGTATCGTCATGGGAACTGGTTATTGGCTGACCATTAAGCAAGGGTTGATGCCGCAACAAGGTATCTCATTTGCGGCACATTTTGGTGGTTTGTGCGCTGGGCTATTGCTAGGAGCCAATTCAAAGCATACTTATTCAGCCGCTTCTCAACGCTATTAAAAGTAACTTAATATCAGCATTTAATGAACCAGCATAACCATACTAAGCATTATTGGATCAGACGCTTTAATCAGTACAGATTTTGATAAATAAAGGGTCATCTGTAGTTAGCTCTCGCCATGCAGTGGTCTGTTTAACATGTTCATCCACCGTCAGCGTGCTACCTTTTTCTGGTATCACGTAGTCTGCTCGGGCAGGTGTAGTACAATCGATTACCTGTAAAATCTTTTGCACGCTTCTGCGTCTTTCAAACAAATACAAATTAACTAAATGCATATCTGGATTGTCAGCATGCATGCTGGCATTGCCCGTATCTGCCGCAATAAAGCGCAAGACTTGTGGTTTGATATAAGACCACGGACGAAACCATTCTGTACTTTCGGCAGTTTTCACGACTTCAACACCATCCGGCAGCTGACGGACTTGCTGACCGTACCAGTTATATTCTTGATGTACCTGAAACCCAAAAATACCAATCGCAGCAAATAAGGGAATCAGCCACTTTGGCGCGCGCTTACCTGACAGTTTACAGAGGTGAGTTATGATCAGTGCCAATCCAGCCATTCCAAATGCGGCAGCTATGGTAGCGATAAACTCAAAAAGCATAAAATATTCCTTAATGCGCTAGGCACTTTTAGTCAGGTATGTTCAATTGGACAAAGCAAAACCATCATCTAACTATTATAGATAAAAAATCACTCACCAGCAGTGGCTGCCAGTGAGTGATATATAGTAACAGAAGGCATATCATCATTCGTCAGATTAATGGTCGACCGCACCGCCTGCACCGCGTGGTGAGCGAACGCTTTCAACCAATTCTTGAATATGCAGCGGTGGCGCTTTGGTTGCATAAGAAACGATGAATGCAACGATAAAGTTAAGCAGGGCACCAATCACACCAAACGATAGTGGTGAGATACCAAATAGCCAGTACTCCGCTGTATCAGGGAAGTTAGCAGTACCACTGATAAAGAACCAACCTTTGAAGACGAAGATGTAAACCAAGATACTGATCAAACCTGTCAACATACCGGCGATAGCGCCAAGGTTGTTGATACGTTTTGAGAAGATCCCCATCATTAGTGCAGGGAAGAGAGACGCACCAGCGATACCAAATGCCAATGCAACTACCTGTGCTGCAAACCCTGGTGGATTCATACCTAAGTAAGTAGCAACCACAATCGCAATACCCATCGTAATACGTGCGACCTTGAGCTCTCCTTTGTCAGTAATGTTTGGATTTAGGTTTCGTTTGATTAAATCATGACTAATCGCTGACGAGATAGCGAGCAATAGGCCAGCAGCAGTTGATAGTGCAGCAGCGAGACCACCTGCGGCGATCAAACCAATTACCCAAGATGGCAGTTGTGCAATCTCTGGGTTAGCCAATACCAAGATATCAGCATTGACGTCGAGCTCGTTACCAGCCCAGCCTGCATCTGCAAAGCGGCCATCAAGTTCTAGGTCATGTGCAGCACGTGCTGTCTCAACCGCAGTTGTTGCAGCGCCTACGTCACCGCCTTCAGTCTGTGCATTGGTTAGAGCAACTTCTGCAGCGCCCAGCCCACTATCGTTATACATCTGGATACGACCATCGTTATTAAGGTCAGTATATTTAATCAGGCCAGTATCTTCCCAAGTCCTCATCCAATCTGGACGTTGGTCATAGTCGATAGCAGGCTCTGCAACGCCTTGTGGATAGATAGTATCGATAAGGTTTAAACGTGCCATTGCGCCAACAGCAGGTGCTGTGAAGTACAATAATGAGATAAATACTAATGTCCAACCAGCGGTCCAACGTGCATCGGCAACCTTAGGAACGGTGAAAAAGCGAATAATAACGTGAGGTAGACCAGCGGTACCAATCATTAGTGATAAGGTGAACAGTACCATGTTTAGCTTGTTAGGTACGTCAGCCGTATATGCTGTGAATCCCAAATCAGTCACAACTTGATCAAGCTTGGTTAGGATGGGAACACCAGATTCGATATGGTTTGAAAATAAGCCCAAACCTGGAATTGGATTGCCGGTTAATTCAAGTGAGATAAAGACAGCAGGAATGGTATAAGCAATCATCAGAACCACATACTGCGCAACCTGCGTGTAGGTAATCCCTTTCATACCGCCAAGAACTGCGTAAAAGAATACAACAACCGCCGCAATAATGAGGCCTGTGTTGTTATCTACTTCTAAGAAGCGTGAAAATGCGACCCCAGCACCTGTCATCTGACCGATAACGTACGTGGTAGAGGCAATAATCAAACAAACTACGGCAATCATTGCAGCCGTTTTTGAATAAAAGCGATCTCCGATAAAATCAGGCACAGTGAACTTGCCAAATTTACGTAAGTAAGGCGCCAGTAGCATGGCTAGTAGTACATAACCACCTGTCCAGCCCATTAAGTAGGTCGATGCGCCATAACCGCCAGCAGCAAGCAAACCTGCCATAGAAATAAAAGATGCTGCACTCATCCAGTCAGCAGCTGTCGCCATACCGTTAACTACTGGATGTACACCGCCGCCCGCCACATAGAATTCACTGGTTGTCCCAGCCCGAGCCCAGATCGCAATACCAAAATACAAAGCGAAAGATAGGCCTACGAAAATAATATTAACTAAATACTGACTCATGGTCTATTCCTCATCTACGCCATATTGTTTATCTAACTTATTCATACGCCATGCGTAGAAGAAAATTAAAATGATAAACACCCCGATGGAGCCTTGCTGGGCGAACCAAAAGCCCAAGTCAGTGCCGCCGACTTTGATGCCGGCCAAAAGAGGACGTAATAAAATAGCAAAACCGTAAGAACATAGTGCCCAAACTACTAGGCTACCTAAGATGAGACGGACATTGGCACGCCAATAACCGGATGGATCGTTATGATCTTTCATAGGACAACTCCTTTTGTCTTCCCTAAAAAATACCAACAATATAAAAAGAACTGCGATTATTTCTTACCACGAAAAGTATAAAAAATCGTCAGGTACTGCTTTATATAGTGAAAACGATGATGCGTGATAGTACGTTTAATGCTCGGTAGTTCTTTACTTCAAATAAAAGTAGTTAACTATTTAAGCATCGCATTGACTTAAACCATCGAATGGTACAACAGCGTTTCTTGAGGAAGACAGAAGGGTGGACTATCCAGTGTCTTTTTAACAATCTCGTCTTCCTGACAAGAGTTTTAATCTTGTTAACACGTTAACCTGTTGTGCTGCTTGTACTGCTTGATAGCTTCGATAACCATAAAACAGTCTAAACGGATATAGGATTTATATTAGCACGGTTTAATAAAGATAATTACAAACTACTGTGCATGAATAATAAGGAAATTACTAAAAATTAGTTTGCTTAGCCTTCAATGAATAACCTAACGTTACGGAAACGGTACGGCTACCGTGTAATTTATGCGATTAAATTATCACTTAATATATTCTATATAAGATGAAACATAAGCATTATTTATTTTAAAAATAATTATATGAAGTCGATAAGCAAACGTGATGGTCGCATGTCGCTCAATATCTATATCATGCACGTGTCTTTTGGTATCAGGTATTTTGCGCAGAGGCTTATATAGTCCATGGCAATCAAAATATGATATCGATATGAAACTTAAGTAACGCGTATAAAGAATAAATAAGGAGCCCATATGAACGAAGGGATAGTAGGTTGGTTTAATAACATCGTAAATTATGGTGTCGGTATTATCTGGGGTAACAATGACTGGCTGATTGCTAGTAACCCTTGGTATGGATTACTGATGTTCTTACTAATTGGTGCGGGTCTTTACTTTACCGTCGCGACACGTTTTATTCAGTTTCGTCATTTTGGTCATATGTGGAAGTTGCTACGCGTGTCCAATCAAGGACGCAAAGATGGTGGTATTAGCTCATTTGAAGCCTTGATGACGTCGCTAGCTGCGCGTGTTGGTACTGGTAACTTGGCAGGTGTGGCAATTGCCATCTATCTAGGTGGACCAGGTGCTGTATTCTGGATGTGGATGACGGCACTTGTTGGTATGTCGACCAGCTTTATCGAGTCAACCTTAGCACAGGCCTACAAAGTACCGCATAATGATAATGTGTACCGCGGTGGCCCTGCTTATTACATCGAAAAAGGTCTAGGTAAACGCTGGCTCGCCGTGTTTTTCTCATTATGTTTGTTAGTGGCTTTTGGTTTGGCATTCAATGGCGTGCAATCCAACACCATCGCTCAAGCAACCAATGAAGCCTTTGGTGTGCCAACGTGGATGACAGGTTTGGTATTGGTAGTACTGGTAGCGCCAGTAGTATTCGGTGGTTTGCGTTCAGTAGCTCGTATCGCGGGTAAAATCGTACCAGTGATGGCTATCTTGTACATCTTGCTAGCGCTATTTATTATCGTGACTAACTTTAGTCAATTCCCAGCAGCGATCGCGTTGATTGTAAAATCAGCATTTGGCTTTGAGCAGGCGGCAGGCGGTGTCATCGGTTATGGTATTGCGCAGGCAATGATTAACGGTATTAAACGTGGCTTGTTTTCTAACGAAGCAGGTATGGGTTCAGCACCGAATGCTGCAGCAACGGCAAAGAGTCATCCTGATCATCCAGCAGTGCAAGGTTTTATGCAGATGCTAGGTGTATTCATGGATACCCTTATTATTTGTACCGCGACGGCGTCGATTATTATCTTGTCTGGCGTGGTCGACCCTAATGTCGAGCAAGAAGGTATTCAGTTAACTCAGTTAGCCTTATCACAGTATGTCGGTGACCTAGGTGTGGTGTTCGTGGCGATCGCGATTTTCTTCTTCTCATTTACGTCTATCATCGCCAACTATAGCTACGGTGAGTCAAACCTTGAGTTTATCTCTGGTGCCAAAAATGCCAAAGTGATGATCATGATTTTCCGCTTCCTAGTATTAGGTATGGTATTTATCGGCTCGGTTGCTAGCCTACCTGATATATGGAACTTCGCTGACTTGTCTATGGGTCTAATGGCCCTGGTCAACTTAGTGGCTATTTTGCTGTTGTCTCCTGTTGCGTTAAGAATACTACGTGACTATGAGCGTCAGGTAAAAGAGGGTAAAACAGGCGATCAAATTAAGTTTGACCCTGATAACTTTGTAAAACTCAGAAATGAAGCCAACCGTGATGCTTGGACAGACTAAGCAACATTGATTGGTAAAAATAGCTTGTTCTAAGCATTAAAAAACCGCCCGACTCTTATATAGAGATGGGCGGTTTTTATTGGAGCACAGTTTTAATGATATTAATTGTACCAGCTCAAACCAGAATTATCCTGATTTACATGTTTGGATAGTTAGGACCACCGCCACCTTCTGGCGTTACCCAAGTGATGTTCTGTGAAGGGTCTTTGATATCACAGGTCTTACAATGCACGCAGTTCTGCGCATTGATAACAAACTTAGCACCTTCAGCATCTTTGACCACTTCATATACACCGGCTGGGCAGTATAAACGTGCAGGCTCAGCATACAACGGTAAGTTGATTGAAATAGGTACCGTTGGATCAGTAAGTTTTAGATGCGTTGGCTGATCTTCTGCATGGTTGGTATTAGAGATAAATACCGACGACAATTTATCAAATACCAACTTACCATCAGGCTTAAGATAAGTTGGTTGATAAGCGTGGTTAGCACGCTCTAACTGATCGTAATCTGGGATATTGTCATGTAAAGTGAATGGCATTTTACCTTTTAACAAGTTGTGCTCGATAAAGGTGAAAGCGCCGCCCATGAACAGACCCATACGGTGAATTGCAGGTGAGAAGTTGCGCGACTCATAGTTATCTTGATACAACCATGACTCTTTATACATTGTGCTATAAGCAACCACTTCATCATGCTGACGGTCGGCTTGCAACGCCTCAAAGATAGCTTCGGCTGCGAGCATGCCTGACTTCATCGAGGTATGTGTGCCTTTGATTTTTGCTGGGTTTAAGAAACCAGCGTCATCACCTACCAACACACCACCGGGGAAAGTGAACTTCGGTAGTGAGTTTAGACCACCTTTGGTCAACGCACGAGCGCCGTAAGAAATGCGCTTACCGCCTTCTAAAACGTTTTTGATAACAGGGTGCGTTTTCAAGCGCTGCATTTCATCGAATGGAGACACGTAAGGGTTGTGGTAAGACAAATCCGCCACAAGACCAAAGCTTACTTGGTTGTTTTCATCAAAGTATAACCACCAGCCACCAGTAGAGCCAGTTTCAGTCAATGGCCAGCCAAGACCATGCATGACAACACCTTGCTCATGCTTTTCAGGCTCAACTTCCCATAGCTCTTTTAGACCGATACCATAATGCTGAGGATCAGAGTCTTTATCTAGATCAAAACGACTGATTAAGCGTTTGCCTAAATGCCCACGGCTACCTTCGGCAAAAATAGTGTATTTGGCAAGAAGCTCATAACCAGGCTCAAAGCTCGGCTTGGCTTCACCATTGGCGGCCACACCCATATCACCAGTTAACACGCCTCGAACCGAACCGTCGTCATTGTATAAGATGTCATCGGCAGGGAAGCCTGGGAACATCATAACTTCAAGCTCTTCTGCCTGTACGGCCAACCAACGAACGACATTGCCTAGCGAGACAATATAGTTGCCATCGTTGTGCATCGGACCTGGAATCAAAGAGTCAGGCACTTTAGTTGAGCGTGTAGCAGAGTTCAAATAATAGAAACGATCTTCTGTCGCTGGTACGTTAAGCGGTGCGCCTTTTTCTTTCCAGTCAGGAATCAGCTCATTTAGAGCGCGTGGCTCGATGACTGCACCAGACAACGTATGGGCACCAAACTCAGAGC
The DNA here is from genome assembly GCF_904846645.1 of Psychrobacter sp. Pi2-1. Taxonomy (GTDB): domain Bacteria; phylum Pseudomonadota; class Gammaproteobacteria; order Pseudomonadales; family Moraxellaceae; genus Psychrobacter. Next base: position 12,675 of record NZ_CAJHBO010000023.1, read on the forward strand.
CTTTTTCGACCACACAAACCATAAACTCATCATTACCAGCTTCAATAGCGAGCTGGCGCAAACGAATGGCAGCAGACAGACCTGCAGGTCCACCACCAACGATGATGACATCGAACTCCATTGATTCGCGTTCGACTTCAGGTTCCGCGGCAACCGGCGCTACGACTGGTTCTGCTTTATCTAGCGTTGCGGTCTCTGTCGCTACTGGTGCGTCAGCATTCACAGTATTACCATCAATAACTGGCGTTTGATTGTCTTGCTCTTGCATACCTACTCCTAAACTTTTAGTGGCTTATCTCAGGGCATCATTAGCTTAACAACTGAATAATAGACTTGCGGCGCTAACGTCACTCAGACATATGGCTGCCCGATAAAAATGTGTCATCAATACAAAACCCACTTGACCATTTCAATAAAACATCGTTACTCATTATAAAAGAAAAGTCCTACAAACACGATACGCATTTATGGGCAACGGTGTTAAGGTTATATCAAGGCAATGAAGGTATTTGGGCGATAAAGTTTCATCATACCTGAAACAAAAATTTATAGTAATAATAGATTTGCCAAACTTTGAATACTAAATAAAGGATTGAACGATGAAGAATGACAATAATCATGCTGATAGCAGTCGTGAAAATAACGTAGAAGCCCCAGTTGGCAAGGGTTCTGGTTTAAATAATATGAATGCACTAAGTCACTATCTTAAGTCCACAGCTGGGGCACGTGAAGGACGCGCAATACCACCACTCGAAAAGTGGCACCCTGAAGATATCGCTGATATGGACTTAGTTATCAAGGCAAATGGAGAGTGGTGGCATGAAGGTGGGCAAATGACCCGTGAGTCATTGGTCAGTTTGTTTGCCACAATACTATGGAAAGAAGAGAATAATGGCACTACTGAGTACTTTTTGAAGACTCCTGTACAGAAAATCCGTATCCAAGTAGAAGATGCACCCCTTCTGATAAACGATGTTGGTATTGTCCATGAAGATGATATGAGTTGGTTGGAGTTTACAACGACGACAGGGGATGTGGTTCGCTTAGACGATGAGCATTCGATTGTATTAAAGGCGTATAACTCTAATAAGAGCACTTCTAATGACAGCGACTTTAATAACAGTGACTCTAATAACAGTGACTTTAGTGAAAGCGATCAAGCGAATCAAATGAGTACCGCTGACGATGTGGCAGATTCTCAGGAATTATCATCTACAGAACAAGTACGCCCATACATGATGGTCAGAAATGGCTTAACCGCACTTATCGGTCGTAATACTTTTTATCATCTGACTGAAATTGGAGCGTTATCAGAAGACAATGGTAAGACGATATTGACGCTACGGAGTGGTGGCCAGTCTTATTCATTATCGATGCCTACTGATTAAGTATTATGTTTATCTATTAATTGCTGTATGCCGATGAGTGCTATAATTTTATAATGTCGCCTGATTCTATTGGTTTAAAAAATTATTATCGTATAAAGGTAGTCGATAGAAAGCCGACATAGAGTGACGCCGCACACGAAATATACATATAGCGCATTTAACTGAGTAATAAAATTGATGAATAATATGATAATGGCATTAGCGTAAAGATGGATATCGAAAACCAGACAGTCGGAAAGCTCAGACCGTGTGTCGATATATCTGTTGACCAGAGTCTCAAAACTATGGATCTAGTAGATGTCAATAAACATGCTAGTAACACAGTTGTAAGCGATAAAAACCGTAGCGCGCCCATTGGCGTGTTTGATTCTGGTGTTGGCGGTTTGTCTGTTTACTTGCATTTAGCACAGCAGCTGCCTACTGAGCGTTACGTATATTACGCCGATACGCTAAATGTGCCTTATGGCAATCGTGACAGCGAAGATATTGAAGCGCTAACGCTAAAGGCCGTAGAGTGGTTACATCAGCAAGGTTGTAAGCTAATAGTTATTGCGTGTAACAGCGCCTCAGCATATGCACTAGATACTGCCCGACGCTGCTATCCACATATCCCTATTGTGGGTCTTGTTCCTGCAATAAAGCCTGCGGTACTGGCCAGTAAGAGTGCTCATGTAGCGGTGCTGGCAACCAAAGCGACTTTGAATGGCACCTTATTAAATGATGTTATTGTCAATTTTGCTAAACCTAATAATACAGTAGTCACTAAGTATTTTGATCCGCAACTGGTACCTTGGGTAGAAGCAGGTATGTCAGAACAAGACGAGACAGCCGAAAGGTTGCGTCAACAGATACGAGTATTTGCTAATGAAGGTGTCGATCAGTTAGTGCTGGGATGTACACATTATCCGTTTTTTAAGACATTCTTGTTAGATGAGATTGCACAGCAGCAGCTATCAATACAAGTCATTGATTCTGGTCAAGCGATTGCTGAACGGGTTAGACAGCTATTGATTGCAAACAACTTGTCTGCATCATTGATGAGTGAAAAACAAGAAAATCTGTCACAAAAAACCAGTAATAAAAATACCATTACTAGACCGCCATTAACTTTTCACGCCACTAAATATAGTGATAGACTATGCGCTTTAGTTGAGCGCTTACTCGGTACAGAAATGGCATTGCAATACTACTCTCACTAGTTATTATCAAAACTAGTGATATCAATACGCTGTATGCAACGCTGACTCAGTTAAAATAAATTGAGTGCATCTTTTTAAGCTAAGAGTATGCTAGGCTGAGCAAGACAAGATTTTTGTGTTCTATTTTACATCCTATCCTTTTTATGTCACGACCTACGCTTAGAGGTAATTGTGCCGAATCGTCGCTATCATATTCATATTATATGCGCTGACAACGACCAGTTGTTGGTTCTAGACAGCTTAGCGATATTTTTTCAGGCACGCGCATTTCTGACCTATGATGTTTCTAGCAAGTTATCTAAAGCCTCTTTTTATGGCCGCCAGTGTATTGACTCTTGTGATTATGCAGTCATGATCGTTGGCGACAGCTACGGGACTGTGCAAAAAAACGGCGTCAGCCAGATGCATTTGAGTTATCTAAATGCCAAAGCGAAGCTTAAGCCGCTAATTGTGCTGGTCAAAAATCACTCTCCAGACGCTGTCGTCAGCCGACAACTTCAAGAGTTTATTAAGTTAGTCACCAAGCAAGATAACCAGCTACATTACTATGATACGGAAGAGGATATCGAGCCATTACTGGTACAGGCTCATTATAATGCCGTCGCCAATAATAAAATGGTAGGTGGCTGGGTCAGAGCGAATGATGAAGAGAATACGACTAGTAAAAAGGTCGTGTATGAGAAGCTAGTCGATATATTACCTAGTACTACCGAGGTAGAGAAAAACAGTTCTGATGACGAAGACTTTATAGCAGATAAGGTTAGTGAGCCAATTGAGTTAACAGAGTTTTTTGAGATTCAATATAGTGCTCAAGCTTATGAGGGCGGTAATCTAACGGACGTAACCAGATCGCTAACACTCTCGTGGCACGAGATACTTATGACCCTCATAAGAATACCGTCTACTTTTTCGAGCTATGGCTTGCAAAATGCCATCAATCGTTTGATTACCGCTAAAGCGGAAGTAGACATCAAAAAAGAGATGCCAAACGTTCATGCTGTCTCACGCTGCCAAATCTCTCAAGCTGATATCAATAATTTGCAACGTAAGCTAGTCGGTGCAAACTGGATACAATTGATGACTTATGGCACGCGGGTATCACAAGAGCTTTGGAAACTTACCTTCTACGCAAAAAACCTACTGCAAAATTATACCTCAAGTACGAATAAACAAGACTAGTAATTATTCGCTAGCGTGTTCAATAATAGCCATTTAAAACGTCCTCTTCGGCAGCTCGACTACGTTTTGTAATACAAAGCATACGTGCGATGCTTGTGAATCTTCCTCAGACCCGTAATAATAAAGTCAGTTAGTTAGCAGTATTAACAACGTTAACTATTTTAGAATGAGAACTATAATATTAATAATTAGGGAGAGCGTACGATGAGCAATGCTAAAAATGACGAGTTAAGAAGAGAGATTGATGGTCTAGAAAAGTCCATGCATGATGCTGATCAGTTTCATACGTTAGAAGAGCAAGTAGCAGATATGAAACGCCGCGGTATAGATCCTAGCAAGGCCTACAAAGATTTAGACAGTAAAGCGGAAGATGAAGATTGGGGCGATGCGACTTGGAAAGAAAACGGTAAGTGGGAGCCAAAAACGGCAGCCGATTTAGACGACAAAGCTCGCGAAAATTGGAATGGTGACAATGGTCAGCCTAAGTCACCACCTATTGTCTAGATACGTATTTTGAGTCAATCAGATAAGTTCTACTAATAACTATCTATAAATAAAAAAGCCACGCTACTATTAGCGTGGCTTTTTTGATGCATTTAAATAGTATCACTTATCTTGCTACTACGAACCTTGGTCTATACGAACAAGTTTGATGGTGCCATCGGCGTCAGTAACGCGGCGATAACGTGTATTGCCAGAAGTTGACGAGCTCGCTGATGGCTGAGATGAGTAGCTACTAGGAGCAGTCGTTTGCTGCTGAATCAATTGTCCCATGCGATCGGCAGGTGCAGTGTTCAGAGGTTTGCTGTTTGCAGGTTGGCCGTATTGAGTTTGACTCGGCGCTGCATTACCAACGATGGCGCGATAGAACTTCTGGCCTGCGCGTCCGTCAGCTGGGAAAATACCGCGACTAGTCTGGTATTGCTGGATAGCAGTACGAGTATTGTCTCCGATGATGCCATCTACACCGCCGATATCGTAACCTGCGTTTAACAACGCTTGCTGAATGTCCTTGGCCTGCTGGCGGCTAATACCAGGATCGTCTGTTGGCCACGCAGTGATAAAGTCTGTTTTGCTGCTGTCTTCGCGAGTGATTAGATCTGATAAGTGTGCGATAGCCAGTGCGTAGTTTTCTGAGGCGTTATAAGAGTAGAAAGTATCGAAGTTTTTACCCACCAAGAAAGCAGGGCCTTCCATACCAGCGGGTAACAATAAGCCTGCACTGCTCAAGTCATACGGTAACGGACTGCCATTAGCCAACGTCAGACCTTGGTCGCGCCAGTGGCTTATTGACTTTTTGTCTTTACGATTCGAAGCGGCCCAAAATCCATCAGGTAGTTTGACTTCATAGCCCCAAGGCTCACCAGTACGATAGCCGCGATTGTCCAAGAAGTTTGCGGTAGAAGCGAGTGCATCAGGTACGCTATTGACCAAATCACGACGTCCATCACCATCGAAATCTACTGCCAATTCTAAGAAAGTACTCGGCATAAACTGCGTCTGTCCGAAGGCACCTGCCCATGAGCCTGTCATATCGTTTGGTGCGATATCACCGTTTTGCACGATTTTTAGCGCATTGGCGTACTCACCTTGGAAGTAGCTTTGACGACGATCGAAACAAGACAATGTCGCTAAAGACTCAAATAATGGTTTTTTACCTAGCGTTTGACCAAAGTTTGATTCTACGCCCCAGACACCGAGCACGTGCTCAGCTTTTACGCCATAACGCGATTCGATTTGACGTAGCGTCGATCCCCATTGACGCTTGGCTCGGATACCGTCCTCGACACGCTCTTTGTCTACCAATGCTGATAAGTAGTCCCAGACGTCTTTTTGAAACTCTGGTTGATAATTCAGTGACTGAATGACACTAGGATCAGGCTGGCTTGGGCGATAGTTATTAAAGGTATAACCATCAACACCGCTAAACTTGCTAGAGTTTTTTAGATTGTCCAGACACTGTTGAAACTCGCTATTGGATAAATCAGGTGCTGGCGGCTGCGCAGCTTGAGCAGTGGTAGCAAGGCTGATGCCGACAGCAACACTAAGCAGCGACAAAGTAGAAAAAGGAGTCAAACGCATGAAAATATCCTATAAACGTTAAAATAGTTATCGAAAGGCAAAAAATGATATTAACGTAGAGTAACCAATCTAAACAGTAAAGAAAAGCTGTCGAAGTACCAAGGTTATAAATGGTTACGATAAATTGACGCTGCCGTGAGATTAGAAGAGGATTTCATAGAGCTGAAAATGCAAAGCGTCAGACAGTATTTCAACTCGAGGACTATTCCTTAGAAGGTATAACCTGTTTATTTGGCTAGCACACTATCCAGCTCGTCAATAAAGCTATGAATACGTGCCGCATTTTTGCCCAAATCGCTCTGTCCAACTCGTGACTTACTGCGAATATCAACCAAGCGCTCGCTATCGTTGTCAGTCACACGAATGATCACATCATCCTTAAAGCCAAACCAAGCAGTCGTCTCTGTTGCTTCGATGATGCCTTTATCGGCATCAGTATTGACCAGATCCCACCCTAAATTTTCTATGGCTTGTTTAGCTGCTTTGATCAGTTCAGGCTTTGAATTGGCATAGGTCAATGTTTGCAAATCAGGGTAGGCAGTACGTTGTTGTTCAGCCACTTCTGCGCCGGCGTATTCAACAGGATTTGACGCATCTATACGTAGTGGTGCAATCGCGACAAACTCAGGCGGGTTGACTAAATCGGTAGAAATATCGTGAATAGGCGGTACATTTTTGGCCGTATTCATCATGCCAAGCGGGACAACGATTGCAGTGACAGCAAGTACGGCTGAGGCTAGTGCGCTCCCAATACTGGCTGTATTGCGTTTAAACAATAGCTGTATAGCCAACAATACCAATGCTGCGATACCAGCAAATAACCCAAATTTAAACCCTGTAAACGCAGTGCCTAACTCTACAACGCCAAACTTATACAATGGACCTGCCAGAGCAACTAGCAGAATAGCAGTTACACTCATTAGACTGACTAGCATTTTCATTCAATTTCTCCATTGCCATTTAGCGGCTTGTTAAAGGTTATATGAGTTTTTTATTTACTGCTCAATAGCCAAACCTGTTCTGTGACGGTGATATCAGGTGCAGAACCTATAGAAGAAGGCACGCTTGCTAGCTCATAGATTTGGTAGTGAGCGCTATAATACTGCTCTAATTGTTCGTTATTAATAGAGAAGGGTGGTCCATTCTTTTTACGCTGATCGTAATTTAGCGTGAGTAAAAGCTGCGGTGTTATTTCATTGTTAGCACCATTAATTTTACTGGTATCGCTACTAAGTTTCCGCACTTGCTCACTATATCTCACACGCATATCGTCTGGTAGGGCGATTAATGCCGCTTTATCATATACTGCATTAATAGAACCAATATCTTTAGCGGTTAATGAAAAGATATCAGCGACCCATAAAGTGATGGTCTGTCCCGACAACTGACCTTGATAGTATTTCATCGTTGGATTGTCTGCCTGTTGATAGACGGTAGGTTCGATGTTTTGCTCAGCAAAGAATTCTTGTACGGCTGTTTCGACCAACTCAACGCCCACCACGTCATAGCCTTGTGTCGCTAGCCAAACCATATCAATAGATTTACCACAAAGCGGCACAAAAATTCGGCTACCCGCAGTTAGATTGAGGCGGTTAAAATAATCAATCAACAATGGATTGACCGCAGATTGATTGAATCCAATGCGACCTTCTTGCCAACGTTTTTGCCAAAACTCAGGGTTCATACTGCAATCCTCTATCTGCAAGTTTTTGTATATAGATTTAGCTTTGATAATGTTGATTGGTCATGTCAAAGGCATAAATAGTAAAAAGCCAAACACCTATAGTATAAGTGTTTGGCTGGTATACAACATTAGGCTAAGAAATTTTTTGAATAAATAACGTTTTATTCAATTTATCTAACCCTCATTTAACTAACCATATATTTGCTAAATTCTTTGCGCAGTTTAGCGAGCTTTGGTGGTATTGCAAAGTTGCAGTAAGCCTGTCCTGGATTTCTGTTGAAGAAATCTTGATGTGAGTCTTCTGCTTGATAGAATTCAACGGCAGGATGTACTTCTGTCACCACATTGACACCCATATCGCGTAACTTGTTAATGGTACGGTCAACGGTCGGTTTTTGACTATCTTCAGTGTAAAAGACCACGCTACGATACTGACTACCGACGTCATTGCCTTGACGATCCATCGTGGTGGGATCATGCGTGGCAAAGAAGACATCGAGTATCACTTCTAACGGGACGATAGACTCATCAAATTCGACTTTGATGACTTCGACATGGCCAGTTGTACCACTACAGACAGCTTCATAGTTAGCAGAGACAGCATCGCCGCCCATGTAGCCTGAGACGACAGATTGCACACCTTTTACCGATAAAAATACAGACTCAGTGCACCAGAAGCAGCCGCCACCTAATACGATCGTTTGCATAATTTTTTCCTATTATTATAAATATGGGGTAAGCGCTATATTTGGTAGTGATGCTCTCGTTTTTCAATGCTTCTTTCAAACGTCTCATTACCCTTGGCACTATTTATTCAGCTTAGCAGGCAAGCCAAAGGCGATAAGTAACAAACAGTAATGTTATAATGGGCTTTTGCTATCTTACTTCTTTATCAACTGATAATGACAAGCGAAACCACCAAGCAAAAGTCATCCAGTAATTCTTAATTTCAGTTCCATTCTAAAAAACGAGTCGTCCCATGAGCCAATCCCAGCCTGCTATCAAACATGACACCCTATTTGATAAACCGTTTACTACGCCACTGGATAAGGCCGCACGCTTTTCATTTGACGAGCAAGTGGTGGCTTGTTTCCCTGATATGATTCGCCGCAGTGTACCTGGTTATGGTCAGGTGCTGGCGATGCTACCCATATTCGCCCGTCGTCATTGCAAGTATCGTCAGCAGAGCGATAGCGGTCAACGCGTTAGTCGTGTTTATGACTTGGGCTGTTCATTGGGCGCAGCCAGTATGACGCTAGCGGGTGAATTCGACCCGCAAGACTTACAGATTAAAGCAATTGATATCTCACCAGCGATGACGACCGAGGCGACCACGCTACTGAGTGAGAATTATCCTGAGCATGACATCGAAGTAATCACTGCAGATATCCGCGATATTGAGCTTGAACCGTGCGATATGGTGATTTTGAACTTGACGCTACAGTTTTTGCCAGCTGCTGATAGGGTCGCAGTATTAGAGAAGATTTATGCGGCATTGAGCGAAGGCGGCATATTGGTACTGACTGAAAAAACTCATGCCTTTGACGAGCAGTATGATGCGTGGTTGGTTGAGCGTTATTATGACTTTAAACGTGCGAATGGCTATACCGAAATGGAGATTAGCGGCAAGCGTAATGCATTAGAAAATGTCCTCATTACTGATACCTTAGATGAGCATCATGCACGGTTAGATCAAGTTGGGTTTGCGCGTCATCTGACATGGTTTCAGTTTTTGAACTTTGTTTCTATTGTGGCGTTTAAATAATTCTTACCTTTAACACAGTTATTTCTTAATCAATACGGTAACCTGCTTTTATGCTCAATGACACTATCATTAACGCCGAACGCGAACTATATCTAACCCTACTAGAGCTGGCACAGCAGCAGCCGAGCGCTTATGAATGGCTCAAACAATTACCAACGTGGCTAGGTGATATAAAAGACAAAGCGAACTATGCGCACGCGCCTGCCTACCAAGCGTCAGTTGCTCGTTTGCCAAACTTAGCTGTCAATAACGTCGATCTAAACAGCGATACATTGACGATTGAGGCAGATCTAAATGAGTCTCAGCGCAAGCAAACAATGGCACTATTAAAGCAGTTGATGCCATGGCGTAAAGGCCCATTTCAAATTGGCGGTCAAATCGGCGATGATGAGTCAGGTATTAAGATTGATACCGAGTGGCATAGTGATTGGAAATGGAAACGTGTTGCGCCGCATTTGAGTAGATTGGATGGTCGCCGCGTATTGGATGTGGGCGGTGGCTCTGGTTATCACGGCTGGCGCATGGCAGGGGCGGGCGCAGATACGGTTATTATTATTGATCCGTCATGTTTGTTTTATCATCAGTTTATGGCGATTCGTCATTTCGTTGGTGCCGCAGATGCTCATACTCATGGTACAGGTAACTATCGGACACATTATATTCCTGTACCGCTTGAAGCGTTACCTGAGCACAGTCAGCTGTTTGATACCGTATTTAGCATGGGTGTGCTGTACCATCGCCAGTCACCGTTTGAGCATTTACAACAGCTTAAAGGACAGTTAGTCAAAGGTGGTGAGTTGGTACTTGAGACGTTGGTGATTGAAGGTGATGCCAATACTGTACTGGTGCCGCACGACCGCTACGCGCAGATGAATAACGTCTATTTCTTACCATCGGTGGCGGCATTAATTGGCTGGCTGGAGAAAGCAGGGTTTACAGACGTGCGCTGCGTCGATGTAGCAGTCACCTCGACTGAGGAACAACGACAAACCGAGTGGATGACCTATCATTCGTTAGCAGACTTCTTAGATCCTAATGACTCGACTAAGACCGTCGAAGGATATCCTGCCCCCATGCGTGCGACTTTGATTGCCAAAAAATAGCATTAATGGTGGTAGCTAACGTAAGGAAAGCATTATGAAGACATCAAAGACTTTGATTGTAGCTACCATCAGCTTGCTATCGCTACCTGCCATGGCAGGTTATGGAACTGTATCCGAAGGCTGGGGCTTTGTACAAGACGACTGGCAAGTGGTTTGTGATAATACGCGGACTTGTCGAGCGGCTGGATACGTAAGTGAAGCGCTAATAGATACGCCTGCTTCAATATTGCTCACAGCGTTGCCAAAAGTAGCTCTGCCAAAAGTGCAAATTCAGTTTATCTCAGAAGTGCCGCTAGATGAGCTGAAGCCTGTTGAGCTTTGGCTGAATAATAAAAACTATGGTCTGCTGCAGCCCAATAAAGAAGACAATCTACTATACGACTTATCAGCCAAGCAGACCCAAGCACTGCTTGATCATGCTCGTATCGCGACCAAGATAGCAATTAGAGCAGGCGACAACCACTGGCAGATTAGCGATAAAGGCATGTCGGCAGTATTGCTCAAGCTGGACGATGAGCAAGGTCGGGTAGGGACGCCGATAGCATTGGTCAGTAAGAATAATCCAAATCGTCAACGTCCTAAAGCAGCTTTGCCAAAACCAATTATTCAAAAAGCATTTGCATATTCAGCAAAAGACAACAAAACACTTGCTCCATCAAAGCTGGCGTATTTTCAGAAAAATATTGATAAGTGGATTGATATTAATGCCGAGCAGCTTATAGGGTCTAAGGACGTGATGGGCGACTGTGAGCTAATCAACCCAAAAACTGAAACATATCAGCGAATGTCAGAGTATGGTTCTACGATGCTTGATTGGGACTTTATACCGGTTGATGATAGTTATATGTTAGCCACGCATACTTGCTGGCTAGGCGCTTACAATTTTAGTAATGGCTATTGGCTCATTGATAATGCAAAACCTAGCAAGCCTATGCTTATCACAACAGCAGGGAATGATTATTTTGATGGTGAGATTTCCGCCACTCACAAAGACCGAGGCATTGGTGACTGCTGGAATCGTACTGCATGGATATGGAATGGTAAAACATTTGCTAAGAGCGAAGAGTCTAGTACAGGAATGTGCCGAGGCTTTGCTGGTGGAGCGTGGGACCTACCAACGTATGTGAGTCAGGTTATAAGAAACGATGCTAAGGCTCAGTAGCTTTTTCGATTTAAAAAGGCATTGATCTAAGGGGCTTTGATTCAAAAGCCTTGATTTAAATGACTGACACCTTATAAAGCGCAGCAGTCATAAGCCATATATTACGTTTTTAGTTTTGCTACTTATGTCCTAACCTATATCAAAGGATAGTGATAAAAATGGCTAATTAGATTAACCATTTTTTGAAAGCAACTTCCATGACTATCTTTAGAATAAAACCAACAGAACCTGCGCCTAGAGCTAAGAATATCCAAAAAGTACCAGCGCGCCCAGCATCAGACGTTTTAGAGATATCCCACATAATAAAAAACAAGAAAGCGATGAATATCGGCAACAAGACGTACAGTCCCCAACTGGTGACAGTACTGGCGGCAATAGCAAACATGGCGTAATCCTATAATAGAGTAGTAACGTGCCTTCTATATTTTAGAAGAGCCGTACAAACCATTATTATAACGTGGAAGCAGTCAGGTATAAACGACTGCCCAGTATTGAGCAACAGTAACGCTACAATTCACGTTATGAGTTATTTATCAGTTTTGCATCATTGATATTAGTCAGCCCAAATCCTGATAACGGTAAGATTTTAGTGCTAATTTTGGCGCAAATGGTGCAATAAAGTGCAAAGATTGTTATATTTACAGGTTACTTACCTTTTACATTATTCTATCCCTGCAATATCGGTCGCTATTATAATAAGCAGTTATCGATTGCTCGCATTCGCACCGTTTTTGTTGTTTATTTAATTGAGTTCAAATTCCTATGTCACAAGCCCAAATTGATACGCTTGCATCCCTATTTAATGATGCAATTCAAACCCTACAAGCAGATGGTACGCTACCAAGCGATTGGCAAAACAACAGTCAAATTACCCGTACGAAAGATTTAAGTCACGGTGATTTTGCCAGTAATATCGCGCTAACGGCAGCGAAAGCGGCCAAGGCTAATCCGCGTCAACTTGCTGAAAAAATCGTTAGCGCATTGCCTGACAATCAAGATATTCGCCAAGTAGAAATCGCAGGCCCAGGGTTTATCAACGTATTTTTAAACTCGGAAGCTAAATTTTCTGTATTGGACGATATCTTCACATTGCAAGATCGCTTTGGCTTAAGTAATCAGTTTGACGGTCAAAAAGTCCAAGTTGAATTCGTTTCTGCTAACCCAACGTCAAGTCTGCACGTCGGTCACGGTCGCGGTGCTGCATTTGGCATGAGCGTTGCTAACCTGCTAGAAGCTATTGGCTATGACGTCACGCGTGAATATTATGTCAATGACGCTGGTCGTCAAATGGACATCTTAGCCACCAGTACATATTTGCGCTATCTACAGCTAAATGGTGAAGAGATAACTTTCCCAGTTAACGCCTATCAAGGTGATTATGTCAGTGATATCGCCCAAACACTAAAAACACAGCATGGCGATAGCTACGTACATAGCTTTGCAGACGTTGCCAAAGATGTGCCAGAAGACGCTCAGTTTGAGATTAATGCTGATGGCGAAAAAACCGTCATCTCAGGTGATAAAGAAGCGCATATTGATGGCTTGATTGCCAATAGTAAGTCTTTGCTAGGTGACAGCTACGCGTTATTTTTAAATGCAGCATTAAGCAGCATTTTGGCGGATATCAAAGACGACTTAAACGACTTTGGCGTGAGCTACGAGTGCTGGTTTAGCGAGAGATCTATCGATAGCGAGATTGAGCCTGTATTACAGATACTAGATGACAAAGGCTATCTATATGAAAAAGACGGCAACATCTGGTTTAAATCGACCGATTTCGGCGATGAGAAAGACCGTGTTGTACGCCGTGCCAATGGTCAATCGACGTATTTTGCTTCTGACATCGCTTATCATAAGAACAAGTTTGATCGCGGCTTTGATAAAGTCATTAACGTTTGGGGCGCAGACCACCATGGCTATGTCCCACGCGTAAAAGCCGCTCTACTAGCTCTTGGGATTGATGCTGAACGTCTGGATGTGGTGCTTGTACAGTTTGTCGCGTTATGGCGCGGCAGTGAAAAAGTACAAATGTCTTCGCGCTCAGGTCAGTTTGTGACCTTGCGTGAGCTACGTGCAGAAGTTGGTAACGATGCTGCACGATTCTACTACGTAGCGCGTAAGCCTGAAGTGCATGTTGATTTTGACTTAGAACTTGCCAAATCACAAAGCAAAGACAATCAAGTGTATTATATTCAGTATGCTCATGCGCGCGTTTGCCGCGTGTTAGAAAAACTGGCAACTTACGATTTGACCGTAGATGATGCCATCGGTTTGGCACATCAAGACTTGCTAAGTGCGCCCAATGAAGACGAGCTGATTAAACTGTTAGCAGGCTATCCAGCGACGTTACTTCGCGCAGCGACTGGTTACGAGCCGCATGTCTTGACCAACTACCTAAAAGAGCTAGCGGCATTGTTCCATGGTTGGTATGACACCAATCGTATCTTGCCAATGAGCTTGACGTCAGGTGAAACGCCAAGTCAGGATGAGCTAGACTTAATGCAAGCACGTTTGCGTCTGTCAAAAGCCGTTAGACAGGTATTGGCAAATGGGCTTAGTCTGCTAGGCTTGTCTGCACCGTCTAGCATGTAGTACTTTTCTAAAATGTGACATGAGTATAGACAGCTGATAGCATTAATTCGATGATGATAGTTAAATCCAGTAGGGAGAACGAGATCCATGCTAGCCAAAAAACCTAAAGGCGCAACAGAAAAGCGCAAATCAAGTAGCGTATCAGGCTTATTGTGGATGTTTGTTGGGGCCGTATTGACCCTTATGATCGGGGTGTTTATCTACCTCTCACCATTATTCAATTTCAGCCCCGCTGATGGTAGTGCTGAGAATGACCCTGATCGCCAAGTACAGCCACGTGTGGATACTGATACCGACAATGGGGATTATGAGTTCTACGATATTTTACCAAATCAAGAGATGGCAACCATCCCTGATGAAGATATCGCTGACATTGATAATGATCAAATAGATGATATCGGTGCGTTTGAACCAGACGTCGTCGTGACTCAACCAGAGAGCGATGCAGGCAGTACAGAAAGTACGGGCAGCTTCGGTGGTTCGGAAAATGCGCCTGTCGAACCTGCTGGTGCTAATAATGCTGGGTCGAGTGAGGATATCGTTGTCGTTGAAGAAGATGCAACCTATGATGGTACGCCGCCTGCTACTAGCAACGCTACAACCCGTAACAACAATACAGCAGCAGGTACGGCAAGCATCCAAGCTGCTAAACCTGCGGCGACCTACATCTTGCAAATCAATAGCTTTAGTGATGCAGATGAAGCGGATCGTCGCCGTGCGCAAGTACTGATGGCAGGTGTCGATGCTCGTGTGGTCAAAAACACGACGGGTAATGGCTTGCCAATTTATCAAGTCATCTCACGTCCTTTGAATAACCGTCAAGCAGTTACGACAGCACAGCAGCGCCTACAGAACAATGGTATAGACTCTATTATCGTTGAACAGCGTCGCTAGGTTCAGTCGTTTATAGTTATTGTATTTATAAAACAAGCGTCGTAATGGCGCTTTTTTTATCTCTTTATTTTATTAAAAGCTTTCTAGCTGTTTTATCCTATTAAATATCCATTAAGAGTATGGTTATGACCGTATCTAACTCAGTAACACCGCAAGCAAGCATTATTAAAGCGTTCTTTCAAAAGTACTTTATCGATGCTTTTACTGGTATGGCTCTCGGGCTATTTGTCACGTTGATCGCAGGTCTGATTATCTCGCAAATCGGTGGTTGGTTAGATTTGTCAGCATTGGTCGCGGTCGGGAAACTTGCCTCGATATTAATGGGTGCTGGTATCGGGGTAGGTATCGCTTACTATCTCAAAGCACCAACGCTAGTGATGCTTAGCTGCCTTGTGGCAGGTATGCTTGGTGCTCATTCCGAAGCACTAATGGCAGGCACGCTTTTTACGCCGCAAGTGGGTGGGCCTGCAACTTTTGTAGCACTGCCGGGCAATCCAATTGGCGCTTATCTGACTTCTGTGTTTGCTTATCGTGCTGGCACTTGGGTCGCTGGTAAGACGAAGCTTGATATTTTATTGGTGCCATTGGTTGTATGCGGTATTGCTCTCTTAGTTTGCGCTCTGCTTAATCCGCCTATCGTAGCAGGGGTCGCAGCTATCGGTCAGGGTATTCATGCCGCTACTGAATTACAGCCACTGCTAATGGGTATCGTCATCGCTGTAGTGGTTGGTATTTTATTGACGCTACCAACGTCGAGTGCAGCCATTTGTATTGCTATTGGGCTTGGTGGCTTGGCGGGCGGGGCAGCAGTGGTTGGCTGTGCCGCGCATATGATTGGTTTTGCTGTTGCAAGTTTTAAAGACAATGGCTTTAGTGGTGTCATCTCTCAGGGCTTGGGCACCAGTATGCTGCAAATTCCTAACGTGCTCAAAAAACCTATCGTTCTACTGCCTGCTGTCATTGCTAGCGCTATCGTTGGGCCTATCGCAACCGTTGGTTTTGGATTAGCTTGTACGGCGACAGGTGCGGGTATGGGTACCGCTGGTTTGGTCGGTGTGTTTGGGGTGATTGAGGCGTCACAAGAAATCATGAGCACGGGACAGCTGTGGACAGCGATTATTCTCCTGATGTTTGTATTGCCTGCAGTGATTGCAGGGTTAGTGGCTTACATCATGCGCCGTATGGGCTGGTTAGTCGCTGGTGATATGAAGCTGCCTTAATTCTCGGAATGTTGAACTAAAATATCATCAACAATCTTAAAACTTAGTCTTATCCTCAATCAATAATGGCAACTCTCAAGAAGCCCAGCTACGACTATAGCTGGGCTTTTTATATATAAACCCATCAATTTCTTGTGATATAGGGAATGTTGATAACCTACTATTTAACGGTCTTTAGCTTCTTATGACGACGTGGTTTTAGTTTGCGGGACAGTTGATGGAAGTCGTTCAGTACTTGACTGTAATGTGATGGGAATACCCGCTGAATGGCATCAATCATTTTGGCATCGTTACCAATTAAGCAACGCTGCTGATTGGTCGCAGCGGCATGTAAAATAATCCAAGCTGCTTCGCTGGCATCGAATTTTAAGAATTTGTTAAAACTTCTAATGGCTTTGGGTCCAGTACTCATGCCAATATCATGGATGCTCTCATTACCGCGCGCACTGTTGGCGATATTGGTTTTGATGCCGCCCGGATGGATACAAGTCGCAGATACCCCGCAGTTCTGGATATTTAGCTCTTGGCGTAAGCTCTCTGTGAAGCCGCGTACGGCAAATTTGCTAGAGTTGTAGGCTGACTGTGATGGCTGAGCGGTCAAACCAAATAGACTTGAGATATTAATAATATGTCCATGCTCGCCAAACTGGCTCTGTTTAACGCTGTTTTTGATTAACGGTAAAAACGCCTTAGTGCCGTAAACCACGCCCCAAAAATTAATGTTCATTACCCATTCAAGCTCACTAATACTACTGCCTTCGACAATAGAGTAGAGCGCAACACCTGCATTGTTAAAGATAAAATTTACTTTGCCATGATCGCTCATGACGCTATCAGCCCATGCTTCCACGGCTTTATTGTCTGACACATCGAGTACGGTCATAGTGACGTTGACATCATAATTAGCAAGTAACTGTTTGGTCGCTGCCAGCTGTTCAGGATTGATATCTGATAGTGCAACATGACAGCCCATTTTTGCTAAATGAATAGCCAGCTCACGCCCCATACCAGAGCCTGCGCCCGTAATGGCAGCGACGTGGTTGCGATAGTAGGATGCAACGTCTGAGTCATCCAATGAAGTATGGTTAGAAGAAAACGGTAGATGTTGGCGCAATGAAGTCGCCATAGCAGTCACATGGTTGAGCATAATAAACAATCCTTTGTCTTATTAATCATATGGGTTGTACGGGATATATCTTGCGGTATATAGAAATAAAGTATAAAGGTTAAAACAGTCTATCTACATTAGCATGGTTTACACTGATGTCTGCTAGCGATTGATAAACGCTGCTGTCATTTCGAAGTAGGTGCAATGAAAATTGCCAATTTTCAGTAGACGAGTTATCTAGTAGGCAAGTTGGTTAAATAATAGGCATAAAAAAGCGCCTGAGCTAATTTAGCCAGACGCTTTTTTAGTAGTCCGCTAATGATAACGGACTGTATATATCAACTATAAATTAAGCAATTTTAGGTACTTTACCTTCATTGATAACATCAGCATCAACCATTACAGTTTTAGCATTTTCCATAGAAGGCAATTCATACATAGTCTCAAGCAGAGCATTTTCTACGATAGAACGTAGACCACGAGCACCAGTCTTACGCTCCATTGCTTTTTTGGCGATGGCATCTAGGGCTTCTTGAGTAAAGCTAATTTCAGCACCTTCCATGTCAAACAAGTACTTGTACTGTTTTACCAGTGCGTTCTTAGGTTCGGTCAGGATTTGTACCAAGGCTGCTTCATCTAGCTCTTGCAGTGCCGCAAGTACTGGCAGACGACCGATCAGCTCAGGAATCAGACCAAACTTGATCAAATCTTCTGGCTCGACTTCTTGTAGCAAGTCTGAGCTACGACGGCTATCATCTTTTGAGCTGACATCAGCGTTAAAGCCGATACCGCCTTTTTCGGTACGCTGCTGAATGACTTTATCAAGTCCAGCAAATGCACCACCAACGATGATTAGGATGTTGCTAGTATCAACCTGTATCAGCTCTTGCTGCGGGTGCTTACGACCACCGTGCGGCGGGATAGCAGCCACAGTGCCTTCGATCAGCTTTAGCAACGCTTGCTGTACGCCTTCACCTGAAACATCACGGGTGATAGATGGATTGTCGCCTTTTTTACTGATTTTGTCGATTTCATCAATATAGATGATACCTTGCTCAGCTTTGGCCACATCATAGTCAGAAGCTTGAAGTAGCTTTTGTACGATGTTTTCAACGTCTTCACCAACATAACCAGCTTCGGTTAAGGTCGTGGCATCAGACATCGCAAAAGGTACATCTAGCAGACGAGCTAAGGTTTGCGCAAGTAGAGTCTTACCGGAACCAGTAGGACCGATTAGCAAGATATTACTCTTAGCCAATTCTACCATTGCATCATCAGCGCCAATTTTGGCTTTCTTGCTGTCGTTGGCTAGCGTTTGGCTAACTTTTAGACGTTTGTAATGGTTATAGACGGCAACAGCCAATGCTTTTTTGGCAGCGTCCTGACCGATGACATATTCATCAAGCTTGGCACGCAGCTCTTTTGGCGTTGGTAATTTTTTATTGACCCAAGAAGTGTCTACTTCGCTATCGTCATCACCGTGCTCTGCGCTGTCTGCGATTAAGTCAGTACATAGCTCGATACATTCATTACAGATATTGGCATCGTCAGCAGCAATCAATTGCTGTACATCGCTTTTGGCTTTACCGCAAAACGAACACTGCGGGGTATTATCTTCTGCCATAAAAGGCGCTCCTAAAATTTAAAACTGGTTAGTTTATTTGTAGTATGTCGATTATCGTATCAGTTCAATGGTCATACCTTTCAATAGGTCAGGTATGACATTGATAACGGTTTACTGTACGGCAAATAAACTATAAAAGGTCTTATGACTGCACTCTCAATAAAGAGGCATCACGTTAATGCTTAGATTACAAAGATTCAGGGCGACGCTCTAATACTTCGTCAACCAAACCATACTCTTTGGCTTCTTGTGCATCTAACCAATAATCACGCTCAACGTCTTTTTCGATTTTCTCTACTGGCTGCCCAGTACGCTCAGCTAAGATACTATTTAGACGTGCGCGAGTTTTAAGGATTTCACGAGCATTAATTTCGATATCCGTTGCTTGACCCTGCGCGCCGCCTGATGGCTGGTGAATCATAACGCGAGCATTAGCAAGTGAATAGCGCTTGCCTTTTTGACCAGCGGCCAATAGGAATGAACCCATGCTATAAGCACCGCCCATACAGATAGTAGATACTTCAGGTTTGATGAAGTTCATGGTATCAAAAATAGCCAAGCCAGCGCTTACTGAACCACCTGGTGAATTGATATATAAATGGATATCTTTGTCAGGGTTTTCAGCTTCTAAGAATAGCAACTGGGCGACGATAAGGTTAGCCATGTTGTCTTCGACCTGACCGGTCAAAAAGATAACGCGCTCACGTAATAGACGTGAAAAAATATCAAACGAGCGTTCACCGCGTGAGGACTGTTCAACCACCATAGGTACTAAAGCCGCTTGTGTGGTCTGTACTTCTTTGTGCGCACTCATCAGCATATCAAAATGCGGGTTGGCAGTGATGCGATCATAATCTGTCATAGAAAAGTCCTATCGATAAATGTATAAAATAAAAATGGATTGAATGATTTTATTGTCTAGTAGTTTTTGACTAATGGGTTGTTTATAAGGGGGCTGCGCTCACTATTCAAGCCTATAAAACGGGTTTGTGCATAAAATAGCTGAAAAATTGACCCTCTGATATTGCTAGGACTCATTGCTTATATTGAAACTTATAATAAAAATGCGTCTAGAAGTAGATAAATACTATCTTATCTATTATCAAGTCGTACAGATATTGATAGTACCTGTATCGACAGTATCTGTATCGATACAAATAGCGTAAATCATGTTTGACCTGACTTTTTAACATAGAATACCTGATTAATAGCCCTACAATCCACTTATCTTACTGACTAAGCCTGCAAATAGTTATGCGTTTAGTATTTTTGCTTATCTAATGTCCTCAGAGGGTATTGCGCTAACAATAACGCTAAAAAATGCACTGTTATGGTCAAAATGTACTGTTTTGGTGCAAGTATCTGCTGATTTTATAAATGACTGAGGCTCAAAAAACGTTTAGAAAATAGTTGGGGGTATAGTGTTATTTTTATCATTTAAGTTAAATAGAAAAAAGCACAGACAAATCAAAGTTTTGAGTCGGTAAGGTTTCTTATTTGATTACCTGCTATCAAGAGTTGGCACAATGCTTGTATCAATAAAAACATTGACGCTTTTATTTATCGTGGTGCGTTAGGCACGATAAATGGTGTACGCTGTACTCCTTCGCTGTTATTCTGACATTGCTGTCGCTAATGAACTGTAACTAACGATTGGCAATAGAGTTCTTAACACATAGCAAATGATAGCTGCCACATAAAACACTGAAACATATTTAATTGGTAAATGAGTATATAAAATGAGTTGGGCCTCTTCTTTAGCATTAAGCTTTGACACTATTAGCAGTACAAGTACGGCCAAAGAAGGTACGGCTGATAACTCAAAAACGCGGCTTTATCATCGTAAGCACACGGGTGCCTTGATGGTACAGCGTGCTCTGTATCCTGAGTCAAGCGTACAGCAGGGTATTTGTCACATACTAATGTTGTACCCGCCAGCAGGTATCGCAGGTGGCGATACGCTGTCCATAGACCTAAATTTAGATAGTGGTAGCCACGCTGTTATCACCACACCAGGTGCAGGTAAATGGTATGGCAAAGACAGCGTCAGTCAAAAACATAAAGCTCCGTTAGGCGACGACGTTACTCACCGAAGTATGAGCCAAGACGAGATAGCTGCCTATGCGAGCCAACACGTACAAGCCAACCTCGCAGCAGATACCCGTCTAGAATGGCTGCCGCAAGAGAGTATCATTTATAACGAAGCCAATATGCATGCAGTGAGCCGCTTCGATTTGAAAGATTCCTCTAGTCTACTGACATGGGAGATTAGCGTATTTGGGCGGCAAGCTTACGACGAGCAGTTTTTGCAAGGGCGTTATCATACTGGATTGAACATCTACCGAGATGGTAAGGTTATCGTTGCTGAGCGAGTGGCACAGGCAGCGCAAAATCGCTGGTTTACCTCAAATTTAGGATTAGCGAACCAGCATATTTATGGCTCGTTTTGGGCAATACCCAGCTTAAGCGATGTCCATGACAATCTTGCACTCTCCGCGTCACAAACCACGCAATCGACCGAAACTGCCCAAGCAACTATCAAGCAGTCATTAACCCGCTATCTAGATAATACTGTCGTAGCATTACGTCAAGTCATTGCTCAAGCACAAATGCCTGTCTACTGCACTCATAATTGCCAAGCGATCAATATCCGCTACATCGGCTCAGATGTACGTGGTTGTTTTGAAGCGTTTTATCAGCTGAGAGAAGTCTTGCGAGATCATTGGTGGCAACTTGAACCTTGTCGTCCACGTATTTGGGACACATAATACGGCCACTTTTAATAATGAAACTAAGATATATTGCGACTGTTTTTAATCGATATCAAATGCTTTGAAAACCTCTAATCTGCTATAAATATAATGATAAGTACAATAAGGAACTGTCATGCACCTGACCCCAACAGAAAAAGATAAACTCATGCTATTTACCGCGGGTATGGTGGCTGAGCGCCGCAAAAATCGCGGTGTTAAGCTTAACTATCCCGAAGCCATCGCTTATATCAGTATGCTGCTGATGGAAGGCGCACGAGATGGTAAAAGAGTTGCTGAATTGATGAGTGAAGGTGCTACGTATTTGTCTGCTGATGATGTCATGGAAGGTGTCGCAGAGATGGTAGATGAAGTGCAAATCGAGGCGACCTTTCCTGATGGCACCAAACTGGTCACGGTACATAATCCTATCGTGTAACGCTGTATACCATTGTTATAGCACTGAAATGCTCACTATAAAATAAGGCGGCTACCATGCAAGCAGGTGAATACCATATCCAAGACGGCGATATTATCTTAAACCAAGGGCGACAGGTACAGACCATCAGTGTCAGCAATACTGGTGATAGACCTATCCAAATCGGCTCGCATTATCACTTTTATGAAGTCAATGATGCCTTGAGTTTTGAGAGAGAGCAGAC
Source organism: Psychrobacter sp. Pi2-1 (assembly GCF_904846645.1). Classification (GTDB taxonomy): domain Bacteria; phylum Pseudomonadota; class Gammaproteobacteria; order Pseudomonadales; family Moraxellaceae; genus Psychrobacter. Next base: position 35,087 of record NZ_CAJHBO010000023.1, read on the forward strand.
TCGGGGTTTTCGTCTCAATATTATTTCTGGAACCGCCGTACGTTTTGAGCCGGGCCAATCGCGGGAAGTCGAATTGGTAGCATACGCTGGCAAGCAAGATGTATATGGTTTTGCTGGGCGTGTCATGGGCGCAGCTCATCCAGACAAAGCATCAGAGAGCGTCACTGATAAAAAGGTAACTACTACTTCGCAAAAGCGAGTCAGTCGTCGTATTTATGCTGAGCATTTTGGTCCTACAACAGGCGATAAAGTCCGTCTTGCCGATACCGAGCTTTGGCTACAGGTTGAAGCAGATTTAACCAGTCATAAAGATACTGCTGTTGATCAAGCAGATACGTCGCAAAGTGGTGAAAGTAGCAGCAAGCCTATTGAAATTAAAGGTGAAGAAGTTAAATTTGGCGGTGGTAAAGTCATCCGTGATGGTATGGGACAAGGACAATTGCTAGGCGCGGAAGTTGCCGATACAGTTATTACCAATGCATTGGTCGTTGACTATACAGGCATCTATAAAGCGGATATCGGTATCAAAGATGGCCGTATCAGTGCCATTGGCAAGGCGGGCAATCCTGATATCCAGCCTGCCATCGATATTCCTATTGGCGGAGCTACCGAAATAATCTCTGGTGAAGGCAAAATCCTGACAGCAGGTGGTGTCGATAGTCATATTCATTTTATCGCACCCCAGCAGTGTGAGACGGCGCTTATGTCAGGGGTAACGACGATGCTAGGCGGCGGCACGGGGCCAGCTCAAGGTACGCTCGCTACTACTTGTACACCAGGGGCGTATCATATTTCCTCAATGCTAAAGTCTACTGACAGTATCCCTATGAATATTGGGCTGCTAGGTAAAGGCAATATGAGTGTACCAGAACCTATTGCTGAACAAATCGAAGCAGGTGCCGTGGGACTAAAGCTACATGAAGATTGGGGTACAACGCCGCAAGCTATTGATAACTGCTTGAGCGTCGCTGATGACTATGATGTGCAGGTGGCCATTCATACCGATACTTTAAATGAAAGTGGCTATCTTGAGAGTACGCTCGCTGCTTTTAAAAACCGCTGTATCCATACTTTTCATACTGAAGGGGCGGGCGGTGGCCATGCGCCCGATATTCTAAAGGCCATTGGTGAGTCGCATGTGCTGCCATCATCTACCAATCCCACTCGACCATATACCGTCAATACGATTGATGAGCATCTCGATATGCTGATGGTTTGTCATCACCTGAGTCCTGCTATTGCTGAAGATGTCGCCTTTGCTGAGAGCCGTATTCGTCAAGAAACTATCGCCGCAGAAGACATCTTGCATGATTTGGGCGCTATCTCGATGATGAGTAGTGACTCACAAGCGATGGGGCGGGTGGGTGAAGTAGTCATCCGTACATGGCAAACCGCACACAAAATGAAAGTGCAACGTGGCCATCTAGCGCCAGATCCAACAGCGACCATTGAAGATGAGCAACAGTACATCACTTTGACAGACTATGACCAAAGCGCGGATAACGACAACTTTCGTATCAAACGCTATATCGCAAAATATACGATAAATCCTGCGATTACTCACGGTATCAGCGATATGGTTGGCTCAATCGAAGTAGGTAAATGGGCAGATATGGTGCTGTGGTCGCCTAAATTTTTTGGGGTAAAACCTGAGTGCATCATCAAAGGTGGACTTATCGCTGCGGTGCCGATGGGCGATATCAATGCCTCTATTCCCACCCCTCAGCCTGTACATTATCGTCCTATGTTTGCGTCGTACCCAAAGTCAGTCGCCCAAACCAGCATTACCTTTATGTCGCAAGCGGCGATCGACAAACAGGTGGATAAACAGCTCGGGTTGACCAAAGTCATTCAGCCAGTACATGGCATCCGTAAAATTCGTAAAAGCGATATGCGCTTTAACAGCTACTGCCCAGATATGGACATCAATCCTGAGACTTATGAAGTACGCGCTGATGGTAAGACACTCACCTGTGAGCCAGCTGATGTATTACCCATGGCACAGCGTTACTTTTTATTTTAGAGCTTATGATGCACGTTTATAGGGTCTCTAGGACAGTGAGCCATAAACCATGTATGCCAATGAACAGTTGGTTTCTTGAGTGAGATCGTATCTTTAGTCCCAACACTTTTACCATCAATACTATTGACCAATAGTTTGAGCAATAATTAGCAGAGCATAATATTTATGAAAATATTTAATACCCGTCTAAGTACGCCTAGCGATGTCCAAAAAACACAATTGGCAGAACAGTATAAAGCCGACGATTACCTGCTATTAGACTTTGATACTCGTCAGCATTCCCGCTTTAGAGCCATTACTGTCTCAGGTGAGGCAGTTGGTGTTGACCTGCCTCGTACTGGTGTATTGAAAGGCGATGATGTCCTTATCAATGAATCAGGGGAGTTGATGCAAGTTATCGCCAAGCCACAAGCGGTGACTAAGGTGACGGCTGCTAATGACTTTTTACTAATGAAAGGCGCTTATCATTTGGGCAATCGTCATGTGCCATTGATGTTTGACCACAGTTTTGATCAGGGTGAGGCAGGCTATGCCTTGTATTTTGAAAATGATCATGTACTTGCACAAATGTTAGAAAACCTTGGTTTGCATATCGAGTCTACGTCAGTGCCATTTGAGCCTGAGACAGGTGCTTATCAAAAGGGCCAAGGGCATTCACATGGACACTCTCACTCCCATGCACATTCGCATAGTGACTCTCATAGTCATCAGGAAAGTCATGACCATAGTCATGATGAAAGCCACAGCCACGGACATAGCCATAGTCATCATGATGCGCCTGTAGGTCGTTCAAATGATGGTTGATACCAGTGTCCAGCCTACTGATTCAGTCCAACTTGGACAGCTACTGATGCTAGTATCTAGCAATTTGCCGATTGGTAGTTATACCTATTCGCAAGGCGTAGAGTCAGCGATTGAGTCAGGGGTTGTCTCTGATGAAGCCAGTACCCTTACATTTATGCAGGACTATCTAGCGCTTGCGGTTGTTGGCTACGAGCTGCCTGTATTAGGGCTAATAATGTGTGCACTAAGCCAAGGTAATGAAGCGCTAGCGGCAAATCTAGCACACGACTATCACGCTAGCCTAGAGAGTAAAGAGTTTGTACTGGAGTCGCAGCAGCTGGCACAGGCGATGGTGTCTTGGCTCAACGAAGTATTGAGTCTTGGCATACCGGCCGAAATACCTGAAGATGGATTTTTGCCGCTATTTGCTCATATTGCTCAGCATTGGCAGCTGCCATTAGCGCAGTCGATGACTACTTATGGATTTGCGCAATTAGAGAATATGGTACTCGCCGCTGTGAAGACAGTGCCGCTAGGACAAATGGCGGGTCAGCGTATTCTGTGGCAATTGCAAAGCGATCTGGGTGCTCAGGTTGATGCTCTAAGCGATGATGTGCAACAGGCTTTTGATACCTTAAACATGTCGACAAACATGAGCAATACTTTAGGTCATAGTGAAGAGTCAGACTGTCAGCAGCTATGCCAAGACCTCTATAAATCGCTTAATATCTCGAATAACTTGCCCAATTTGGCTATTCTCTCAAGTATGCATGAGGAGCAATACAGTCGGTTGTTCCGCTCATAACTGTACCTTTATTTCTATTTATACTTATTAATATACAAACTGTTTTAGGAAATTAATATGTCTCTAACTCCGCTCAAATCAAAAAACTCTCACGCTGCATCAGACGTACAGACTAATAGCGACAGCCAGAAACCATCTTCTGCCTTATCGTGTTTACGCCTTGGTATTGGTGGTCCAGTTGGTAGTGGTAAGACAGCTTTGACGTTAAGGCTATGCCAAAACCTGCGCGATACGGTCAATATGGCAGTGGTGACCAATGACATCTATACCAAAGAAGATTCAGAGTTTTTGACCCGCAATGATGCTATGCCCGCTGAGCGTATCCGCGGTGTAGAGACGGGCGGCTGTCCGCATACGGCTATCCGCGAAGATGCTTCTATTAATCTGACTGCGATTGCTGAGTTACAAGCCACTTTTGAAGGGTTGGAGTTGATTATCATTGAGTCAGGTGGCGACAATCTAGCTGCGACATTTAGCCCAGAGCTGTCTGATTTGACCTTGTACGTCATTGATGTCTCTGCAGGCGATAAGATACCTCGTAAGGGTGGCCCGGGTATCACCAAATCTGATTTGTTAATTATCAATAAGACCGACCTTGCACCAATGGTTGGTGCTTCGCTTGAGGTGATGGAACGCGATGCCAAAAAAATGCGTGGCGACAAACCTTTTGTCTTTAGCAATATGAAAACAGGTGATGGGCTAGACGAGATTATCGCCTTTATTAAAGAATATGGCATGCTTGCCTAAAGAACAGCTGAGCTTTTACTATTAAAATATAAAAAATAAGGAAAATCCGCATGACACAGTGTACACAAAGTCTTCATATCGAAAAATCTCGTTTTTTACAAGTGCTCTCAGCTCGTCATATCGTGTCTGGTTCGGCTGTGATGATGACATCACTAATGCTACCGTCATTGGCACAAGCACACTCAGGTCATATTCACTCGACTACCGCGCAAGCGCCATCGTTTTTAGGTACGATGCAAGCAGGACTAATACATCCAGTAACTGGCCTTGATCATCTGTTTTTGGCAGTTGGTATGGGTATGTTGTTTTATGGTCTACAAAAGCAGCGCTTAGGCATGATGTCATTGACAGCTGGGTTATCATTAGGCGCGATATTGGGCACGGCTGGCGTCCTGATTGGCGGTATCGCGTTTGCTGCATCATCTGGGCTAATTGAAGTGGCGATATCACTGTCGGTGGTCGTATTGGCTATGATCTTGATGAGCCAAAAAAGCAGACAAGAAGCATTCTCTGCGCAGACTCATACAGCACGCACGCCAAGCATTCAGCAGCTGTCGTTATTTGGCTTTGGTGGTTTGGCAGTGTTTCATGGTATGGCACACGCGATGGAAGTACCAGCGAATGTCGGTGTGAGCGGTCAGCTAGGATTTTATGCAGGGATGATGGTCACGATGCTAGCGCTATATGCAGTTGGTACGCTGATTAGTCAGCAGTTGCAGCAACGCTTTAGTGATAGCTTGTGGTTACAGCGCGGGCTAGTGCTGCTAGGATTGAGTGCTGTATTTGCACCTGTTTTGGTATAAAGCGCGCTTTATAGTACAAGTACGATGTTTGTTGCTGAACTTACTTAGCTAGCGAACGCCATAAAAAATGCGCCCCCGATCAAAAGGTCGGGGGCGCATTTTAGTTTTGATAACCGACTACAGCATATCTAAAAAGACAGTTGGTCGTATCAATTACATTGCTTGCTGCTGTTGTTGCTGAGCAGCTAGCAAGTCTTGGTAGCTAACTTCTTTATCAGTTACTTTACCTTGTGCGATCAAGTAATCTACTACTTGGTCTTCTAGTACTACAGACTCAATGTTAGCGCGCTGCTGCTTGTCATTGGTGTAGTACTCGATAACTTCTGCTGGATCTTCGTAGTTTTCAGCGGCTTCTTTGATGAAGGTTTCAACACGCTCTTGATCTACTTCTAGACCTTTGGTGTCGATAACACGAGCAACGATGATGCCAAGACGGGCAGCACGTAGCGCTTGCTCTTCAAATAGCTCATTTGGCAGCATGTCTTTATCGAAGCTATCAGCATTTGCGCCGAACTGCTGAGAAAAACGTTGCATCATCATGTTGCGTTGACGCTCGATTTCTTGCTCTAGCATCGCGTTTGGTACGTCAAACTCATTCTTTTCTAGCAATGCGTCAAAAGTTGCTTGCTTAACTTGGCTACGCGCAGCATTTTTGATTTCGCGTTCCATGTTTTTGCGTACGTCTTCTTTTAACTTCTCAACGCCGCCTTCTTTTACGCCGAATAGCTCTAGGAACGCATCATCAATTTCAGGAAGCTTAGATTTTTCAACCAGTTTTACGTTGATTTTGAACTGAGCTTCTTTACCAGCTAGGTTCTCAGCTTGGTAATCTTCAGGGAAAGTTACGTCGATTACTTTTTCTTCGCCAGCTTTCATACCTTTGATACCAGCTTCAAAACCTGGAATCATTTGGTTGCTACCGATAACTAGTTTAAAGTCTTCAGCAGAGCCACCTTCGAATTTTTCGCCGTCGATAGAGCCTTCAAAGTCAAAAGTCACTTGGTTGTCTTTCGCAGCCATGCCCTTTTTCTCAACGAATTCTTCACGTTGCTTTTGTAGGTTTTCGATCATAGTGTCAACGTCTTCTTCACTCACTTGTGCAGTGTGACGCTCAACTTCGATCTCATCGATACCTTGTACGTCTACTTCTGGGAAGATTTCAACAGTGGCTTGATATACCAAGAAATCGTCTTCAAGTTTTACGTCGTCGATGTTAGGCATGCCAACAGCGCGGATGTCTTCAGATTTGATCGCTTCAAAAACCGTATCACGGATGACATCGTTGATAACTTCTTGTTGAATGCCAGCACCGTACTGAGAGCGGATGTGTGACATAGGGACGTTACCTTTACGGAAACCGTCAATCTTGGCAGTTTTCGCAACTTGGCGAATACGGCCTTCAACTTTGTTTTGAATTTTTTCAACAGGAACTTTAACCGTTAGCTGGGTTTCTTTATTAGATAGCTTGTTGGTTGTGACTTGTAAATCTGTAGCCATGTTAATTACACCTTTAGGATTAAGTAGTACGTTTGATTAATGAAATAGTACTTAGGGTTAAATTGTAATAGACAGACCGCGCCTCAAATTACGGGCATGTACGACGGGCTGCCGTTGGAATAAATAGGGGATAGCGATAGCGCACAACGTCAAATTCAGTGCCAGTAGCAATCGCCGCTGATACTAAAAGGTGAACCTGCTGAGGTTGTCCATGCTATCAAATATCGATAATAAACCGTTAATGCACCGTATAATAACGCTTTTTGGTGAATTATACAGCCAAATAACGGATTTCAACAAAATTTTAAAAGTAGAACAGTATAATCTATCTGTTTATTAAAGTAAAAATTATCTCTTTGATGGCATGTTTCCTTATGTTGCTTGCATTTATAGGAGCATTTATAAAGGCAATTGTGCCAATAGCTGCTGGATTGCCTGACCACGATGACTGATGCTGTTTTTATCAGCAGCGCTTAGACTAGCCGCACTGGCTTGCAACTCAGGTAACCAAAACAATGGATCATAGCCAAAACCGCCGTCACCATGTGGCGTATCCAAGATTTCGCCATGCCATAATCCTTGGGCGACAATCGGTAGAGGATCATCAGCATGACGCACCATTGCCAGTACGCAAACGAACATACCTTTGATCGGAATATCCGGCTCTGCTGCGCGGATAGGCTGCAAGTCAGCGATGAGCTTGGCATTGTTTTTACTATCGTTGCCATGCTCACCAGCATAGCGAGCAGAGTAGATACCTGGCGCATTACCTAGTACAGGCACGCAAAGTCCTGAATCATCAGCAATCGCAGGCAGTCCACTGATACGGCTCGCATGACGGGCTTTGATAATGGCGTTTTCTACAAAGCTTAAACCATCCTCGATGGTATCTTCGATATCAAGTTGACCTTGCGGGACAATCGTCACGTCCAAATTCGCTTCGGCAAATAGTCGTTTAAACTCAGCCAATTTGCCTTTATTGTTACTGGCCAGTACCCATTGGTTGCCAGATGTCGGATGGGTAGCAGTTAACGAGGTATCAGTGGTGCTCATAGAGTTATTCCGTAATATAAAGATAATGAAGAGCTATTATTCGAGTAGGCTTTATTTATCTTCTGTAGCGCTAATCGGTAAATTGTTTGTCGATTGAAGTAGTTATACTAATCATGATAACGCATGAGTTTGGAAGGAGTGCGGTTACTGCTTAATAAATAACCAATCGCTATACAGATTGTACGGGCTATAACATTTGGTAACTGATATTATTGGTCACTATTGCTATAATAGATACCAAGCTACAGTGAATTATATCTTATAGCTTGTGAATATTAAGTTAATAAAAGTCTATAAAGTCAGAGACTTGGCTTTTTGGCGAAGAATAATAGCAATAAGTAACCGCTAGGTTAATTTTGGATTCATAATGATACGTGATATTGTATTGAGCAGTACCGTGTATCAAGCGATAAAGTTCATTTCAAACAATAAACTCAGCCAATTTAGTCCGCTATTTTATAGTGTTTTTTGCGGTGTAAAAATAGCGTAAAATTCAGTTTCTATAAGCAAGTTTTTATAAACTAACGGCTAAACAGCAAGGATAAAATAATTATGTCAAACATTACTTTACCAGACCTACCATATGCAAAAGACGCACTAGAGCCACATATCAGTGCCGAAACGCTAGAGTATCATCATGACAAGCATCATGCTGCTTATGTAAACAAGCTAAAAGACATGTTGCCAGGTTCTGGTCTAGAAGACAAAACATTGCCAGAAATCATCGTAGCGACTGCTAAAGATGACAGCAAGCAAGGTATGTTCAACCAAGCAGCTCAAGTATGGAACCACACGTTCTACTGGAACTGCATGACGCCAACGAACGGCGGCGGCGAACCTACTGGCGATCTAAAAGCAAAAATCGAAGAAGATTTCGGTAGCTACGACAAGTTCCGTGAAGAGTTCAAAAACGCAGCATTGACTCAGTTTGGTTCAGGTTGGGCATGGCTAGTTGCTGATAAAGTCGGTGGCAAATTGTCAATCGCCAAAACGGCTAACGCTGATACCCCACTTGCACATGACCAAGTAGCGGTATTGACTTGTGATGTATGGGAACACGCGTACTATGTAGATTACCGTAACCGTCGTCCTGACTATGTTGATACGTTCCTAGACAAGCTAGTGAACTGGGACTACGCAAACGCAAAATATAAAGGTCAAGATGCTGGCGTTGAAGAGTAATCTTTAACGATTAAGTATTTGATTGAAAAAAGGGACACCGCGAGGTGTCCTTTTTTTTGTGATAACTTTCTATATAACTTTCTATTTCGATATCTGATCAAAACATATTTTTGATAGAGTAGCGCCATTATGCTGTTAGGCGATGCCACCGTTTGCGCCGATATTTTGTCCAGTAACCCAAGCGGCTTCTTCACTGACCAAAAACGCCACCACGCGAGCGATATCAACTGGTTCACCGATACGATTAAACGGTGACATACTAGCAAGTCTCTCTACCGTGTCATCTGCTTTACCTTGATGAAATAGCTCGGTATCAGTAGGGCCGGGAGATACTGCATTGACCGTGATGTTGCGCTCGCCAACTTCTTTGGCAAATATACGGGTTAGCTGATCGACCGCGCCTTTGGTCGCACAGTAGGTGCCGTAACTAGGTAGCAGCATGCGAGTGGTTGTGCTTGAGAGATTTACGACACGACCACCGTCGTTGAGTTTAGTCGCAGCTTCACGCAATGTATTAAACGTGCCTTTTACATTGATAGAGAATATACGGTCAAAGTCTTCGTCTGTGGTCTCGGCAATGGGTTTATTGATCATTATGCCTGCGCTATTGACCAAGATATCTGGCTTACCAAACGCGCTGATAGTGGCATCAAACATTGCTTCGACTTGCTTGGTATTGCTGACATCAGCTTGCACGGCAATGGCTTCACCGCCTGCTGATTTAATCTGGCTTACGATATCATTGGCTGCTGCATCATCATTTGCATAATTAATGACGGTTTTAGCCCCTGATTTTGCGAGCGATAAGGCTATTTGCGCGCCGATACCTTTTGATGAACCTGTTACAATCGCGACTTTATTTTTTAGTGTTGTCATCGATACTTTCTCCAATAGTATAAGTGAATATCAGTACGCTTATATTGCGTTTTGACTGATGTCTCTTGATTAGTAGGAGATAAGTTACCAGTGTGCCAAACCAATAAGTAGAGCGATTCTGTATGCTTGTTTTTAGATAAGTTTATCCATTGTGTCTATGGGGATGTAAAGCATAAAGGTTAAGAGGTTAGCGTTGAAAGGGAGTTTTTAGCTATTGAGGGTTTGGATAAGAAAAGGACACGGTGAGGTGTCCTTTTTTAGTTTGATATATAAGTTTGAGCTATCATGTCTTTAAACCATAATTGCAAGCTGACTATGAATCAAGGTCGAAAGGGAGTTTCCTAAAAACTGTGTAACTGCTTATAATCCATTAACAGGAGAATAAGCAATGACTAACCAAAACGACATTAAAAAACTGGCCCAGCAGATGGCTGGTAGCATGAAAAGCTTCGATGACA
>NZ_CAJHBO010000024.1 GCF_904846645.1 Psychrobacter sp. Pi2-1
GGTCATACCCTCGTCTAAGCTTTTTAGTACTTGTTTACGAAAATCTAATGAGTAAGTCATGGTCTTTATGATAGCAATTAGGTTTGATAATTAGTTTATAACACTTTTAAGTGGGATTGGTTATATATTAGCAGCAGTGAAAGAAAGGTAAATGTAATAAAAGCAATATGTACATAGGTTATAAGCATAAATTTTTCTAGAGTCTAAATTCTCATTGATCCATGTATTTCTGTTGTTTATTAATGTGTTTTTATAGAAATCTTTCTTAGTATGCTCACAATTATAATAATTTGATAAAGCATTTTTTACCTCATTAAAGGGTAAGGGTTCACCACTATTGTAGAAGCAATTAGGTAGTTTCTTTATGCCATATTTTCTAGTTGAATCCCAATAATAATCATTACTTGATGATTTTGCTAAAGTAATAGGTATAGGGTAGATTTTATTTAATATGGCGTATGAGAATTCATTAAAGTATGTAATGCAGGTTTGTAAGAAGTTTTTGAAGTCTTCTAATGAGGAGTCTCTTTCTTTACTGTTATGCCCCATATGACGATGCTTGGGAATAATACTAAGTATATCGATATCAGATAAGTTATAAGCGATTTTTATGAAATCTCTTGCAGTATTTAGCTTGTCATAAAGAGTTGTAGTGCTTATAGATTTTGCACCACTTAAACGCGCCTTTTGATAGAGATTAATTTGATAATATTTATAATTAGATGCTAAATCATCTAAAGTAAGAGGCTTAGAGCCTTCAAAATCACAAAAATCAAAAAAATATCTTAAATTATGAAGGTAACCTCGCACCGTTTCATCTCTCAACCCTTTTTGAAGGATTTCCCTAAGGTACCTTCTCAACCATTCTACACGTTCTATAGACAATGTTGATTCATCAACTAGGCCCGTAATATAGCTCTTAGTTTTATCTCGGGAATGACCAGAATCGTTCTCTCTATTGGTATAGCAGACTCTACCAATATCGACTTTAAAGGACACACCATCAGCTCTTGAACCTACAATTACTGTGTATTGAGGATCAACGATATCTTCTATTTGCTTAGTGCTTATCTCAATAAGCTGCCTGTCATTGAAAGAATTAGACATTATATTCGCCCTTATCAAATGTTACGCCGAACGTATCTTGTATATCATTGAATTCTTTTACTTCCGAGTCGAATTTTAGATAGGCCTCAGTGGTTGTTAGGCTTCTATGGTTTAACCTTTGTCTGACATGATCAAATATCTTAGAATCAGGGTATTCCTTAGCTCTAAGGTTTCTTACGATATTCATCCCATAGGTAGCACGCAAATCATGGAATGAAAAATTTTGAAGACTTGGTTCAAATTTTTGAACCTTGGAAATGAATTTTTTTAATTCATTTCTTAAAGATTGGCCGTTTTTAGGTACCATAACGGGCGCTTCAGTGTTCCAAACTGGTTTAGGGTTGTTACGATTACGATCTATAATTTCTCTTTCAGCAGTTAAATAGGGGTTTCCAGTTCGAGTTAAAAACACATAGTTATCGTCAGTATTTGCATAAAAGCTGTTTATATTTTGTCTTCTATGTTCCGCTCTTTCGCAATCTATATATGTTGCTAAATGATCAATTAGGTTACGTGAAAACATTAAGCGGTTTAGTCGCCCACCCTTTGAATCTGTTCTGTATTTATATCCAGTATTTATCACGGCATAATTTGAATCAGCATTTTGTTCTAAGTAGTGGAGAGCAGTTTTGATACAAGCAATAGAGAGAGTGCATACGCTTTGTTGTCTAGCTCCTGTTCCGAGAGCTATTCTTATCATTAGCTCTAACTCTATTGACGCATAGTTTTTATCAAATGCCCTGAAAATAATTTCTTGTTCTTCAGAGCTTAAAGGACGCAGACTGCCTCCATCTCTCAACTTACCTAGTGATGGTAAGGGTTTTCTGCTGCTTCTTAGCTTGAGATCATTTGTAATAACACTAATATTCCTCATTATTCCTACATTATTATGAATAGGTATAGAAACCTTCCTTTCTCTAAAGGGCTTATTCTCTATATCAGACTGAGATACGAATGATTGATGCTGTATATAATTATAGAAATGAGCAACAGAGGACAGAATGTTATTAATGTATTGAGAGCTAAAGTCGTGCTGTTCTATTACAGCCTGTAAAAAAGCTTTGAATTTGCGAGGAACTCTTTGCTGATACTGGGTAGGTAAGTCTAAAAAGTGTTGGTTACTATGTTCTAGGTACTGTAGATAGTATTTTAGGTGGATAGCTCTTGCGGATAACGTTTTCATATTTGAAAGCGCAGGAGTGTCTAGTTGTCCCATGAGATATAGGTTACCTATTTTCCAAGGTAAACCATCTGATTGAATGATAACAGGCATTCTGAAGTGATAATCTGAGTTAGCTAAAGAGCTAAAAGTGTAATCGTAATCATTAGCCTGAGCAGTCTTTGACCAATTTGCATTCTGCAATCTAAACCGTCTTAGATAAATTACTTTTGCATTAGAGTCAAAAAGGTCTTTAAGAGAAGGTTTCATCTCTTTTCTAGTTCACTGAGTTCTTTGGCTTTAAACATAAGCTTTTCTATATATTGAGATAACGAATGGAACTGGTTCTTTGCATCATTTATGGCAAAATTCTTAAGTTCTTTAGGTACCCGGACGTTCATCTGAACCTTCTGATTTGACATGTATTTACCTCTTTAGGGTTTGTTACATAATATGATAGCATTATGCTATCATTGCCGCAAGTTCCTTATGGTAATATTATTTGTTTTAAATTCAATATTCTATTTGGGCTTTAAAATGTCAAAAAATGTGCAGTTTAATTTAAGAATTCCTACTGAATTGAAAGCCCTGATCTCCGATGCCTCAAAAGTTAGTGGACGTTCAATTAATGCCGAGGCACAGTATCGACTAGAAAAATCTTTTGAAGGTCAAGAAGGAAGTTATATCGAAGCTATCGACGATTTAAAGAGTTTTTTTGATGCTCATTTACGTAGCGATCGCTTAAATCTACTATCTGGCAAACTAAATTTCCTCTTGAGTGAAGCTAAGGCAACTGATAGTTTTCATACCCCAAGTATTTCTAGAGTTGCTGAGGCCCTGGGATACAATAGTGTGGGCGTTACTGAGGATTGGTTTGAAGGGCGAAAAGAGCCATCGTTTAACGAATTAGAAAAATTAGCCACATACTTTGGATGCCAAAAGAATTGGCTCGTTCATGATGAAGGAAGGCCTTTCGCAAAAGAAACATTTGAGTTTGGTTATGATATTGAAGAGAATGCTAGAAGCTTATTAAAAGGTAATAATGAAGATGAGGTTAAGTTGGTCTGGTTTGCTCGGAACAATACTGAAAACGGTGAACTAGTTATTATCAAGCATTACGATAGTTGGCATGGTTTGGTTCTAGACTCTCGTGTGCATGTCAGTGACAAAGTAGGTATAGGTGGCTCTGAAGACAGAGCGCTCCTATCCTTAACATTAAAGTATCTTTGTAAGTACCATATCTCAAAGATCAGAGGAGCAATAGTTTCAGAACCAGACTTTAACGAATTAATTTGGGCCAAACAAAATCCGATCAAAGTAATTGATAAGTATCGTCACAATTCTTGGATTGAAGATATTTGGGATAGGTCAATGTATTCAAAGAAAGCTAATAGTTACTGGAAAGGATGGAGTGAGATGTGCATGTCTAATGAACTTTATATTAGTGGACATGAGATTTTATCTAAAATATCTATAAAGTAATTTGAGATAAAATAAGTATGCCATACTAGGGCGTGTCATCAATTAGCATAGATATTTCAGAATAAGCTATACTTAGATCGTATTTAGGAATTTGAGCTCAATGACTATGACAAGACGACATGCCCTACGTGATGACCAATGGGAGAGAATTAAAGACATTCTACCTGGTAAACCAAGTGACGTTGGTGTTACTGCAAAGGATAACCGCTTGTTCGTAGAAGCGGTTCTGTACCGTTACAAGACCGGCATACCTTGGCGTGACCTACCTGAACGCTTTGGCGACTTCAGAGTGATTCATACTCGTTTTAGTCGCTGGTCAAAAAAAGGCGTATGGAAGCAGGTTTTTAATCAACTCTCTGAACAATCCGATGACGAATATGCCATGCTAGATGCCACGATTGTTAAAGCCCACCAGCACAGTGCTGGAAAAAAAGGGATCAAGCCATTGGACGCAGCAAAGGTGGACTGAAGACTAAAATACATACTCGAACAGATGCATTAGGCAATCCTACTGGCTTTTATCTAACAGGTGGGGCAGCTCATGACCTGTGTGGCTCAGATGAATTGCTTGATGTCAGTATTAGCCAAACGTGGCTTGCCGATAAAGCTTACGATGCTGATGCCCGCGTTATTGAACCGATTAAAGCAGTGCAAGGTAATGCAGTTATACCATCTAAGTGTCATCGGCTGCAGCCAAGAGACTTCGATAAAGAGCTTTATAAAGCGAGGCACCTAATAGAGAACTTCTTTGCCAAGATTAAGCAGTATCGTGCGATTGCCACTCGCTATGATAAGTTAGCCAGTCATTTCCTTAGTGCCATTCACTTAGTTTCTTGTGTCGTTTGGCTTAATTGATGACACGCCCTAAAGAAAATCAATAAATATGGACGTGCAAGGTAGCCATTACTCGTGGTAATGCGCCTTTAGCAATGTTGCTTTATTGTAATGAAAATAAGGGCACTATACTAGCGTTATTGCGAGCAAATACTGATGTAAATAATAAGGTAAGTAGTAATAAATAATGCTAAACCAAGGATTTAGCGTCTATGTTAAAAAGGCTATTTAGTAAGATTGAAAAAGACAACGTCCTATTATCAAAGGACGTTGTCTTTTTAATGGGTAGAAATGATGTGGAATTTATCTACATTTAAACGATTAATTTAGCGCGGTTAAGGTTTGCTCAAACGCTGCGCGCCCGATTTCACCCACTTGCTGATTGACCAATTGCCCGTCTTGATAATACAGCAATGCTGGCGGACCAAATAGTTTATAACGCGCTAAGATTGCTTTTGAATCAGCCGTAGTCTCCGTGATATCAAGTCTGACCAATTGCCAATCTTGCATTTGCGCAGGGCGATTATGAAATAAGTTTTTCTCCATAATCCGGCATGCAATACACCATTCGGCGGTGACATCGACCAGCACTTTAGGATTGGCGGCGACAATGGCATCTAACTCAGCAAGCGTAGTAACAGTTTTATCTGTTGCATTACTCATGGCTGGTTGATCAGCAGTCGTCTGCATCACCGGCGCGGCGCTTAATGACGCGAGCGGATGCAAGCTGTCGTCATTGCCCAATGCGGCGCCGACGATTAAACACGTCGCCCAAATACCAGCGATTAAGCCTAGCGCTTGGGTCAGCATCCGACCTTTGCCTAGCCAGCTCCACGCCCACATCGCCACGACCATAAACCACAGCGCCCAAACCATCAGCATCACAGGCGAGATAAAGACGCGTTCAATTAATAACAATGCCACGGCAAAAAGCAACAAAGCAAAGCCCTGCTTGACCCAATTCATCCACTCGCCTGCTTTTGGCATGATTTTACCTTGGGTCGCGCCAATTAAGATAAGCGGCGCCGATAAACCAAAACCGAGCATAAATAAAGCGGCAAAGCCAAGGAGCGGACTTCCAATCGTTGATACAGCAAGCAGCGCCCCAAATAAGGGTGCCGAAACGCATGGCGATACCACGAGCGCCGATAAGAATCCCGCAATTAAACTGCCACCCGTACTACCAAGTTTGCTATCCCCCGCTTGGCTTAGACCCTGCATTTTACTACTGATAAATCTCGGCAGACGAATGCTAAATACGCCCAACATATAAAGGGCTAATAAGACAAAAACGATGGCAAACCCAATTAAAATAATCGGATTTTGTAGCCAACCGATAATGCCTAACGATTCGCCAAATACCGCAATGACCGCGCCTAAAATACCATAAGCGATGGCAACACCAATAGCGTAGCTGGTCGTTAAAATAACACCGCGTTTTACCGTTGGATTGTCTTCACGCGCGACGATATTGGCAACAATCGGTAGCATCGGTAACACGCATGGCGTCAATGCCAAGACCAACCCTGCCAAGAACAATAACACCAATGCCAACCACGGATGCGAAGCTAAGCCAAAAGGGTCACTATTAATGGCGTTATCAACGACAACGGTATTGTTTGTTGCAGTTGTAGCGCTATCGTTTGCTGGCATATTACTTGTGACATTGTCGCCTACAACTTCTTCATCGGCACCAGAGATGGTATTGCTAGTACCAAGCTCTGCATCTAATGCTTCATCATCTAACAAAGCGTAATCAATCACCTCGTCATCTGGCGTAGTTTGCTCTGTAGCAAGACGATCAGTATCAGTCGCCTCTGTAGATGCTTGCGCAGTTTCTGCATTGCTGTTATTGCTCGCAGAAACTGTAGCAGTGCTACTTGAACTATTGGCTGCCGATTGTGACGCAGCAATTTTGACCGTGGTTTTTATTTTCTCCGGTGGATAACAAAGTCCTGCTTTGGCACAGCCTTGCCAACCTATCGTTACAGCGGCATTATTTATCGCCTTGCCATTACTACTGCTCAAAACGGTGCTAGCAACCATATTGGCTTGGTCAAAGACCAATACTTGACCAAAGGTCGGATCATCTATGGAGATAGGCTTTTGGCTAAAGCTAAAAGGTGCAGCGCTCACGCCAGCAGGCAACGTTAGCTTAATTTGGTCTTTATAAACATAGTGCTCAGGCGTAATGTCAAAGTTAATGGCTAAGCGCGTGCCATTATTGACAGGTTTACTACTGCTACTGACCTGAAACGCTTCATCAACAGGCAAAAATTTCGGTTGGGTCGCGCTTTTATCACTGCTAAATAAATCGCCCAATCCTGCCGCTTGCGATGCCACTGGCACGGCCGTCAGCCCAGTCGCTGCTAGCCCTGTCAATAATGAACCCGCGCTGAAAGCGAACGCCAACAGATAAGATTTTTTCGACGATTTATTTTGCGTTAATGACGGAGACTTTTCTGCGCTCTTAAGGGACATGAAGGGCTACCTATTATTTCCAATATTCGAATTGACCAATTCACTGTCTGTATGGACTTGTCTATTTACAACCCCAGTTCGGGATAAGCCACATTATAACTCATTGATACTATTTACAATGTTGCTACCTGTCCCTGCTGAGGCATATTTTTGATGGTGGGTTTATAGGGAAACCAGCAATAAGCAATTAAACCTGACAGCAAGTTTGTGATAAACCCCGTGACACTACGATGGCGTGAATGCTCAATCTGACACAAGTTTTTAAGCTCCCCAAACACCGTTTCAACCAAAGAGCGATGATTGAGTAGTGCCTCATCCATAGGCTCAAGTAATTGGGGTTTCATATTACGCCGAAGTTTCGTTATCAGCCTAGTATCACTGTGTTTTGTGAGCCACGCGTTTAGTGCTTTACTGATGTATCCTCTATCACCAAACAGCTTACCAAATAACGGCGTTGCCATATCCTTAACAGGCACTCTGTCATCCGTATTACCCGCAGTGACTTTAACAGATACAAGCTCGCCCTTATGATTGATAATGGCGTGCAGCTTAAAGCCATAGAACCAGCCCATGCTGCTTTTGCCTCGGGTTGCAAGTCCCTTAAAGACTTTATGACGGTAGATACGCTTGTTATGACAAACTGCTATCTTGGTTGAATCAATATAGCTGATACCCGTACAGTCGCCCATCATGCTTTGCAAGTAGCTGCACAGTGGTATGATACTGCGCGGTATAAGCTCTATAAATCGCGAGTAGCTCGGCAGATTTGGAAACTCCCGTTTCATCATGCCAAGCATGTGATGGTAGTAAAACGCCTTAAACTGTCGATAACGTAATTGATGAAACAGTATCAAGATGGTCATAATCTCTGCTACACTTATCTGGCATGCTCTTAACCTTTGGTGTCCCGTTGCGATTAAATGAGCGTCAAACTCAGGTTTGAATTGCTGATGAAAGTCGTCAATATGGCAGTATAGTTCGGTTAGGTTGTCCATGTAAGAAGTCCTTGTTGTGAAGTTTGTCTTGGTAAACTTACTTTAGCAACTTCGGACTTCTTTTTTTATTTTTTTTTTGAGCCCTTATCCCGAACTGGGGTTATATTATATACAACATACTACAATATACTATTAAGGGATACAAAATCATGGTGAGCTATGCTGAAGAAACCGTAGAGATAAACTTGGTAAACTAAGCGTATTGACAGGAGTTTACCATGACCAAGAAAGTAAGAACCTACAGTGACGAATTTAAAGCCGAGGCCGTCAAGAAGATATCAGACAATAATGGCAATATCTCAGCCACTGCAAAGCAGCTTGGCATTGCCATGCAAACGCTATCAAATTGGCATAACAAAGCCAATCAAGGCAAGCTTGTCGGCACAAAGCAATACGATCCTGATCTTATGAGTGCTCTTCAAGAAATAAAGCAGCTCAAGCGGCAGCTCAAAGTGGCTGAAGAGGAACGCGAAATACTAAATGAGGAGGGATAAAGCGAAGCACTGCTTCGCCCCGACGCAAGGGGAGAGCTATGCTCGAGTTGGCGACGGCGTACTTCGCGAGAAACAGCTAGTCAGGTACGCCTTTATCAAAGACAACCAGTTCCTCTTTCGCATCACCACTATGTGCCGTGTGTTAAGGGTTAAGCCATCAAGCTATTACGACTGGCTAAGTCGTGATCTCAGCGACCAACAGATACATCGCAACCAGTCTGAATTACTGGTTAAAGCGGCTCACAATGAAACGAAAGAACGTTATGGCGCAGATCGACTGCATGCTCATCTAAGCGAGCAAGGCCATAACATTAGCCTGTATATGGTAAGAAGCATCAAAGAGCAACACGGCATTAAATGTCGTCGTCATAAGCGCTTTAAAGTCACCACCGACTCCAATCACAACAAGCTGGTCTATCCAAACGTACTGGATCAGAAGTTTGATGCTAAGCGCCCTAACGAGTCGTGGGTCAGCGACATCACCTATATCTGGACGAATGAGGGTTGGCTGTACTTAGCAGGGGTCAAAGACTTATACACCAAAGAGCTTGTCGGTTACGCTATTAACAAGCGTATGACCGCAGATTTAGTTTGCAAAGCACTAAATATGGCCATCAAGAATAAACGTCCAAGCAAAGGGCTAATCGTTCATTCAGACAGAGGCAGTCAGTATTGCAGTCACGCCTACCACAAGACCATTAAGCAGCATCAATTTATAGGCTCAATGAGCGGCAAAGGCAACTGTTTCGATAACGCTCCGATAGAAAGCTTCTGGGGCACATTAAAGAATGAGCTGGTATATCATCAAGACTATAAAACAAGGTTCACAGCCATCAATGATATTATCAGTTATATCGAGCTGTACTACAATCAGACGAGGATTCAAAAGGGTTTGGGCTATCAATCGCCAAGACAGGTGTGGTTTGATTATTATCGTCAGGCTGCGTAATTAAAATCTCCCAAGTTTATGTATACGGATTTGACGGCAGGGGTCAATAGTTTAAAACTTTTATATTTACGTGCGTTAGGACGTTACCTAGAAAAAATAAAAAACTTACACTGATTAAATTATTATGATTAAGTTTACTATTACCCTCGTCTTCTAAGTGTGGTTAGACCTTTGCCAAAATAGCTTAGTAGTAATAACAAGGTTATTATTATCAAGATAGGATAATTTCCCATAAGCATAAAGGGCGTGTTACCAACCCGTGCCTGTATCTCACCACGTAGTACAGTACGCTCAAACTGCGGTGCGCGTTTTACAATACGACCTTTATGGTTAATGATAGCGGTAACACCAGTATTGGTCGCTCGAATAAACCAGCGCCCGTTCTCAAGCGCGCGCATTTGTACCATTTGCAAATGTTGCAATGGTCCTGCTGAAGTGCCAAACCAGGCATCGTTAGAGACGGTCAACAAAAATTCAGTATCGATGGCATTTTTACGCGTGGTATCTGGATAAGCTACCTCATAACAGATAGCCGTCCCTATATTGTGTCCACGCACCTTTAGAGGTGACTGCTGATCACTACCACGACTATAGTTCTTAATATCCTGACTACCGGCCAAACTTGGGAAAATATCGAGCACGCCTTCAAATGGAATATACTCTCCAAAAGGCACTAGACGCTGCTTCTTGTATAGGCCTTCCGCTTCTACACCTCGAGCAATCACGCTATTGTAAAATGGGGGATACTTATCCGTACTGGCATTGAATGCCGCTTTATCCTTATAAGGGATACCAGTTATCCATGTCGTATTGGTCGCATTAGCCATTTCTATCATTTCACTAATAAAGCCCGCAGCCTCATCCTGAAACATAGGAATAGATGATTCAGGCCACACCACAACATCACGTCCCCACTCAGTGCGTGTTAACTTCGCATAAATCTTTAGCGTTTCTACTTGATACTTAGTCAGCCACTTTATATCTTGTGAAATATTACCTTGAATCAATGACACTGACAGATCAGGTGTGCCCTTAGGTTTTGTCCATTGCGGATTGACCAGCCATAATGATGTGCTAATGGCTAATAACAGTACAGAAACGATGGCATAACTACTGCGCCGAAGCAGTAGCTCTACTAAACTTGCAGCCAATAGTATGGCAACAAAAGAGACGGAAAAAACACCAGCAACGGGTGCTAAGGACGATAACCAATACTCTTCAGTAAATGCATAACCAACAAACAGCCACGGAAAGCCTGTGAATAACCAAGTTTTTAACCATTCTTGTAGCACCCAAAGAGCAGCAAATGAAAAGGGTTGTTTGCCTACCATACGGTTAAAGACTAGTGCTAACAATCCATGAAATAGTCCCATACCGAGACCCATCAATGCAATCATAATCAATGCGAGCCACGTTGGTGTATCGCTATAATCATGGATAGCAGTATAGAGCCAAAAGCCGCCGACGCACCATAGCCCCATACCGTAAGCTTCACCGATAATAAAAGCGCGACGACCACTCATACTTGTCACCAACAGCGCATATAAAATCGCTGGTGATACTATTGCTAGCGGCCAAAACCCATAAGGCGCTAGCGAAAATAAAAAAATAGCTCCTGCAAGCCATGCTGCTACTAGCGTAAGCGATAGCGGTAATTGATTTAAGTGAGTACTCAAACGCTTTTGTAGATTAATAGTAGACAGGCGCATCGCAAATTATCCAAAATTATGAGCCTTGAATTTTTAATCAAAATCCAAAACTTAGATAGAGCCGTTAATACTACAGGCAGTATTTTAAAATAAAAACTGCTTATGATACCAGCCTGCACTGCTCAATGGATGAATTTATGTACTCCGTTTAATGGGTTATTATGCTACATTACCAAACGATATGAAGTGTTACTTGATCTTCTATAGCTCACAATACCTACAGTACATGAGAAAGCACTATGCCCCCCTTAAAAATAAAATCCAGTCTTATATGCAATCGTTATCTGTCTAAGGGGTTGCGTAGTACGTTATTATTACTGGCTGCCTCATCACTATTTGCTTGTAGCCAACCGAGTAGTGGCGTATCTGATGCAAGCACAACATCGGCATCAACTGAAGATGTTTTGGCTGTTCCAAAGACAGCTGAACCAAACGTTATAAATAATTCTATGATGACATCAGTAAGTAAACCAGACTTACTAAAAAACGTATCAGCCACTGTCTATAAAGATGCCAATTGCGGCTGCTGTAAAGAATGGATAAGTCATGCAGAAGATAATGGTCTAAGTGCAACCGCGCAAGATGTTGCGGACTTAGCCGTATTTAAAGAGCGCTACAGCGTTCCAAATGAAATGCGTTCTTGCCATACTGTAGTCACTACGGATGGTTACGTCTTTGAAGGTCATGTACCCGCTAAATATATGGCGCAGTTTTTAGAAAATCCGCCAGTACAAGCTATGGGTCTTGCCGTACCTGGCATGCCTATTGGTAGCCCAGGTATGGAGTATCAAAATAAATTCATGCCCTATCAGGTTATGCAGCTCAATAAAGACGGGACAACCCAAGTTTATGCTGATATTGAATCGGTAGAGCAGCAATTATAGTGTGTTAGCAGTTAAGAATACTTTGATTATAGTGTTAGCGTTAAAAGTAAATGAGGTAGGTATAAGACTGTTCTATTGCTTATAAAATGATTCTTCATCAAAAAATTCATTAGCTATTGCGACTTTAAAATTAAAAATAACTTTGAATTTGTAACTTTTGATGACAATGTAAGCGAATTTATCGGTTATTAACCCTTAAAATAGATAAATGACTAAGGGTTAATACAAGAATATACAGGATGTATCGAAACAATTACGTAATATTACATAAGCTAGTAGGGAATTAGCATCTATATTAATATTATAAATTATTATATTATCTTAATAATTAGTTAGACCCTATATAGGGTAATTACTTCATCCAATAGAAAAACGTCTGAGGGTTAAATCTAAATTATAGATTTAACCCTCAGACGTTTTTTTGCTTATAAAACAGTAGAAATTGTGGTCAATCTAGTCAGCTATATTCTGTACATGTTACACAAACTTACATTGTAAAATGTGGGATATTAGCAATTTTTTCGACATCAAAAAAGTATTTTTGGGGTTTTTAAGGGGAATGACAGGCTAAACAACCTATGCTAAAGTCGGCTTTGTGTTTTGGTCAGCAGCTTGATTTGTAACAGCTTCGTAAGACTTCAATGAGCTGTGATCGCCAATAATCATTTTTTATATGAATAATATGCAGCAGAAGTATCAGTCACTATGACATATATATACTTGAGTTATTGAGATTTAATTGACTGCGCTGTTGTTGATAACAGACGATTTTGAATTAACCGTAGGTATTAGATTTATGAAACAGGCTTTATTGATTTTGTCAGTACTGGGTATGGGCATAGCACAAACGAGTGGTGCTGCTATCACAATCTCTCAAACAAATAATACCATCACCAATACTTCTGTGGCATCAAACTACGGTTCATCAAAAAACATCTATAGCACCAAAAGTGGTGCTTATGTTTCTAATAATGATGAAATTAGTCAAGCAATTAGCAACCTAAGTGCGCAGGCCAAGCAAAAAGAGAATCAGCTTTCATCATTAAACAGCCGCTTATACGCTGAAAAACAACAGCAGCAAGTCAATAAGGTTCCTGACAGCAATTCAGCCCCCGCTATCGCTGCTGCTCGCGCCTCAAAAGTGGCTTTATCTGGCAGCTCTGGATATTGTGCCCGTTACGTACGTAAAGCACTACAATCAGCTGGTTATGAGTTCACTCCAAATCCTTCAGCCTATCAGTACGCTACTCGTGGCACACTTGAGAAAGCAGGTTTCAGCAAAATCAGCAATGATATGCCAACCCAAGTAGGTGATGTTATTGTCTATGATCGCTCATCAAAGCGTCCACATGGCCATATTCAAATTTTCGATGGTACAAATTGGATTTCTGACTTCCGTCAGAACAGCATCAGCCCATACAGTGGTGTCTATGCTTATACGACATGGCGCGATTCAAAATACGTGGATGACGCATCCGCATCAGATCGTAATATCTACCTTGCTATGAATGATAAATAAGACTTTCTAAGTCAGCACAACATAGTTGTTATTTCCTCCAACCCAGTAGGGCGTGTTGAACATTCACAAATAGTCTCTGTCAGTGCCATGGTTGAAGGTTCAACACGCCCTAGTGACTAGTGACTGTGCCCGATATGGTTATTCGCAGAGCTTTGCTGCTCTGATATGTCGCAGACCAATGCATCGCTATGGGCGCTGGTCTGCGGGTGTGACAAGCTTTCAACCTGAATGGTGGCGTGATGAATACCAAGCGCAAGCAACCCTTGCTCAAGATTGGCAATCAATACGCTGGCATCCGAGATTCTCATATCCCCATCGACCATCACATGGCAAGATAGCGCATTTAGCCCGCTGGTGATGCTCCAAATATGCAGGTCGTGGACTTGTTTTACTTGTGGATGGGCAAGCAGCTTGTCTTCCACATCTACCAGCGATATGCCTTCTGGCGTGCCCTCCATCAAGACATGTACCGAATCACGTACAACGCGGTAACCACTTACTAAGATAAGTACCGCGACGATCACCGACGCTGCGGCATCGGCCCAAACCCAGCCAAACCCCATCATCAGTAAAGCGGCGATGATCGCGGCGACAGAGCCCATCAAATCACTTAATACATGCAAGTAAGCGCTTTGCATATTGAGGTTGACAGGCTCTTTGGAATCATTGCTTTTATTTGCTTTTTCTTTATTTACTTTGTCTGCATTTGCTCCATGGCTGTGGGTGTGTCCATCGCTGCCGCTACTACCACGATGCATCAGCCAAGCGACCAAGATATTAACCAGCATACCGATGGTGGCGACGATTAGCATACCTTGGGTAGCAATCTCAGGCGGTGAGTTAAGGCGTTTGATCGCTTCATAAAAAATCATCAAGGCGATAATTACTAGCGTCGCACCATTGACGGTGGCCACGATAATCTCAAAGCGTTTATAGCCAAAGGTCTTTTGATGGGTGGCGGCTTTTTCGCCGATTTTAAATGCCATCAACGTCGCACCAAGGGCGATGGCGTCGCTGAGCATGTGTCCTGCATCAGAGAGTAACGCCAAGCTGCCTGTCAGTAAGCCACCAATCGCCTCGATAAACATATAGCCTGTGATGATCACAAAGCTAATCAGTAACGTACGCTGATAGCCTTTGGTATCTCTTGGTGCGGTGTTTTGCTCTAGGTGAGTGTCATGATCATGAGCGTCTTGATTGCCAGCAGTATAGTTACTATCGTTGTTTTTATAGACATCAATAGGCTCACTTGGAGGCAAATGCTTATTTTGCTTATGACTGGCATCTTCTTGACTCATAACGTTACTCAAATTTATTAAGACTTATGGTAAATAACTTCAAGGATTAATGATAAATCTAACATAGTCGAGTATTAGAAGCTGTAACGACGAGGTAAAAATGCAGCCAGTAAGCTATAGTCGATTCACTGCAAAAATGACATCGTGCTACTGGTATAAATTTTCCTTGCATGCTGTTATTACAGAGGCTGCGCAACATTCATTCCAGTAGCACTCTTCAATTTATCACCATGTTATTTTGAACTGACTAGGGCGTGTTGAACATTCATAATTTGAGCCAGATATAAGCACAAGCAAGAGCGACCGTATTTTCATAACTTTGCTTGAGCTTATCAAACCTGGTGGCAACCGCCCTATACTGTTTTAGTTTGGCGAAAGCATTTTCTACTAGATGCCTCGCTTTATATAAGTCCCAGTCCATATGGTCGTTAGAAGACTGAGTATTTCGTTTTCGAGGGATGTTATCCCGTGTCCCTGCTTGTTCAATATGCGCTCGTAGTGCATCAGAATCATAGCCTTTATCGGCACATAAAACCTCTGTGTTGCTCAAATTAACTTTGTCTACTAAGTCAGGTGCGACTTTAACATCGTGGGTCGTGCCATCTGACAAGATAAAGGTAATCGGATTGCCATGCGCATCTACTGCCAAGTGAATCTTGGTCGCGCGTCCTGCCACACTTTTACTAATGGATTGTAGGTTCTCATTGCCACCACTGCTGTGCTGATGCGCTTTAATATGAGTACCATCAATGAAGACCCACTCAAGGTCTGCGTCTTTGATTAATAAAGCAAACAGCGTAATCAGCTTATTACTACGAAACCAGCGCTGGTAAGCTTTATAGATGGTATTGGGCTTGCCAAAACACTCGGGTAAGTCGCACCAAGGACAGCCAACACGCATGCGATAAAGCACGCCTTCAACCGTTTGTCTAAGATTTCCTTTGTCATAGATATTAAGTTCTAGTAATATAGGTTTCAGTCTTGTCCAGTGTTCATCTTTGAGCATAGTGCGAGGCATAGCGAACGATATCTTTTTTGTGTGAGAACTTAAAGATTAACCGTTCGCTATTTTTTTTGCCATTAATTTATACCCAATGTTCAACACGCCCTAGTGATCTTAATATCATTGCTGGGTTTTTTTGTGCTTAACATCAGGGCGTATTTAACCTTTCATGATTTGATCCGTCAGAAATGAACACTACTGATATCATTACTCATGACAGGAGTTATCGACAAGCGCGTTTAAAATGCCACATGATGACGCTGGTGCACTACTTGCACATTTCTGGCGCAAAACGGTCAAGTGATGCTTTAAGTGCATCAGTTCTTCCATTCGTATTTCCACAGCATGAATGTGCTCATCTAGCAAGTTATTCACATCGCCGCAGTCCTTGTCAGGCGACTCCCAGTATTCAAGTAAGATTCGCACATCATCTAAAGCCATATCGAGCGTACGGCAATGTAGGATAAATTGTAGACGCTCAATGTGCTCTTCATTATATAAACGATAATTCCCTTCGCTACGAAAAGGCTCGGGTAATAAACGCTCTTTTTCATAATAGCGAATGGTTTCTACTGTGGCACCTGTGCGTTTAGCGAGCTCACCAATTTTGATTGTCATAACAACCTCTATGATTTAAATAATTAAAGTGGCTGTAAAGACTAGCGCTAGAGAAATTAAAATTACGAAACTGTAGATAAATAACCTTGACTCTAAAGCCACTATAGGGTTCATAATATCATTATTCAAAGGGTAAATTATTATGAAATATCATATTGAAGGTATGGACTGTGCCAGTTGCATCGGCAAGATTGAAACAGCTTTGAAACGTATGCCTGGGGTTTCTGATGTTCAGCTGAATTTCGCTACAGAAACGCTAGAGCTAAATTTAGCCCCTGGTGCGCCGACTCAGGCTAGTGATATCGAAAAAACAATCAAAAGCCTAGGGTTCGGCATCTCTGCCAATACTGGTCAACAAACTGTATCGGCTATTGATATTGACAGCGACAATCAGATGGCTCCGCAGGATAAGCAATGGTGGCAAACTCAAAAAGGCAAACAGGTTGTTGGCCTCGGTATTTTGATGGGCAGCGGTTATGCACTGTCACTACTGTTGCCCGCTTATGGGATATGGGTGTTTGCCATCGCTGTGATTGTAGGCGTTTTTCCATTTGCGCGCAAAGCCTTAGCACTGGCTAAAACAGGTTCATTCTTTTCAATTGAAACGCTGATGTCCGTCGCCGTGCTTGGCGCACTTATCATTGGTGAAGCTGAAGAGGCCGCAGCGGTTGTCTTTTTGTTCTCAATCGGTGAACTGTTTGAGAGTATCGCTGCTGATCGCGCTCGCGCTGGCATCAGAGCCTTATCATCGCTGGTTCCGAAAAGTGCAATTTTACTTGATGCTCAAGGTGGGCAGCGTAACGTTCCAGCGACTTCATTACAAGTGAATGACCTTGTGCTGGTGCGTCCTGGAGATAGGGTATCTGCTGATGGTTCCATTGTTCAAGGTGCGTCCAGCCTTGATGATTCGCCCGTGACGGGAGAGTCTGTTCCTGTTGCCAAGACGATGGGTGACAATGTATTTGCAGGGTCAATTAACATCGATGGTGTGCTCCAAGTGCGCGTAGAAAAGACAGCCGCCGATAACACCATTTCGCGCATTATTGAGCTGGTAGAGCAAGCCCAAGCCTCCAAAGCACCCACTGCCCGTTTTATTGAGAAATTCAGTCGCTATTACACACCCGCAGTGATGGCTATTGCCGCACTAATTATTATCATTCCACCGTTAGCCATGGGTGGAGATTGGTCGACTTGGTTGTATCGCGGTCTAGCACTGTTGCTGATTGCCTGTCCCTGTGCTCTTGTACTATCAACACCCGCTGCCATCGCCTCTGGTCTTGCTGTTGGTGCGCGCCGTGGCTTGCTGATCAAAGGCGGTAGTGCTTTAGAAACTATCGGCCAAGTGAAGACGGTCGCTTTTGACAAGACAGGCACTTTAACTGAAGGCAAACCACGCGTGACCGATGTTGTTGCCTTTACACAAGAGGACTCAAGTATTCAAGGTCAGAATTCTCAAGGTCAAGATGAGATATTGGCACTTTTTGCCAGTGTGGAGACTGGTTCTAGTCACCCGCTTGCTGAAGCCATTGTTAGTCATGCTGAAGCTGCTAAAGTGTTCATACCTGTGGCCTTCAATACTTCTGCAACTGCCGGTAAAGCGGTACACGCAACTGTCGCGGAGCGCGCGCTAGCTATCGGTTCGCCTGTTTACGCAGCCGATGAGGCATTGATTTCATCCACACAACAGGCGCAAATTGAGGCGCTGCAAAATGAGGGTAAGACCGTCTCTGTTCTTTTCGATGAGCAAAACCGTGAAGTGCTTGGATTAATCGCGCTAAGAGACGAATTACGAGACGACGCTCATGAAGGTGTGGCTCAGCTCAAAGCGATGGGTGTGCGCTCCGTCATGCTAACAGGCGACAACCGCTTAACCGCTCAAGCACTTGCCAGTAATTTAGACGTGGAATGGGAAGCTGAGCTGTTGCCTGAGGACAAACTGCGCCTGCTTAACGAGATGAAGAACAACCGCAAAATAGCGATGGTTGGTGATGGTATTAACGATGCGCCAGCGCTAGCAACTGCCGATGTTGGCATCGCGATGGGTGGTGGTACCGATGTGGCCATTGAGACGGCCGATATCGCATTATTAAAAAGTCGTGTTACGGACATGGCTCATCTCATCGCACTTTCACGTGCCACCATGCGCAACATTCATCAGAACGTCATTTTCGCTTTAGGTCTCAAAGGCGTCTTTCTGATCACGACCATATTCGGCATTACTGGACTATGGATTGCGGTTCTAGCTGATGCTGGAGCAACAGTGATCGTTACTCTTAATGCGTTACGTTTACTGCGCTTTAAAGGCGCGCCTCCACTGGTAAATCCGCCTAAAGTAGTTAAATAAAACCCTTCGAAATCAATTAAAAACTAGAGATAGCAGCAGATTTCGGGGTGGGTTCTAATAATAAAAATTCCACCGCCACAGTAAACTGCAACCGCATTAGAGTAAATAAGGTTAGACCGTATGTTGATTACAGAATTGGGCTATTTTGCCTTGCTTACCGCTTTTGTACTGGCGTTATTGCAGGTAATTCTGCCAACTATTGGTGTTATTCGTAACCAAGTTGCTTGGCAACGACTAGCCCCTAGCCTAGCTTGGGCACAGTTTGCCGCCATGATAACGTCATTTGGCGCTTTGATAGCAGGTTTTTATTATAATGATTTTAGCCTCAGTTACGTCGCGCAGCATTCTAATACGCTGTTGCCTTGGTACTATAAGTTATCGGCGACATGGGGCGGACACGAGGGCTCTTTGCTGCTATGGATGACCATCATGGCCACATGGTGTGCACTGGTATCATACTTTAGTCGCGGCTTGCCGTTATCAATGCGTGCGCGGGTATTAGTTATTTTGGCCGGTGTACAGTTAATGATGCTAACGATGCTGATATTTACCTCGTCACCGTTTGAGCGTACCTTACCCAATCTAGCGGTCGATGGCGCTGATTTAAATCCTGTCCTACAAGATTTCGGTCTGATTATTCATCCGCCCATGTTATATATGGGCTATGTGGGTATGGTAGTACCTTTTGCATTTTGTATGGCGGCATTGTGGGAAGGGCGTTTAGATGCTGCTTGGACACGCTGGTCACGTCCATGGGCGCTCGCGGCTTGGGGATTTTTGACCATTGGTATTGCACTGGGCTCGTGGTGGGCCTACTACGAGCTTGGCTGGGGCGGTTGGTGGTTTTGGGATCCGGTAGAGAATGCCTCGTTTATGCCTTGGCTTGTCGGCTTAGCATTGCTGCATTCATTAGCAGTCACTGAAAAGCGCGGGGTGTTTAAAGCATGGACCATCATGCTGGCTATTTTCGCCTTTGCCTTAAGCTTGCTTGGCACGTTCCTGGTACGCTCTGGAGTCCTTACCTCAGTGCATTCGTTTGCCGCTGATCCGACGCGTGGTTTGGTTATCTTAGCTATTCTTGGCATTATCATCGGTAGTGGTCTATTAATGTTTGCCGTTCGAGGTTGGCGTTTAACCGTTGAAAGTCAATATCAGCTGATTTCACGTGAGTCCTTTTTAGTGATCAACAACGCCATCATTTTGATTGCAACCTTAGTGGTGCTGCTCGGCACCCTTTACCCTATTATCGCTGATGCTTTTGGTTTAGGACAAGTGTCCGTTGGCCCTCCTTATTTTAATGCATTATTTGTACCTTTAACGTGGCTGTTATTAATAGCTATGGGTATGGGCTCAAATATTCGCTGGAAAAAAGACACCCGTCCACTACTGGGTATAGGCATGGTCATCGCCGTTAGTAGCTTAGTATTAGCCGCCATTATTACTTACTTTGTTAATCCATCGTCTATGCTTAATATTGGTGTGACTTTAGCCGTTAGCTTTTGGGCACTGCTATGGATGGCAGTTGATTTTAAAGATAAAACTAAGAATGCGCCTAATCTTTTTAACGGTTTGCGGCAGTTGCGTCTGAGCTATTGGGGTCAACAGACTGCTCATATTGGCGTATTGGTTGCTGTCATTGGCATAGCCTTTACTAGTAGCCTGAGTATTGAGCGTGACGTAGCAATGGGTATTGGCGATACAGTCAATGTTCAAGGTTACGATTTTGAAGTAACTGAATTTTTTGAAATAAAGGGTAGTAACTTTGATGCAACGCAAGCGCAAGTGGTGGTATCCAAAGACGGTCGTGAAGTGGCGAAACTGACTCCAGAAAAGCGTACTTATATTATCAGCACGATGCCAACAACTGAAGCTGCTATTGACCCCAGTCTTATGCGCGATGTTTATGTCGCACTGGGCGAACCTATTGCCGATGGTAGTAACCAATGGGCATTAAGGATTTATGTAAAACCATTAATTCGTTGGATATGGCTCGGCGCTATTATTATGGCATTGGGTGGTCTGCTGAGTATGCTTGATAGGCGCTATCGTCTCAAAACATCCAAGACCCCTGCACAAATTGCAGCGAGTAAGTCAGGCTTTACGACGGTTACTGATTTAGATGTTAAAAGCACTACTAATAACACGACACTAATAGGGGAGAAGCAAAATGACTAAGTCTAATCATTTTTCCGAGCAACCCCCTGAAACAAAAGGTAATCGAACAATGAAAAAAAGCCAAATTAGAATATGGTTTTTGATCCCGCTGATCATCTTTGCTGCTGTTATGGTTATGCTTTATTTTCGTTTGGGGCAGCCGACTGAAATCGTAACCAATACCGCGCTTGAACGCCCAGTACCAGCGTTTGAGCTGCCATTGTTGTCCGATACCAGTCGGATCATGACCAATGACAACTTACCTGATGAGCCCTTTTTGATGAATATTTGGGGCTCTTGGTGCCCAACTTGCGTTATTGAGCATCCTTTTTTGATGCAGCTAGAGGAGCGTGGTGTCAATCTGGTTGGCGTGAATTATAAAGACGATATCGGTGATGCGCTCAGCTATCTCAACCGAGGCGGTGATCCCTTTTCGATGTCTATTCAGGATTTGTCCGGCCAGTTTGCCTTGGACTTAGGGTTGACGGGTGCGCCTGAGACTTTCACTGTCGATGGTGAAGGCGTTATTCGCCAGCACATTGTTGGTGAGATTAACGAGAGTAACTGGCAAGATCGTATTGAGCCTTGCTTAACGGTACTCAATGATGCCAATGATAATAACGTCAGTCCAGATGCGATTCAGGTTGAAGAGGTGTGCAAATGATAGCCCGTTCAATAAAGGCCGTTACGATAAAAGTAGCGAGCTTAATACTTGCCTGTCTCCTAAGTGTGACCAGCTATGCGGCGATAGAGGTATATGATTTTGACTCTGCACAACAAGAAGCCCAATATCGAGGGCTAATCGAAGAGCTACGTTGCCCGAAATGCCAAAACCAAAACTTGGCAGGTTCTGATGCGCCGATTGCCCAAGACTTAAAGCAAAAAGTCTATGATTTGATTAAAGACAGACGTAGTGATGCGGAAATCCGGGATTATATGCAAGAGCGCTACGGCGATTTTATCAGCTACAAGCCGCCTGTACGTCCATCGACATGGATTTTATGGTTTTTTCCGCCATTGCTACTGATCGTATTATTGATAGGGTGGTTTTGGCAAAGTAAACGCCGCCAAGTTGTCGCCCGTGGCCAAAACGGCGTTACAGTGAACAGTACTGCTGCCTTGACCTCTGCGGAAAAGGCTGAGCTTGATCGTCTATTATCGCAAGCTGAGAATGTCGACCACGATATTACTAGCATAGAGGACAAAAAATGACTCTATTTTCTACTTTTGGCTTATTTGTAGCTCTAAGCTTGCTGATTGCTCTTATATTTGCGCTAATTGCTATTATGCCATGGCTACGAGCACCGCGTTTGCAGTCCAAACCAATAGACAATCAACTGCTAGATATTAATGTTGCAGTATTTCGCGAACGTTTAGCTGAGCTACAAACAGATAAAGACAGCGGTACTATTAATAATAGCCATTATCAAAATCAAAAGCTGGAACTGGAGCGTCAGCTATTGGATGCCCAGCGTGAAGTCACGCCGATGGTCACCCCTGATGTCAAAAGCCGTTTAATTGTCGCAGCTTGGATCCCAATATTGGCTGCAATGGCGTATTTACTAATAGGCAATCGTACGCCCGTGTTTGATTTGTGGACAGCTGAGGACAAAGTAGGACAAGTGGCTGACGACCTATTGACAGCTAAAATTGACAAGCCGCCATCATGGGCGTTTGAAGATGGTCGTCAACTGATTAGCGCCATGCAAACCAATGTTCATCGTAATGCTGATGATCCTAATCGCTGGATGCGCCTATCCGAGCTTTTCTTATCTATGGAGGCAACTGATTCTGCGCTGGAAGCCTTATCTCGTGCCTATCGTTTAGCTCCTGAAAATGAAGAAATCGCCACCACTTATGCTCAGACTAGCTTTTTCGTTAATGAAGGTCAGTTAGACGCCAATATTCGCCGTGTATTACAAGCTATATTAGCTAAGAATCCGCAGCATGAACGGGCTCAAATGCTCATGGCAATGGGTGAGACTCGTAGTAGTAACTTTGCCCAAGCGCAAGGTTGGATTAAACGCTTACAAGGCAGCATTGTGGCCAAACCAGGTGATCATACTAAAGCTTTAGCAAGCTTAGATGAGTTAAGCAACTACGTTAGCACGCAAGAAAAGCAAGCGCTAGAAGGTATTGACGTGACAGTGAAAATTAACGCTAATTTATTACCGTTAGTGAAAGCTGATGATGTGTTGTTTGTTGCGATACGTGACGTTAAAGGAGGTCCACCGTTTGCCGCCAAACGTTTACCCATTAGTATTATCAAGCAAGGTGAGGCTAGTATCCGCTTAAGCAATCTTGATGCGATGATGCCAGATCGCACGTTAAATTCAGCTCGTAGTGACAAAACTCAGTTAGCAGTCGTTGCTCGTATTAGTCATAGCGGTAATGCCATAGCAGAGTCAGGCGACTTATCGGGTAATCCTATAGTGATTAGCGCTGAACAGACTCAGGTTAATGTTGAAATCAATCAACAGATTCCCTAATAAAAAATTATTACCGTAAGTTTCATAACACCAGAGCGGTAAGTGGAGCCGTTTATAAAAGTGGCGCGATTAATAGTCGTATACCAAAAACATATACGTTTAACATTGTTCATTGTATAAACACAGATAAAGAAAACAACTATGACTGAATCTACCGACAGATTAGATAGTACTAAATTGAATAGCGTTGAATCGGCTAGTACTAATATTGCTGACAATAAAGTACCTATAGCTGTGAGTAGTACTCATCAATCGATTGACTCTAAAACCATGAATCATACGCCTAAAGCTATGTACGTGACTTCAGGCAACTCGATAACACCTAAAGGTAAGTTGGATAAAATGCCAAAAATGGTTGCCAATGGCAGTCGCGCTTTTATCTGGTATTTGTTGGCGATAATGGTGTTAATACTTGATCAATGGACTAAGTGGTTGGCCCAAACCAAATTAGCGTTCAATGACCCCGTACCGGTCATTGAACCATTTCTCAACTGGACACTCGCTTATAACTATGGGGCAGCATTTAGCTTTTTAGCCGACGCTGGCGGTTGGCAGAAATGGTTTTTCTCAGGCTTAGCTTTTGTAATGGCTATCTTTTTAACGATTTATTTAATCAAAGCGCCACGTGCAGCCAAGCTATTATCTATGGGGTTGGCCTTAATGCTTGGTGGTGCGATTGGCAACTTAATCGATCGTTTAAGAATTGGTAAAGTGGTTGACTTTATCCATGTGCATTATGCTGATGTCTGGAATTATCCTATTTTCAATGTTGCAGATATAGGTGTCTGTGTCGGTGTCGCATTGATTATAATTGACATGATATTTTTAGAAAGTAAGCGTAATAAATAAGCACATTGATGCCGATTATCACAAACAAAATGAACTAGCGTCGTATTCACTCTATACGGAAAAATACTTTTTATACTTGAGTATGTTTATAAAATGTGAACTGGAAGGTAATGTCACTTAGACAGGCTGGGCATTTGATGTATAGTGTCATTTGCATTTCACTATTTATCAATTTCTCAGCCTGTTTTTTTTCTACTTTTTGAACCACCACCCGGATATAAATGTAGCTATGAATAAAACAACTTTTAAAATATCGAAGATGGACTGCCCTTCGGAGGAAAACCTAATCCGAATGAAATTAGAGGGCCACTCGAATATTGAACATCTTGAGTTCGACATTCCTAACCGTCAATTAACTGTGTTTCATCATGACAATATAGAAGGGATAGAGACTGCTATTCATGACCTAAAATTAGGAGACACCCTACTCTCGACCGAAACCATTGACCCCTCTGATCCCAACAATAATTTTAAAATTGATGCTGATTCTAGTCACAAAAAAGATGCTGAGCAAAGAAAGCTACTATGGATAGTGCTGGTCATTAACTTTGCTTTCTTTATTATTGAAATGAGCACGGGACTGATTTCTCGTTCGATGGGGTTGGTCGCCGACAGCTTAGATATGTTAGCAGATAGCTTCGTGTACGGAATTAGCTTATTTGCGGTCGGTGGAACGGTCATTAAGAAAAAACGGATTGCTAGAATTGCCGGATATTTTCAAATTACGCTAGCGATTCTTGGTTTTTTAGAAGTACTAAGACGTTTCTTTGGCAATGAGCAGTTACCTGACTTTTCTACCATGATAGTCATATCGATTCTTGCGCTAATTGCAAACTCGATTTGCCTCTATTTACTACAAAAATCGAAAAGCAAAGAAGAAGCCCATATGCAAGCCAGTATGATTTTCACTTCAAACGATGTGATTATCAATTTAGGGGTAATTGTTGCAGGGATTTTGGTTAATTGGTTACACTCTAGTACGCCTGATTTGATTATTGGTAGCATCGTATTTGCTTTAGTTATTCAGGGCGCCTTTAGAATATTGAAGTTGAGTAAGTAGCCAAGCCTAATAACTGAAGCAAATAGCTCAAGTAAGTAGCTTAATTAAACCGCTAAGTGTAAAGTAACTGGGTTTGAAGCAAATAAACATCATAAGGATATGAGACCTCAAGCAATGATTGAACAAACTTTAAATCTAGTCACCACCAAAGACCATCAGCAAGTTGCCGTTTGGCGAATAATAGATGATGAAGTCTTTGATAAGAATCTGGTGGTGGTCAACTAATTTAGGACACTAATAAAATTCAAACCTACATCGCCATTACTTATAACCCTGAGTCGAGAACGGATAATAATTATAAGCGTTGGGGCAACTTTTATGACCGCCAAGATCTGTTAGTAGGTGACGAGTTGTGTCAGGTGGTTAATTTTCAGAGACCTTCCTAAATTTTGTGTAAGTATTTAATCTAAACGTCAGTTACACAGAATCTGGGATGGTCTCTCGTATTCTTTGGTTGCCACCCTACAGCCCTGATCTAAATCCCATTGAAAAGAAGTGGGCACAGGCAAAATTTCTACGTCAAGGCTGGATGGAGAATAATCTACCTAAGCTGTTTCATGATATGGGTTGTATCTCTTTTATTCTAGACTGACTATAGTTAACTATCATATTATTATGAATCGAACAATTTAGACTAGATCCTTAATATCTATATCCAATGCATCGCAAATATCATAGGCCTTTTTGAGAGTGACATTCTTCTCTCCACGCTCGATATTTCCCATATAACTTCGATCAATATCTGCCATCTCTGCCAGCACTTCTTGAGATATTCCTTTGCTTCTGCGCACATCACGGATACGCTTTCCAAAGGCTATCATGCGTTCATCTGTCTTCATCTCACCAACCACTGCTAAAAATAGCAATACTCACAGTGGTGGGCTATAATATCCACGGGATATAGTCGGTATTATGAGGTGAGTATGAAAACAAAACTAGAGTATCAGCCAGATATAACAGAAACTAATAAGCTGATCTGTGAGAGGTACTGGTTAAGAGAAGGCGATAAACGAAGTGGTTTTATATATACCTGTAAAGAAATAGGTCAAGAGTTTGATGTTAAGCATCAGGATATACCTAGTATCGTTAAAATAAATGCTCATCTTGTCGTACTAGACTGCCAATGCATAGACTGCGGTACAACTAAGATTTGCTATACTCGCTCACAGCTAACTCGATTGGATCTTATTAGATGGCGGTGTGATGATTGCAGGGCGGCGCTTGAAAAAAGAATGGATCAAGAGTACTTAGAGTATCGTCTTAAACAAGACCGTTTAGCAGAAGAAAAGAGACAGACCGCTCTAGAGTACATCAATCAATGCCGAAGCATTCAATTAAGCAGTATTCCTTCAGTCACTGAGCTTAACGATGTGGATAAACTTCTACTCGCAGCGACTGTAGAGAGCCTAGGGGCAGATAATATAAGGAATACAGTCTCTCTACGTGACAATTTATCATTACCTTTATCACCGTTCTCTAAATTAGATGAAGAGATACTACAGCATCTTTTTAACCGAAATCTGCTCATACTCGCTTCTGAAAATAGCTACGAATACGTAACTATCAACGAAGAAAAAGAGCTAGAGATAGATTTCTATCAAGCGATCTTTGAGTTTGCTTATAGTATTGAGAATCTTACTAAAATCTTGATAAACGCTAAATCTCAGAAAAATAACAGTGCTCTAGTAGCGAATGATCAATTTAAGAACTGGTGTGAAAAGTTACAGCTAGGAGAGTGTTTAAGCTACCTGATTACTAGGTCAAGATTGAACTATCTAGCACCGCCTATTGGCGAAAAGCTAATTAGTATTCTCAGATCATGTTTAGCTGAATGCTCTGTATCAACCATGCATTATATCATTTGGAAGTCTGTGGAAAATGCTGCTGCATACGTGCAAAAACCAGGTATTACTCGAAAACATGCTTCAAATTCTGTTTCTGGTAATATAGAGAGAGTATTCAATAAAATATACAGTGGTAGTTGGAGTCACAATAAATCTTTTCGCGATGCTAGCCACCCTCAGTCTGCAATGGCCAAAATATTTTTTGATTATGTATTTGCAGTAGATGATGGTGGTTTTCACCATACTCTTGATGAGCTATTCAGCCCATATAGGTCCCAAAAAACTTTAGAGCAAGTAAGTTACGCAACTCTAGGAGATGCTAGAAGTACGAATTATTCAGTCACAATAGCTCTTGATATTAAACAATCATGATTTACCGATGTCTAAATCACTAATACAATTAAATCAGCCGAATAAGACATAGCAATGAGAGAAAGATTGTCTAGATAGAAGACTATCTGACTTGCTGAACAATTTTATTACTACTGATAGGAGCTAGTATGGAAGATTCTAAATTTGAAGCATCGATTACCGATGATCGTCCTATCCTCGTTAGCAAACAAGAAATAGAAAAGCGCCGCCGCATTAACTTTGATACTTTGGGCAGCTTCGCAGTCGATAATATTCCTATTAACCCAGATACTCAGCACATCTTTCAAGACTTTGAGGAAGGTAAAATTGCAACTAGCAAGGAAGTAAAAGCTTTGCTACATGCTCACTATACTAAGATAGCGCTCGAAGATAATTAGCTCTTATAGTTTGAGCCCGACGTTGCTAAGCTATTATAGTATTGCTTTTCACAGCCAGTATCGAAAGATGAAACATAATTAATTGTGCTATTCAATCATATTTATCAAATCATTTCACCTATGTAAGATTACTAGTCCAGTATCACTAACTCTCGTCCAGCCATCTCCGAAATAAAGAATAACTATTCTGCCCACAAACATAATAATGCTATAGCTAGTCAGCTTATTCGCTTAGTGAATAGATAAGCATTAAGACCTAATATCACCGTGGTGAATTACATCCTTGGGTCTGCTTCTATCTACACTCGCGTGCTTTAATATTACCATCATTATATCCGTGTTCATATGATTCGATATCTTGCAACTGACAATACTATGTGCAAAGACGTTAATGATAAACATGAATAGCAGAAAACTACTTTTACTTCTACCTATCTGACATAGATAAAATCTACTGGATTAGAGGATGGTACGATTGATCAAAAGTAACCATTAATAGATAGACGTAGCGAAGCGCATCATGTCCGCGTTTATAGCTTAGATAGGATGATATTAGAAAGAATGCTTCTGAAGATGTGAAAGATACCTGAAAAACTTAATTGTTATGATACCTAATTGATAGAACGACCATTATCTTTTGGATAGGTAAAAGTGATTTGTTCTGATAGGTTGTAATAATCACCGAAGTGATAGTTTTAATTTAGATGCCTACAAATAATATAGCGATGTACACTATTAGAATAAGAGGTTTCTAGCATGTCAACCTATAAGGAGATGTGTGGATTTCATGTAAAGCACTGGCAAAAAAGTCATGAGCGAACTCAATTCTGGCAGGTTTATCATTTTTAGCTGGAAAATACTCGGGTTCTCCATCACTACGAATCAATATAACTTGCTGATCAGCGAATAAAGTATTAAATAACTGTATGAGCCAGTCGGTAGCTAGTCGTTCGCTATCGATTATCAATTCTGCTGTGTGAGTATTGTCAAATTGAGTAATAGACAACTCTTGCCACTGACTTCTTAATTCGTTTAAATACTCATCTTTATCGAAGCACAGTCTATTATTAGGAACATTTTCAGTATGACCCCTTAATTGAATAAGCTGTTGTAGCAACGAACTTGCTTCAGCAGGAGGAAGTAAGTCAGAAAAATTCATTTTATTATCGGATAGATTCATAGAGAAGACATTGACTTAATAAATACTAAAGACAAAAAACTTTAGGTAAAAGGTAAGTAGTAGAAGAGCTTAAACAAATTTACTATCAAAAAATCTTAACATACTAGCGCTAGCAGAATATGGCACTTTCCGTTAGTATGGCAGGCAATATTATACACCGTTTTTATGAATGAGGCCGCGCATGTCAAGCACTCCAGAAACTAAACCGTCAGCACCTCACGCTGACAATAAAAAAGCGCCTGTATCTACTGGCATGCCTGAGCACATCTCCTTAGATAAGTGGGCAGACACTGGATATGAATGGTCAGGAGAGGTCAAACCAAGCTCGTTTGATCGTCTTGCTACTACTCTGAGCACTGAACATGAGCAGTCAGAAATACAGCTCAACGCTAACTTATATCGTCGCAACAACGTCTTGCATTTAGCATTTACTTTAACAGGTGATGTTTGGCTAACTTGTCAGCGCTGTTTACAACCAATCGCGATAGACTTGTCTGATGATTATGACATCGCGCTACTAGAAAACGACAGTCAGGTTCGTTTAGTTAAAGATGAACAAGATTATTTATTACTGGATGAAATCGTCACCGAGCAATCTCCAGAGCGTCTGTTACCATTTAAAAAATTGGTAGAAGATGAAATCTTGCTCAAAACGCCTATGGCACCAAAGCATGACGATTGTGAAATGTCTGTTGAGCAGTTTGGTGAAATACCAGAAGAAGAAGAAGGTGAAAATCCTTTTGCTGCTTTAGCCTCGCTAAAAGGCAAACTATAAGCACCAAAACTATCTACTCGATGCATTTGAAAAACCTTTTATCAGCTTTGTACAGAAGAGTGCAAGGCAGGGCTTTATTAATTTAATAAACATGCGTATAATGTCCGGTTTATTGCATTCGAGCAACCTGTTGCTTGCTGATAGAAACTGACTGGGTAATTTTTTTATAAAATTCAGCCTTGGTCAGTGCTTTATGTGAGTGGCAATCTATTTAACTAATGATGCTTAAGACTTAGGTTGTTGTGATTATATAGCCTCTGTCAGTATCGACTTAAGCTGAATTTCAAGCTTATCCCTTTTAAGTATAGGAGCTATATCATGGCTGTTCAAAAAAGTCGTAAAAGCCGTTCTCGTCGTGACATGCGCCGTTCACATCACCGTATGGAAATTGCTGAACTAAGCGTAGATGCTACTACTGGTGAAAAACATCGTCGTCATCACATGACTAAAGATGGTTTCTACCGTGGTCGTCAACTGTTCAAAGTCAGCCAAGACGCCTAAGACATTGGCTCTGTGATAGCTTAGGCGAAGATGATAATAGTACTGGTGACTATTATTGTTTTTGCCTAGTTATTATTAGTCAATAAGCTTTGAGCTAAAAAAAGCCAAGTTATTTCGCTATCATATATTATGTGGCTGGATAACTTGGCTTTTTGTTATTTATAACTAGACTTATTGCTTAATTCGCTTGTTATTTTTAGTAGATTTAAAAATGTGCTGATATAATCTGCTCCTTTAATTTGGGCAGCGTTACTCTTGCTGTTTAGTTTGCATCCGCTATGATAATAGTGTCTGTCAGTGTATAGTTTACTGACAATCTGTTTTCTTGCATAAATACTTGAAGTAGCGGCTTTGTATAACATCTCATAATATAATACCCCCCATTGTTTTTAGGGATATTTCTAATCAGATAAGGAATATTGGTTATGGCTTCTGTACCCGATATGGTAAAAAAGCAACCCGCTCGTATCGCGGTCATTTTTCCTGGACAAGGATCTCAAGCAGTCGCGATGACGAGTGAGCTTGCCGAAATCTATCCAGAGATACGCGATACATTTACCGAAGCGAGTGATGCGCTTGGTGAGGATTTGTGGGCAATCTGTCAGGACGAAGAAAAACTCAATCAGACCCAATATACTCAGCCTGCGCTTTTGACCGCTAGTATTGCTATTTGGCGTGTTCTACAACAAAAAATAGAAGAGACGCCTTGTTATTTAGCTGGTCACTCTCTAGGCGAGTACAGTGCCCTGTGTGCTGCCAATGTGATATCGCTGGGTGATGCAGTCACTTTAGTACATAAGCGCGGTCAGTTGATGCAAGAGGCCGTTGTAGGGGTTGATACTGCTATGGCTGCAGTATTAGGACTAGAAGACAACCGAGTTGAAAACTTGTGTGAGCAAGCAACCGAACACGTCGAAGATGCCGTTGTTGGGGCAGCCAATTTCAATAGTCCAGGACAAGTGGTTATTTCGGGTAACGCTGCTGGTGTTAATGCTGTTATTGATAAAGTCAAAAACACGGGCAAAAAATCTGTTCCTCTAAAAGTGAGTGTGCCGTCTCATTGCGCACTTATGGAACCTGCCAGCAATGCATTGGCTGAGATACTAGCGGGTATCAAGTTTGATCAGGCAACCATTCCTGTTATACAAAATCGCTATGCACGCGTCGAAACCAGTGCGGTCGGTATCAAGCAAGCATTGACCGAACAGCTGAGCGAGCCAGTACTGTGGTCAAAAACCATGCAAGAGCTGGCTGACAAGCAAATCAATATCTTAATTGAATGCGGCAGTGGTAATGTACTGAGCAATTTGGCGAAGCGTCAGGCGCAGCCAATCGCAAGCTATCCTACTGACAAGCCTGCCCGTCTAGAAAAATTATTGGAGGTGTTATCATGAGCCGTACGATTACATTAGTGACTGGCGCTAGCCGAGGTATCGGCAAGGCAGTGGCCAAACGTTTTGCTAAAGAAGGACATTTTGTCATTGGAACTGCGACCACTGAAAAAGGCGCTGAGCTTATCGATGACTACCTTCATGATACTGGTGGTATTGGTCGTGTTCTAGACGTACGTGATACTGCTCAAATTGATAAACTATTTGAAGAGATTGAAAGCGTCTATGGTGCGGTACAAGTATTGGTTAACAATGCTGGTATTACCCAAGATGGTCTACTGATGCGCATGAAAGACGAAGATTGGGAAAATGTCATCGATACCAATTTGACATCGGTATATCGCATGAGTAAACGTGCCGTACGCGGTATGATGAAAGCACGCCGTGGTCGTATTATCAACATTACCTCTGTCGTCGCTCAAATGGGCAATGCGGGCCAATCTAACTATGCGGCGACCAAAGCTGGCGTAGAAGGGTTTAGTCGTACGCTTGCACGTGAGATTGGTTCACGCCAAGTGACCATCAATTGCGTTGCACCAGGTTTGATCGAAACGGATATGACAGATGAGCTTGATGAGCGCCTATTGAACTCTATGTTAGATGCTGTGCCTATCAGCCGTCTTGGTCAGCCAGAGGACATCGCTGCAGCGGTACATTTCTTGGCTAGCGACGAGGCCAGCTATATCACAGGCGCTGTTATTCCTGTCAATGGCGGCATGTATATGTAGTCAATATACGAGCGTTACATAGTTATAATAAAAAACTGTGTGAACGAGTGTAAACTATAATAAAGGGTGCTATAATGACGGATACTTTTGAGTCAAAGCCTTGTATGATAGCAGGGCTTTATTAGACATCAGACAAACTGTATAACATGTCATAGAGTACTCAGACAGCATTGCTGGTCTGGCAAACGCATTTTATATATCATGCTATAGCGTTAAATAAGGCGATATAGCAGTTTATTAAAAATAATAGATGATAACGGAGTGATCTACATGAGTAATGATATCGAGCTAAGAGTAAAAGCAGCAGTAGCTGAGCAACTAGGTATGAATGTTGAAGACATCAACAACGATGCTTCATTCATGGAAGACCTAGGTGCAGATTCTTTAGACCTAGTTGAATTGGTTATGTCATTTGAAAGTGATTTTGGTATCACTATTCCTGATGAAGATTCTGCAGAATTGACTACTGTTCAAAAAGCAATCGATTACGTACAAGCCCAACTATAATTTGCTACTTATTTAGCAGAGTTATAATGCCGCCTATCTGATTAGATAGGCGGTTTTTTTATGGGCGCGTGATTATTATTTCTAAATGCAGCAATCGAATTTAACATTGACTACGTCAATTCAACATTACTCAACATACTATTACTATCCACATCGACTCCTTTTATCTATACTTGTAATAGTAAGTCGTAGAAAAAGATGGCAGTCAGACATTTAGTATATTGTCTGACTATGTGTTTTATTAGAAGAATGACAAATAATAATATTTCAAGGAGTAGATATATGGGTATGTTTAGCTTTGCAAAAGATATCGGTGATAAGATTTTTAACCGTGATGACGAAAAGCATGATGCTAAGACAGAAACGAAAGCAGATGCTAATACACCAGTACAAAGCAGTGAACCGAGTGCACAATCAGTTGCTAATATTCTGTTGCGCCGTATTCAGCAGCAAAACCTCAATATCAGTAACCTGAAAATTAAATATAATGGTTCTACAGATACTGCAGAAATCAGTGGTAATGCTAAAACTCAAGCTGATCGCGAAAAAGCCATTATCGCTATCGGTAACGTGCAAAATGTTGCAAAGGTTATCGATAATATCGATATCGAAGAGGATGCACCTGAATCTACGATGTATACGGTGAAGTCTGGTGACAGCTTATCTAAAATTGCTAAAGAAGTTTATGGCTCATCTGGCGATTATATGAAGATATTCGAAGCGAACAAGCCAATGTTATCTGATCCAGATAAAATCTATCCAGGTCAAGTACTACGCATTCCTAAGCCATAATTCTAGAAGAAGCGTATAGAGAAATAATATTTTAAATATGACGTTCTAATAAAAAAGCCTCTTATTATTAAGAGGCTTTTTTATGTTGTACACTTCAAATAAACACTTTATTTCAGTGACATTTGATAGTCATAAAGTGATTGGTTAATTAGTCGAGTCTAGCTTATTGTGCTGCTCAGCTAGAGCCCATTCGATATGCTCATCTAGCATGTCATTATGTAAGGTCAATTTAGATTTTAATTGTTTGACCACTTCTAAGCTGGCATTAGCATTGCCAAGTCCGATAGCGATATTACGTAAAAAATTCATATAGCCGGTGCGTCTTAGCGGGCTACCTTGAGTGTTCTTCATAAAGTCGGCTTCTTGCCATTGCCATAGTTCAAGCAAGCTACTATTGTCTAATCCATGCCTTGGTGCGAAGTCATCAACAGTCGTAAGGTTGGCATAACGATTCCATGGACAGATTAACTGGCAATCATCACAGCCAAAGACCCGATTGCCTATCGCGCGTCGATATTTAGTATCGATGACACCATCATGTTCGATAGTCAAATAGGAGATACAAGCAGAGGCGTTGAGCTCATGGGGCGCCACAATCGCTTGAGTAGGGCATATGTCAATACAAGCGCTACAACTACCGCAATGCTCCTTGACTGGTTTGTCATCGGGTAGCTCAAGGCTCAAAAACAGCTCACCAAGTACAAAAAATGAGCCAGCTTGCTTATTTATAA
The DNA here is from genome assembly GCF_904846645.1 of Psychrobacter sp. Pi2-1. GTDB lineage: Bacteria > Pseudomonadota > Gammaproteobacteria > Pseudomonadales > Moraxellaceae > Psychrobacter. The sequence goes on from NZ_CAJHBO010000024.1 coordinate 34,627, forward strand.
GTAGTGTATGTTTACCTGTCCAACCGAGACCTGCTGCATCTGCAATCGGCCGCTCAAAGATAGGCGCTGAATCGCTAAAAGGTCTAAACACAAATTCTTTTTCTGAACCGATATCCAAATGTTGCCATTCAGGGAGCATTGTTTCTATCTTTAAAGCCAATTGCTTTAAACGACTACGCATCGTTTTATGGTAGTCACGCCCTCTTGCATAACGCGCAATGATGCCTTTATTAGGATGATCGTTATCAGTGACAGCACGCGGCGTCGGTGATTGAGTTAGATAATCCATACGTACGCTGATGATGGTCTTTGCGCCCTCGACTAGTTGATCAGGATGAGCGCGCAGATCATGATTATTATGCATAAACTGAAGTTGACCCTCATAACCTTTATCTAGCCACTTCTGTAGTTGTTCAATCTGCTGAGTAAACAAAGGATGATGCACAGATAAAAAACCACAATCAGCAAATCCTAGTGCCTGTGCTTGTGCTGTAATCCACTGCTTAACATCAGCTGTGGTTGTAAATACAGTTGGGTTCGTAATGGTGATTTTGTTTTTATCAGTAGGCATAGATAGTAGGTGCTTATTAGATGGTTTTCTCGTTTGTTTTAATCAGATTATTCATATCTGACAATCAGAGATAATGTAAATACGGCTATGATAAGCCAGTGAGCAATGAGTGCAAGTATAAAAGAAAATAAACTCACATTCATATTGATACATAAGTCGAGGTAAGCTTTTGCTAAGCTGATATGAGAACTGAGCAACCAACTTTAGATAAAATAAAAAATGAGTAGAAACATCAAGGATAAGTTATGAGAAATAATACCAATTTATCACCTATAAAAAATACAAAACCTATTGCGCTATATAATAGTGAGCAGGTTTATGCGATGGAGCACGCTTGGTTTGCACAAGGATACGACAGTTTTGGTTTGATGAAACAAGCCGCTTGGCAAATGACACAGCAAATAGAACAGGTTTATGAGCGAAAAACCGTCAGTACTAGCCATTCTGCTAATACTAACGTTTATCACCGTAGTGCTCATTCGCGTCGAGCAAGTATCTGGGTAGGGAAAGGTAATAATGGTGGTGATGGCTGGCTTATCGCTCATTATTTACAGCAAGCTGGCTGGCAAGTAGAAGTGATAACGGTTGGCTTTAGTAAAGATGATTTGATTATCCATAATCAATCAGTAACTTCAAAAACTCCTAGCGATAAACAAAGCGATAGTAGCAATATTACTGACGCGACAAAGGCATTACAGATAGCCCTAGCTAGCAGCTGCAACTATCAACGATTTGAGGGCATTATTAGTCACGATGATGCGGATAAAATAAACTTGCCAGCTGATGTTTATATCGATGCATTATTTGGTATTGGCTTAGATCGCGCACCAGAAGGTATTTATGAATTAGCTATCAATACCTTCAATAGTCTTACTCAGCAAAATAACGCCCTAGCAATAGCAGTTGATATTCCAAGTGGGTTAGTGGCTTCTACTGGTGAAGTGTTCGAGCGCATGGCAATACAAGCTGACGTGACTCTATGTTTGATTGCGCGTAAGTTTGGTCTACATACCAAAGATGGTACAGACTATAGCGGAGACATAGTCGATATACCGTTGATACCTTATCAAATGCCGCTTCATCAAACAGCTAGCCATCATATGATAGCTGAGAAAAATGCTAGCCAAGCATTTGAGCCAGTTGCCACGCTGCTGACAGCTGCGCATAGTATGAGTCTGCGTCGCCAAAACAGCTATAAAGGTAGCTATGGTCATGTGCTAGTCATTGGCGGAAATCGCGTCGATGGCTCTCAAGGTATGGGCGGTGCTGCCATACTGTCTGCGGCCAGTACGATGGCGACAGGTGCCGGTAAAATAACAGTTGCCTGCCATGAGGCTTTTCATGGGTCACTATTGACCTCATTGCCAGACGCGATGACTATTAATTTACATGACATAAGCGGTGTAAAAGATTTAATAAAGCAGGCTAGTGTCGTTGCCATTGGGATGGGCCTTGGCCGCGACGAAAAAGCCGAAGCATTATTTATTGATTATGTACAGGCTGCTATAGAGAATGAAAAATCAATCGTGATTGATGCAGATGGACTTTATCACTTGGCATCGCTGCACATGGATAATCATGAGCTAATAACAGAGCTACGAGAATATAGTACTAATCATCGGGTTTGCTTGACGCCGCATAGTGGAGAAGCAGCTAGACTACTTGAGCAAAAAGTAAGTAAGATTGAGTCAGATAGACTGCAAGCTATAAAACAGTGTGCCGCAATGTACGGTGGTAACTGGGTATTAAAAGGGGCAGGATCTTTAGTGTTAGAACAAGAAGAGGGAAAAGAAAGAGTATATGTCTGTAATGTGGGTAATGCTGGCATGGCAACCGCTGGCATGGGTGATGTGCTATCTGGGGTGACCGCTGGACTATTGGCACAGCAAGATTTATCAGCAGAGGCACGTAGCTTACATCAAGCAGTTCTTATACATGGGTTCGCAGGAGATGTATTAGTCAATCAAGCGAATAGTGGCACCAATACATTGCTAGTGGGGCAACGAGGGCTACAAGCTCAAGATATGCCAGCAGCCATTCGTCACGTCATGCAGCTTATGGTAGTTTGATATTTGCTTTCAAGAGGTCTGACTAGGTAGAAGGGTTGGAGCAATACTGAGTAATTGCTTGCTGTACACGTTCGCGCTTAAGCTCAATCTCACGCCCATCTAGATACTGACGTTTACCGTTAGCATCCATCTCATAGATACGGCCGCCGACATTTAGGTTGGTCAAGTTATTACGCAATGATTGGCAGCGCTGAGCATTAGCCTGAGCTTCTTGTTCTTTAATACGTGCTTCAAGTGCTGCTACTCGTTGTTCTTCTGCAGTTTGAGCATTGCTGCTCTGGTTGGGATCTGTTTTTCCTGCCATTTGTCCTGCGTTGTTCTGTCTACCGTCACTACGAAACTCAATCAGTTCAATATTTTTGCCGACTTGCGGCGCATGTTGGCTATATTTTACTTCACCATGTGCCCCAATAGATTTATAAACTTGAATAGCCTGACTGGCATTCATGGACAGCATTAGCATACACGCGGTACTCATCAACAGTTTGGCAGCGGTATTTATCTTAGACGCATATGCCATAGTAGCAATCCTCTTATTTAATAAAAATCAAATGTATATGGGTGTAAATATAACACTTGAACGTTTTATTGGTACTAATAATGTATCGACTACCGATTCTAGCAAATAATACTTATCAATGTATATTATTTAATAACTAATAGTTTGGGATAGGCTTTAGAAGTTTTTCTTGACAATAACTCGTAAACCATCGAATATAATAGCAGTTGATTGGTCAGTGAGCGGCTTTTACGATGTTGCCGTGGCACTTGAGAAAGAAAACTACGAGTTACTTATCGGTAGCTTACGCAGTTTTATTTCCTTTGTGATAATGATATAGCAAGCATAGTGGCACAACGACCACTATTGATAGCGATACATTGTCTCCGGACTTATCTGTCTACAATGACTAAGATAAACTTATTATTTGAAATGTGCTAAATGTGTTTTTAGCAGTTGTATCAAACGCGATATAGTACGCGGTTAAGAGATTTCCCCAAAGCCTATTGTAAGTTTTAAAAATCTTATAATTTAGTATTGGCCATGAAGTTTTTTTGCTTGTATATATTGATGCATCTGTACAAATAAAGTCACACAGATAAAGTCACAATAGATACTTGCTAGTATCGAATCTCAATAATAAGCGCCTTCTTTTATAGATGCACTCGCATCTTGTCACTGTATATCGATAAACATCCATCACAAAGCTGACCTAAAATACACTGCTGCGTTTGATTAGTATTGTCCTATGAGACAGTTTTAATTAAGCCTATTAGGCAGATATTCTTGATATGGACAAGAATTAGCGATCATTCAGTAAGTAAAAATAACGACGGTAAGTAATTATTTTTACTTATAGAATCCCGCAAATTCTCGCCGCAAAAAAAGGTGATGACAGTGACGCAAACCACGCAAAGTCCGAACATGACGGGACATACCCAAACGGGTAATGCCGCCAAAAATTTTGAACAAAAGCAACAACGTCTTGCAGAAGGTAGTGCACAGCCTGTGATGCTATCGGGCGCTGAAATGCTGGTGCAAGCACTGACTGACGAAGGTGTCGAATACATCTTTGGCTATCCAGGTGGCGCGGTCTTACACATTTATGATGCGCTGTTTCAGCAAGAAAATATTGAGCACATCTTAGTACGTCACGAGCAAGCAGCGGGCCACATGGCCGATGCTTATTCGCGAGTGACTGGTAATACTGGCGTCGTGTTGGCCACATCAGGCCCTGGTGCGACCAATACCGTGACAGCTATTGCTACTGCCTTTATGGATTCTGTACCAATGGTTGTAATCGCAGGTCAGGTGCCAAGCAGCCTAATCGGTGAAGATGCTTTTCAAGAAACAGATATGGTAGGTGTGTCACGTCCTATCGTTAAGCATAGCTTCCAAGTAAGTCATGCTAGCGAAATTCCAATGATTGTAAAAAAGGCATTTTATATTGCCCAGACTGGTCGGCCAGGCCCTGTCGTCATTGATGTGCCAAAAGACATGACTGCGCCTAGCGAAAAGTTTGCTTACGAATATCCAGAAGAAGTGTTTATACGATCGTATCAGCCGTCACTCAAAGGCCATAGCGGTCAAATCAAAAAAGCCATTGAAACGCTATTAGCAGCGCAGCGTCCTGTTGTATATGCAGGCGGCGGTGTGATTTGGAGCAATGCGCACGAAGAATTAACAGATCTTGCACATCGTCTGAATTTACCAGTGACCAACACCTTGATGGGTCTTGGTACGTTCCCTGGCTCTGATCGTCAGTTCTTAGGTATGCTTGGCATGCACGGTACTTACGAAGCCAATATGAGTATGCACCATGCTGATGTGATTTTGGCCGTCGGCGCGCGTTTCGATGATCGTGTGACCAACAACGTTAAAAAATTCTGCCCTAACGCAACCATCATTCATATCGATATCGATCCTGCTTCGATCTCAAAAACGATTCTTGCGCACATTCCTATCGTAGGCGATGTGAAGTCAGTCTTAACGGACATGCTAGAGATTGTTGGTCAAGACAAGCAGTTAGAGCAGCACGCATTGCTCGATTGGTGGTCACAAATTAATGAGTGGCGTAAGCGTCATGGCTTACGTTATGACACCAGCACAGATAATGGTATTAAGCCACAAAGTGTCGTACAAGCTCTAGATAAAGTGACTAACAGCAACGCTATTATCACAAGTGACGTTGGTCAGCATCAGATGTTTGCGGCACTTTACTATACTTACAATGAGCCACGTCAATGGCTGAATTCAGGTGGTCTTGGTACCATGGGGGTTGGTCTACCGTATGCAATGGCTGCCAAACTTGCCAATCCTGAGCGTGATGTGGTTTGTATTACTGGTGAAGGCTCTATTCAGATGAATATCCAAGAGCTATCGACCTGCTTACAGTATAACTTACCAGTTAAAATTCTGAACATTAACAATGCGCAGCTTGGTATGGTGAAGCAGTGGCAAGATATGCTGTATGAAGGTCGTCATGCCCAGTCTTATATGAACTCCTTACCAGATTTTGTCAAATTGGCTGAAAGCTATGGTCATGTCGGTATCAAAATTACTGACCCTGCAACCATGGAAGCACAATTGGCTGAAGCAATGGCTATGAAAGACAAACTGGTATTTATCGATGTTTACGTCGATCGTAATGAGCATGTATATCCAATGCAAATCGCTGGACAGGCCATGCGTGATATGTGGTTAACAAAAGGGGAGCGTACCTAATGCAACAACAACATCTGATTTCGGTATTGATGGAAAACGAAGCGGGTTCGTTGTCGCGGTTAGTCGGCTTGTTCTCACAACGTGGCTACAATATCGAAACTTTGAACGTCGCGCCTACTGATGATCCAAGTATTTCACGTCTAACAGTTACGACCATTACGTCACCTGAAAGAATTGAGCAGATCACCAAACAATTGCATAAATTGATTGAAGTGGTTAAAGTGCTTAATCTGACGGAGAACGTACACGTTGAGCGTGAATTGATGCTCATCAAAGTCCGCGCAACAGGCGGTGTGCGTGAAGAGATTAAACGTAGCGCAGACATTTTCCGCGCACAAATCGTCGATGTAAATTCTAACTTATATACGATTCAAATCGTGGGTGACAAAGCCAAACTTGATGGTTTTATCGATGTGATTGGCCGTGAGCGCATTATGGAAGTGGTTCGCTCAGGTGTTATCGGTATTGCCCGCGGTGAAAAAACACTAAGCATTTAATTATTTATCAAAACCAGTTTAAACCAATATTTATTTATCTAATCAACAAAGCGCTTATCTTAGTTATTATATTGACTACAGCATAAGCGTTTACTATCCATGGCAAGCCATGATTGAGAACAAGGACTCTATTTATGAACGTTTATTATGACAAAGATTGTGACCTATCTATTATCCAAGGTAAAAAAGTTGCCATTATCGGTTACGGTTCACAAGGCCATGCACACGCGCTTAACCTACAAGATTCAGACGTCGATGTAACTGTTGGTCTACGTGCAAACTCAAGCTCATGGAAAAAAGCTGAAAATGCTGGTCTAAAAGTCGCTGAAGTAGAAGAAGCGGTAAAAGCTGCTGACGTTATCATGATTTTGACGCCTGATGAGTTCCAAAAAGAGCTTTATAATGATGTGATCGAGCCAAACATCAAAGAAGGCGCTACACTAGCTTTCGCTCATGGTTTTGCAATCCATTACAACCAAGTTGTACCACGTAGCGATCTTGATGTCATCATGGTTGCGCCAAAAGCACCAGGTCATACTGTGCGTTCAGAGTTCGCTAAAGGCGGCGGTATCCCTGATCTTATCGCTATCTATCAAGACGCTTCTGGTCAAGCTAAACAGTTAGCATTATCGTATGCTGCTGGTGTAGGTGGTGGTCGTTCAGGCATCATCGAAACAACGTTCAAAGATGAGACTGAAACGGATCTATTCGGTGAGCAAGCCGTACTTTGTGGTGGTGCAGTAGAGCTGGTTAAAATGGGCTTTGAGACACTAACAGAAGCGGGCTATGCACCGGAAATGGCTTATTTCGAATGTCTACATGAGCTAAAGCTTATCGTTGATTTGATGTATGAAGGTGGAATCGCTGATATGAACTACTCAATCAGTAACAACGCTGAATATGGCGAATATGTTACTGGCCCTGAAGTTATCAACGAGCAGTCACGTGAAGCCATGCGTAATGCACTAAAACGTATCCAGTCTGGTGAATACGCGAAGATGTTCATCTCTGAAGGTGCAACCAACTACCCATCAATGACTGCGCGTCGTCGTAACAATGCTGATCATCAAATCGAAATTACTGGTGCTAAGCTACGTGGCATGATGCCATGGATCGGTGGTAACAAAATCATCGATAAAGACAAAAACTAAGTTTTATACAGATAAAAGTTTTGTTCAGATAATAATCTGATTTAGATGAAGTAGCCCATGTTATCACTTGATAGCGTGGGTTTTTTTATGCAAAGTATTTGATAGATGCTCTTCGCTTTGACTTGAATATGGGCTATTGGTTGAAAACCATTAATTGCTACCCAATATAAGCAAGCACCTTAACATTGGCCAAAGCGCCCTTGCGATCAACATTTATCATTGTTCTTACCCGTTTCTAAGTATTCGAAGCGGGCGGATGCTTCATTCTCACTTTCTATAGATAATAGGTTGTATGCTGTGCAAATATCTTATTCAGACTGGCTAACGCCGCAATTCGTATATATTACTCTTAGCGCTGTGGTAGCAGTTTTAATTTGGATAGAAGGGGAGATGCTCAAACAGACCGATGGTAAACTGCCTCAATCTAAATTCTTCAAAGTCAGTTCATTGTTAGATACTCTATGGTTCTTCATATCAGTGGTAATTTTATACGTTATTGATTTGACCCCATTATCTATCGCAGTGCCAGCAGCATATGGCATATACACGACCTTTGGCTGGATATATGGTACCAAGCTACTGAAGCGTAAAGGCATCCCTGACTCTCCTAAAGACTTGGTCATTCCATCAAAATATATTGCCTATAGTCAGTCATTTTCATTGGTGTTTTTTGCATTATGTTTGCTCGTGTTGAGTTCAGCATGGCTACCGACATCACCATTGCAGTAACTAATATTCCAACCTACTATCATTTATGTCGACTTATTTAATTAGTGGTTTATTGATGAAGTTGTAGTACATCTATAAATAAAAAATATTTTATATCAATAAGATATGAAACTGATTACTATCGATGTTAGCTTGCAACAATGGTTAGTATTTATTTACAAAAATCAGCAATTTAGACTGTTCCTACCATGGAAAACTGTTATAATCAGACGGTACTCAAAATATTTGAGGCAAAAAATGCAAATTTTCTTTAAGATTATTTAGTATTTTTGGCCGCCGCATTTAGCAGAAAATATTAGGGTATATATCAATTAATCGGTGATGACACAAGTCTCGCCAACAGTTAAAGAGTCAGGAAAATTTATGTCAGATAAAGTTGAAGGCACTGTAAAGTGGTTTAATGAAGCTAAAGGTTTTGGTTTTATCGCTCAAGACAACGGCGGACAAGACGTATTCGCTCACTACAGCGCTATCCAAGGTAACGGTTTCAAAACTCTAGCCGAAGGCCAAAAAGTGTCTTTCATCTTAGGTGATGGCAAAAAAGGCCCACAAGCTGAGCAAATCGAAGCTATCTAATCTCATTTATTGTTAAGTTAACTGCTTGTCAGTAAACTTAATGACAATAAGATTATCAATACGCATTGATTACTTTGTTTGTTAAAACAATAAAAATACTGTATCGACTTTAAAAAGAAGCAACCTCTTATCAGGTTGCTTTTTTTATAGGATTTTTTTGGTATGACAAAGTGTTGCTAATGTAAAGTGCTATTGATTTTGACGGTCAACATCATCAGGTAATAACGGACAATGATTTAATAAAGATGTAATAGATAAGGTTGTGTTATGAAGTGGGAAAACTGGCTTTCAATTGACTGGCAACAAGTGCTCGGGATTTCTTTATCCGCTATAGGCTTTTATGTAGGGCTGATGTTGTTTACTCGATTGATGGGTTTACGCAGTTTTTCCAAGTTATCAAGCCATGATTTTGCAATGACGGTTGGTATTGGTAGTATATTGGCGTCGACTGTGTTGTCAGATAAGCCCTCTCTATTTCAAGGATTGTTTGCTGTTGCGGTGCTATTCTTGATTCAGGGTGTTATTTCAGTTGTCAGACGTAAGATCAAGCCGCTAAAAGCTCTGATAGATAACCAAGCTATTATCCTAATGGCTCATGGTGAGTATTTAGAAGATAACTTGAAAGAAGCCAATCTTAGTACTAGCGATGTTCAGGAAGTGCTACGTAAAAATGGTATCAAAGCGAAAACAGAAGTGTTTGCAGTGATTATGGAGACGACAGGTGATATGAGTGTCATCAAGAATAATGACGTTGAACCTGATTGGTCTTTATTTGATGATATATAGTCAGTTCAAAATAAAATTGTTATGGTTAGGACAAATATCATAAAACAATTTGGATAAGTCGTTTTCCATCCAGCCTTGGCGTAGAAACTTAGCCTGTGCCCATTTCTTTTCGATGGGGTT
>NZ_CAJHBO010000025.1 GCF_904846645.1 Psychrobacter sp. Pi2-1
GGATAGTCGCCCAACGCTTCTATCAGCATGCGAACGGCGCGTTCTTTAATCTCAGGAGTGTAGTTTCGTGTTTTCATTGTCGTATTCTCTCAGAATGTTGAGTCTCCGACAATCCCGGGGCGGTTCAAAGTTCTTTAGGGCATGCTCTTCATCTTCAACGCTTGAGGTTAGATGTTTAACTAAAAACCCATTCCATTGGCGCGATTCTATTTCCTCTATATTCACAATATTAGGGACAATGGTAGAATGCTCGTCAAGTATCTTTTCTAAGGCAGTATTGATAGCAGGTCTTGTTCCTTGAAAACTTTGAACGAAATAACCTTCGCTAATGACTAAAGCTGAAACGATATCGTTTTCTTCAAAATATCTACGCCAGTACTCAAGTGCGCGAGTCAGCTCAATCCCAGAATCTAGATCGACATTTTTGGCGATATATGTCATGTGGATAAGAATATGTTCTCCATGCCTTTTTCTATCCTTTGAAGGTTGGCTCGTCGTTATGTTCATAAGAAACCTTATTTATAAAAAATTCATTCAAATCAAGGTACACTTTAAGATAAAGTATAATTAATAACGTTTTTTATCATTTGCTATGATTTTTTTATATTTATAACATAGAAGTTTCAATGATATAACATAATGATATCCATAGTAGTAAAATTATACTACAAAGTTGTCACGTTCAGTATCTTGGCATTATTCCAATAGTTAACAAGCCTAATCTATATTTTCCTATAGCCCTACCTCAATGCCCTTATATGACTGAGCCACGTTTACTTATAGACTAAATATTATAAACATCAATCAGGGCCTGTAATGTCTGTTGAGCTAGCGCATTTATAGGCTTGTAAAACATAACCTACCCTCAATAAAAAGCCGTCTATGCTATGTATATACAGTTTTGTATAGACGACTTTGTTGCACGCTAATTGAATAGCTAACGTATCAATACCGACCCATCTCAACTGTTGTTTCAGCAAGTACCGAATCGCCTTGCCATGCTTGTACATCTACCGTATACAGATGGTTTTTGCCGCCAGAGCAAGGCGGCTTATATGCACCGCCCGTCTCACCTTTACGGTTACGGTATTCTGCGATCATCTCAATACCGACTGGTACTTCGTAAGTATGACCAAATACTCGTGGTACTTCTGTGCTCGTAGCACCCTCTGGTAGCGCGAACTCGACGATACCATGCCCACCATGCTGCATACGTTTATTGCTTACATCGTTGTAGACGAATACCAAGCTTTCCGCGCCTGCCGGAATGTTTGAAACAGTCATGCTAGGCGTGGCTGGACTTTTGCCATCATAGTTTAGACATTGCTGCCCCTCAGGGATTTTTTTGCCATCCCAAACAGCATCATTAAATTTAACATCCATTGCAAAAGCATTGGCAGATAAAGCCAAGGTTGCCAAAACTGTAACCGATTTTAAGGTAAAAAATTTCATACTTATTCCTTTAGGTAGCTGTTGCATCAATAATGTTAGTCCATATTATTTCGTAGATTAATTTTGATAATTGAATATAACTTTATAATAAATAAACACGGTTAAGTTAATCATATCGTTTAGCATTTTTGTTAATCCTTTGGACAAGCAATGAGCGGTTCTACAGGCTACATGCCAATACTGTCTCAATAAGCATGCTTGCAGCATCATAGGTTACTCGATAGGTATTTATCTGATTGGGTATGTTGTAGTAGTATCTGAATCATTGTATCTACACGACTAAAAATAATAGGATCATCATGTTTATCGAAGATAAGATTGCCAAAGAAAGTATGACTACTAAGATTTCGACCCCCAAAATCATCTTTTTTGACATCGATGATACCTTGAGCCGCAACGGCATTATCGCTGAACACAATAAAGCGACGCTTGAGCAGCTTGCAGATACCGATATTAAACTAGTGATTTCGACTGGTCGTTCTAAAGCCATATTGCCTGAAGACATTCTAGCGTTGCTTGATGCAGATATATTGGACGCCATTATTTGTATGAATGGACAATATAGTTTTGATAAAGGCGGCCGAATCAGCCACTACCCATTAACTGCTGAACAGACAGATAAAATCGTACGCCTATGCCAGCAGAGTGATTTGATTCATAAGTTTGACTCTGCCACTCATATCGCTTGGTCAGGTGAAAATGAACGTTTACGCGAGTTCAATGCGGTCACGCCCAATTCGATCCTTGATCCTGAGTACTACAAAACAAATACTGTCTATCAGTGCTCGGTATTTTTTAATAATCAGCAAGAAAAAATGCAAGACATCGACTTTGCTCAGTATGATTTAAAGCTGGTACATTGGCATCAGATTGGTGCCGATATCTTGCCAGCAGATGCGTCAAAAGCCCGCGGCATCAAAGATATGTGCGAGTACTATGCAGTAGATGCAAGCGAATGTATGGCATTTGGTGATGGTATGAATGACCTAGAAATGTTCGACTTGGTTGGATTTGCTGTGGCCATGGGAGATGCACAGCCAGCTTTAATAGAACGCGCTGATTTCGTCACTGGGACGATCGAAGAGTATGGTATTCAAACCGTGCTTAATCAGTTAGCAATGAAGTCGTAAGACTGTTCAGGCACATAAAGCCATTAACGTTCATTTAAAAAAAGCCCTTACTAGCTGACTAGTAAGGGCTTTTTATTATGGTCTAATTTTATATAGAGAATATAAATAAAATCTTTAGCAATGATGATTCCATCACATTGACGATCGTTTTGTTTTTCTACAAATCCAATAGAACGTTAAGGCGTCAGTTAAGGGCTCAATTAAGGCATCGTCAAGCCACCATCGACAGCGATAGATTGTCCAGTAATCGCCATGCTCAAATCGGATGCCATGAGCAATACTGAATTGGCAAAGTCAGCCACCGAAGTCGCTTGGCGCAGCGGTGTTGTAGTCGCGATATAGTCGAATACTTCTTCAGTGGTTAAGCTACTTGCATCGGTAGTTTTTAATAATCCGCCTGCCAGCAAATTAACCCGAATACCATACTGACCAAGCTCACTTGCTAGGTTGCGCGTTAGCCCAATCAACGCTGATTTAGCCGTGGTGTAATCATAATAGGTAACCACTGGGTTGTAGACAAGATTGGTTGAGATATTAATAATTTTACCTACTTGCTGCGCTTTCATTTGCGGCAGCACCGCTTGCACCATATTGACCGCGCCTTTAACAATACCATCCATTTGTTGCGAAAAGTGCGACCACTTTACTGTTTCAATACTGGTGTACGCAGCGCTTGGATTGAACTGATAACTGGGCAAGGCATTATTGACCAATATATCGATACGTCCATAACGAGTGATGACTTCAGCTGCCATTGCTTGTACTTGCTCAAACTCAGTGACATCCGCCTGATAAGTAAATGCTTGACCGCCTGTCGCGATGATATCAGTCACTACTGCCTCAGCAGCCTCTTTACTATTGAGGTAGTTGACGCAGACGATAGCGCCTGCTGCTGCCATTTGCTGTGCAATCTGTGCACCAAGTCCACGACTGGCACCAGTGACTATGGCGACTTTATCCGTAAGCAATGCCGGTATAACTGAGTGGCTTTTATTGAAGGCATTTTGAGTTGAGGTACTTTCGGTCATTGTGCTGTATCCCTTATTATTATGGTATGGTTGGTGTCTTAGAGCCAAAGGCTGATATCTGCTTAGATGATGTTCGTCATACTTCGGCCTGCACCAATCATAGCATGTTTATATACTATATTTTTTCGATTCGACGTTAGCAGCTCGCTAGTAATTCTACTAAAAATTAGCTGTCATTCAGTTAGTTTTGCTACTCATCTCATTAGCCCAACTGGCTATTTTTATTAGTATTATTAAGCATTGCCTTAATAACAACCCTTTAAATTATATAAACTAATGACCATAATGGTTTTATTGGCCATGTTAGACTTTTATCTTGTTGGCTTTTTTATTGAATTTTTCTGATTTGCATTATCTTTATTTAGGAGAGATATTTTGACCCATTTATCATCGTCCCATCCCATTACTCACACCTTGGCTAGTGTCGGTCGTATAGTGCCAAAAGCATTCTTAGCAGCGGCTATCGGCTTGGTGCTTGCCAGCTGTAGCAACTCTGATAATGCAGCGGATGGCAGTGCTGCAGCGAGCAATGAGACGCTGAACCTTTATAACTGGTCAGAATATATGCCGCAAGAGATTTTAGATGGTTTTGAAGAAGAAACTGGCATCTCAGTTAATTACACCACGTTTGACTCTAACGAAGCCATGTATGCCAAGCTCAAACTACTCGATGATTCGAGCCAGTATGACTTAGCGATTCCATCGACTTATTATGTTGAAAAGATGGCGAAAGAAGGGCTGTTGCAAGAGCTAGACAAATCTAAATTGAGCAATTTCAAAAACCTTGATACCTCATTTACCAATACCAAAGTTGATCCTGACAACAAATACTCTATCCCTTATATGTGGGGCAGCACCGGTCTAGCCATCAATGGTGACAGTGTCGATCCGAAGACTGTCAATAGCTGGAATGACCTATGGGATCCTAAGTATAAAGGTCAGGTGATGCTGACCAATGACGTGCGTGAAGTATTCGGTATGGCACTGCTGACCCTTGGCTACTCAGGTAATAGTAGCAATCCTGACGAAATCGAAGCCGCTTACGATAAGCTCACCACGTTGATGCCAAACGTCAAAACTTTTAACTCTGATGCGACACGTATGCCATATATCGAGGGTGAGACTGCGCTTGGTATGACATGGAATGGTGAAGCAGTCATGGCCAATGACGAAGGTTTGACTAGCTTGGTTTATAAGTATCCAACCGAAGGCGCTATCTTGTGGATGGACAATTTTGTCATTCCAAAAAACGCCAAGCAAGTTGATGCAGCACATAAGTTTATTGATTACTTATTGCGTCCTGAAAATGCAAAAATTGTCAGCGAAGAGATCGGCTACGCATCACCAAACATAGCAGCGCGTGAGCTGATGGATGAGAGCGTCCGAAATAACCCAACGATTTATCCTTCTAAAGAAGTATTAGCAAAAGCTGAGTTCCAAGAAGATGTGGGCGATGAGGCGTTGCAAGTGTATCAGCAGTACTGGGATAAGCTAAAGACTGGTCGTTAATAGTTTTAATTTAGCATTTTAAAAATAAAGTAGTCTTTGAAAAACAAAAACGCTGATCCTAAATGATCAGCGTTTTTTTGCGTTATAAATGTAAATCCGTCTCGCCGCCCTGCTCTTTCATCCGGCGCTGCTCGCGGCGTTGATAACCCAGACCAGATGCAGCAAACCAATGCGGCTTCGATGTTTGCAGTAAATCACTCAGCTGCTGTAATTGAGTCTGCAAGGTTTGGGTCAACCAGAAATAGCCCTGCCACTCAAATGCTAGATGCTGTACGCTTGGATACTCCGAGACAGCAATACGGGTAATGGGTCGAAATACCTCATCGCTTGGACTACGTAATACCGCTGCCATGTGCTGCATCGCTTGGGTTAGCTCATGCTGATAATGTACCAATAGAACATGGTTTTCTTCATCAATTTCGATATTCGCTAAGCGCGGTGCCGCACTTAATAGTAAATCAATCGTTCCAATGATATTACGATGAGTACGCTGAATCGTCTCTAGCGTTTCTTTTTCGATTCCTGACTCACTTGCTGTCGCCGCGATATGTGGGCGCACAGCCAGCAAGCGTTTATTAATCTGCTGTAACGCTGTGACCAACGCTCTATCAACGGGTACTTCCTTAACAGGAAAGGCCGCTAGGTTTAACTTTTGGGTAGAGTCGTCCACTACTCCATCCGTTGCGTCAATATGATGACCTACGCCTGCGTAGAGGCTACTACAAGCGTCAAGGTTGCTACTCAATAAAAATCGCCACATCAACGTTGATTTGAGCGGCAAAATTAGCGTCACTGCTACCGAAACGCCTGTCCCCAGTAAGATATTTAATGCGCGGTAGATACCATCTTGACCAATGCTGTTATTGCCTAAATCAGAGACAATCATCAACATAGTGATGCCCGTTAGCAGCCCTGTATACCCAAGCTGTCTAACGGCTAGATAGCCAATGATGCCACTGAGCAGACCAATGAGCGCATAGTCCACCCATAGCCATGCACCCGCATTTTGATTAAACCATAACACCCCAAGCGCCGTACCAATACCTAATAAAGTACCGATCACGCGCTCTTTTGCCTTGGTATAAATAGCGCCTTGGTATTGTAATAACCCTAGAATGATAAATACTGTGATGGTTGTCCACTCACCGTGCGGAAGGTTGGTGATTTTATTGACCAATAAAGCCAGTATCACAGCCGTACCTAGTCGTGTGGCATGTAGGATATCTGCATGTTGGTAGCGAACATAGGGTTCGACAAATGGAGCAGTAATACGCTGATAAAGGGTGGATTTCACGCAAGGCTACTCTTTTTGGGTGGAATGTTTAGGTGAGACATTTTAGTAAAGGATTATTAAAAAAGCTCAATAACTAGCGGTAAGTATAAGTTGATATTCTATCAGCAAAATGACGGGCAAAAAATAACGCCTTTTACCTATTATTCACAGGTAAAAGGCGTTATAAAAAATATCCTAGCACACTATATTGACATCTACGCTATTAAAGATTATTCACCAAATGACTCATCGAATTACGTATCAAGATCTGCGTCAGTATTAATGAGTAATAGTCTATTGCGCTAGCGTATTATACTTCTAGGTAGTCTAAAATACCTTCCGCAGCTTCACGACCTTCCCAAATCGCGGTCACAACCAAGTCAGAACCGCGCACCATATCGCCACCAGCGAAGATTTTAGGATTTTGGGTCTGGAATTTGAAGGTTTGCTTTTCGGCTGCTAGTACGCGACCAGAGCTGTCCATCCCCACTTGCTGAGACTCAAACCAATCAGCAGGACTTGGTCTAAAACCAAAGGCCATGATGACTGCATCACATGGGATGATCTCTTCAGAATTAGGGATTGGCTCAGGGCGTTGACGACCACGATTGTCTGGTGCACCCAGCTGAGTAGTAACAACTTTTACGCCGTTAACTTTACCGTTTAAGCCGATGATTTCGGTTGGCTGACGGTTAAATAAGAACTCGACGCCTTCCTCACGAGCATTGACCACTTCGCGGCGTGAACCCGGCATATTTTCCTCATCACGGCGATAGGCACAAACTACTTTTTCGGCGCCTTGACGGATACTGGTACGGTTACAGTCCATTGCGGTATCGCCGCCACCGAGTACCACTACCTTTTTACCTTTAAAGTCGATGTACTCTTCAGCGTCTTTTTCCCAGTCATTGCAACGGTTCACGTTGGCAATCAGATAATCTAATGCATCATAGACGCCTGTCAGCTCTTCACCAGCGAAGCCGCCACGCATATAGGTGTATGTACCCATACCCATAAATACCGCGTCATACTCAGCCAATAGCTCATCAATGGTGACGTCTGTACCAATCTCTGTCTCTAAACGGAATTCGATACCCATGTCTTCAAAGATCACACGGCGATTGCGCATGACGTCTTTTTCCATTTTGAACTCAGGGATACCGAATGTCAGTAACCCACCAATTTCAGGGCGCTTATCAAAGACAACTGGTTTGACGCCATTTCTGACCAAGATATCCGCGCAACCCAGACCCGCTGGTCCTGCGCCAATGATAGCGACTTTTTTATCTGTCCAAACGACTTCAGACATATCTGGACGCCAGCCAAGTGCAAACGCAGTATCGTTAATGTACTTTTCCACATTACCAATGGTCACTGCGCCAAAACCATCATTCAGCGTACAAGCGCCTTCACACAGACGATCTTGCGGGCAAACTCGTCCGCATACTTCAGGCAAGGTATTGGTACGGTGGCACAATTCAGCTGCCTGAAATATCTGACCTTCTGTCGCCAACTTTAGCCAGTTAGGGATATAGTTATGTACTGGACATTTCCACTCGCAGTACGGGTTACCACACTCAAGACAACGATGCGCTTGCTGAGCAACCGCTTCGTTTTCGAAAGGCTTATAAATTTCAACGAACTCTGTTGAACGCGTTGCAATGTCTTTTTTGGTTGGATCAAATCTTGGTACATCTAAAAACTGGAAGTTATTTTCTAAGCGTTTTGCCATGGTGCTATCTCTTTTATATAAGGCTCTTTTGCAGTGGGTGGCGACAGTCAGCGATGTTTGGTGTGTCTAAAATTTAAGACATATATCGCTGCTGTTACGTACCTGCTGAAAACCTGTGAGTTAAAACGTCTCTAAAAACGGAACGCTGGCTAACCTGATTAAAGCGACTGCCGATCCATCAATGCATTCCATTGATACGATAGGCAGTCATGTATCGGCTATTGTGGGTCGGCCATGGTAGTTTTAAGAAGGCTTGCAATGTTCGCCGCTTTTGGCTTAACCAAATAAAACTTACGAACATAGTGCTCAAAGTCGTTCAGAATTGTCTGACCCCATGCACTGCCTGTTTTATCTACATGAGCTTCAATCACTTGTTGCAAATGAATGCGATGCTCTTCTGTTTGCTCGCTTGAAATACGGTTTAGATCGATTAGCTCATGGTTACAACGGTCGAAGAAGTCGCCTTCCATATCGAGTACATAAGCAAAACCACCCGTCATACCAGCACCGAAGTTAAGTCCAGTACGGCCAAGAATCGTGACGATACCGCCCGTCATATACTCACAGCAATGGTCGCCTGTGCCTTCGATGACTGCATGCGCGCCAGAGTTACGGACGCCAAAACGCTCACCTGCTGTACCGGCAGCATATAGCTTACCGCCAGTTGCACCATAGAGACAGGTATTACCAATGATGGCCGTTTCTTGCGCTACAAAGTTTGAGTCTTTCGGCGGATAAATCACAATCTCACCGCCTGCCATACCTTTACCCACATAGTCATTGGCATCGCCTTCAAGCTCGATATTTAGGCCGCCAGCATTCCATACGCCCAAACTTTGTCCTGCAGTACCAGTTAGACGAAGCTTGATTGGCATATCGCTCATGCCAAGGTTGCCCCAGACTTGCGCAATCTCACCAGAAATACGAGCACCGATAGAGCGGTCACAGTTACCAACGAAATAGCTATAATCGCCGCCTGCCCCTTTGCGAATGTTCACCAGCATATCGCTAATCATCTGCTCAGCAAGCAAGCCTTTATCAAACGGTTCATTACGTTCAACCTGACAAGTTTGTGCTTTGCCCACACTGGCTGGGTGACTAAATAGCAATGGTGTTAAATCAAGATGACGCTGCTTGTCCGTATTGCCTTCTAAGATATCAAGCAAGTCAGTACGACCAACCAGCTCTTCCATACTACGAACACCTAGCGCTGCCAACCATTCACGCGTCTCAGTTGCGACAAACTTAAAGAAGTTAATCAGCATTTCTGCTTCGCCAATGAAATGCTCATCACGCAACTTGGCTTTTTGAGTAGCAACACCTGTTGGACAGTTATTTAAATGACAGATACGTAGGTACTTACAACCAACTGCAATCATTGGCGTGGTACCAAAGCCAAAGCTTTCTGCACCCAAGATAGCAGCTTTTACTACATCCAGCCCTGTTTTTAGACCACCGTCAGTCTGGACACGTACCTTATCACGTAACCCATTCACTCGTAGAGACTGATGAGTCTCAGCCAAACCTAGCTCCCATGGCGAGCCTGCATGGTGGATAGATGATAGCGGAGACGCTGCTGTACCACCGTCATAACCCGAGATAGTAATCAAATCGGCATAGGCTTTTGCAACACCTGTCGCGATCGTACCAACACCTGGACGTGAGACCAATTTAACCGATACCAATGCATCTGGATTGACTTGTTTTAAATCAAAAATCAGCTGTGCCAAATCTTCGATAGAATAAATATCATGATGCGGCGGCGGTGAAATCAAGGTCACACCTGGCACCGAATAACGCAAACGTGCAATCAGCGCGTTGACTTTACCACCAGGTAGCTGCCCACCTTCACCAGGCTTGGCACCTTGGGCTACTTTAATCTGCATGACTTCAGCGGAACGAAGGTAGGCAGGCGTTACCCCAAAACGACCGGAAGCAACTTGCTTGATTTTTGAGTTGCGCAATGTGCCATAACGCGCAGGATCTTCACCGCCTTCACCAGAGTTTGAGCGACCACCGATGGTATTCATAGCCATCGCAATCGACTCATGCGCTTCAGGAGATAGCGCCCCTAATGACATGCCAGCTGAGTCAAAACGCGTCAAGATTTTAGAAATATCTTCTACTTCATTGACATCGATACTGTTGCCAGTTTTCAGTTGCAATAAATCACGTAAAGTCGCGACCGGACGGCTATTGACCAGGTTGGCATAATTACGGTAATTATCGTAATCACCAGTACGTACCGCGGTATGCAGGCTGTTAATCACATCAGGGTTAAAGGCATGGTACTCTTTGTTGAAGACGAACTTAAGCAGACCACCTTGATCTAGAGGGGCACGACGCTTAAACGCATTGGCAGCCAGTTGCGCTTGATCAGCAGCAAGGTCTGCAAAGGTAGCGCCTTTGATTCGACTTTGTACGCCTTTAAAGCATAAGTTGACGACTTCTTCTGATAGGCCTACTGCTTCAAACAACTGCGCGCCGCGATAAGAAACAATGGTAGAGATACCCATTTTTGATAAGATTTTCAGCAAACCTTTATCCAAGCCTTTGCGGAAATTAACACGGGCTTGAATCGGATCACCAAGTAGCTCACCAGTCGCGACCAAATCATCAATGACATCATATGCCAGATATGGATACACACAAGTTGCACCAAAGCCAATCAATACTGCTATTTGATGCGAGTCACGGGCAAGGCCCGTCTCAATGATTAAGTTAGCATCGGTACGAATACCTTGCGCGATTAGATAATGATGCACAGCACCAGTAACCATAATGGCATTGGCGGGTACTTTGTCTGCATCGATATCTTTATCAGACAAGACAATCAACGTATTACCTGAGCGAATGTTATCTGCCACTTGCTCACAAATAGCCACGATAGCATCAGATAGCTCTAGAGTACGGTCATAGTTTAGATCAATACGAGCCATCTTGAACGCTGGATCATCCAAGGTTTCAAGCTGCTGCATTTTGCTGGCTGACAATACTGGCGATGACAAAATAATACGATGCGCATCTCTCGCAGATGGCGCAAATACGTTAGTCTCAGCGCCTAAGCAAGTCTGCAACGACATCACGATAGATTCACGTAATGGATCGATTGGCGGATTGGTCACCTGTGCAAACTGTTGGCGGAAGAAGTCACCGACATGGCGAATTTGCTGCGACAGTACAGCCATTGGCGTATCGTCACCCATTGAGCCGACTGGTTCTTGACCATTTTCAGCATTAGGGCGAATGATTTCTGTACGCTCTTCATTGGTGATGTGATACATTTTTTGTAGCGCTTTTAGCTTATCACCGCGGCACGCTTGCGTTGCCAACGTCTCTTCTAGACGCTCATCATCACGAACACGCGTCGCTTCTTCACGTAACCATTTGCGATATGGATGCGCCGTTTTTAGTAAAGTTGCAATAGCCGTCGTATCTAAAATTTGACCTGTCAACGTATCAATGACCAACATTTGACCAGGTCCAACGCGACCTTTTGCCAATACATCTTGTGGCTCGTAATCCCAAACGCCCACTTCTGATGCAACAGTGATATAGCCGTTCTTAGTGGTTACCCAACGTGAAGGGCGCAGACCGTTTCTATCGAGCATACAGACCGCATAGCGTCCATTTTGAATAACTAGACCTGCTGGACCGTCCCATGCTTCCATATGCTGTGAGTAAAACTCATAAAATGCACGCAGATCCATATCCATGCTATCAACATTCTGCCACGCTGGCGGTACCAAGATAGACATTGCATGGAACAGATTCATACCACCAGACATTAGCACTTCAAGCATGTTATCTAAGCTTGATGAATCTGAACCAGTACTATTTACAAGTGGTGTCAGCTCATTCAAGTTAGGCAGTTTGTCTGATTTTAGCTTTGGCGTACGGGCTTTAGACCAGTTGCGGTTACCTGTAATGGTATTTAACTCACCATTATGCGCAAGATAACGGAATGGCTGTGCCAGTGGCCAGCGCGGCAAGGTATTGGTTGAGAAACGCTGATGGAAGACTACGATATGTGATGCCAAACGCTCATCTTGCAAATCCAAGAAAAACGCTGGCAAATCTGAAGGCATTACCAAGCCTTTATAAATAATGGTCTGACAACTCAATGAACAGACATAAAATAGCTCATCATCCGTCAAACGCTGCTCTGCTTTTTTGCGTGCAACAAACAGCTTACGGTTGAAGTCATCAGCAGCCAAGTCATCTGGCGCATTAACGAATACTTGCTTAAAGTCTGGCAATGTCTCACGACCAATCTCACCAACAATACTCAAGTCAAGTGGTACATCACGCCAACCAGCCACTTCTAATCCTTGGGCGGTAATCTCATCGCTTAATACTTGTTGGCTATGCTTGGCTTTATCGCTATCTAAATTAACGAACACCATACCGACAGCAAAGTTGTCCGTAATGGCAAATTGCTGCTCATCAGCAATCTGTTTAAAGAAATCGATAGGCGTCGCTAATAGTAAGCCACAACCATCACCAGTTCTACCGTCAGCAGCAACACCGCCGCGATGTGTCATACAACTTAAACTATGAATGGCAGTTTTCACCAAATCATGGCTCGCTTCACCCTCAATATGGGCAATTAGGCCAAAACCGCAATTATCAGAAAAATCATCTGGCGTGGCCAGGTGTGTTTGTGAGGAAATCATTGACATAGCTTGTCCTTTTAAGTAGACGGGCAACTTACATTTCCAATGCGGAGTATAAGTTGGTACCCGTAAGCAGAACGGGCTGATAGTGGATATTCGTGTGTTCGAATTAGCAAATAGTGCAATGCTCGATAGACATCATACTCTAAGAGAAAGTAAAACCCTTGACCCTCCTGGTCATTAGCTGATGTCTTGACATGTGGTCCGTGTATCAAAAGATAGTAAGTAGCAGCCCTTGGCAACGGGAGAATCTACGCCCTTAAATGCCAGTTACTCAATCAGTGATATCTAATGCCATTCATTTAAGCATCATTTGTTATATTGTCATGTCTAGCATTTAGAGCTAAGCATACAGTGACTAATAACGGTGCACTTGTTTATCTTGAATATCTGACGCTCTGTATTCAAGCACTTTGTTTACCCTAAAAAGAGTGACAATAAGAGAGGTTGCGTCACTTACGATAACCTTATTATGGATAGTAAGTAACCGCGCTTGAGACAATAATATTTAGTAAAGAACTCTAAAAACTAAGAAAAAACCACTAAATAGTTGTTAAATAGACATTTTTTACGATAACTATACAGAACGTCGCCCACAGTTATATTAGTTAATGATTGTCGAAAAATCTAGTCTTTTCTATCGATTCATCAGCCATAAATTGTAAGAGGACTTATTACTATTGGTTATGAGACAAATAAAACTGCTATTAAAATTTTAATGCAAACCGTATAGATGACATTTAGCGAAAGGCTTTGATAATACTTAGCAATAGTAGCTTGCCGTTTATTATGACGATGAAACTTTTTTGCATAGTGCTAAAAAAACCCACTAACCAAATAGCTAGTGGGTTTAATTAATCAGGCAAAAACTAATTACTCTTATCTTCTATTAGCGCTTTTATACTGTCGCTATTATTCTTGGGAGGATTAGCGTTAGCATTTTTGCCATTAGCATTTGAATTATTATTTGTGCTACTAGGGGGCTTAGGCGTTGGCACGACTGGTGGCTTCTTACTAGTAGAGTTCTCCGCCGGTGCCGCAGGCTTTTTGTTTTCTGGCGCAGGCTTACTTGCGTTGTTTTCTTCTTTTGGCGATGTTTCAGATATTGTCTGCGTCTCACCACCAACCGTACGCTCTTCACTAACAGACAGTGTGGCAGAGGTATCTACTGACTGACGAATACTCTCTTGAGTACTGCTACTATTAGCGCTTTCTTGGTTACCTCGATTATTATTAGCACTAGCTGCTTGAGCAGCGGCGTCATCAGCTTCTTCTTGCAAACGAGCAGGCACTTCACGCTTGGTAGGTTTCAAATCGACGGCACGTGTACGTTTCGTACTCAAATCTTTTACTGGATCAGGACGCTCATAATTATCAATGATACTGACATACCGATTAATCTCTTCTGGCAGTACACGTACATTCGTAGGTAACTTAAAGTCTATTAGCTTTGCTGCTCCTACCGCTTCTTGCGGGCTACTCATAATCCCATAAGTCAGCATATAACGGACTTGCTTTTCGTCATCAAGATAACGGAAATAAGCAAATTTATCGCGATCTTGACGGCCTTCTAAGTAACTAACAATCACATCGTTTTCAGCGACATTCATTACTTGAACAGTCCACTTGCCTTTATTAGCTAGCAGATAACGCTTGTCTTTAAACTCATCAGGATAATCGCGCAAATCTCGAATCGTTGTATCAAAGTTAATCGGTTGTACATCCGTATCTAGCTCGTGTAGCGATTCGACTTTTAATGGTTGCTCAAACTCTTCATTCAAAATCTCTGGCGCTGATATCGGTGCATTCTCAATTTTGGCACCCATGGCTGGCGTTTGACTAAACATCCATACTAACGCTGTGACCACCCCTAAAAGCAAGGTCACTATTAGCCAAATCAGTGCTTGACGACTGTATGATTGGCTAGCAGTACGCGTTTTCGTTTTTGATGTTGCCATGAGGCGGTCCTTGGTAAACACATGTTTTACAGCATGATATAAATGCTTATTTAAACAAAGGTACAGCCAACCAGTCGGCTATAAGTACGAGATTTTAGTATAAATATATAAGCGATAATTTTTAAGACGTTACGCGCTATGTTTTGACAAAACTTCGTGCAATAACTGGCTGTCAAACTCATTAGTCATTACCGCATCGCCAATTGATTTTAACAAAATTAGGCGGATTTGTCCGTGTTTCACCTTTTTATCGTGTCCCATTAAATCTAGAGCAGTGTCTACATCGATAGCTGGGGGCGTAATAGGTAAGTTTGCCAACTCTAAAACATGCTTAATACGTACGACTTCATCATCAGTTAACCAGCCAATTTTTTGCGATAGCTCAGCTGCTTGTACCATGCCAGCGGCTACTGCTTCGCCATGTAACCAATTGCCATAGCCTTCATGTGTTTCAATCACATGACCAAAAGTATGACCAAAGTTCAATAGCGCGCGCACACCGGACTCTCTTTCGTCTTGTGCCACTACATCGGCTTTGTACTGACAGCAGTGCTTTACAGCTTCACCAAGTACTGCCAAGTCAAGCGCCATCATTGCAGGCAAGTTTGCCTCAAGCCACGTTAGAAATGCCTCATCCATGATAAGGGCATATTTAATAATCTCGGCCACTCCAGCCGATAGCTCACGTGCAGGCAGTGTCTTAAGCGTACTCATATCGGCAAGCACCATTTGCGGCTGCCAAAAAGCACCAATCATATTTTTACCTTGCGGATGATTGATACCTGTTTTACCACCAACACTAGAATCTACTTGTGACAATAGCGTCGTTGGAATTTGAATAAAATTGACACCGCGCATAAAACTAGCAGCAGCAAAACCAGTCATATCTCCGATTACACCGCCACCAAGGGCAATAAGTGTCACATCACGATTGAAGTGCTCTGTCATCAGCGCATCATAAATCTGATCAATACTTGCTTGATTTTTGTATTGTTCACCATCTGGCAGTACGCACACCTTTACCACAAACTGCTCTGCTAGCTCATCTTCTAATGCTTTTAAGTATAAAGGTGCCACAGTATCATTAGTGACGATTAAAACCTGACGGCCACTGATATAAGGCGTGATTTGCTTCGCCATACTACTATGTTCAGTCGTAGATTGTTCAGTAATGACAATAGGATAATCATGACTTTGCGTATGAACTATTAGGCCATCATTAAACGGCATTACCATGTGATACTCCTAAAGCATTTTCGATGAGGTAAAAGTAATTGAGTCTGCATATCAATCGTAGTTGCCAGTCTATTACTAGTCTTCTTGGTGCGCCGATGAGTCCGTAGTGCAATCGACGAATGATTCTAGCTGTTGCATCAATTGATTGACCATATGGCGTGGGTACGTGTGACCAGTAGGCATAATAATATGGGCGACTTGGCGATAGAGTGGATCGCGCGCACTGTATAACTCTTGCAATATTTTTCTAGGATTAGGCTGCTGCAATAATGGTCGAGACTTATCTTTAGAGGTACGTGCCAGCTGCACCTCGACAGGTGCGTTAAGATAAACGACGATGCCACGCTGTTTTAGGAACTCTCGGTTTTCAGCACACATGACTGCACCGCCACCGGTCGCTAATACGATTTGAGAGTTTTGGGTCAATTCATCAATGGCACGCGTTTCACGCTCACGGAAGCCTGCCTCACCTTCTTTGGCAAATATCCAAGCAATGTCGGCACCTGTCTGCGATTCAATATACCAATCACTGTCTACAAAAGTGCGACCTAACTGCTTGGCAAGCAGTTTTCCGATTGTCGTCTTCCCTGCTCCCATCGGACCCACTAAAAACACCGACGGTAATTCCTGCCCCATAATACTTACTCAGCTAAATTAGGTATGATACAACGTCATTGTTATTCTGGCTAGTAATGAGCCGTGATTATTGTGAGTAAAATTTAGAGCACACTATTCATCAGTACATACATAAATACTGCAGCTCGAAAACCACGAATTTCGCGCATAAAAAAAGCAAGCACTATGGCTTACTTTTTTTAGCAATTATCTAACCACTTTAGGACTAGTTCAGACGACTCGTACCATCATTAATAAGCTTTGGAGTTACGAAAATAAGTAGCTCTTCTTTGTCGTTGCTTCGTACATCTTTACGGAAGGCACGACCGATATAAGGTAAATCACCTAAGAAAGGGACCTTAGTTACGCCATTACTAGTGCGATTTTTAAAAACACCGCCCAGTACGACTGTCTGACCATCTTCAATAATAACATTGGTTGATATAGAGTCTTCAGAGATAGCAACCTGATTATTGATGATTGTCGGCGTGCCGTTAGTAATGACCAATTGCAGACCAATTTTACCATCAGGCGTGATATTTGGTGTCGCTTCTAGACTTAATGCGGCCTCTTTAAAGCTGGTTGTTGTCGCACCACTGGCTGATGCTTCTTGATACGGAATCTGAGTACCAGAAGAAACTTTCGCTGTCTGCTTATCCGCGGTCAAAATCTTTGGTGTAGAAATAACTTCACCACGGTTATCCGCCTGTAGTGCTGACAGCTCAAGATCTAGCATCACATCAGACATACTGAGCAAACCAAAGGCGATACTACCTGCTGGGTTGGAAACACCCAAATCAACGTTTAAGTTATCAGGACGACTAATGTCATAAGAAGGATAAGAAACGGTTTGACCATTAACGGTCGTCGTTTCTACATCAAAATCTTTCAAATCCCATAAGGTTTGATCGCTACCGCCAACCAGTAAGCTACGGTTGTTGGCGGCACCATTTGACAAGATACCCCAACGAACACCAATCTCTTTACTAAAGCTATCAGTTGCACTGACGATACGTGCTTCGATCATGACTTGGCGAACAGGTATATCAATTTTGCTGATTAATTTATGGATGTTTTCAATACTGTCAGCAACGTCTTTAATAATCAAAGTATTGGTACGTTCATCAACCGTTACCGTACCACGATTGGATAACAACGTATTATTATCCTCACGATTTGCTAGGCCACTACTATTACCAGTCGCGCCGCTACCTTGTGAGATAAGCGTTAAGACATCTTGTGCTTTTGCATAGCTTAAACGAATGTACTCAGTACGCAGAGGTGCGTAAGATTGAACAGCTTGCTGCGCTTCTAGTTCACGTGCTTCTTGCTCAGCCAGCTCAGTAGAAGGCGCAACCAAAATCACATTGCCATTTTCACGCTTGCCTAGATTTTTACTTTTCAAAATAATATCGAGGGCTTGATCCCAAGGCACATTGATCAGACGCAAAGTGATGTTGCCAGCAACAGAATCACTTGCCACGATATTCATCTCAGTAAACTGCGCCAAAATATCTAAGACACTACGAACCTCAACATCTTGGAATTCCATAGATAGCGGTTCACCACTATAGACTCTTTCTTCCAGCGTCGGCTCACGTAACAGCTCAGGCTTTTTAATACCAATATTCAACTGGTTACCTGATTGGTAGGCTTGATACTCATAATCGTCATTCATGTTAATGGTAACGACGCCATTCTGTCCTTGGTTTTTGGTATCAATACTACTAACAAGACCATTATTAATATTCAATCGGCGTAGTAAGTTTCTCGGAACCGTACTACCAGTCAAACGTACGACAAGTTTATTACCTTGGCGCTGCACATCTACTGGAATAGCTTCGTTGGCCAGTACCATACTGACGTTACCGCCACCATCACCGCCTGCTGAAAAATTGACTGCGCTTAACCCATCGTAGCTATACTGCTTGCTTACTTGTGAAGCTGCCAACTGCGGGTTCAAAAGTGGGTTTACTCTGACCACCATTGTATCAGCTGGTACTTCGTTCTTCACAACAACCTTGCTCGTGGTACGTACAGGCGCCACTGGTACGGTAGAACTCTCGACAATAGGCGTAACAATTGCAGTCGTTGTCATACTATAATTGTTATTAAGTACATCTTGAATCGGGTCGCTGGTAATGACAGGACGATTAGGATCAGTGATGGTCAGCAATAAATCATTGCCTTCAATCGCCGTCGTATAATTGCCTGATTCTTTTAAACCAACAATGAGACGCGTGGTACTGTCACTACTTAGCGTAGTAACGTCATTAATCGCACCGATGTTATATTCGTTAAAACGGCTAGCAAGCCCATTCTGTACTTGTTCGAAATCTAGGACTAAGCGACTAGGATCATCAAGCTGATAGGCTGCAGGCAATACTGGCAATCCTGTAAACCCCAAACGCATTTGCGTCACTGCAGGTGCGGTCTGTACTACAGAGACATTATCGATGCGCTGTGCAGCATGAGCACTATTGGTCACAGCCACCATACTGACTGCCAGTGCTGAAATGGCAAAAGCAGAAGACATGCGGTTGCTCATCATCATTACCTTGTTATTGCGTACTGTCATTATTTATTCCTCAAAAAATCTGCCGACTTAGCTTATAGGGGATATCAGCGACTGGGGTTTTTCTACAAACCCTGCGCGGCTATCTGGCACAATTTCAATCAAGTTAACCTGGGTCGGCGTGATTTCAACAATACGGCCGTCATTCAATCCAAGATAATCGCCTACTTTAACACTGGCAACCGAACCATCTGGACGTTGTATCAATGCATATCGCTGACCTTCGGGCGAAATCACCACACCTCGGAAGACCAATTGCGACAGTTCATACTGCTCAAGCGGTTCTTTGATTCTGTTGATATCTGGTCGTACACCATCTATGGGAGTGGTCGGGCCTTGTACATTGACTAAACTCGGTGGTAAAAATGGACTACGCTGCGAGCTTGCGCTATAAACAAAATCCTCTACTAGCTCGGCTTTAGGCGGCGGCTCAATAGGCTGTGCAGGCTGATTACGGATATCGGTCATTGCCTGCTCTGCCATACCTATACGGTCACTACACCCTGTCATAGATAAAACAGCGACACTTAAAACTAATAGCATGGGCATTCTTTGGATATTCATTAGTTGCCTCCTGCATTTGCATCAGTAGCAGCGGCTGCATCACCTTCAGGAGCCGCTTCTTTAGAGCGATAAGTCTTAGTTTGCAAGACTAGATTAAGCTCTGGCAAAACATCCAACGTAGGCTGTGGGTTGCTGACTTCAAAATCATGCATCGTAATAATTCGAGGTAGCGCGGCCAGACCACTGATAAAGCTACCAAACTGATGGTATTCGCCTAAAGCTGCGATACGTATGGGCTGCTCAATAAAGAATTCATTTTCAATTTCAGGCTCTACTGAAATATCTTGGAAACGGATATTGCTACCAACGCCCGTCATATTTATACCTTCTACCAATTCTGACACACGTGTATCTTTCGGCAACTGATCTAACAAAGTATTAAATTCAGTTTCCATTTGGACAACTTGCGCTTGGTACGCTTTTAAATGACGTGCGCGAGATTCTTTTTCACGGTAGCTATCAAGTAAGGTTTGTTGTTGGCTTTCAGCCGCATTAATCTCGTCGATTTTGCTACTGATGGGTAATGCCCATGACAATGCTGCGATAAAAGTGATGATAAGACCAATCACTGTCACCTTTACAGGTAATGGCCAACTGCCATAATTCTCTGAATCTAGCGACTCAAAACTACGGCGAAACTCATTTAAATCGAATTGCTTTTTTGGCTTTAAAGCAGATTTTTTGGTTTTAGAGATGCTCTTTTTGCGGATAAGCTTCATAACGCACCTCCTAGACCAGTATCGGTATCAGCAGCAGTCGGAGTTTCCGATTGTACTCTAGTCGTTACTACAAACTGTACGTAACTGTCTTCAGGATAAACGGGGCGCGGCTGCTCACCAGTATTAACCGTATTGTTGAGGGCTGGAGCAGCCTCATAAGCGCTAATATTCTGCTGAATGTTACTCACTGCTGAGTTACCCATCCATTTACTGTTATCAAGGTTACGAATTAGACTGGACACAATATTTGGATTGTCCGCCAAGCCTGTCAAAGTTAGCGTATCACCTTCACGTTTAAGGTTATTTAGATAAAGTGCTGGTGGAATAGCTTTAGCGAGATCATCCCATAAACGTACAGGCACAGGACGTCGCCCCTGCAAGTCTTGAATGACTTGCATGCGTGAAATAATGTCTTCACGGCGCTGCTCTAAACTGTCAATCTCGGTCAATGCGGTGTCTAAGCGAGTGTTTTCTTGTTCGATCAATGCATTGGCATCAAGCTGTTCATCAAGCTCATTATTGAAATAACTCCATGAAGCAAAAGCTGCCAATAGAGTCAGTAACGTCACCGCTACTATCAACGTCATAAACTCTTTGTTACGACGTTCACGCTCTTCTTGTCGCCAAGGTAAAAGGTTAATACGAGCCATTAGTCAAAGCTCCTTAACGCAAGACCGCATGCAGCCATTAAGCTTGGCGCATCAACTGCCAATTGCTCATTATCGATATTTGGTGCAATAGTCATATTGGTGAAAGGGTTGGCAACACTGACAGTCACACCCAGCTTTTGTTGTGCCATACCAGCGAGACCTGCAATAGAACTGCTGCCTCCTGCAAGCACTACATGATCGATACTGCTATATTGACTTGATGAAAAATAAAACTGTAAAGAGCGGGTGATTTGTTGAATGGTATTTTCTATGAAAGGGGTCAGTACTTCAGGATAGTAATCATCAGGTAAGGTACGTTCGCGTTTACTCAGTGTCGCTTCTTCTGCTGACAGGCCATATCGGTTTTGTATGGCCTCGGTCAGCTGAGCACCGCCAAATAACTGCTCACGACTATAAATAAACTCGCCATTCTTAGCGATATATAATGTGGTCTGATTGTGGCCGATATCCACCAACGCTACCAGTTCTGGTACATTTGGTAGGCTATCTACCATCAATCCAAACGCACGCTCGATCGCGTGAGATTCGATATCCATGACTTTCGTTTGTAGGCCACCAAAGGCTAAAGCATCGACACGTTGGTCGACGTTTTCTGAACGAGAAGCAGCAAGCAACACCTGAACCATATCCTCACTAACCAAAGACGGTCCTAATACTTCAAAATCTAGATTGACGTCTTCTAATGGATAAGGCACGTATTGGTCGGCATCCAAACGTATTTGCGCCTCACGCTCTACATCGCTGAGTGTCATATCCATATCGATGATTTTAGTAATCACTGCAGAGCCAGAAACAGCGGTCGCAGCATTGCTACCCGCGACTTGGCAGCGTCTTGCCAAGCTCGTTATAATATTACCGGCAGCTTCTGTATCTACTAGAATCTTATCGACCACGATACCTTCCGGTAGTCTTTCAATACCATAAGATTTTAGGTGGAACATGCCTTGCTGACGCTGTATGTCAACCAACTTTACTGAAGTGGCACAAATATCCACGCCAATCAAATGTCGACTTTTGGAAGTAAATAGCCTCACTAGCTCTATACCTTATATTAAGTGTACAATCTGGTAGTTATTTGTAATAATTCAATACAATACTTTACTTAATTGATAGATTCAAGCATTTAAAAATATATTAAGGCCAACTTACACATTTATTATGACCTGCCTATTTTGTTCAATGTATAATAATATTGTCTGCTACAAATTCTAACTAATAAGTCTTATTATGGCCAAAACAAATGCTACCGCTCGTCTCATTCGCTTTTTGGTGGGACTCTTTATCGCTTGCCTAGCATTGGCAGTTGTTCTAGCACTTGCTGTACCTATTGGTTTTTATGGGATGGCCATGTATCTATCGCCGACCCTGCCTAGTACGCAAGAGATTAAGACAGCTAAATTAGAAATGCCATTACAGATTTATAGTAGTGATGATAAATTGATTGGCCAATATGGCAATCGTTTATCGTTACCAGTTAGTTTTGATGAAATTCCTGAAGATTTAACTCATGCTTTTTTAGCGGCCGAAGATGCTTCTTTCTTTCAGCATAGCGGAATTAGCATTAAAGGTCTTGGTCGCGCTGTCACCGAAGCAGTCACTGATGACGATGGTCAAACCGGTGGCTCCACTATTACGATGCAGGTCGCTAAAAACTATTTTTTAAGTCCAGAACGTACTTTAAACCGCAAACTAACAGAGTTGTTTTTGGCGCGTAAGATCGAAGACGAATTGAGCAAAAATGATATTTTGACGTTATATGTCAATAAAATCTATCTAGGCGAAGGCGCCTATGGCATTCGTGCTGCCGCTAAAAAATACTATAGTAAGTCATTAGACAACCTAACTATTGCTGAAATGGCGATGTTAGCAGGCCTACCGAAAGCCCCTTCTAAATATAATCCTGTTGCCAATCCTAGCCGTGCACTGACTCGCCGCAACTGGATCGTTGGACGCATGCATGAGCTTGGCTATATTACTAAAGCTCAGTACGATGAAGCGGTCAACTCCCCTATAGGTATTAACCTATATAAAGAAAAGCTCGATGTAAATATGCCTTATTTGGCAGAAATGACGCGCGCTTCTTTGGTCGAACGTTACGGCGATCAAGTCATGCACGGTGGCTGGCGCGTACGTCTCACAGTAGATAGTAAAGCGCAAACAGATGCCGAAGCAGCAGTAGTAACAGGATTGATTGCCTATGAGCATCGCCATGGTTGGCGCGGGGCTGAAGCAAATGATGAGCCTCTCGAAAACTTTCGACGTTACAGCAATATGTCTCCTGCCAAAGTGACTAAAGTCAATACTCGTAGTTTTGACGCAGTCCTACAATCTGGTGAAGAAGTGACCGTTAATTGGTCTGGTATGAAGTGGGCACGTAAATATATTTCTGCTGACCGTATTGGTTATTACCCTAGCAATGCCAGTCAAGTCGTTAAGAAAAACGATATCGTTCGTGTGATACCTACTTCGAATGGCAACTGGCAATTAGGTCAAATACCTAAAATCCAAGGCAGTTTGGTTTCGTTGAATCCAGAGACTGGCGCTGTAAATGCATTGGTTGGTGGCTTTGATTTTAACCACAGTAAATTCAACCGCGCTCTACAAGGCTGGCGTCAACCTGGCTCAACCATTAAACCGCTTGTTTATACGGC
This sequence comes from Psychrobacter sp. Pi2-1, assembly GCF_904846645.1. GTDB lineage: Bacteria > Pseudomonadota > Gammaproteobacteria > Pseudomonadales > Moraxellaceae > Psychrobacter. The sequence continues at coordinate 23,790 of NZ_CAJHBO010000025.1, forward strand.
CGCTTTAGAAAAGGGTTATCGCCCAGATACCATCGTGTTTGACCGAGCTATCCAAGTAGGTGATTGGAAACCCAAAAACTCTGATGAACGTTTCTTAGGTGATATCACTTTACGTCGCGGTTTATATTTATCCCGTAACCTCGTATCTATTCGCTTGTTGCAAGCGATCGGTATCTCAAGTACGCGCAACCTATTAGATGAATTCGGTCTTGATAAAGAAAAGCTGCCGACAACCTTGTCATTAGCACTTGGAGCAGGACAAGCCACACCATTACAAATGGCAACGGCTTACTCAACTTTCGCGAATGGTGGTCATCGTGTCCAACCTTACTTTATTGAACAAATTTACAATTATAAAAACGAGCTGTTGTTTCAGGCAAATCCACGTCAAGCATGTGCACTATGCTTTAACGAAAAACTTGAGAAGGTTAATAGCAGCTTAGTTGAAGAGTATGAGAAGTCAATTGAAGCGCTTGATGATAGCAGTAATGAAATAACTACCGATAATTCATCATTAGAAGGTAATGATGATAGCGAAACAACAGATAAAGAGCTTGATTTAAAGGTATATAACGCAGGTCCACAATCAGACCGTCTAAAAGCGCCTGCCGTACAATATGTGAGAGCCAAACAAGCACCGCGTATACTGCAACCGAGAGTCGCTTTTGAGATGGCAGATATACTACGCGATGTAGTCCAACGCGGTACAGCAGTAAGAGCGAAGGCATTAGGTCGCAATGATATCGGTGGCAAAACTGGTACCACCAATCAGGCCAAAGATGCATGGTTTGCAGGATTTCATCCTACCAATGCGACAGTAGTATGGATGGGATTTGACCAACCATCTACTATGGGCCGCCGTGAATATGGTGGTGTGGCAGCGCTGCCAGTCTGGATGGACTTTATGAAAGCTCAGTTGAAAGACACGCCAAGCCAGTGGGTATCCATCAATAATCGCTCAAAATCCAGAAAGCAACAGCAAGATATCATAGAGATGACTGATGATGGCATCCTAGTTAACGATGCCTCCAATAAATCAGCAAAACCAGTCAAAACTCAAACTCAGCAGCGTAAGCCTTCGGTTCCAGAGCCTACTGAAGATACCAGCACTCCACCATCAACGAAACCAAGCAGCAACCGTAGCGATGACAGTGTACCGGAAAATCCATTAACAGTGACACCCGTTGAAAATATGCCTCCGATGCCAGAGTAACAAACGAGACTATTCTTAACTAATAAGAAAAAGGCTTATTCAGTAATGACTGAATAAGCCTTTTTCATGCGCTGTAGACTATGGGCTACCCTACTTAATCATACTTTCAAGTGGTTCAATAAATAGCTATCAAAAAATAAATCTTCTAGTTTACTTCCTATTAGAACTCGACCATACCTGCACGCAGTTGTTCAATCAGCTCCAAAAGCTGATTGCGCCATTCTCGTATTGTGGTCTCATCAGGCAGCCATTGATTGGATAAAGTGACAACATTGACAATCAAGTCTGGCGACGCTGAATGACTGCTTAGCGCTTCATCGACGATAGTATCTGGCGGTACCGCATAAAGACAACGCTGATAAGCACGCTCTATATTGGCGATAAAACCTTGCTGTTGCAGTTGCTGCAGACGCTGAATTTCAGGAGATACTTGGGTACGCTCGCTCAGTGCTTGCTCAATATCGAGCAAAGTTGGCGCCGTCATATTTAAGCTATAGAAATGACCCAACTCCTGAATAAATGCCAGTAAAGCACCATGTAAATGGAAAATAGCAGTCTCACAATGTGCTTGGTATAACTGCTTGTCATTGGTACTTCCTGCAGATTGGCAAGATAAACGACAGAAATATAACTTTTGATTGGTTCGATCTGCTTGATATTTGGCGACGCGAGTTTTACCTGCCATTTGCTAATTATCCTTTTATGAATAGTGAATTAGAGCGTATTTCCAGTGTACTATTTTTTTAGATAATAGCACCATGCCTTTCTCAGTTTTTTATACGCACAAAAAAGCCAGCAACTTAGGCTGGCTTTTTTATCAAATTAAGAATGAATCAAAATACTTAATGCGATTAATTATCTTGATTTAACTCTTGAGCAAATGCTTCGTCGAAGCTTGCAAAGTCTTTGCTATCAGTGCTTGCAGTCATATCAAACGCTGCATTCAAATCTTTATCTTGTAGCTTCTGATCTGCTTTTTCTTTGCGTGCTTTATGATAAGCAAGACCAGTACCTGCAGGAATCAAGCGACCAACAACCACGTTTTCTTTCAGACCACGTAGCTCATCCACTTTACCAGTCACAGCAGCCGCAGTTAGTACACGGGTTGTTTCCTGGAAAGAAGCCGCTGAGATAAAGCTTTCAGTTGCTAGACTTGCTTTGGTGATACCTAGTAATTGACGCTCAAACTGTACTGGGAATTTATCTTCCGCTTCTAGCTTCGCATTCAATGCTTTGATATCTGCATACTCTACCTGATCACCTTTGAAGTGACTTGAGTCGCCGCCGTCAGTGATTTCAACTTTACGCAGCATCTGACGAATGATAACTTCGATGTGCTTGTCGTTGATTTTTACACCCTGCAAGCGATAAACGTCCTGTACTTCGTTGACGATGTAATCAGCAAGTGCTGTCTGACCCTTCAAACGCAAGATATCATGTGGGTTCTGTGGACCATCAGCGATCACTTCACCACGTGCTACCGTCTCGTTTTCAAAGACGTTGATTTGACGCCATTTCGGGATTAGCTCTTCATGTACTTCGCCATCTTCATTAGTAATAATGAAGCGGTTCTTACCTTTGGTCTCTTTACCAAAGCTTACCACACCAGTCATTTCTGCCATGATGGCGTGATCTTTTGGACGACGTGCTTCGAACAAGTCAGCAACACGTGGTAGACCACCGGTAATATCTTTCGTACCAGAAGACGCTTGTGGTACACGGCCTAGAATCGAACCTGCTGCTACTTTTTCACCATCGCTTACGCGGATGATAGTTTCAGCTGGTAAGAAGTAAACTACTTCTTTGCCTTCGTCAGTGTTCAAGATAATCGCAGGACGTAAGTCTTTTGCTGAGCTTGAACGGTCACGAGTAGCTAGAATCTCAAATGAGCTCATACCAGTCGCATCATCAACTTTTACTGTTGCAGTCATACCATCAGTGATGTCACTGAAGCGTGCTGTACCAGCAAATTCTGTAATGATTGGATGCGTATGCGGATCCCACTTAGCGATAGTTTGACCGCCTTCAACTTGTTCTTCGTCTTTCACAAGTACGCTTGAACCGTACGGTACTTTATAGCGCTCACGCTCACGGCCAAGCTCATCGGTCAATGCGATTTCGGCTGAACGCGATACGATGACTAAGTGACCATCGGTATGCTGTACTGTTTTCATGTTTTCAAAGTGCGCTTGACCAGCATTACGTACAGAGATGCTGTTGTCTACAGAGGCTGAACTCGCTGCCCCGCCCACGTGGAACGTACGCATGGTTAACTGAGTACCCGGCTCACCGATAGACTGAGCGGCCATAACACCGACTGATTCGCCGATATTCACTTTATGACCACGTGCAAGGTCACGACCATAACACTGTGAACATACGCCATGTTCGATATCACACGTAATTACTGAACGTACCCAGATATCATCGATTGCGTTGTTATCAAGGACGTTAACCCAGTACTCATCGATCAATGTACCAGCTGGAATCAATACTTTATCAGCATCATCATTGTAAGTAACGTCACGAGCAGTCACACGACCCAGTACTAGCTCACCTAGCTTCTCAATGATTTCACCACCTTGGATATGTGGTTTCATGAGTAGGCCTTCTTCAGTACCACAGTCATCGCTAGTGATCACCAAATCTTGTGCCACATCAACTAGACGACGAGTTAGGTAACCCGAGTTAGCCGTTTTCAATGCCGTATCCGCTAGACCTTTACGTGCACCGTGAGTTGAGATGAAGTACTGTAGTACGGTCAAACCTTCACGGAAGTTGGCTTTAATCGGCGTCTCAATGATTGAGCCATCTGGTTTCGCCATCAAACCACGCATACCAGCCAACTGACGAATCTGCGCCGCACTACCACGAGCACCAGAATCTGACATGATAAAGATCGAGTTGAATGACTTCTGCTCGTCTTCTTCACCTTTTGCGTTGATAACTTTATCTGTTGCCAAGTTGTCCATCATCGCTTTAGCGACTTTGTCGTTGGTACGTGACCAGATATCAACTACTTTGTTATAGCGCTCACCAGCAGTTACGAAACCTTGCTCGAACTGATCTTCGATTTCGCGAACTTCGCCTTCTGCCACTTCGATGATTTGCTTCTTAAGTGGTGGAATGACCATGTCGTCGATACCGATAGACACGCCAGATAGCGTTGCTTGAGCAAAACCAAGATACATCAATTGGTCAGCAAACATAACACTTTCTTTTACGCCGACTTTACGATAGCAAGAGTTAATCAAACGAGAGATATTTTTCTTCGTCATCTCTTGGTTACACTCATCAAACGTCATACCTTTAGGCATGATGTTCCAGATAAGTAGACGACCAGCAACCGTATCTTTGATACTGATTTCTTTGGTCTCGTTACCGTCTTCGTCAATTTGCGTCTCAGTAACACGCACTTTGATTTTGGCGTTTACATGTAGATCGTTTGAACCAATTGCACGCAATGCTTCATTAACGGTCGCAAAAATCATGCTCTCGCCTTTGGCATTGATAGACGAGCGACTGATGTAATATAGACCTAGTACAACATCCTGAGATGGTACGATGATCGGATCACCGTTCGCAGGTGACAAGATGTTATTAGTAGACATCATCAAGGCACGTGATTCAAGCTGTGCTTCAAGCGTCAATGGCACGTGAACGGCCATTTGGTCACCATCGAAATCGGCGTTGAATGCAGTACAAACAAGCGGGTGCAACTGGATTGCTTTACCTTCGATCAATACTGGCTCAAATGCCTGTAAACCCAAACGGTGAAGGGTTGGCGCACGGTTAAGAAGTACTGGATGCTCACGGATAACCATGGCCAGCATATCCCACACTTGTGGCTCTTCACGCTCTACCATCTTTTTGGCAGCTTTAATCGTAGTCGCTAAACCATGAGACAATAGTTTGTTATAAGTAAATGGCTTGAATAATTCTAGTGCCATTTTCTTAGGTAGGCCACACTGATGTAGACGTAGTGTCGGACCTACAACGATAACCGAACGACCAGAATAATCGACACGCTTACCAAGTAGGTTCTGACGGAAACGACCTTGCTTACCTTTGATCATATCAGCCAAAGATTTCAATGGACGCTTGTTACTACCAGTGATGGCACGACCGCGACGACCGTTATCAAGCAACGCATCCACTGACTCTTGCAACATACGTTTTTCGTTACGTACGATGATATCAGGCGCGCTTAGCTCAAGCAGACGCTTAAGACGGTTGTTACGGTTGATCACACGGCGATATAGATCGTTTAGATCTGATGTCGCAAAACGACCACCTTCTAGCGGTACTAGTGGGCGCAAATCTGGTGGTAGTACTGGCAAGATGTTCATTACCATCCACTCAGGTTTGTTATTAGAATCACGGAATGCTTCTAATAATTTAAGACGCTTAGACATCTTCTTAAGCTTGGTCTCAGAACCTGTCTGCGGAATCGCTTCACGCAGCTCATCAATCTCAAGATCCATATCGATATCTTTCAATAGATCTTGGACAGCCTCAGCACCCATCTTGGCAGTGAATTCATCACCGAACTCTTCAAGCGCTTTGTAATAATCTTCATCATCAAGCAACTGATACTTTTCTAAGCTAGTTAGACCAGGCTCAGTAACGATGTAGCTTTCAAAATATAGAACGCGCTCGATATCACGTAGCGTCATGTCTAGCAATAGACCGATGCGGCTTGGTAATGATTTTAGGAACCAAATATGCGCCACAGGACTGGCTAGGTCGATATGACCCATGCGATCACGACGGACTTTAGCAGTGGTAACTTCAACACCACATTTTTCACAGATAACGCCTTGGAACTTACGGCGCTTATATTTACCACATAAACATTCGAAGTCTTTTACTGGGCCAAAGATTTTGGCACAAAAAAGACCGTCACGCTCAGGCTTGAACGTGCGATAGTTGATGGTTTCAGGCTTTTTTACTTCGCCGTGCGACCATGACTTGATGACGTCAGGTGAGGCTAAAGTAATTTGAATGCTATCAAACTCTTGGTTACCGTTGCCGGTAGGGCTTTGCATGATATCGAGTAAATCTTTCAAGTTGCTTCTCCGTTATCTTTATAATCATCTGACAGCGTACTATAGACGCGGATAAGATGAATGAAGGCAATGAATAGGGTTGAGACAAATCACTAAAAGCAGCAGCAATAAAGCAGACTGCCTTTAGTGGACAACTAAGTTAAACAACGGGCTAGTTGCTTTGTTTTAACTCAATATTGATACCCAGTGATTTGATTTCTTTGGTCAGTACGTTGAACGACTCAGGCATGCCTGGATCCATATACTGCTCACCATCAACGATGTTTTTGTACATACGAGTACGGCCTTCAACGTCATCCGACTTCACCGTTAGCATTTCTTGCAACGTGTAAGTCGCGCCGTATGCTTCTAGTGCCCATACTTCCATCTCACCGAAGCGCTGACCACCAAACTGAGCTTTACCGCCGAGTGGCTGCTGCGTTACTAGAGAGTAAGAACCAGTCGAACGCGCATGCATTTTGTCATCAACCAAATGGTTAAGTTTGAGCATGTACATGTAGCCGACGGTTACTTTACGGTCAAACTTCTGACCAGTACGACCATCATATAACGTCTGCTGACCATCACGATCCATACCAGCAAGCTCTAGCAGATCTTTGACTTGGCTTTCTCTTGCGCCGTCAAATACTGCTGTGCCCATTGGAACACCGCCACGTAAGTTGTCTGCTAGCGCCATGATGTCATCATCACTCAAGCTATCAAGATCTACTTGCTCACCGCCAACTTGGTTATAGATTTTGTCCAAGAAGTCGCGTAGCTCTTTGATTGCTGCTTGAGATTTGAGCATACCGTCAATCTTCTCGCCCAATCCTTTCGCTGCCATACCCAAATGCGTCTCTAGAACCTGACCAATGTTCATACGAGATGGTACACCAAGTGGGTTCAATACGATGTCAACGGTATTACCATTTTCATCATAAGGCATGTCTTCAACTGGCATGATGCGCGATACAACACCTTTGTTACCATGACGACCAGCCATCTTATCACCAGGCTGAATACGACGCTTAACCGCTAGATATACTTTAACGATTTTTTGTACGCCATGTTGCAAGTCATCGCCAGCAGTCAATTTGCGTTTTTTCTCAGCAAACTTCACATCGATGTCTTTTTGCTTATCAACCAAGTAATCAGCGATTTGCGTTAGACGCTCAGAGATTTCTTCTTCTACTGGTTGGATATCAAGCAACGTCTCAAGGCTCATATCTTTCATATCAGCCAATGCCATAACTGTACCAGCTTTTAGACCAGCGCCGCCGCTGACTTTTTGGCCATCTAGTAGATTACCAATACGACCACGTGCTGCTTCTTCAAAGATACGTAGCTCTTCTTTTAAATCTTTGCGATAGCTATCAAGCTGCGATTTTTCAATCGCTCTTGCGCGTGCGTCTTTTTCAACGCCATCACGGGTGAAGACCTGTACATCAATAACCGTACCTTTACTAGAAGTCGGTACACGTAGTGAAGTATCTTTCACATCAGCCGCTTTTTCGCCAAAGATGGCCCGTAGTAGTTTCTCTTCTGGCGTTAGTTGCGTTTCACCTTTTGGCGTCACTTTACCAACTAGAATATCACCAGCGTCAACTTCAGCACCGATATAGACGATACCTGCCTCATCAAGACTTGATAGTGCTGCTTCACCAACGTTTGGAATATCAGCTGTGATCTCTTCTGTACCCAGCTTGGTATCACGAGCCACACAAGTCAATTCTTGGATATGAATCGTAGTGAAACGATCTTCTTTAACCACTTTTTCAGATAACAAGATTGAATCTTCGAAGTTGTAACCATTCCAAGGCATAAATGCGATGCGGATGTTCTGACCAAGTGCTAGCTCACCAAGATCCGTTGATGGACCATCAGCCAAGATATCACCCAAAGCAATCTCGTCACCTTGGTTAACGATGATACGTTGGTTGATACAAGTGTTTTGGTTAGAGCGCGTGTATTTGATCAAGTTATAGATATCGATACCCGCTTCACCAGCAACCATCTCGTCTTCGTTAACACGAACAACGATACGTGAGGCATCAACATCTTCAATCACACCGCCACGCTTAGCGATCACACAAACACCAGAGTCACGAGCAACGTGACGCTCCATGCCAGTACCTACTAACGGCTTATCAGCACGTAGGGTCGGCACAGCCTGACGCTGCATGTTCGAGCCCATCAAGGCACGGTTAGCATCATCGTGCTCTAGGAACGGAATCAGACCTGCTGCAACCGATACTACCTGACTTGGTGAGACATCCATATGCGTCACTTTTTCTGGCGGCATACGAACAAATTCACCATAGCTACGCACACTGACCATCTCGTCAGATAACGCGCCATCTTCAGTCATCGGAGAATCAGCCTGTGCAATCACAGTACCAACTTCTTCGATTGCTGATAAATACTCAATAACGTCAGTCACTTTACCATCAACCACACGGCGATAAGGCGTTTCTAAGAAGCCAAAGCTGTTGGTTTTAGCAAAGGTCGCTAATGAGTTGATCAGACCAATGTTTGGACCTTCAGGAGTCTCAATAGGACATACACGGCCATAATGGGTATCATGTACGTCACGTACTTCAAAGCCTGCACGTTCACGAGTTAGACCACCAGGTCCTAACGCTGATACACGGCGCTTATGGGTAACTTCAGACAACGGGTTGTTCTGATCCATAAACTGTGACAACTGACTTGAACCAAAGAATTCTTTAACCGCAGCCGCTACTGGCTTAGAGTTAATCAAATCTTGCGGTGACAAGTTGTCTGATTCTGCTGAGCTTAAACGCTCTTTTACGGCACGCTCAACACGTACTAGACCAACACGGAATTGGTTTTCTGCCATTTCGCCTACTGAACGAATACGACGGTTACCAAGATGATCAATATCATCGACATCACCGCGACCATTACGAATCTCGATAAGCTCTTTTAGAACGTTAACGATATCATCGTTGGTCAATACACTGCGTTCACGCTGGATATCAGGATCATCAGTGTTATCAAATTCTAAACCAAGACGACGGTTGAACTTCATACGACCGACGTTTGATAAGTCATAACGATCTGCATTAAAGAACATGCTCTCAAACAGTTTCTCAGCAGTTTCAACCGTTGGTGGCTCACCTGGACGCATGACTTTATAGATTTCGATCAATGCTTCTTCACGGCTTGAGGTACTATCAGCACGTAGCGTATCGGCAATATAACTACCTTGGTCGATATCGTTAGTGAACAGAATGCTGAACTCTTTGATGGCACCACTGGCTTCAAATGAGTTCAATTTTACCAATAACTCGTGGTCAATTGGCGTATTTGCTTTAGCAATGATTTCGTCATTAACAACGATGTCTTCTGCTAAGATACGCTCATACAAATATTCATCAGGCACAGCAATTTTCGTCATACCGGCTTCTTCAAGCTGACGGATACGGCGTGCGTTGATGCGTTTGCCCTGCTCTACGATAACTTCACCTTCAGGTGATACGATATCGAACTGAGCCATTTCGCCACGTAGACGATCAGCAACTAGATCAATCTCAAACGTCTCTTCAGCTTTATAGACAGCGACTTTATCAAAGAACAAATCTAAGATTTCAGAAGTTGTTAGACCAAGTGCACGTAGAATGATTGACGCAAGTAGTTTACGGCGACGGTCAATACGAGCAAATACTAAATCTTTGGCATCAAATTCAAAGTCTAACCATGAACCACGGTAAGGGATAATACGTGCGTTATAAAGCACTTTACCACTTGAATGCGACTTACCTTTATCATGGTCAAAGAACACACCAGGTGAACGATGTAGCTGAGATACGATAACACGCTCAGTACCATTAATGATAAAAGTACCGTTAGCAGTCATCAAAGGCATCTCGCCCATGTAAACGCTTTGCTCACGGATATCTTTGATAGCAGCTTTGCTATCTTTGTCTTTGCTGTCTTTGTCTTTGATGATCAAACGGATTTTGACACGCATCGGCGCCGCAAACGTTGAACCACGTAAGATACACTCACGCTCATCAAATTCAGGCGTACCTAAATAGTACTCAACAAATTGCAACTCGGCGTTACCAGAGTGACTCTCAATTGGGAAAATAGAGGAATACGCAGCTTGCAAACCAGTATTCTCACGAGCTTTTGGCTTTTTGTGCTCTTGCAAAAATTGCTCATAAGAATCTACTTGAATAGACAGTAAATAGGGAACGTCCATTACAGTGGGCAATTCAGCAAAACTTTTGCGAATACGCTTTTTTTCAGTATAAGAATATGCCATCGAGAGTCCTTACAGTAAACGTGGAAACAAATTAAAAGCGTGGCCAGTATGCATAAATACGATGCAAACATGGCGACGTAAACGATAATATAAAACGGGTTTTCGTGTTCAGTTCATGTCTTTTCTGTCAATTACTACTTTACTCATCAGTGCTTACCTAGCACACTTCACTTAATCTCGTTGTTGCTTGCTAAATTCATGGTAAGTGAATCAATCTATATGACTGTTGCAACCAAAAAATTCATTATTATATAATCTATAACGCATTGCCTATCAGGCTTAATTTACAAATACCTTGCTGGGAAATAATGTCTATTAAGATTGCATCCATACTACTTGCTATCTAGACTACTTATTACCGAACTATGTTCCCTACACATACAAGCTGTCTATGAGACTGAATATCGACAGTCATGCCACACCAAGTAGGCAACTTATGATCAACAGCTTTTTTAAGAATACCGCTTTTTTCAGGATTAATAATCGGGGTAACTATAACTTTTAGAATCAGTATAAACTATAGTGTTGATAGGAAAGCATGCAGACACAAAAAAATGCCAAACATCTACAGACGTTTAGCTCATATTAACTGATTTCAAAAACTGGCATGTGTGCTTGCATGTATATCGTCTGTCCTTTTGATGGGTATCCACCGTGATGTTGCATACGTATGTTGGCAGACACAAAAGGTCAAGCTACGAATTATAGTAAAAAAAAGCTGGCAATGCAAGGCATTACCAGCTTTTTTTCGTACAGTGTTAAACTTATTTTAGTTCAACAGTTGCACCAGCTTCTTCAAGTTTCTTTTTCAACTCTTCAGCTTCAGCTTTAGATGCGCCTTCTTTGATTGGAGCTGGAGCGCTTTCAACCAAATCTTTCGCTTCTTTTAGGCCAAGACCAGTAGCTTCACGTACGGCTTTAATTACGCCAACTTTCTTCTCGCCAAAGCTGGCAAGAACTACGTCAAACTCGTCTTTTTCTTCAGCAGCAGCAGCAGCAGGACCAGCAGCAGCAGGTGCAGCAGCAACAGCAGCTGTTACGCCGAATTTTTCTTCCATGTCGCTGATTAACTCAACGATATCCATTACTGACATTTCAGCGATTGCATTTAACACGTCATCTTTAGATAGTGCCATGAGAACTCTCCGTTATCTGATAAAAATTAATTGATTCTAATATCGCCTTGATTGCTTGCCTAATGTGACAATAAAGTGCAACCAAAATTAGCGATGTTAAAGTTACGTTAAAACAAGCAATTAAGCAGCTTCTTTTGCGTCTTTGATTGCCGCTACAGTGCGAACGAACTTGCCAGGAACAGCGTTCATAGTCTGGACAAGCTTGGTCACTGGTGCATTCATAGTAGCCATCAAGATAGAGATTGCTTCGTCGCGAGTTGGTAGCTTCGATACGCGCTCTAGCTCTTCTGGACCATAAACTTCACCACCGACTGATACTAATTTGGTCTCTAAAGCTTTGTTATCTTTGCTGAAGTCGAAAACGACTCGAGCAGCAGATCCCAAATCTTCCATAGAGAAAGCCAAAAGTAGTGGACCAGTCATACGGTCTGACATGCTCTCAAACTTAGTGCCTTCAAAAGCGCGTTTTGCTAGTGTATTTTTTACCACTTTTAAAACGACACCTTTATCACGAGCTTGTTCACGCAGCTTAGTAAGCTGTGCAACACCAATACCGTGATATTCGGCAGCTACTGCTGAGTAAGCATTAGCAGCAACTTCAGACACTTCAGCCACAACTTGTTGTTTTTGTTCTAGCGTTAATGCCATAAGTTGACTCCTTTAATCTTATCAATCGACTTATAATAAAAGTGCCAAAAACAAGGTTTTTATGCGCTCAAACTGTAAGCTAAGACTGACTTGATACGACACATTACCAGCGGATTCAATTAATAAAAAAAGCATCTACTGGTAACGACTGATTACGGCACCGTTATCAGAATGACGTTGAGTAATAGTTTGAAGATTATAAATAACCTTACCGCCCTATTCGCTCGTGTCTTAAACTGTGTGGGCCACCGTCTGCGTAGGACAACTAAGATTTTCATCTGTCATCGATTAACAAAAGTGACTTATCATCATAAACAACTATCCGAAGATCGCTAACTATGACTCTAAACTACTCTCTACCTACGGTCTTAGACAGCGTAGCAAATACTACGCTGACCTAATTTTTTAAAAACTGTTTGTGTTTATCATGCAAAATATTTGAAGATAAAAACTTTAATTATTTAGCAGTACGATAAGGAACAGCGTCGATCGTTAGACCTGGACCCATCGTGCTAGACAAGGTAATTTTCTTAATGAAAGTACCTTTAGAAGTAGCAGGCTTAGCACGCTTTAGATCAGAAAGAATCGCTTGCGCGTTTTGCTCGATTTGATCAGCAGTGAAACCAACTTGGCCGATAGTTGCATGGATGATACCAGCTTTATCAACACGGTACTGAGCCTGACCAGCTTTGGCATTAGTCACAGCTTCAGCAACGTTTGGCGTTACTGTACCAACCTTAGGGTTAGGCATTAGACCACGTGGGCCTAGGATAGTACCTAACTGACCAACAACACGCATAGCATCTGGAGCTGCGATAACAACATCAAAGTCCATGTTACCGGCTTTGATTTGCTCTGCTAGGTCTTCAAAACCAACGATGTCTGCACCAGCTTCTTTAGCGGCTTCAGCAGCAGCGCCTTGAGCGAATACAGCAACGCGTTTGGTTTTACCAGTACCAGCAGGTAGGTTAGTTGCACCACGAACTACTTGATCAGATTTACGTGGGTCAACGCCCAAGTTTACTGCGATATCGATAGACTCTTTGAATTTTAGCGCTGGCAAATCGTTTAGGATTTGAACCGCTTCTTCAATAGTGTACTGTTTTTCGTTATCAATACGGCTTTGAATTTCTTTTTGACGTTTGGTTAGCTTAGACATTATACACCCTCCACGGTAATACCCATTGAACGTGCAGTACCAGCGATGGTACGGACAGCAGCGTCAAGATCAGCAGCAGTTAAATCTGCATTCTTAGTCTTAACGATGTCTTCTAGTTGTGCACGGTCAACTTTACCAACTTTAGCAGTGTTCGGTGTACCTGAACCTTTAGCAATACCAGCAGCCTTACGTAGTAAGTATGCAGCTGGTGGTGACTTCATGATGAAGGTAAAAGATTTGTCGCTGTATACTGTGATCTCAGTTGGGATCGGTAGACCTGGCTCTTGGCCTGAGGTCGCAGCGTTAAATTCTTTACAGAACGCCATGATGTTCACGCCTTTTTGACCCAAAGCTGGACCAATAGGTGGTGAAGGATTTGCTTTGCCTGCAGGCACTTGCAGTTTGATGTAACCATCAATCTTCTTAGCCATGATACTCTCCTAAATGGGTGATAGCGCCAAATCAACGTGGTATATTCCTAATTGATTAACAGCTCCCCGGTTGATGAATTTTTTGCTAATTTAGTCTAGTTTTTCAACTTTACTAAATTCAAGCTCAACCTGTGTAGGTCGATTAAATACGTTTACCGTTAGATGTAGTTTAGACTTCTCATAATCCACTTTTTCTACCAACCCTTTAAAGTCAGTAAATGGACCATCAATAACCAACAACTCTTCGCCCGGCTCAAATAGAGTCTTAGGACGTGGGTCAGTTTCAGTCTGGTTCAAACGGTTTAAAATGCGATCAGCTTCTACTTGCGTAATCGGTGCAGGCATCTCAGGCGTACCACCGATGAAGCCCATAATACGAGGGCAGTCTTTTACGATGTGCCAAGTATTGTCGTTCATTTCCATTTGGATCAGTACATATCCAGGAAAGAACTTGCGTTCACTCTTACGTTTTTTGCCGTCTTTCATTTCGACGACTTCTTCAGTAGGAACCAATACATCACCGAATGACTCAGCAAAGTCACTACGGTTAATACGATCAGTTAATGAACGTTGTACTTGTTTTTCATATCCTGAAAACGCTTGGACAATATACCAACGCATATCACGCTCCTGATCATTATAAATAAGTCGTTAAAAGTAAATATCTCGCTAATAGTCACTAATACGTGCTATTAACCGATAAAGATACCAACGAACCAATTAAAAAAGTTATCCAATAACCAAATAAAGAAACCAGCAATCGCAATCACAACAATCACTTGCCATGTATATTGAAAGGTTTCGTCTTTACCTGGCCACGTCACTCGGCGAAGCTCAACGGCAGCGTCTTTTAACAATATTTTAAAAGCACGGCCTTGATGCGTTAACGCCAAACAGACTAATGCAAATACAACAAGTGCGACAATAATACCAATACGCACCCAGACGTCGTTGGCAGGTTGCCAATAGCCTGGTAAGTATTGATTTACTAGAGTCGCACCGATTAATACAGCTGCGGCAAGTAGCCACAAAATCAAATCTTTTATTGAGCCAGTCTTAGCCACTTCAACAGCAGTAGTACCGCTAGCTGAAACATGCTTATTTTTAGACAGCATTCCACCAGCAACCGCCTTGGCATCAGATAACTTAGTCTCGAGGTTATCTTGATCATTGCTCATAAAGAACTCGCTTCGGAGATGGTGGGGTACAACAAAGATGTGATAAGAAGATGGCAGGCGATGTAGGACTCGAACCTACAACCCTCGGTTTTGGAGACCGATGCTCTACCAATTGAGCCAATCGCCTATGGGTGTAAAGGACAGCATTATACAATATTTAGCATAGAATGCAAGCCCTTGACGGTAAAATTATTAATTTTACCTGATTTTGCACTGCCGCAATCTAAAATAACTGCTAGCGTTAAGTGCAGCGATAATATAACAAGCTATGCCGTAGATTACAATATGCTATCTAACAAATAATTATATCTGTCACACATACAGCTAATTCATTAATACACGCTAGGCATAATTCTATTTTCGATCATGCTTCAACTTTCTCCAATAAAAAAAGACCACCCTAAATAGGATGGCCTTTTTTATGACTAATTCATAAGCTCATTGCTGAGACTTAATGATTAGTTCAATACGTTAGCAACAACACCAGCGCCTACAGTACGGCCGCCTTCACGAATAGCGAAGCGAAGACCTTTGTCCATAGCGATTGGGTGGATAAGCTCTACGCCCATCTCAACGTTATCACC
>NZ_CAJHBO010000026.1 GCF_904846645.1 Psychrobacter sp. Pi2-1
AAGGTCATACCCTCGTCTAAGCTTTTTAGTACTTGTTTACGAAAATCTAATGAGTAAGTCATGGTCTTTATGATAGCAATTAGGTTTGATAATTAGTTTATAACACTTTTAAGTGGGATTGGTTATACGTGATAGCGAATTATTGCTTGGTGCTAGTAAGAATGTTAATTCGCAGGTCTAGATTGCCTAAATATTCTCATCCGTTAACTTTGAAGAGATAAATAATAACAAAATATTAAGTAAAGCTAAGGCTTAGAATGCTATAAAGGTACGAGTATTTTAAGCTACTGAATAATAAAAATCGTGAAACGATGTGCTTATAGGCTATTTATTATAGAGTGTTGACAAATTTATGACGCATTATTCACGGCGTTGTCTTGACCTTATCTGCCTGCTGACGCAAGATACATAGGTCTGATAATAACGGTTGGCTTAGCTTTAGCAGATTTCATTAGTAAGAGATACAATGCTAATATGCTCTTAGATATTGGCTCGTCTTTCTTAGTTAACTATATTCTGTTGATGTAGTAATAACCTTGAGCAGTATTTTGAACGACAATTTGAACCACAATGAACCTTTGGTTCTTAAGTGACAATTTTTAACTCATAACATTAATAAACGAGGAACGTATGAAAGCATTAGTAGCGGTCAAGCGTGTCATTGATTATAACGTAAAAGTTCGTGTAAAAGCCGACAACTCTGGCGTTGACTTATCAAACACTAAAATGTCAATCAACCCTTTTGATGAAATCGCAGTAGAAGAAGCGGTTCGCCTAAAAGAAGCTGGCGTCATTGATGAGATCATTGTTGCTTCAATCGGTCCAAAAGAGTCACAAGAGCAGATTCGTGCAGCCCTAGCGCTAGGTGCTGACCGTGGTGTGTTAGTCGTAAGTGACGAAAAGCCATATCCTTTACAAGTTGCTAAGATTCTAAAAAGCATCGCTGAAGCTGAAAGCACTGATATCATCTTATTAGGTAAGCAAGCGATTGATGATGACAACAACCAAACTGGTCAAATGCTAGCAGCATTGATGGGTATCGGTCAGGGTACGTTTGCATCAGAAGTAAAAGTTGAAGGCGACAAAGTAAACGTAACGCGTGAAATCGATGGCGGCTTACAAACAGTTGCTCTTGATTTGCCAGCAGTCATCACGACTGACCTACGTTTGAATGAGCCACGTTATGCTAAATTGCCTAACATCATGAAAGCAAAGAAAAAGCCACTTGATGAAAAAACGCCAGCAGATTTCGGTGTCGATATGATATCTAAGCAAGAGATTATTAAAGTCGTGCCACCTGCTGAACGTAAAGCTGGTATTACAGTAGGGTCAGTTGATGAGTTGGTTGATAAGCTAAGAAACGAAGCAAAAGTCATTTAATTTTTCAATGATTAGATACTTCGTTACGGCATATCCTGTACAAAGCTAAGAATTTGACTGCTTTATTTATATTAAACGATAGTTGCTCAAAGGGCTTTGTACACAAACAACCGCATGAATAGATAATACGAATAAATAAAGGATTAAAACCATGGCAATTTTGGTATATGCAGAACATGACAATGCCAGTCTAAAAAAGGCAACTTTGAACACCATCGCTGCTGCTAAGCAAATCGGTGGCGACATCCATGTATTAGTGGCAGGTAGTGGTGCTCAAGCAGTCGCTGATGAAGCAGCAAAAGCAGAAGGCGTGACAAAAGTACTATTAGCTGACAATGCAGCCTATGAGCATCAACTGGCGGGCAATGTGGCACTATTGGTTGCTGATGTGGCTGGTGATTACAGCCATATCCTAGCAGCTGCGACCACGACTGGTAAAAACTTTATGCCACGCGTTGCAGCGTTACTTGACGTCAGCATGCTGTCAGAAATCTCAGGTGTGGTCGATGCGCAAACGTTTGAGCGTCCTATCTATGCAGGTAATGCAACGGCAACCGTAAAAACGACAGAAGACAAAGTGGTACTAACCGTACGTACGACTGCGTTTGACCCAGTAGCAAGCGAAGGTGGTTCAGCGACTGTTGAAACTATCGATAATGTACAAGAAACTGGCAAAGCTAGCTTCGTGAACGAAGAAATGGCTAAGTCTGATCGTCCAGAATTGACCTCAGCTGGTATCGTGGTTTCTGGTGGTCGTGCCTTGGCAAATGGTGAAAACTTTACTAAATACATTGAGCCATTGGCTGACAAACTAGGCGCAGCTGTTGGTGCATCACGTGCGGCTGTTGATGCAGGATACGTGCCAAACGATATGCAGGTCGGTCAAACGGGTAAAATCGTTGCACCGCAGCTATATATCGCCGCTGGTATCTCAGGCGCGATTCAGCATTTGGCTGGTATGAAAGATTCTAAAGTCATCGTTGCTATCAATAATGACCCAGAAGCCCCTATCGCTAGCGTTGCTGACTACTTCCTAGAAGCAGATCTATTTGAAGCGCTACCTGAGCTTACTAGTAAGGTTTAATATATAGTCACAGAACTACTAAACGACTACGGCGTTACTCTCCTTAGATGTACTACTTGTACAATCTGCAGTTGGCTGCCTTGTATCCGTTTTAGACTTCTTTGATTATATCAGTAGTAGACAGATAATAAAAAACCCACTATCAATTGGTAGTGGGTTTTTTTATGCTTGATAGATTGGGTTCTAATAGCAGGTATAAATGGACGTTAAGAGTATTGTCTTTGTCGTAAGGTCTCATACAGACATAAAGACCCTGCAATCGCTACATTTAAGCTCTCTTGCCCGTTTGGCTGCGGTAATGCTATCGGCGTGGCACATTGCATTAGCTTATCGCTAACGCCTTGACCTTCATGACCCATAATCCAAGCCACAGGCGCAGATAAGTCGTGATTGTAAATGATAGTATCTGTATGTGAGCTAGTCGCCAAAAGCGGCAATTGTACGTGATCCAAAATATCTTGCGTACTCAAGCCTTCATAAATAGTCAGGGCAAACTGTGCACCCATACCTGCTCGTAGCGTCTTGGGAGACCAAGCTTGAGCGGTCGCACTGGTGCATAGGATGTTGTGGATACCAACGGCTGCTGCTGTGCGTAGTAGCGTACCAACATTCCCACTATCCTGCACGTCGTTCAAGATTAAGCAGTCCTCATCAATCATTGTTAAATTAGGCTCAGGCACCTTGATCATTGCCATGATGTTGATGCCAGTACCCAAGCTACGAATACTTTCATAAAGCGAATCTGACAAAGTCAGAATAGGCGTATAAGTGGGCAGGCGAGTCAATATCTGCTGAACTTCAGGGTGGCTACGCGCTGATTCAGACAGTAGTATCTGGACGAAAGGATAGTCACTACGCAGCGCAGCATCTATCAAATGGACGCCTTCTATGACTGTCTGACCGTTCTTTTTACGCTGGCGTGCTTGGGACAACAGTGCTTTTACAAGCTTCACTGTTGTGTTCTTATCTGAGGTAATCAGCTCGGTGGGATTTAATACCATAGTGGATCGCTTAGAGAAGAGTAAAGGAGTCGTTTAGATAACCAGCACAATGCCTATTATTGATTTAGCATTACGTTGGCTACTCTTAACAGATGCGTCGATCAATTATTTTTCAGAATAATTTACGTGTAAATCTTTCACATAATTGACTTCGTTTTTGCTACCGAGTACCACTGGTACACGCTGATGGATATCAGTCGGTTCGATATCTAAGATACGATTGACAGCGTCTGTCGCACCGCCACCCGCGCGTTCAATCAATAAACTCATTGGGTTGGCTTCATACATCAAGCGTAGTTTACCCGCTTTATGAGCATATTTGGTATCAAACGGATAAGTGAACAAACCACCGCGGCATAAGATACGATGGACGTCACCAACCATGGCGGCTACCCAGCGTGTATTGAAATCACGTCCACGTACCCCAGTCTCGCCAGCGATTAACTCATCAATATATTGCTGCATCGGCGCGCGCCAGTAGCGATAATTTGAGCTATTGATCGCATATTCGCTCGTATCGGCATCGATTTGCACATCGTCTTCTATCAGCACATAGTCAGACGTCTCAGGATCTAGGCTAAACATCACGACTTTATCAGCGATAGTTAGCGCTAGGACAGTAGAGGTACCATATAGCAGATAACCGGCTGCTAGCTGTTTATTGCCTGCTTGCAAATAGTCGCTGTTTTCACTGGTTTGACCTTGGCGCTCATACGGTAACACAGAAAAGATCGTACCCACTGCCATATTGATGTCGATATTTGATGAGCCATCTAATGGGTCAAATAGTACCAATAGGCTACCATCGTCATTAGCAGGGGTCGCGTCATCGAGCTCTTCTGACGCAACACCAGCACAATGTGCATTTTTTGCCAATGCATCTAGCAATAAGTCATTGGCCAGTACATCTAGTTTTTTCTGATCTTCGCCTTGGACGTTTTGATTACCAGCTTCGCCCAGAATGTCTGCTAAAGCACCTTTTCTGAGCAATTGTGAAATTGTCTTGCCGACATCAGTGACGGTGGTAATCACGTCGTTAAGTGCAGGGCTAGTGGCATGTTGGTTTAGATAGTCTGCTAAGGTCGTCATAAGGCTTCCTAATAAAGGGTTTGGAAAGTAAAAGAATGGATAGGTGTCAAAGTAAAGAAGTAGGAGGCATTTAGCACACCTGAAATAGGTAAATTCTTAAATAGCGAATACGGCATCTTTGTCCCGACCACAAAATCGGCTACACTATATCTATTGTTATTCATTTATAGTTTTGTCAGAATTATTCTCTATGAGAATACAGCATGTCTACTCACGCTTTCTGATTGTCTGCTGAGGCTATTTTTTGGTCGAATTTGATTACGGTAAATTGTAGCAAATAAGCGTCAAAATGTCCTTTGTATCTATACCTATCAGTGATAAATGATCGAACAAAGATGAATAAGTGATTACTATAGACTCATATAAACCCACAATAAAGACTCGCCATTATGTCAAATTCTATCGATAGTAGCGCTACACAACCAGTCTCACCGACTGATTATGCAAAATTTGATCCCAGTACGATACATCAAAGGCTCAATACGTCATTGAGTCGTCCGCAGCTCAACACAGATGGTAGTATCAGGCATTTCTTGGGTGTTGAAGGTCTTAATAAAGCACAGCTCAAAGCTATTATCGCAAAAGCAGAGACATTCTTTGATGAAAATGGACAGCTAATCAACCGTCCTGAGTTAGACGGCTATACGGTCATGAATTTGTTCTTTGAGCCATCGACTCGTACCCGGACGACATTTGAGGTTGCCGAAAAGCGCTTGGGTGCTAATGTGCTCAATATCGATATCGAACGTTCTAGTACCAAAAAAGGCGAGAGTCTGCGCGATACGCTGTGGAATCTACAGGCGATGACGGCAGATATCTTTGTAGTACGCCATTCAGCATCAGGTGCCGCACATTTTATGGCGACAGAAGTGACGCCTGATATCGCTATCATTAATGGTGGTGATGGCTGGCATGCGCATCCTACTCAAGGAATGCTCGACATGTTGACTATTCATCGTGAGGCACCGCGACCATTTGAAGAGCTGTCTATCGCAATCGTTGGTGATATTAAGCATTCACGCGTAGCACGCTCTGATATCAGTGCACTGCAAACGCTAGGTGTGACCGACATCCGTGTTTGTGCGCCGCGCACTTTACTGCCAAAAGGTATTGAGCGTTTTGGCGTAAAAGTATATGAAAATATGGATGAGTGCGTCACGGATTGTGATGTGATCATGGGATTAAGAATACAAAATGAGCGTATCGGTTCGCCGCTATTGGCATCATCAAGTGAATACTATAAGCATTATGGGATCACGCCAGAGCGAGTAGCGCTTGCCAAGCCAGATGCATTGGTGATGCATCCAGGGCCGATGAACCGCGGTGTTGAGATTGCCTCTAGTGTGGCTGATGGCGCACAATCCGTTATCTTAAAGCAGGTAAATAACGGTATTGCCATTCGCATGGCGGTCTTGTCGCTTGCGATGGAAGGTCAGCGTGCTCATCAAGCGGCTGGCAAGTAACAGCTTGCTGCGCGACTTATTCTCATTTATTTCATTTTATTGATACGGTAATAACGTTATGTCTACCATGCTTAATACGGATGCACCCATTCTTGACCATTTACCAAAAGCATTTAAAGATGCATTGCCACAAACTGCAATAGAAAAACTGTCTACACTCGATTCTGACCGTGAGATGTGGTTATTACCACCACTAGTAGATCTGTGCGCGCGCTTGCGTGAGCCAGGCCAACAGCAACACGGTACGCTAAAGTCAGAAGGCAGCGCAGCTCGTGGTAATGGATTTTTGCATGTAGTCACACCGCCTGACACCAATCCTATTTTAGAAAATGGTTCACTCTTGAAAGGTTTACGTGAGCGCGCCTTGAGTGATGGCGGTATTTACTTGCATATTTTGGGTGCATTGACCACAGGGTTAGAGGGCGAACGACCGTCTAACATTGCAGGGCTTAAAAAGGGCGGCTGTATTGCGGTATCCAATGCGCGTAGACCTTTTCGTAATGATTTAGTATTGCTACGCACGTTAGAATACGCGGCGACTTTTGGCATGAAAGTATTCTTTTATCCCGATGAGCCAAGTCTGTCTGGAGATGGCGTGGCACATGAGGGCTATATTGCTTCTTATCATGGTCTGCAAGGGATTCCTTGGATTGCGGAAACTGTTGCACTGTCTACGCAGCTACTGATGGTTGAAGAGACTGGAATCGCTGCTCATTTTAGCCAGTTATCATGTAAGTCCTCTATCGAGCTAATGCGCTGGGCAAAAGATAAAGGTCTGCCAGTGACTTGTGATGTTGCGATGCATCAGCTGTACTTAACTGATGACAATCTTGAAGGCTTTAATGCTCAGGCATATGTGCTGCCACCACTGCGTAGTAATACGGATCAGCAGGCAATCCGCCGTGGATTAAAGGATGGTACTATCGATGCTATTTGTAGTCATCACGAGCCACTAAATAGCACCGCCAAAAAAGCACCATTTGCTGAAAGTACGCCAGGTATCTCAAACTTTGATACGTTTATGGCGCTAGCATGTCAGCTGGTAAATGACGATGTCTTAACACTCTCGCAATTAGTAGATAAAATCTGCCTAAATCCTGCAAAAATCGCAGGTATTAGTGAGCAGTATGAAGCTATCGGCGGTGCAGTATTGGTCGATCCTAACCTTGAGTGGCAAGTAACCGCGCAATCGATGCTATCAAGTGGTAAAAACACGCCGTTTTTCAATCAGCAGTTGCAAGGACGTGTTGTGGAGACATTCTTTGGCTAATTTGCCCCGACAGGATGACCGTCTGCCGCCATCCTCGAAGGATAAAGGGGTTACTATGAATGGTCAGCAAAAAAAATCGCGCAGTACGGCGAGTGAGTCTATCAAAGCAGTGGCCATTTATGAGGTAGTCAAAGGGGTTGGTGCGTTACTAGGAGCAGCGGCATTATGGTGGTGGCATACCAATCTTGAGCATTGGCTGACGACCGCAACGATTACTTGGCAGCGCAGCTTCGGCCATATGCTTGCCCCGCAAATCGATAGTGCCGTACGTATTGCTCAGCAGGCAAGTAAAAACTGGCCGATGTTTTTATTATTGATATTCGCTTATGCCAGTTTGCGCTTCCTCGAAGCCTATGGCCTATGGCATGACAAAACATGGGCGTATTGGTTTGGGGTGCTGGGCTACGGGGTATTTATTCCTATAGAAATCTACTATCTGATCGTTAGCCCGTTTGACTGGTTTAAGCTTGGAATATTGGTTTCTAATCTGCTCATTATTATTGTGGTTTATCGCAATATGAAACGAAAGGGCTTGATATAGCGTTTAAATTTAGGTTAAAAAAATCCAGCATAAGACAAGTATCTTATGCTGGATTTTTTGTGCCTGAAATATTTTTAGCTTATACGTCTGCTGTTTTTTCATCCGTACGAATGCTTTTAGCGACTTTTCCAACGCTCAGACCTTGTACCAAGATAGAGAAAATAACCACTGCATAAGTGAGTGCCAATAGAATCTCTCGTTCAGATCCGATAGGTAGCTGTAATACTAACGCGACTGAGATACCACCGCGTAAACCGCCCCACGTTAGGACTTTCCATGCGCCCGTAGGCAAATCAAGCTGACGGTGAAAGGTTTTTGTCGTCATGCCTACCACGATAAATCTGGCAACGAGCGCGATCAAAATCGTCAAACCACTCGCTATAAATAAATTGCCTGAATAAGCAATCATCACTACCTCTAGACCGATGAGTACAAACAAAATGGCGTTTAAAATCTCATCAATCAATTCCCAGAACAAATCAATATAGTGCCGTGTCTTATCACTCATGGCTAGCTCGCGACCACGATTACCAACCATTAGGCCCATCATGACCATGGCAAGTGGCCCTGATAAATGCCAATGACTGGCTAGCGCGTAGCCACCAATGACACCTGCTAATGTTAATAGCACCTCTTCTTGATAACTATCAATGCTCTTGAGCAAGTAATACAAAATCGCACCAAGTACCAGTCCGAATACAACGCCGCCACCAGCTTCAACCGCCAAAGTATGTGCGACGTAGTTGGCAGTCGGGATATCACCGCTAGATAAAATCCCTAGCAATAAAACGAAGATGACCACGCCGATACCATCATTGAACAATGACTCGCCAGCGATGACGGTCTCGATGCTCTTTGGAGCACCTGCTGATGAGAGAATGCCCATCACAGCAATGGGATCGGTAGGGGAGATAAGCGCCCCAAACAACAGGCACCAGAGAAACGGCAGGCCGAAACCAAACAACGGCAACATAAAGTAAATTGCGGTCGCAATGAGCATCGCCGATATGATCGTACCAAGTCCTGCAAGGATGCCGATAGGTAGCTTGTAGCGTCTTAAATCACCAATATTGACGTGTAATGCGCCTGCAAATAGCAACATCGATAGCATGCCGTCTAAGAGTACTTCGGTAAAATCAAGCTGCTCCAATAAACTGACTTCGTAATCGATCAGCTGATCAAACCCTAAGAAGCCCAAAAATATCGCACCGATTGACAGTAAGATAGAGATGACCATGACACCGATAGTGGTCGGCAGACCAATAAAACGGTGATTAATATAAGTTAACGAAGCAGTAATCGATAAAAATATGGCGCTGATTTCTAGAATGGTGAGGCTGGTTGCAGATGCCATAAAAAGTAGGTCTCATATGAATATAAACAGTATCTAAAGCGCAGGGCTTATAGGGACGTTGTAAGTGTTGTTAGCTCTAGGTGTTGTGCTTATAAGTAATGTACTTATAAGGGCTGATATTACTATTTATTTAAACAGCTAACTGGTCATGTAATTAACTAGACTGTGTCTGTAACGCTTGACGAATATCCGCTTCAAACTCACTGACATAATTAAAATGCTTGTGCTGAGCATCCTTATCAAGGATAAATTGCTTGGCTTGTTCGCACATAGCGGCCAAGTCGTCGACTAGCTCCTGATAATTTAAATTCTCTTCACCAGCTCGCTGAATCAGATGCAATTCATGTAATAGCGTTTGCTGCTGTGCGCTGTTCACCCGAGCATAGTTCAGATTGACCATTGCCTGACATAGTGCTTTTAAGACCATTAGGTCAGCAGCTGCATAACGACGTATCTCACCGAGTGATACATTGATAAAATCAGAAATCTTTGGAATATGAGTGACTAGTGCCAATATGGCCAGTCGCTTCTGTTTGATAGTATTTTCAGAGCTATCGTTAGTGTCTGATTGCGGTATGTGAAAGTGATAAGGGCTCGGTGGCTGGCGACGCATCATAATACTCAGACAGCTGGTTAGAGACTGAACGCAATTGACCGCAGTCTTTGGGTCATTGATACCAGGGGACAGTGCGCGTACAGCAATTTCCGTCATTTGACCTAAGCTATAGGCAATGTCGTTAGAGTGCGCCAATCGTTGCTCAAGTCGTAGGCAACCTGCAAGACGTTGCCAAAACAGTCCATCGGGCGATCTCGGAATTACTGCCAGATGCGGGGTCGCTGTCCTTTGGCGATTATTTGGATGAGATGCAGGCCGCTGATAAAAGTAACCAATGACGTTTTTGTCAGTGACGTAATTACCGAGGTTGACATGCATTTGTACCACGCCACCATAATCCTGTGACAGCGCAATCAATGATTCAAGATAAATCTGCTGTAGATAACCTGAATTTGGTGAATAAATCGGCATAGCAGGCCAGTTTTGGAACTGCTCGATATCATGGTGCTCAGCATCGCGTTGATGTTGAATATCACATCGATCGTTATACCAATAGTAAATGTTTGCAATTGCATCGTTGCTAGCATTTTGAATGACGTGTGACGCCTGAATAGCATGCACCATATGCTGTACAAAATAAACCAAGAGCAGCGCACAGATAATCGCCATGATAATGGCAAAGGTCACTGCCAATTGCGGCACACCAAAAGCTACGTCAGACTTATGGATAGACTTTAATACCAGTAAGCTATAGCTAAATGTACCGATAAAAGCGCCAAGGACAAACTGATTTGGAGTGTCGGTCAAAAAGTTACGCAATAGCCTCGGACCAAACTGCGAGGATGCCATAGACAGTACGGCGATCGTGATCGAAAACGTCGTGCCTGCTACGCCCAGTACAGCGCCAGCGATGGCTGTCATAATCGCGCGTGCCGCTTCGTCATCACCAGTAAAGGCAAAGGAGATCTCTTTTACCGTTTCACGATCAAAATGCTGATCAATCGCGACTAATAAAGGAGCAAGTAAAATACCGACAATGACACAAGCGGTTGGGATAAACCAATAGGAGCCAATCAGCCACTGCCACAAATTATTTAAGCGATCAGGCAAATCGGTCAGCGTTTGTATTGACCACAACTTAGTGAACTGCCTAAGCCTGTTTTGACCTGCATTGATCGTACGTGTCCAGACACTGTCTCCATCGTTTTTATTCACTGTGATGAGCCTTAGGGTTATCTGCTTCTGTAATAATAGCGTTTTTGTGCGCACGTCTGGTCATATCTGTCTCAGTATGACTCTCACTAGTCCCTAAAGGTATGATGGCTTCGTTGTCGTGATCGTCGTACTCAATATCGCTGTCTTTGTCATAAGCCATCGGTTCTAGGTGCGGTGATGCTTCTAGATGTGGATCATTACCGTTGTAAGCACTCTCACCATGTCTATCTAGATTATCATGTCGTTGTACATTTTCAGTGGCGGCAGAGGTTTTTCTAAATAGTTTACGGTCATCGCCATGCTTACTAGTAGATTGTTTGCGCGGTTCACTATTGGCAAAAATAGCATTTAGCGGCAGATGCAGTTGCTGTTTGGCGTACGCTTCAGTATTCTCAAAGCGTTTTACCAGTAAACTTAGCCAAGGCTTTTGACCTTCCAGTTTCATCTCATCCAACTCGTCCTTGATAGGAAGTGGGTAGGGCAAGGTACGATAAAAGTCCCATAACGTCATTCTACTCAGGTCTCTTTTGAGTACGTAGTCATCATCATCTGTCATGGTGATAAGATTGCTGTCTTGCAGGTAGTTGATATAGGTATACCATTTCGGCAGCTCTTTGCGACCTAAGACATTACGCAGTGCTTGCTCGCTAACGGCTTCACCTTTTAAGTGGTGGGTATAGACCAAATTCAACATATCTAACAAGCTGAGTAACGGGTGACGAGGGTAGACTTCTTCTGTCTCAAAAATCGTCAAGGTATAGCTGATCTCAACGCCTAATAAAATCAAATTCCACGACAGATAAATCCATAGTAGAAAGATAGGCAGTGCAGCAAAGGCACCGTAAATCGCTTCGTAGCTGGTAAAGTTAGCCATTACTGTACCAAACAGATGCTTCATTAATTCAAAGACAATGGCCACAAACACGCCAGCGATGGCTGCATTTTTTGCCGGTACGCGCGCCTTTGGAATAAACCAGTACATACCGATAAAGCCCGCCATCGTAATACCAATCGATGCCATTTGTACCCAAAAGCTCCAGTCGATACCGTAGCCTGCAATTTGACGATTGAGAAAGCTCAGACTCTGTACAGTACTGGAAGCGATAAAAGCGGTACCCAATACCAAAGGTCCCAAAGTAACGATAGTCCAATAGCGCAGCATGCTTTTGATACCACCCGAGCGGTCTTCTACTCGCCAAATCTGGTTAAACGCGCGCTCAATAGTGGTCAAGGTCATGATAGTCGTAAAGAATAAAATCATGGCACCGATGATGGTTAGATTGGATGACTTTTCGGCGAAGCTATTAATATACTCACTAACTTGCATGCTCGATTGCGGTAACAGATTGCTATAGATGACGTCATAAATCTGCGCTCTAACCGATGCGAGTGCTGGTACGGATGACAAAATCATCAGTAATACCGTCAATACAGGCACGATCGACAGCATAGTAGTGTATGTCAGTGAAGCTGCCTTTTGCTGGCAATTATCTTCAAAAAAATGCCGAGTCAAAAACCGTAAAAACTGAAACCAGCGCTGTTGTAAAAACGGGAGTTTTTGAGATAATTTTTCCATGTCGACCATTAAGCAAAAGTAAGAGTGACAATAGTGTAACAAAGATGAACGGTTATCATCTGCGGTTTAATTGTGTCAAAATGCACCGCGTAGCACATCAGATACAATATAAGTCAGGTTATCAATCATGGTTATTTGCATGACAGTGAATGACTCGGGCATAATGTGCACATATTCTACAATGCCAGTTAGTCGTATATTTCGCCGCATTTTTGGTGGCCAGTACGACTGACGTTTTTATAAGGAAGCTTTGCTAATGAGTCAGACCGACCCTTATGTTTTGGTGCTTTATTATTCTAATTACGGTACGACTAAGACATTAGCATATGCTATCGCTCAAGGTATTGAAGATGCTGGCATGACTGCGCGTATCCGTACGGTACCGACAGTGGCACCTGAAACCACGTCAAGCAAGCCTGCGATACCTGATGAAGGCGACTTGTACTGTACGATGGACGATCTAAAAGACTGTAGCGGTCTAGCGCTTGGTAGCCCAACGCATTTTGGTAATATGGCCGCACCCATGAAATATTTTTGGGATAATACCGTGACTTTATGGCTGGCAGGGAACCTACAAAACAAACCAGCCTCAGTGTTTACGGCGACAGGTTCCATGCATGGTGGCCAAGAAACAACATTGTTGACGATGATGTTGCCGTTGATGCACCATGGTATGGTCATCGTAGGGGTGCCTTATGCAGAGCCAGCATTGAACCGCACTCATCGCGGTGGCACGCCTTATGGTGCCAGTCATGTCAGCGGAGCATCGCATGATCAGCCAGTATCTGCTGATGAGCGAGATTTGGGTATTGCGCAGGGACGCCGTTTAGCGATTACTGCGGCTGCATTAGCACAGGCTAATTGGAACCGATAAGTAACTTTTATAAACCTGCGGTCTAGAAGCGTCTGAGTCTCAAAGTCTATGATTGCTTGCGTATAACAAAGAACTACTTATTAATGTTAAGCATTATATTATTCATTTAGGAAATCAAAATATCTAATGGCCACAACCCGCTCTAATACAAAGCCTCTTAAAACGGTTAAGCCTATCGCACCTATCGCACCTATTGCACAGCGCTTGAAGATTACGTGGTTAATTTGGCTCGTTTATAGATTGCTTGGACTGCCTATTTTTATTAACGTATTCAACCCTAGCAGCCCTGATATCGTTGGCGGTATTGCTTGGCAGGCGTTATGGCTAGTGCCAGCGTTGATTTTGACGCCATGGATATTGCGCGGTCGTTCCCCTTATGCGTTGTTGATAAGCAGTATGTTTACCTTAGTATATTTGGGTGCAAGTGGCGTGGTGCTGTTTACTCGTATATATGGCAGTAGCTGGGCTGAAATCGCTGTGTATTTAGCGGATTTCTTACTATTGCTTGCTATCAATGTTTGGCTATTTATTCTGCTTAAACGCCTGCCTTCGATGAACAATGTTGTGAAGAAACCTCGTCAATAATTGAAGTTATCTAAACCCTAATAAGCTATACCTATCGATCTAAAACCATAAAAAAGCGGCACTCCATCTGGGGCGCCGCTTTTTTGTTTATAACTGTCAAGATAAGTAGATTAGTTAATCTTAGTTAATCTTAGTTAATTCCAAATCCATTTTCTTACCATCGTTAATTTGACTAACTTTAACTGGCATATAGTCCAAGCTTGGGGCTAACCAAAAACTGGTAGAGCGGCTATCGTCATCGTGGACGCGGTCAACACGTACCGTATCAAACGTACCCGCTGGTACGGTAATCTTAGTGCTGCCTGATTTTTTAAATGGCGTCTTCTCAATTTTGTCTTTTTTCGCCATGTAATAATTACCAGAGAACTTACCGTTTAATAAATCTTGGCGAATCTGTACCTCAAGGCTCAAATCATCAAAGGCTTGTTGCGACATGTTCATAGTCGTCGACTTGCCCTTATAATTACTGGTGACTTTTTTGCTGCTTGGGTTAAAGTCTAGTTTATGCGTGCGACCCATGCCAAGTAGTTTGTACGTGGTGCTTGCCTGCGTAGGACTGACGTTGTTGCCATTAATCGTAAAAGTGCTGTTTTGCGAGGCGCTAGCCACACCAGCGACGCGAGCCTTAACGTTATATTTCCACGTATTACCAGACTTGCTTAGCATACGAGTTGCTGTGCCTTTGTATTTGTCCTCAACGGTAAAACTATAATCGGCAGTTGATGGTTGGACGGTTTTTGCGCTAGCTAGGGTAGGTGCGGTCATACTCAAAGCTCCAACGGTAGAGATACTGATGCCTGTCACCAAGGCAGATAAAAATTTAGATGGACTGCGTTTTGCGTTATTAGCATTATCAATATTGCCGCTTGATGACTTCTTGTGCATTGATGAAAAACTCATAGATACCCCTTCATTAATTTATTGCTGATATAGCAATTTTTTCGTTCGTTCTTATTATGTTTACCAGACCTATAATGGTCATACGCTGTTACATTTTCAAGCGTGGTGTCATACCGCTTCGTGTAGAGCTTGTAGCAAATGTTTCTATAGCTAATTTAGCATTGGTCAAAATATAAATTCAGCTCGCTAATATTTTTAAATATTGCTACTTTTTGTCCTTTGTCTAACTAGCATATCGACTCTATTAAACGTAAGGCATCGATATGAGATGTTGATTGATCAATTTTTGCAAAATAATCTTGTAAATTTTTGGGCTTTACACTTGAACCGAACTCACCTTGCCCCCACTTTTTGTTACAAGCTCAAGGCTTATCTATAAAGCGTTGTTTTTGGCAGTGTTCCCTATAGATACTGGTATTGAGACCATTAATTCAAATAAACCCTTAATTTTATTAACCAACTTTTGGAGTCATATCGATGAACATTCGTCCTTTACATGACCGTATTGTCGTCCGCCGCATAGAAGAAGAAACAAAGACTGCTGGTGGTATCTTGCTTCCTGGTTCAGCACAAGAGAAACCTTCACAAGGTGAAGTGCTTGCAGTTGGTAATGGTCAAGTTCGTGACAACGGTGAAACTCGTGCGTTAGATGTAAAAGCTGGCGACAAAGTTTTGTTCGGTCAATATGCTGGTCAAACCGTAAAGGTTGACGGTGAAGAACTATTGATTATGAAAGAGTCTGATGTATTGGGTGTGCTAGAAGGTTAATCCTTTTGAGTATTATTTTATACTCAGCACATTTTGATAGCAGTTTCTAATAATCGCTTTTGATAAACAACTATCAAATCAATCAATTGTATTCTCATACTTATAATAGTGGAGTAATTTAACATGGCAAAAGACGTAAAATTCGGCATTGATGCCCGTAAACAAATGATGGACGGCGTAAACGTTCTAGCAAATGCAGTACGTGTAACATTAGGTCCTAAAGGTCGTAACGTTGTTATCGACAAATCATTTGGCGCACCTACCATCACTAAAGATGGTGTATCCGTTGCCAAAGAAATCGAGCTAGAAAACAAATTCGAAAACATGGGTGCACAGCTGGTACGTGAAGTGGCTAGTCGCACTAACGATGTCGCTGGTGATGGTACAACAACTGCGACGGTATTGGCTCAGTCAATCCTACAAGAAGGCATGAAGTCAGTTGCTGCTGGCATGAACCCAATGGATCTTAAGCGCGGTATCGATAAAGCCGTACGTGAAGCGGTTAAAGAAATCCATAAACTATCAACGCCAGCTGACGATCACAAAGCAATCGCTCAAGTTGGTTCTATCTCTGCAAACTCAGACACCAAAATCGGTGAGCTGATCTCACAAGCGATGGAAAAAGTAGGTAAGCAAGGTGTTATCACTGTTGAAGAAGGTTCAAGCTTCGAAGATACCCTAGAAGTTGTAGAAGGTATGCAGTTTGACCGTGGTTATATCAGCCCATACTTTGCCAACAAGCAAGACAGCCTAACTGCTGAATTTGAAAACCCATATATCTTGCTAGTTGACAAAAAAATCAGCAACATCCGTGAAATCGTGCCATTACTTGAGCAAGTAATGCAGCAGAGTAAGCCGTTGCTAATCATCGCTGAAGATGTAGAAAACGAAGCACTAGCGACACTAGTTGTAAACAACATGCGTGGCGGCTTGAAAACTTGTGCCGTTAAAGCACCAGGTTTCGGCGATCGTCGTAAAGCAATGTTAGAAGACATCGCAACGCTAACGGGCGGTACTGTGATCTCTGAAGAGATTGGCCTAAGCTTAGAGACTGCTACTCTAGAGCAACTTGGTACTGCTAAGAAAGTCACTGTCGGTAAAGAAAACACGGTTATCGTTGATGGCGCTGGTAACAAAGCTGACATCGAAAACCGTGTTGAGTCTATTAATCGTCAGATCGCTGAATCTACTTCTGACTATGACAAAGAAAAGCTACAAGAACGCGTTGCGAAACTAGCAGGCGGCGTAGCAGTAATCAAAGTTGGCGCAGCGACTGAAACAGAAATGAAAGAGAAGAAAGACCGTGTTGACGATGCGCTACATGCAACTCGTGCAGCGGTTGAAGAAGGCGTTGTACCTGGCGGTGGTGTTGCGTTAGTTCGTGCGATGAATGCACTATCTGAGCTAAAAGGCGACAACGATGACCAAGATGCTGGTGTCAATATCCTACGCCGTGCGATGGAAGCACCATTACGTCAAATCGTCACCAACGCTGGCGAAGAAGCATCAGTTGTCGTAAATGCAGTAAAAAATGGCACTGGTAACTACGGCTACAATGCTGCCTCTGGTGAATACGGTGATATGCTTGAGATGGGTATCCTTGATCCAGCGAAAGTATCTCGTTCAGCACTAGAGAATGCAGCGTCTGTTGCTGGTCTCATGCTGACCACAGAAGCGATGATTACTGATTTGCCACAAGGTGATGATGGTATGGCTGCGATGGGCGGCGCTGGTGGAATGGGCGGTATGGGTGGAATGGGCGGCATGATGTAATTTATGCCTCGACTGAATTTGTACGATGTTGTTAACCTCGTTCGATGTACTATAAGTACAATCCTTACTCGGTTGCCTAGTCGTACTGCTTCAGTCAACCCATAAATCGCTTTTCGCTAAAAGTATAATTTCGTCATACAGTCTATTTGACTATTAAAAGCTCTGTTATCAAAAGATAGCAGGGCTTTTTTTATGGGGGATACAAGAATATGGATGATATTTAGCTTATGTTAGGCCAAAAACGCTGAGACACTTGCATTATCATTGACCAGTCGTAGCGATAGCAATATTGAGTAAGATTTCCTATTGATGAGTTATTCGTATATAGTCATAGTAGCGAATATATTCGCTATACGCCTTTTATAATGTGTCATCATTCAAATCAAAAGGAATATAACTATGAAAATCTTAACCACGCTGACGGCATTAACCGCATTAGCGCTGTTTTCTGCGCCCAGTTCAGCAGAGTATAAATTTCAAAATAGTGTGCAAACCTCTCAAAAAGCAATCAGTTTGTCTCAAGCTGAGCGACCAATGACCATGCAGTTAGTATTTAACAATAAAGAGCGCTACACAAGCGAAAAAGAGATTTATGAAAAAGTTATGAGAGGTGCCAAAGCAAATGGCTTTGAGCTTAAAGAGGTAGAAGCAATGAAAATCGCTCATATCGTTGACGGCGCTTTAGACAATGAGCCACCAGAAGCGGCTTCTATTAATATAAAAGTCACTATCCATTTAAAACGACCCATCAAGATAGAAGTTGAGATTTCCCTGTAATACAGTAAATACAAATCTATTGTTAATAAGCTATCTACTATGAACGACTTACTTACGCCTCTAAAATAAAGCCCTAATAATATTTTCATATTAGGGCTTTATAGTTGATGCTCATTAAATCCTCTATTGATCTGTCATATCTCGTCTCAACGTTCATATCGTACTTTCAGACACTTCTTTGGTCTTGCTACTCAATAATGATTAAGTGAGACATTGTGCTGCTAGACGGTATAAAAGAATCTCACACAAAAATAGGTAGAGTCGTTTTCTTAATTACCTTTCTCACTGATAAATGAGTATGTATGTCTTTTACGCTAGCAAGTTTATTTAACTTACGTGTGAAGCGCTCATAACCATCGAGATTGGGGCTAACCACTTCCAATAAATAATCATAAGAACCCGATACCACATGTCCGTTAATGACCTCGTCCATATTGGACAGAGCGCGTTCGAAAGCTGCGATAGATTCTTCTTGGTGGCTGTTGAGACTGACCTCCACAAAGAAACTCATCATAATGCCCGCTTTGGCTTTATTGATGTTCGCTTGATAGTTCTCTATATAACCTTCGTCCTCCAAACGTTTGAGGCGTCGCGCACAGGGAGAAGGTGATAGCCCTACGCGTTCGGACAGTTCCGCCGTAGATAAGCGCGCTTCTTTTTGGAGTACTTCCAAGATATGGCGATCAATTTTATCCATAATTTACCTTTTGGATTTTTAAGCCAATAATTTTGATTTAGTTAGCATTATCCACCAAATATTTGCAAAATTGCAATGAATAAATAGAGATAAAAGCGCGTATTTTAATCGATAATTGGTCTTTGTATAGCTGCATAAGACACGACTATGAATACGATATTCCATCCCTCATCGCGCAAAAATCCTTTGTTTGTAATGTCGCCACTAACCAAAGGCTATGTGGCGATGAGCGTTGTATTATTGATTTGGTCAGGATTTGCGTTGACTGTACGAGCGGTTGGTGCATCGTCGCTAACTATTGCGGATGTCATGCTTATTCGCTTTAGCGTGCCGCTGGTCTTGTTGACTCCTTGGGTACTCTCTAGTTGGCATGAAGTCAAAAGTATAAGACTGCCAGATATCATGTTCGTTTTACTTGGTGGCGTGCCTTTTCTTCTGTTAGCTGCTTTTGGCGCAAGTACAGTGCCAGCAGCTTACGTTGGTACTATTTTGACAGGTACGCCAGTCTTCTTTGCCGCAATATTGTCTTTTATTTTTTATCGTCAGCGAATATCATTAAGAAAATTTGCCGCATTAATCCTTATTCTCTTTGGTATCGCTACTATGATTGGCGGGCGTACACAGTCAATACCTAATAGTCTTCTGTACGGTGTGTGGTTATTATTGATGGCAAGCCTGATTTGGGCGGGTTATACCTTAGGGTTAAAAAGCACCAAGTTGAGTCCAATTGCTATCGCTATCGTGCTCTCTTATACCTCATTCTTTCTGACATTGATGATGGTTCTGTCTGGTATCGTAGAGACCAATATAGGTTCTGTATCTTTTGATGAAGCGCTTCCGTTTATCCTAGTACAAGGACTTGGTGTAGGGGTAGTATCAACCATTGCGTTTTCTTATGCAGTAAAACAATTGGGCTCCATTCGTACCTTATTACTTGGCTCTTTATCCCCAGGATTAACCGCTATACTAGCCACGCTGATACTTAATGAGTCTCTATCAGTTATCATGATATGCGGCATCGTACTCAGTACCATTGGCGTCATTTTGTCCAATCGAGCGCAATAAACTAATTAAGGAAGTATCATGATGTTAAACAATATGCCTATCATCAATGGTGATCCACTGTGGGCATTGTTAGGTAGGTTTCGTGCTGACCAACGTAAACATAAAATAGATCTATTGGTTGGTGTTTACCGAGACGAGCATGGCAATACGCCTGTAATGAAAACAGTGCAAGATGCAGAGATACATCTTGCTCATGAAGCTCATTCGAAGGCTTATGGTATGTTATCGGGTAACGCTAGTTTTAACCAGCAAATGGCAAAGTTTGTACTGGGTGACAGTCTAAGTCTAAAAGACCAGTGCACGATTCAGACGGTTGGGGCATCAGGGGCGCTACGACTCATTGCTGACTTTATCGCCACGCTCTCTCCAGATTCAACCGTTTGGATCAGTGACCCAGGCTATATCAATCATCGTCCGCTGATGGAAGGTGCTGGGTTAACGGTTAATACTTATCCATGGCAAAATAAAAATGGCCAGTTAGATATTGATGCGTGTTTTGCTGCGTTAGAAAAAGCAAAAGAAGGAGACGTGTTGTTATTACATGCGTGCTGCCACAATCCTACCGGTATAGACCCTTCTTTAGAGCAGTGGCAATTGTTTTCTGATAAGTGTAAACAGAAAAATATTGTGCCGTTTATTGATATGGCATATCAAGGCTTTGGAGATGATCCTGATACCGATGCTGCAGGACTTCGTTTAATGATTGAAGACGCTGACTTTGCATTTATCGCCGCCAGCTGTTCAAAAAATATGGGTCTATATAATGAGCGCACTGGTATTGCCACGGTGATGACGACGAACCATGAGCGTCACGCAGATATACAGACACTTTTAGAAACCATTACACGAGCCAACTACTCTATGCCGCCTAATCACGGTGCCGCAGTGGCTTCTTATTTGCTAGACAGCCCAGATGCTTGGCTAGTCGAGCTGGCAAGCTACCGTGATAGGGTAGATGCTATTCGCCAAGCGTTAGGCGTAGCATTAAAAGATAGGAGTGCACCTGCAGAGTTTTCGGACATCTCACATCAAAAAGGCATGTTCTCTTTATTACCGCTAACAGAAAATCAAATGCTCATGTTGCAAGATGAGTTCGCTATCTATGGCATGCCAAATGGTAGAATCAATATTGCCGGTTTGAAAATGACGGAAATCCCTCAACTGGCTGACGCTATCATGTCGATTATTTCACGTTAAAGATTAATTTTTGTAGCTCAGTGCAATGGTTTTATCCATTAATCGCACAGCAAAAAGGACACGACTATTTATACTTTATATTGGGATAAGGGTGGCGCTAACATGGCTACCCATGCTGTCTTTGAAGAACTAGGCGTGTCTTATGAGATGATAGAAATAGATCTGTCTAAGAACATGCAAAAATCAGCTGAATATCTAGCCGTCAACCCAAACGGTAAAGTACCTACGCTAGTGCATCAGGGGCAGGTTATTTATGAGTCTGCGGCAATTTTAATGTATGTACTAGATCAGCATCCTAAGTCTAGGCTAGCACCTGATATAGGATGCCCAAGACGCGGTGTCTATTACCAGTATTTGTTTTGGATGTCTTCTACACTACAAGAAGCCGCTAATCGCTGGGCACATCCCGAGCAGTACATTAGCGGCGAGCACAATTTGCAGCAAGTGAAAGATAAAGCGAATGATGTGCTAACCCACTGCTGGGATATTGTTGAAAAGGTATTGGCGAGTCATGGTCCATGGTTATTGGGCGATAAATTAAGTGGGGCTGATTTTCATTTATTTATGATTGCTCACTGGAGTCAGCGATATGCGAGTCGAGCACAGGATTGGACACACCTAAATGCACACTATCAAGCCATGCTAAACCGTGCCTCGGTACAAGAAATGATGGCACAAGAAGGGTTGTTGTAATCTGTTCATATGTTCAACTAAAGGATATCTAATGAGTGAGTTAGAAGCACTGAATGCAATGCTTCTAGTGACTTCTAGCGATTATAGTAAATGTAGTTTTATATGAAGCTACTGAAGCGCCGCATCTCTTCTAAATGTCCATGTCTTGTCATCAGGCGCGTCTTTACAGTAATAATATCCTGCCAAATCAAAATGCTTTAGCTGTTCAGCACTTCACTTGATATTGACCATTTTCTCACCTTTCTCGATGAATCGTGTTTCGCTAAAAGTATGATTTTGTCATAAAGTCTATTTGGCTATTAGAAATTCTATTATCGAAAGATAGCAGGGCTTTTTTGTGTCTAATTTATGGTGAGTTTCTTTTAACATGTACTACTATATATGTTATTATTTGAATATATAATGGAGTGACAATTCAATTAAAAGGAGTTTGGACACGTGTTGCGGGTCAGAATTCGCAAAATATCGTGTGCCATTTAATGTGATCACGATGAAAAAAATTAGGCTTGGAATCTTTGTAGAAGATGAAACATTAGCATGGCACAAATTTATGCCATTAAAGTCTCTAGTAGATGAAGGTATAGTTGAGGTCTGTATTGCTATCCAACGAAGTGCAGAACACCAAGCTAATCCCTCTCATATATCTAAGATTATACCGTCTATCAATCAAAAGTTGTTTTCTATTCTTTCTCACGCTGAAAAGACTACCAAACGTTATTCTATTCATGATTTAGTTCCCAATGGCAAAATGCCTATCGTTACATCAATACCAAGACAGGATAAATCCAATGATGAAATTGAAGACTCAGTGATTAAGAGACTAAAGGCAACAGATTTAGATTACCTACTGAGTATGGATTTTCAAACCTTAATAGGGAAAGCGCTAGGCGTTACGAAGCATGGTATTCTCTTACTTCATTATGGTGATGAAAGAATACAGCGAGGCGGGCCTGCATTGTATTGGCAATTTGCTGAGCAATGGGAAAATAGCGTCGTGACGCTGCAACTATTGAGTAAGGACCATGATGTACACAAAGTGGTAGGTAGAGGTTATGGCAGTTTGTTTTACTGGGACTATAATTTGACGGAGGATAAGTTAAAAGGGGTTGCAGCATCAATACTGTATTGGTACTTCCGTAAAAATAAAATTGGCGTCGAGAGTGGAGATTCTATCAATTTAATTAACGATCGCACACTTTATAAAACGCCTCCACAGTTAACGGCCATACGACATTTACAGAATTTTCTCAAAAACTACATGATAAAAAGATTTTATAAGAGTCTGTATCTAAACAACTGGAGTATTTTTATTGGTTCTACTGATCAACCAATACATACATATACAGAAATACCGCCTGAAAAGGGATGTTTTTGGGCCGATCCTTTTTATATTGAACACGACTCAAGACGTTACATATTTTTTGAAAGCTTGAACTATAAAGAGAATATTGGTCGAATAGAGTGGATAGAACTGAATGAAAGCCATCAAGTTATTGGTTCAGGACAAGCTGATTTGGGTATTAGCACGCACTTAAGCTTTCCCAATGTATTCGAGTATGAAGATGCTGTCTATATGATTCCAGAGGCTGCAAAAACCAGTTGTATTAGCTTATTAAAAGCGACAGATTTTCCGTGTAAGTGGGAAAAAGTTCATGAGTTAGTTTCAGACGTTCAGGCAGTAGATAGCGCCGTGATTGAGCATAATGGATTATGGTATCTTTTTACAACGCATGGTTCAGTTTCAGCATTTACTATGGATTTAGAGTTATATATTTATACGGCTGACAAGCTGCAAGCAGATAATTGGACCATTCATCCCTCGGCGCCTCTAAAAATTGATGTGCGTGGATCGCGACTAGCAGGCGCATTATTCCAAAAAAACGGTCAGCTCTTTCGTACTGCTCAGGATGGCACTCTTAGATATGGGCGTAGGGTGGCTTTATACCTAGTAGAGGAGTTGACACCGACCTCTTATAAAGAAACCTTTGTACGTTATATTGAACCTGATTGGGAGACTGATATTGATCGTCTCCATACCTATAATGTTTATAATGAAACAGTAGTACTGGATGTATCAAGGGATAAGTTGCGCTTTAGAGTATAGGTACTAAAATATTTAGTGGTTGGAGAATAAAAAACCCATGATAAGTTTCGGCTTATGATGGGTTTTTTATAATTTTAACTCATATTATATCAAACTACTGATCCGCCGCATCTCGTCTAAACGTCCAAGTCTTATTATCAGACGCGTCTTCACAATAGTAATATCCTGCCAAGTCAAACTGCTTTAGCTGCTCAGCATTGGTCAGCTTGTTATCTGCTGCATATTTCACCATTAGACCACGGGCTTTTTTAGCATAAAAGCTAATTACTTTGTATTGACCATTTTTCTCGTCTTCAAATCGTGGCGTAATGATATCTGCCTTCAGTGCTTTTTTCTTTACCGCCTTAAAGTATTCATTGGAAGCTAAATTAACCAATGTTTTGTCATCGCTATCAGCCATACGCGCATTGATAACGTTAGTGACTTCCTCACCCCAAAACTCATAAAGATTGTCACCGCGCTCATTTTTTAGCTTGGTACCCATCTCTAAGCGATATGGCTGGATAAGATCAAGCGGCTTTAGTACTCCATACAGTCCAGACAAAATGCCTAAGTGCTCATTGATATAAGTAGCGGTATCTTTGTCCATATGATACATATCAAGTCCAGTATAGACATCACCATCGAACAAATAGCCTGCAGGTTTGGTGGCATTATCAGAGTCATCGTTGGTAAATGGTTGCTCTTCACTCCAATGCCATTGTTGATTGCGCGTGGCATTAAGCTGAGCCAAATCATCAGATATGCTCATTAATTCTTGTAGGTCAACAGGCTCTTTTGACTTCAGTACTTTCATCAATTCTTGTGAGCGCTCAATTAGCTCGGGTTGACTATAATAGTTACCTAAATTTAGTGGTATAGCATCTGTTTCGTTCAGGGATTTTGCAGGGGAGAGCAAAAAATACATGGTTATTCCTTATTATAATGAATCGATGACGGGTTTTTTCGAGTGTCAAGTATTCTTATTATACGGTATGCATGGATGTAACTTTACTCAACCTTGCTTATTTTATGTTTATTGACGTTATTTGTTTAATAAAAGAACGGATTTAGAATTAGGAAATAAATGGAGTTAAGCCTGTATCTATAAGGGTTAAGCGTTTTTCGGAAAAATAAAAGGCTTTAATATACCAACAAAAAGTATACCAATGGTGTAAATGCCTAAATTTTTATTTTACTTGTGGGTCATCATTAGACAATGAAACTTGACGAACGATATCTCTATAATAAAAAGGCATGATGGTAAAGTAGCTATCATTTATTAAATTGATAACCTTTGATCGCTGTAATGGATTAATCATGATCAGAGGGTTTTGTCCCCTGTGCTTTTTAGATGTGTGTTGAGGGTATTAAAGGTAGTCGTGAGACGTAAATATAGTCATTGGACGTAAGTAAGGAGACGGTATGAAAATCGGTGTAATCAGTGCAGATATCACGAGCGAGAGCCGTGTAGCCATAACCCCAGACGCAGTCAAAAAATTGCGCAAACTTGGGTTTGAAGTCGTCATTCAGTCAGGTGCAGGCCAAGCAGCATACTATGCTGATGAGTTGTATCAGGCTGCGGGTGCCGACATTGCCAGTAGTCGCACCGAGGTGATTACCCAGTCCAAGATTATTACCACCGTCAATGACCTACCAGCGGAAGCCACTGAAAGCTTATCGTCTGGTCAGATCGTCATTGGCATGCTCGACCCATATCGCAACACTCAGCTAGATACTTATGCAGCCAAAGGCGCGACAGTCTTTGCGATGGAGTTATTGCCTCGTACACTGTCACGTGCACAGAATATGGACGTATTGTCGTCACAAGCCAACCTTGCTGGTTATAAAGCCGTATTGTTAGCGGCAAATGAGTATTCGCGTCCTTTCCCGATGTTTATGACCTCAGCCGGTACTGTTAAGCCCGCCAAAGTCGTTATCCTAGGTGTTGGTGTTGCAGGTCTACAAGCGATTGCGACAGCCAAG
Source organism: Psychrobacter sp. Pi2-1 (assembly GCF_904846645.1). Taxonomy (GTDB): domain Bacteria; phylum Pseudomonadota; class Gammaproteobacteria; order Pseudomonadales; family Moraxellaceae; genus Psychrobacter. The sequence continues at coordinate 25,928 of NZ_CAJHBO010000026.1, forward strand.
CGTTTGGGTGCAGTGGTAGAAGCCAGTGACCTACGTCCGACCGCTCGCGAGCAAGTAGAATCACTCGGTGGTAAATGGCTTGACGTGCCGATGAGCGCAGAGGAGGCTGAAACAGCCAAGTCTACCGGTGGTTATGCATGGACACCATCAGAGCAATATGTCAAAGATCAAGCGGCTGTCGTAGATAAAGCGCTCAGTAATGCTGACATTGTTATTACCACGGCGCAGATTCCTGGTCGTAACGCTCCGCGTCTGGTACATGGCGCAACGCTTGCCAAAATGAAGGCAGGTTCTGTACTGATCGATATGGCTGCTGGTACCGGTGGTAATGTCGAAGGCAGCGTGCCTAACGAAACCATTACTACAGACAATGGCGTACGTATCGTTGGTGCCGCCAATATCCCATCTATGCTAGCCGCACAGTCTTCAGATTTGTATGCCAATAACCTTGTTAACTTTATTACGACATTGATTGCACCTGCTGGCGATGACACTTCAGCAAGTGATGCATCAGCCAGCTTGGCACTTAACTTAGACATGGAAGACGAGATTCAGGGCGCACTGGCAGTGACACATGACAGTCAGGTACGACTGGTCAAACGCTAGTTTGAACAGTCTATTACCACATACTTTGTCACTACACATTTGCCAGTAATGAATAAATTTTTAGGAGGATTAGATGATTGCCACTATTTTAGCTGCAGCGCCAGCCGGTGCGGCCATGAGTAGCACACCATTTGTAGCGATTTTCACTGTATTTGTGCTCGCTATTTTTGTCGGATACTATGTGGTTTGGGGTGTTACGCCTGCCTTGCACACGCCATTAATGGCGGTAACCAACGCTTTATCAAGTATCGTCATCGTGGGTGCGATGCTACAGACCGTCACGATTGATGGTTCAATGTTTACACCAACCAGTTTGCTTGGTGCCTTCGCGGTATTTTTAGCCAGTATCAATATTTTTGGTGGCTTTGCCGTGACCGAGCGTATGCTTGCGATGTTTAAACCGAAAGTGAAAAAAGCGCCAGTCGCAACCACTGATATTGGAGGTGACGCGTGAATGATTTCTCAACAATGATTGCGGCAAATGCAGATTGGTTCTACCTAGTCGGCGCTATCCTCTTTATTTTAACTTTGCGTGGTTTGTCTAGCCCAAAGACAGCGATTCGCGGTAACCGTTTTGGTATGGCAGCGATGGCGATTGCCGTCGTGACAACCTTCTTTTTAGCAGAAGGCCCTGTACTGTGGTTAATTATCGGTGCGATGGTGTTGGGTGCCCTCGTTGGTATGTGGAAAGCGAAAACAGTCGCAATGACCCAGATGCCAGAAACGGTTGCTTTGATGCATTCATTCGTCGGTTTAGCAGCGGTTGCAATTGCACTTGCAACGGTATTACACACTGAACAACAGCATGGCGCCGTTGCTCGCATAGAGCTATTTATCGGTTGCTTCATCGGTGCAATTACATTCTCAGCCTCGGTCTTTGCCTTTGGTAAATTGGCAGCGAAAAGCTGGGCGAAAACATTGGTTGGTGGCTGGGTAAAACCGGTTCAAGCGCTACTATTTATTGCGATGATTGGGTTCGGTGGGGTGTATTTCGTCACTGACTCACTACCAGCATTCTATGCGATGGCAGTGATTGCCGTTATCTTTGGTTGGATGTGGATTGCCCCAATTGGCGGCGGTGATATGCCAGTAGTTGTATCGCTATTGAACTCATTCTCAGGTTGGGCAGCAGCAGGTATTGGTTTCACCCTTGGCAACTCGATGCTGATTATCGCAGGTTCTCTGGTCGGTTCATCAGGTGCGATCTTGTCTTACATCATGTGTAAAGCCATGAACCGCTCACTACTTAATGTCTTGTTTGGTGGCATGGGCACGTCAGCTGTGGCAGCAGGCGACGACGATGGGGCACCGAAGAACTACAAAGCTGGCTCAGCAGAAGATGCAGGGTTCCTGATGTCTAATGCTAGCAGTGTGGTCATCGTACCAGGTTATGGTATGGCACAAGGCCGTGCACAAAATGCGGTAAAAGAGCTATATGAACTATTAAAAGAAGAAGGTGTTAACGTACGCTTTGCCATTCATCCAGTTGCGGGTCGTATGCCAGGTCACATGAACGTACTATTGGCTGAAGCTGATGTACCTTATGATGATATTTTAGAAATGGACGAGATTAACTCAGACTTTGCGAGTACAGATGTGGTCTTGGTTATCGGTGCAAATGACGTTGTAAACCCATCTGCGAAAGATGATCCTACTTCTCCAATCTTCGGTATGCCGATTCTAGAAGTCAGCAAAGCCCAGACGGTCATGGTCATCAAGCGTTCAATGAGTACTGGTTATGCAGGTTTGGATAACAGCTTGTTCTACATGGACAAAACGATGATGATCTTTGGCGATGCTAAAAAAATGGTAGAAGAGATGGTACGTACTATCAATGGCGGCGGTCATTAATCTCTAAGCTATGTTTTTAACCATTATTATTTGCATATAAGTTTTTAGATAAAGAAAGTCACTGAGGTGGCTTTTTTTGCGTTAAAGTGGGCGGCATTTATAAGCCGACTATAGATTGAGGTTATTTCCAATTACGGTCAGTTTTTAATGATCACAGTATTAACTGTGCCTTATGTACTCAGTATACGATTTGCACCTGATTAACCTTTTAACCCATCTGAACAGCTTTAACGATAGACAATCACCAATTATAAATACGATGAAATAAGAGAAAAATTTATGAACATGCTACTGCGTTTTTTTATTATGGTTAGCTTACTTAAGCAACAGCTCAAGCATCAATCGACGAGTGAGACTATCAGTCTAGAGACATTGACTGCACCGACTGTACGTCATTATCGAATTTTGCCCCACGATATGGGATTTCGCGATCATTTGCCCAATTATCGTTATCTATCATTTATTGAGCTAAACGTGACACGTTGGGTAAAGGCGTGTTGTCACGAAAAAGGCATTAAATCGCTGAATTGGGTGATTGCCATGCAGGAGATGATTTATCTTAAGCAAATTAAATTTTTGGATAAAATGACGCTTAGCAGTGCAGTCGCAGGATGGGATCATAAGTATGTGTATTTTGAGCATCGGTTTTTTGTCAAAAACCAGCTGATGGGCGTTGGTATGACCAAGTTTGTTTTTACAGATAGCAAAGGTATGCGCACACCAGAAGTATTAGACATGATGGGCGAGCAATTGACAGATACGATTAACACATGGAATGAGCACCAAGTCGCGGTAAAGTCGACTAAATCAGCCTAAGCCATATCGCAAAACAGTATTGAAACCCAGTATTGAAAAACAACATCGTAAAATAACTTGGCTATAATCATTTGCTGAATTTTGGTAGGATAGAGCCCATCAAGTCGTCAGTATTAGGACGATAGCATCGTTTTTAAAATGATGATTCTCAAAACGACTAAAAAAAGGTACCGTTATGACCCCACAAAAATTAAAATGGACAGACAGCTTAGATATCGCGATTGAGCTTTACGAGAAGTTTCCAGAAACAGATCCGCAGTATATTCGTTTTACTGATTTGCATCGATGGGTAACTGAGCTTGAAGGCTTTGATGATGATCCACAAAAATCAAATGAAGGCATCCTAGAAGCCATTCAAATGAATTGGATTGATGAAGCAGATTAATCGATTTGATCTGTCAGCATTACTATAAATAGAAAACTAAATAAACAGATAGAAAAGGCCGCATCATGACCTCACAAATTAAAGAGCTACCAGAAGCGATCGCTTGTCGCGGTATCAGCGTTCGTACCACTAATAACGCTGAGATAAGCCATGACACTGCCAAGCTTGGTAGATTATGGCAGAAGTTTTATCAAAATCACGCGGGTGAACTTCCTGAAGGTGAAGATATTTATGGTGTCTATCACAACTACGAAAGTGATGATCTGGCAGGAGCGTTTGACGTTGTGGCCAGTTGGAAAGTAGCCAGCGAGCAAGATGCTCAGTCAGAAAGCGACAATGTGGCCAATGCTAATAATGTAGTGACGGTTAATATTCCTGCAGGAAAGTACTTGGTGTTTTCTGAAGAAGGTTACATGCCTAACACTGTGATGAATGCATGGGAAAGTGCTTGGGAATATTTTAATACGCCGGATTGTGAGCATACCCGAACGTTCAATGTAGACTTTGAGCATTATATCGGTGGTAACTTAGAATACGGTCAAGTTGATGTCTATATTGGTATCGAGTAAAGTTAGTAATTGGCTTAAGTAACTTAAGCTGCTCGATCCATTATCGACAAAAATAATGACAAAAAAAGCGCTAACCTAAATCAGGTAGCGCTTTTTCTTTGGCCAGATGTCATAAATTAGACAAGTGCGATTAATCTTGAAATCAATCCAACAGTAGATTTTCCAATATCCCTTCATAAATCTGAGCAAGCTTTCCTAGGTCATCAACTTCTACTTTTTCATCTACTTGATGTATCGTCGCATTACGTACGCCAAGCTCGACCACTTGGGCACCAGTTGGCGCGATAAAGCGTCCATCGGAAGTACCACCAGAAGTCGATAGGGTGGTATCGACATCGGTCACTTTTTTGATGGCATTTTGACATGCCGAGACCAGTTTTCCTTCAGGGGTCAAAAACGGCTGACCAGATAATTTCCAATGAATATCGTAGCTTGCTTTACTGTTGGCAAAGTGCTTATCAAAGATAGCATGCGTTTTTGATTTTAGCTCGTCTTCAGTAGTCTCAGTTGAGAAACGGAAGTTAAAGACAACGTTTAGCGTTTCAGGAATGACATTGGTTGCGCCAGTGCCACCGTTGATATTTGATATTTGTAATGATGTGGCTGGGAAGTAGTCATTGCCATTGTCCCATGCGGTAGACGTCAGTTCAGCAAGGGCAGACATCGCCGCATGAATCGGATTAGATGCCAGATGTGGATAGGCGACATGGCCTTGTTTGCCTGTAACGGTAAGCTCTGCACCTAGTGAGCCACGACGACCGTTTTTGATGATATCGCCTAACGTATCGGTACTTGAAGGCTCGCCAACGAGACAGTAGGTGATTTTTTCTTGGCGAGCTTCCAAGGTCTCGATTACTTTGACCGTACCATTAATTGACGGGCCTTCTTCATCTGAAGTAATTAAAAAAGCAATAGAGCCATTGTGTTCAGGATGATTGGCGACGAAACGTTCGGCTGCAACAGTAAAAGCTGCAATACCCGTTTTCATATCGGCGGCACCGCGTGCCCATAGATAACCATCAGCGATAGTTGGAGTAAACGGAGGGTATGTCCAGTTTTTTTCGTCACCTGTTGGTACGACATCAGTATGACCAGCAAAACAAATCACTGGATCGCTAGTACCGCGGCGTGCCCACAAGTTTTTGACTTCGGCATGTTCACCGCTTTGTTTTCTATCACCAAAATACATAAACTCGCAATCAAAGCCTGCTTGTTCTAACCGTGCTGACAACATATCTTGGCAACCATCGTCATCGGGCGTCACTGAAGGGCGCTCTAACAGTGCAATACTTAAATCTAAGGTTTCTTGCTGATGAGTTGTTTGTTGAGACGCGCTTGATTGGTTATGAGAGTCAGACATGGATAAGCCTTTTATATAATAAATTGAAATGGTAAATATAAATGAATAGTAGAGGATAAATGCTAAACGGCTACTTCGACAAAAGGTACAAGACCATCACGGCGCATCCAAGTAGCGATAGAGTAGCGTTGGCGATGCGCAGTTTGTACTTGATGACGTAAATCGCTATCAAAAATAATCAGTCTATTGGTAACTGGCATCACTTCATGGTGCGTGCCATGCTTATCGACGACTTCTAGCGCACCGCCGTCAGTTGTTTCCCAATTATCATTAAGATAAAAAACCGCCGAGATCACCCGCTCATCACGTCCAGCAGGGTTGTCACTGTGCCATTGATAGCCAAAACCAGTCGGATAGCACGCATAATGCGCTTCGCTATGGCGAATACCAGCAAATAAACTACGATTGAATAGCGAGGCCAAAGCATTGATGCTTTGTAGATAGTAATAGCCTGCAAAAAAGTCTTCAGTAATCCAGCGTATTCTATCACCGCGAATATCACTGATACGGACACCCGCGGTCAGCTCTGCATCACGATAGTCAATAAAACCGCTTTCTGCTTGTAGCGCTAGCAATGCTGTACTATTGAATACGTCATCAATGATGAGCCAACCATCACTGACGAATGTATCAAGCTGTTTATCCGTCAGCTTATCTTCCCAGTTAACCGCAAAGTCAGACAACTGCAATACGTGCTGAGTAGGAATTTCTTGGCTATCATTATGAGTATCTGGCAGCAGTAATGGTGGATTATCCTGACCTATCGGATGATCAACGACCAACGCTGTCTTGTTAAGGTTGCTAATAATCTGCGTCATTTCATCTCATTATTATCAATCAGCTGTCAATATACCGTCATTCAATGCGTTTTTATTGAAAGCACTTACTAAAACCACATTATCTTTTACTCTGCCTATGCTACCATAGATGCAATTTTTCTTATTTAAACTTTTGAGATTATGAACTATAAACACGCCTACCACGCTGGTAACTTTGCTGATGTGGTTAAACACATTTTATTGGTACAACTGCTTAATCAACTGGGGCAGAAAAACAAACCTTTTTATGTGCTTGATGCTTATGGCGGTCGTGGACTGTATTCACTAAGCAGTGAAGAAGCGCGCAAAACAGGTGAGGCCAAAGGCGGTATTCAAGCTTTTCTAAAAGCAGATACCGAAAAAGCCCCAGCTGCTGTCAAAGATTATATGGAAGGCATCAAGCAAGCCAAATTCACTTACGACAATAAAGTCTATCCTGGTTCGCCATGGTGGGTGGCCCATCATGTCGAAAAAACCGCAGCTAAAAAGCCTGATGCTGGCGTACGTGCTGAAGCTTTTGAAGCCAAAGCGACTGAATACGATGCGTTGAACTATCAGCTACATAAGTTGCCAATTGGTATCCAGCATCGTGATGCTTTTGAAGGTATTACCGCTGTTATTCCACCAAAAGAAAAGCGCGGTTTGATTTTCCTTGATCCCCCTTATGAGCAAGAGCACAAAGATTTTACGCGCCTGATCGATTTATTAGTCGCGGCTTATAACAAATGGCCACAAGGAACTTATGCGCTTTGGTTCCCAATCAAAAACATCGAAGCCGTAGAGCTCTTCTATAAAAAGCTCAAACGTACTGAAATGAGACGTCAGCTGGTTTGTGAGCTAAACATTTATCCTAATGATGTTGCGGTTGGTCTGAACGGTACAGGTCTACTGGTTATCAATCCGCCATGGCAGTTTGATAATCATGCGCGTGAGATATTACGTTTCTTACAGCCAGTATTAAAAGTAGAAGACGCGCCAAACTTGACGCCTGATAGTGCGACCAATGTGCGCTGGCTCGTCGGTGAATAGCAATAACGGCCAATAAGGATATCAAGATGACGACTCAGCCACCTATCGGCCAGCCGAATAATGCACCTTTGAACAATTCATCGCTAAATGACGGCTTGCTGCAAGATAATTCAGCGACTCAGCCACCGTTTATTGATGAGCACGAATTTAATATTCGTCTAGCGGATAACGACAGCTATGATGGTTTGACATTTGAGGTGATTGAAGCTGAAGTCGCCGAAGGTAAGCGAGTGGTAAGTCGCGGTGTCTATTTGGCACCCAATTTGATCACCACCTTATCGCTACTATCAGGCTTTTACTCGATTTTAGCGAGCACCCAAGGCGAGTTCTATAAGGCGGCTTTGGCTATCTTTTTATCCGCTATTCTTGATGGCGCAGATGGACGTGTCGCACGTATGCTCAATGCGCAAAGTCCATTTGGTGAGCAATACGACTCTTTAGCAGACATGCTAGCGTTTGGTGTTGCCCCTGCTATTTTGATTTATAGCTTTGCTTTAGAGCCATTGGGTCGTATCGGCATTGGCTGTGCGTTTATTTTTACTGCTTGTGCTGCTTTTCGCCTTGCACGCTTTAATGTTCAGGTTGGCATTGTCGATAAAAAGTACTTTGTTGGTTTGGCGAGTCCGCTCGCTGCGATTTTGGTTACTTCGGCGGTGATGGTTGCAGTCGATCATAACGAGTGGATTGGTCAATACGATACAGCCGTCATGCTACTGTTTGCAGCTTGGGTCGTGACTTGCGGTCTACTGATGGTCAGCAATGTCAAATACTATAGCTTTAAAGAGTTTGATAAAAAGAAAGTACCTTTTGTAGTGCTTATCATTGGGGTGCTAGTCATGAGCATCGTGCTCTATGATATTCCTGTTGGTATCTTAGCTATTGGTATTATCTATGCACTATCAGGTATCGTGACTACGATAAAAGCAAATTTTAAACACTAAATTTAATGTCTTCCATATGCTATTTTAGATTGCTATGAGTGATTTTCAAATTTTAACCATTTAAGTTAGTTAATACTGAACTAACTCTAAGTATATCTTACAAGAGCCGCTTATCTATTGATAAGCGGCTTTTTTGTGTCTTATGAAAAACCATTATTCTCTTAATGACTTGCATACTGTCATACATAGGTTAATGAATAATCTCATTTACATGTAATAGATAACTCCATCAAACCAATACTCGTCAAACACAGATATTAGCCAGTATTTTCTGTTCCAACCTCATAATATATTCTTTAAAGAATATATTTATAAGTTACAAATTCAAAACAAGAACTTTACAATTAACATATAATATTTCATTATGTATCTGTAATGTTCCCTTTTATATCAAAAATTACACAGAAATATTTCTAGAGATGAGAGTTTTAGCTCTCAAAACTTTAAGAATAATATTTTAATTTTCTAGTGGACAGGCTGTTCATAGAAACACTCAACCAATAGCTTCCTTGTTTAACTATTTATCAACACTAACGTCTATGTCTAATAGCGATAGCTTAACTATCAGTCTATTTATATAGCCATCATATAGTTGCCTTAATAGCGACTTTATATATACAGGATACTCTCATGTTAAACCATGTTTACCGCGTTGTTTTTAATCGTTCTACGGGTTGCTATACCGCCGTTAGTGAAATCAGCAAGTCGGGTGGAAAGTCTAATAATAGATCATGTCAAGTGGGCACAGTGCCAGCTGCGAAACTAGGCAACTCACTACGCCGGAGTGCTATAGGGGTTGCTATTGCTGGCGTGCTAGGATTGACGGCAATGAGTAGCCAAGCGGAAGTGTGTATAACGCAATCCAGTGGAACAAATGGCAGTACCGCCCCACAAAATACATCTATAGCTTGTGGATTTCAAAACCAAGCTTTGAATTCCAATTCAACAGCAATAGGTTATGTCAATGTTGCTTCAGCTCCTTCTAGCTCAGCAGTAGGTTTCCAAAATAGAGCTTTGAATACTAATGCAACAGCAATAGGTTATGACAATGTTGCTTCAGGTCCTTTTAGCTCAGCAATAGGCCATAGAAATGAAGCATCAAGTCTATATAGCTCAGCGGTAGGCAACACTAATACTGCCTCTGGTGAAAGTAGCTCAGCGATAGGTGCTTACAATAGAGCATTAGGGAATTCCAGTTCAGCTATAGGTTCAGAAAATTATGTTGTAGGTTTTAGAAGCTCAGCATTTGGTAACGAAAATAGAATAACAGAAGGTTTTGGATTGGCAGCAGGTCGCCTTAATCAGGTTGAAGGCTATGTTGGTACGGCTGTAGGTTTTAGTAATAAGGCAATTGGTCAAGCCAGCTCCGCAATAGGTAACGAAAATACAGCCTCCGGAGTTCGTAGCTTGGCAATAGGTAGCGACAACTCAACCGCTGAGGAGCGTAGTACCGCAGTCGGTAGTCTAAACGTAGCTTCTAAGTTGCGTAGTTCAGCGCTAGGTTCTAATAATACTGCTTCGGGAGAACGTAGCTCAGCAGTGGGGTATGGTAATACTGCATCAAGTAACGATAGTTCAGCAGTAGGTGCTAGTAATAATGCCTTTGGGGAGGGTAGTTCAGCGTTAGGTCGTAGTAACACAGCTTCTGGTATTGCTAGCACAGCGATAGGTGTTTCTAACCAATCTTCATCTAATAATACCTCAGCGTTGGGTACGGGAAACAGAGCTTTAGGAAATGATAGCTCAGCAATAGGTCGTGCCAACTTTGCGACAGGTGTTAATAGCTCAGCATCAGGTTTCCTTAACCAATCCACAGGCAATAATAGCTCGGCAGTAGGTTACAGCAATATAGCATCAGGCTATGCCAGCTCAGCATTAGGTGGTTATAGTAGAGCCACTGCTAATGGCGCTACTGCACTCGGTAGTGGTAGTACATTTGCAGTGGCCGCCATAAAGGATGCTACTGTGCAAGCGGAGTTTACGGCTGCGACCACGCCGGTTGAGACAGACGCTAATGGCCGTAGGTTTAAAGCAGATAGCTCTGGTGGGGCAATCTATGAATTTGCACCGACAGACTATGAGGCGTTAGGTATTGGTGCTACGGCAAGTGGAATTAGAACAGTAGCGCTTGGTACTGATGCAGTGGCTGATAAGCGTGATAGCATCGCTTTAGGGAGTAAAAGTGTCACTACCGTTGGTGCTGGCGTAGTGGGTTATTCAGCTAATGGTGATACTAGTCCGACATGGCAATCTACTCTTGGCGCCGTTAGCGTTGGTGATACTAGAGATAACAATTCTAATAACTGGAAAACTCGCCAAATTACGGGCGTAGCAGCCGGTACATCCGATACGGATGCAGTGAATATTGCTCAGTTAAAAAGATTAGAGACAACAGGTCTGTCTTACTTCAGTAATGTAGCAACCGCTTTAGGTGGGGGTGCACAGTTCAGTAATACAGGTGTATTCCAAGCACCCACATATAAAATAAGCAATGCGAACTACAATAACGTGGGTGCTGCATTTGCTGCAGTTGATGGCAAGTTGACAGATTTGCAAACACAGATAAATACGATTGAGCTGACACCTGGGCCTAAAGGCGATACAGGAGCAATTGGTCCACAAGGTCCAGCAGGATCTGACGGTATCAATGGTCAAGATGGCGCGCAAGGTCCTCAGGGTGAACAAGGACCAGCGGGTCAAAACGGTGTTGACGGTTTAAATGGTACTGATGGCACTAACGGTAAAGATGGTGTTGATGGTTTACAGGGTCCAATCGGTCCGCAAGGTCCAGCAGGATCTGACGGTATCAATGGTCAAGATGGCGCGCAAGGTCCTCAGGGTGAACAAGGACCAGCGGGTCAAAACGGTGTTGACGGTTTAAATGGTACTGATGGCACTAACGGTAAAGATGGTGTTGATGGTTTACAGGGTCCAATCGGTCCGCAAGGTCCAGCAGGATCTGACGG
>NZ_CAJHBO010000027.1 GCF_904846645.1 Psychrobacter sp. Pi2-1
TGACTAAGCTGATGGCTTCAAGTTTGAATTCTCGGGTATATTGGTTGCGTTTGTTGGTCATACTAGTTTCCTTTTTTAGGGTAGTATAAACCTCTTATGCACTGTCCAAGTTTATTATGCCACTACATTCAGACCTATGTCGCAACTAGGTCAAATAAAAGATTTACGTCTTAATACCTTAGAAATCAGGGATGAGGAGGGAAGCAGTAAAGCACTGCTTTGCCCCGACGCAAGAGAAAATCTAGGATTTTATGGTCAGACCATTATAGCCAGTTTGATAGAATTTGCGAAAATGCAAATTCTCTTGCACTCGGACGAAACAGTGTTTCGTTATTCCTCACTCAGCTTAGGAATCAGGGAGCGGTTCAGACCATACATTTCAAGTAATGACCGAGTGTGGAGTAATGTCTCAATCCCTTAGTAATCAGGGAGCGTTTCAGACTTTTTATTATCTAAAATTAGGGAGAGTGATGCCATCTTAATCCCTTATGAATCAGGGATGAGGCAGGAATTAATGAAGGTTTGGGAAACCTTTATCCTGCTGCAAGAGAAAATCTAGGATTTTCTGGTCAGACTATTATAGCCAGTTTGACAGAATTTACGAGAATGTAAATTCTCTTGCGTGACTAAAATTGGCATGCAATTTTTTAACGTCTCTTACCTTAGAAGTCAGGGAGCGTTTCAGACGATGAGCTGAGAGCTGGTGACGAGACATTGAAAGTCTTAATCCCTTAAGAATCAGGGAGCGTTTCAGACTAAAGCCATTGATAACACAGCTCTTATCGAGTTGTCTTAATCCCTTAGAAATCAGGGATGAGGAGGGAAGCAGTAAAGCACTGCTTTGCCCCGACGCAAGAGAAAATTTAGGATTTTCTGTTCAGACCATTGTAGCCAGTTTGATAGAATTTGCGGAAATGCAAATTCTCTTGCACTCGGACGAAACAGTGTTTCGTTATTTCCTCGCTCACCTTAGAAATCAGGGAGCGTTTCAGACATCAAAGGTTACGCCTGGAGATACATCGTTGAGTCTTAATCCCTTAAGAATCAGGGAGCGTTTCAGACGTTGCACTTAGAGCCGCAAGGCGTGGTATGGCAGTCTTAATCCCTTAAGAATCAGGGAGCGTTTCAGACCTAGAAGCTGAAGTCAAAGCAGAGATGGCTGACGTCTTAATCCCTTAGGAGTCAGGGAGCGTTTCAGACCTAACGTTATATTTACTATCCCTGCTGCCTGTAAGTCTTAATCCCTTAGGAGTCAGGGAGCGTTTCAGACATTGACCCATGGGATACTAATGTTATCGAGTGGGTCTTAATCCCTTAGGAGTCAGGGAGCGTTTCAGACTGTACAACAATTTTTATTATCAATAAAATCAATAACTTACATTACGTATTTTACCCAACATAAGTCGTCTTAAAAGTTGGTGTTTTTTTAACCAATTTATTGCCACAAATTGTATAAATAATAACCAATTATACATCCAAAACGTTAAATAGTAGCCCATATCTTCGTCAGATAAAGTCTGAATCCGCCCCTAATCACTTAGGGTGTGAACAGTGATAGCTCACTATATTATAGTAATAGATGTCTGCACCAAGTGCAAGACAAGATGGCAAGCGCATACTCATGACAGACTCTCATTTTAGCCTACGATAGATATTATAAGGTATTGCATTATGCTCAGCCATTTATCTACTCGTCATTATGTCTCTATTATTCTGCAGTATAAATGACAAGCTTGTCATAAGCACCGTTATGAGTAGCAGTTGCTATGATATACCTCACAGTTTCAATGGTGAGTGAGGTAGCGATGGGCTTTTTTAGTAGAGAGTTAAGAGCAGGCGATCATCTGGTAACTAAACGTTTGGGCTACACGCATCATGGCATCTATTTAGGAAGGAATAAAGTCATACACTACTCTGGACTTGCTAATGGTCTACGTGCCGGACCCGTCGAGATTACAAGTCTAGATAACTTCTCTCAAGGCAAGCACACCTACGTTCAGTCGCATGACAAGCGGGTATTTTGTCATAAGCAGACAGTTAAACGTGCTCGTAGCCGTTTGACTGAAGATAAGTATAATCTGCTGACCAATAACTGTGAACATTTCATCAACTGGTGTATTTACGGCAAAGTCCGTAGTGAACAAGTCTCCAACGTAGCGATATACATGCTAAGTGGGGGCGTAAGTGGCATTGGTAGCGGTCATATAGTAACCAATAGCATCCTTCGACTATCCAGAGGGTTGTTATAACTGCGCCAAATAGTAGCGCGTGATCGTGTCTATTATAGTGTCTCTTTGAATAACTGTTTAAAGCGATCCTTTAACGAAGCATGCAACCGCGTAGGATCTTTCATGATTTGGCGTATTTTATCTTTGCCAGAGGCGGTGCCATGCACCATAGCATTGCGGAACTCTTTAAAATCCTTAAATTTATCTTTTGAGCTTATTAGGTGATCATAATCGTCTTTGCGATCTTGAAAGTCATGGACATTATCATTGTTTAGAGCGGTTTCTCTGGAGATCAGTCCTTCCATGGCATAGACGACTGCTCGTACATAGTCTTTTCTCTTTAGGTATTTTTCGGCCAAGTCTTGTTCTTGTAATCCTAGAGACGATTTTTTGTACCACGAGAGCCGTTTGGCTAATGGCTCATAGAATAAGCTATACAGCGGCGCGTCTGCGGTATGCAGTGCCTCTAGTTTTGGCATGATTTGTGTCAGCTTGGCACTGGCACCACTCGCATTAAGCAAGCGCTCTAGATAACTGGCTCGCTCTAGCTCATCAGCAGAAGTTTTATCCAGCCCGACAGTGACCAGTAATGGGGCAAACACGGCATAATCCCCATCTTTATCAAAAGTCTCAAGGGCGCTGACCCAGTCGAGCATATCTAGCAAGCCGCGCAGCTCTAACACCTCGGATACTTTGAGCTCGGCTGAGTGAAAACCATAATAGATATGTTGGATGTGCACGCTTTTGGTGACTTGCAAATAGCGCACTGCGACCAGTGCAATCAATGGCAAATGACGGAAGCCATGAGTGACGTCCATGACCACTTGCTCATCTTGAACCAGTAGCTCATCGAGTTTTTTGAGTATGCTGACTTGTCCTGTAGCATCTTTGGCATAATCAATCAGCTGGCAGGTGACACTTAAACCGAGCTTATCAGTCAAAAACTGCTCAAAAGGTTGTAGCTGAGCTACGGTAACTGTATCTTCCTGTACTGCATTGGTCAGTTCTTCCACTCATTTTGATAGTTTTCGAATCCAGCCTCAAAAAACACATCCCACATACTGCCTGACGTTCCCAGCAAAATAAGTTTGTCGGGTTTCACTGCTTTGGTGAGTACCAATCCAAAGTAGCTTTCCTCTTTATAGAGTGTGCCATCTGAGAATTTATAATCTGTGGTTCTATAGCTGCCACCTTGTTTACCACCGCCCAAAAAGCTGATTAGCGTCGTCACTGAGTATGTATCCTCTTATTAGGGTTGTTTAGGTACAATAGTATTGCACGTGGCTATACGTGCTAATAGCGCAAGCTATGATAAAAACCAGTAGCATTGATTGTATTTTATATCCGCCATAAAAAACAGGGCAAAGGTTTAAAACCTTTGCCCTGTTGTCGTAAGCCAGTCACCATTTTCAATCTGTAACTTATAGGCTACTCAGCGGGATCAGCGCCTTGTTCTTTGAAATCACCTGCTAGCTGCCTTTTCATATCTCAAAGAATCCTTTCTGCCATTTTAACGTTCTGCGCGAGCATAGCTCTGCGCCTTGCGCTTCGAGTAAGTGTCTCCCAGACACTTACTATTCCTCGCTCACCTTAGGAATCAGGGATGAGGAGGGAAATAGCAAAGTACTACTTTGCCCTGACGCAAGAGAAAATCTGGGATTTTCTGTTCAGACTATTGTAGACAGTTGGACAGAATTTGCGAAAATGCAAATTCTCTTGCACTCGATTGAGGCAGTGTTTCGTTATTTCCTCGTTCACCTCAAGAATCAGGGAGCGTTTCAGACAGTTAAATCTTGGATGAACTCAGGACTTATTTTGTCTTAATCCCTTAGAAATCAGGGAGCGTTTCAGACTAATAAGGATTAATATCATGCGTCATGCAATCCAGTCTTAATCCCTTAGAAATCAGGGAGCGTTTCATATACTACAGCAAAAAGACTAAACAGATTGTGATTAAGTCTTAATCCCTTAAAGATCAGGGAAGAGAAGGGAAACAGTAAAGCATTGCTTTGCCCCGACGCAAGAGAAAATCTGAGATTTTCCGTTCAGACCTTTGTAGCCAGTTTGGCAGAATTTGCGAAAATGCAAATTCTCTTGCACTCGGACAAATATCTCTTGGACAATCGCTATTCCTTTAGAAAATTCCATTTAAGGAATTTTCTCTTGCGAGACTAAAATTGGCATGCAATTTTTGACGTCTCTCACCTTAGAAATCAGGGAGCGGTTCAGACCATACATTTCAAGTAATGACCAAGTGTGGAGTAATGTCTTAACCCCTTAGAAATCAGGGATGAGGCAGGAATTAATAAAGGTTTGGGGAACCTTTATCCTGCTGCAAGAGAAAATCTAGGATTTTCTGGTCAGACTATTATAGCCAGTTTGACAGAATTTACGAGAATGTAAATTCTCTTGCGAGACTAAAATTGGCATGCAATTTTTTAACGTCTCTCACCTTAGAAATCAGGGATCGTTTCAGACTGAGCACATTAAGGTTAGTGGTACTGTTTACATGTCTTAATCCCTTAGAAATCAGGGAGCGTTTCAGACTGTACAACCATTTTTATTATCAATAAAATCAATAACTTATATATCGGTATTTAATCAACAAAAGTCGACTTAAAATTTGGTGTTTTTTTAACCAATTTTTTACCATAAATTGTACAAATAATAATCAGTTATACGTCCAAAACGTTAAATAGTAGCCCATATCTTCGTCAGACAAAGTTTGAATACGCCCCTAATCGCTTAGGGTGTGAATTGTCGTAGCTCACTACATTATAGTAATAGATGTCTGCATCAAGTGCAAGACAAGAAGTGCCAAGGGATAAGCAGTAGAATATCGATTACTAATGTGCTATGAACACGCTGTCTTATGGACAGCAGCTGGCTAGTGATTGCTATAGCGTGATCTCTCCTATATCACTAAACATCATAATATCGTCACAACGTTTGCCAATCACAAAGGCATTTTCTAACGGTTCGACCTCGTATATACGCACATCGTCGTCATTTTTATGGATAATCTTTTGTATAGCTACGATGAAGCGATCCATCGCTTGACGTGTCATCGACCCATAATAAACCGAATACTGTAACTGCAAAAACTGATTGCTGACTAGTCGCTGCAAGCATTGAAGTCTCATTTTCTCACTGATGTCATAAGCAATGATAAAACATATCTTTTTCATAATAGTGGCAACCTATGGGTAAGAGATAGCGCTAACTAAAATAGCCATTCACATATTGCTATCTAATCAAAGAGATGGATGCGAGGACTCAGGGTGATGACTGACAAAGGATAGAGACGGCGGCGCCGCTTTATCAGAGTGATAACGCTGTATACGGTTTTGCCATAGCCAAGCATGACTTAAGGCGTGTTTACTCAGTATAGGACGAATAGCAGAGAACGCCTTATAGAATTTACTGCGTCCAGACTTTAGTAGCTCACACGGATAGCTGCTACCGTTAGTTATATCAGAATCACTAGACAGACTAAAGTCCTCCAAGACTAGGATGTCTTGATCGAATAATGTCCACACCCAAAAATCTACGGTGCTACGCTGCAATTCGACAAAGTCACAAGCCAAAGACTGCCTACCATAGCTTGGGCTATGTAGCATCCCGTAATAAGGGTCAAACCCAACACTATATAGGGCTTGCTGATATAGATGCTGTAGTAGGGTATAAGACAAGGACAAAACCACATTGACAGGGTCTTTGGGTGGCCTTCTATTACGAGTGCAAAACTGTAGATCATCCGCAAAAAACTGCTGATAGCATTTGAAATAAATGGCAGAGCCAATACCCTCTGTACCAAGGAGGCTTGTGATCTGATACTGAGGAGTATGGTCGGTATAGACTCTTGATGGATGACTGGGCGAGACAGCTGCGGCAGGGTAGTGTTTACGGAACTTATCTCGTAAGCTCTTGAGTTTTTGTACCGCTTCATCTGTCTCTGTAAGCTGCGATTCTGT
Source organism: Psychrobacter sp. Pi2-1 (assembly GCF_904846645.1). Classification (GTDB taxonomy): domain Bacteria; phylum Pseudomonadota; class Gammaproteobacteria; order Pseudomonadales; family Moraxellaceae; genus Psychrobacter. The sequence goes on from NZ_CAJHBO010000027.1 coordinate 6,203, forward strand.
GATGGCAGAGTGAGTGTGATTGCCTATTGTGTCTGATGGCTGAGTAGTCGCTGCGGTGTAATGCTGCTTTAGCTTTATCAGTACGTTTGCTTGTTGGTGCAGCTTGACTCTGACCAATACCGATGCCCAGTAGCTCCTCGATGATGACTGATGAATAACATCGTATTGCTGTATTCGGCGCTCTATAGCGGCATGCCAACTACCCAATAAAAAACAAGCCTCACCGGTTCGACCAGTAGGTAGCACACATAGGCTCACGTTGTTTTCAGATAGCCGAGTCAGTAGATTACTGCTCAAGTCTACTTGCGTGGTGATGGTTAGGCTCTGTATCTGGGAGAGAGGAACGATTAACGGCTTACCAAAGCTTGGGTGTTGAATGATGAGCAGGTTTCGCTGCGAGTAGATCTGACTACCTTTTTTGTCGATGACTATATTTTGCATCACAGCCTCCTAAGCAAATGATTACCCAATATAAAAATGATCTATCGCTGCATCCTTTGGTTTTGAAGGATTGTCCTTTGCCACCTGTGACCAGTAGGTATTCATGGTTCTGATAATAAAAAATGCATCGCCTGTCTCGACTTTAGAGACAGCAAACTCGCTTAATTGTTGCATATTATCTGTTGATAACAGGCACTCATAGGCAGATTGCTGACCTGTGGCACTATAGCTTTTGATGTTATAGCGTAGCAGTGCTTGGCGCTTTGGCTCGCTGATATCATAGCCTACGAGATATAGCCGTTGTGTCATAGTCTGACGTCCATGATGTTATTTGTTTTTCGGACAATGCAGTCATTCGACAGGACAATGCTGTATTGGATGGCTCTACGTCTGATCGCATACAGACACGCGTTACGTATGAATCGTACGAAAAGTCAGGTTGACACGGCCTTCTTTGACCTTTTTTTGTTTGGGTGCACTATGCTGCCAATGATGCTGCAATGCGCCTGCCATCACCAGTATGCTACCGTGCTGGAGCGGTATCTCAAGCTTGATACTGTGATCCTCACGGCGGCGTAACAAAAACCGCCTGCTGGCACCAAAGTTCACTGAAGCAATGAGTGGGTTTGCGCCAAGCTCAGGCTCAGCGTCTGTATGCCAGCTGATATGGTCATCGCCTGAACGATACCAGTTGAGCAGTACACTGTTGAACTGTCGTTTGCATATAGGCACGAGCGCTGCTCGCAACTCTAGCAGAATATCGTTCCATGGTTTGGGCTGTAGGGTGATACCCGAGTAGGTATAGGGTTTATCATTATCGCCATACCATGCCGATAGCCGAGGCAAGTCATGAGTTTTGCCAAACATACTCACGCTGTCTTGTTGCCACTGTATGTTTTTGAAGGGCAGCGCACCAATATCACTCTGCTGATGCCAGTCGTGAGTGCTATGGTCGATACCATCGCAGGCTAGCAAACTGTCTATGATGCTATCGCTGAGCGCACTACCGAAGTATCGCGGCGCGTAGTAGAGTCTGCCATCTGGTATATTGATCACGATGCCTTTACCATCATCATGAATATGAGCAGGGTAGTCAGACTGCATAAATTTGCCATCGATAATGAAGTCGGGCAATGCAGATGCAGAATCGTCTGTCGGTAGGCTGTCAAATAAATCCATAATAACGCTCCTCAAAAATACAATATCAGTCGCACTTGGCACTAATCGTTCTATAAGCTTTTTGACTTCGCATTATGATTAAGCAGCCAAGTCTGTTTTGCCTGCATCATCGAGTGAGTTTTTGAAACACAGTCCCATCATCACACCACGAGAGTGAGAGTGCTGCCAATGGTTGCTAGTCACTGAGTATATCTCACTCTCAACAGAGAAGTCAGCGATGTCTTGTTTGACCGTCACCCCACCTAATGACTGCTTTAGCTGCTCCAGACCCGTATAGTTATTTGAATACTGCGGACCCACAGCGATGACCATCTGTTTGCCATCGATAGCTTGCAGATAGGTAGACAGTGTTGGAATTATCTGCTGTACTTTAGGGATATCTAGTACGTTAGAGAACAAGTGCAGCGAATAATCTGCTGGCGCAAGCGTATGACTGTCTGCCGCCAAAAACCCAGCCAAATCTGTATGGTGTTGATGAATAACGATATTGGCAGCGATACGTGATGACATTTTGCTCACCAGTAATACCGCTATATCAAGCGTGGTCTGTGAAGGCTCAACCAGATAAAAATTCAACGTAAAGTTCTCACAGTTGACGTACGTTTCAAGATAGCTCAATAGGGCTAGACTAGCGATAGCTTGACCACAGCCATAATCCACAATATTGATCGTCTTAGTAACGGCCTCTGTACGTGTACTGCGACCCATAATTTGACCAATAACGCTACTGAAGCGGTCAAAATGACTCTTGCCATATAGAGTAGTATAAGTTATCGCTTGCTCAACCGAGCATAGCGGCGTCTTTGCACGGTTGGTCATCTGCGCAAAGGTTGAATACGGCAGTGTCTTATAAACTTCCGAAACATAAGCGCCAACCATCGCATTATAATAACGACCAAATCCATGCAGTTGCAGTTGGTCAGCTGCGTGAGCCACTTGCTGTGCAATGTTTTGTGCGGCTTTTTCTGCTGAGTTATAGGTCGTCATCGGTGTCTCTCCACTAGGCGGTTGATGTGCCCATTATGGAAGAGAGGAGACTAATACTAGTAGAATGACAAGCTTGTGACTATCTGTATCCCAAAAACTAAAAGCCACCTTGATTAAGGTGGCTTTTAGTTGTGTATAAAGCAGGAATGAGGGATAAAATACTGCTCTACACCGATGTAAGAGAAAACCTAGGATTTTCTAGTCAGACTAATAAGTATTGATAATCCACATAGTGAACCTCCTTTTCAATATCCTGAAAATCAGGGAGCGTTTCAGACTAAAGCAGAAATGACCAACGTACTTGACTGCTAGTCTTAATCCCTTAAGAACCAGGGATGAGGAGGGAAACAGCAAAGCACTGCTTTACCCTGACGCAAGAGAAAATCTATGATTTTCTGGTCAGACTATTGTATCTCGTCTTCAAAAAATCCTATTTAAAGGATTCTTACTTGCGAAGTTAAAATTACAGTGTAATTTTTTAACGTCTTGCTCGAGCATAGCTCTGCGCCTTACGCTTCGGGTAAGTGTCTCCCAGACACTTACTAATCCTCGTTCACCTTAGAAATCAGGGAGCGTTTCAAACACTTAAACCCTATTAACCCCGAATTTATCGGTAAGTCTTAATCCCTTAGAAATCAGGGAGCGTTTCAGACGCACGTGGCCTGTCGCACCCACTCGAATCGATGTCTTAATCCCTTAGAAATCAGGGATGAGGAGGGATATAGCAAAGCACTGCTTTGCCCCGACACAAGAGAAAATCTATGATTTTCTGTTCAGACCATTATAGCCAGTTTGACAGAATCTGCGAAAATGCAAATTCTCTTGCACTCGAGTGAGGCAGTGTTTCGTTATATCCTCAGAAAATTCCATTTAAGGAATTTCCTCTTGCGAAGCTAAAATTGACATGCAATTTTTTAACGCTTCTCACCTTAGAAATCAGGGAGCGTTTCAGACAGCAGGAAACCGTGAGCAAGATGGTTGCTTTGTGTCTTAATCCCTTAGAAATCAGGGAGCGTTTCAGACTAGCAGCTGAAACAGTCTACGAAGGTAGTCACAAGTCTTAATCCCTTAAGAATCAGGGAACGTTTCAGACATACACACGTAACACAGTAGAAATCTTAAATTTGTCTTAATCCCTTAGAAATCAGGGAACGTTTCAGACTTTAAAACAGTATTCGGTGTTGTCGATGTGGCGTCTTAATCCCTTAGAAATCAGGGAACGTTTCAGACTCAGAAGTTGTGGGATGGTTACCCAAAATAGTAAGTCTTAATCCCTTAGAAATCAGGGAACGTTTCAGACTTTAGATATTTGTTACAGCGTCTAAGCTATTATTGTCTTAATCCCTTAGAAATCAGGGAACGTTTCAGACCTCAACGTAATGTAGTACAAATAACGTGCATACGTCTTAATCCCTTAGAAATCAGGGAACGTTTCAGACTGTACAACCATTTTTATTATCAATAAAATCAATAACTTACGTTACGTATTTTAATCAACATAAGTTGGCTTAAAAGTTGGTGTTTTTTTAACCAATTCTGAGCCATAAATTGTATAAATAATAACCGATAATACGCCTAAAACGTTAAATAACCAGCATAATCTTCGTCAGATTAAGTCCGAAACGCCCTGATAATTAGGGGTCACTACGTAAAAATAGCGACGCTGTTATAGTAAAACAACGGCGCTATATTTGCAATGTTGATATAACCAACTAAGAGCGATACTTTTGCACGAATTTATAGGCCTTTTCTGTGTTGCTCTTTTTCTGAGCATCACTCCAGCCATCTACCAGTTCAGAGAACTCTTCTATCACTACTTGTACCACTTTTTGCACGTCATCATCATTGTCTTTATCTAAACCCAAGTCCTTAAATAATGCGTTTTTGCCTTTACTTAAACTCTCAATCAGCTGACTTTCATCCAGATACTTTATCACTTGACGGATAGCGCCTAGAGGGTCAGCTGTAGTATCAACAGGCACGCCTTTGCTATATCTTTTTGCTATTTCATTATTGAGAGTATCATCAAGCGTGAAGTACCCATATCCTGATGCACCTTTTGCGCCCAGCCCTGTATTTGCTAGCGTCTCTTTTAATAACTCTCTGGCGAAGTGTACCCATTTTTGCTCACCTTGAATCACAAAGTAAAACGAGCCTTGTATAGCGATTTGTTGGTTGGGTACAGGATTTTCCATATCGAGCGCAGCATCTAGCTCGCGACTATAGTATTTTGGGTGATGTACCGTCACGACATCACCAACGAAAGGCTTATAATCATTACCTGTCAGTACGCTACCTTGGTCGCTAACCATGGGTATCCACCAAGCATCATGCCATATCAGATATCCTGCATCACCTTGATGATCGTCTTCGGCATCAGTACCAAATAGAATGTCTAGGATGCCCTGTTTTTGTTCTTGAATGACCAGCTTATTGACGTTGTCAGATTTTTCAAATTGCAGTTCACCATTTTCATCACGCTCTGCAAATAAATGTTCTGTATAAGATCTGACTGCGCCTTTGATCGAGGAGCCAGCCAGCATCGGCATACCATAGGTATGGTGCGTGGTTGCCGCAGTCTCAAGCGTACCGCCAAGCGCTAAGCCAGTGAGCAAGCGTCCATCTATTTTAGCAGTGACTGTTGCAAACGCCTCATTGCCATCCTCATGAGTGGCATCGAGCCAGCGATCAAATGCTAATACATACAAGTCACTGGCGGTGACATTGGCAACAGTATCTATCAAGCGAGCTTTGATGGATTTTTCATTCTCCTCCCAATCTGTCAGACCGCGCTGCATTAGTAGACCAGCATGGGCATCATTGACTCTAGAAAAAACCTGTCTTAATTGATTCCTCATTAATTGCATATCAATGCTCCCTTATGATTGCTTCTCTAGTAGTGCTTGGGTGTAACGCTTGAGCCAAGCACTGGCATCCAACGCCTCTCTACTAAGCAGTTGATATTTAGTCACGCTAGAGGATAGTATGGCCTGATGCAGCGCACTTGGGTTGCCACGTCCGTTATCTACATAGTTCAATATTTTTGCGATATGCTCTAGCAATGCTTGATGCTCTTCCTTATTTTTGGCCATCAAAAATCCAATCGCCTGTGCAAGACCTGATTGCATAATCATCGAAGGAAAGGTTAGGGCCAGCGTACGGTACTTAGACTCTACGCTAGCTCCTTTGATATCGTTCACTAGAGGATAAGCAAGTTCAGCATATTTATGGGTTCTTATTTTCATGCTTATGCCTCCTGAGTGTTATCAGATGATAATAGTAAACGACAAAATCCGCGACCAACAGTATGCTTGCCACCTATCTGAATCTGAATCTCTTTTTTGGGTAATAGATCAGCCAGATCCTGAGCACTACGATCATCTGACTTTTTGCGAGATTGGCTCACACCCAATACACCCCAAAACACACTATCGGCAGGCAAGTTTTCTTCTGTCCATAGTGCGCCTTGTTGTACAGTGCGCGTCTTACGATCGATACGGATACGAGTACGCACTTCAGTCGCTGTATCTGCCAAAAAAGAGAAGATGTCGTCTGGTAGGATAACGAAACGTTTAGCAACCTGTGCTCGCCAGTCTGCATAATCCTTAGTGTTCTCTGGAAACAACGACTCAGTAATGGCATCTGCCCATTCTTGCGTGTTGTCATTGTCATACGCTTGTATGTCCAAATCTTCTAAGGCAATACGACCAGTACCACTAATCATCAAGCTGCTATCAGCAATGACGCGAGCACTAACCGTATTGTCGTCGCTGCCATCCAATTGTGGAATCTGTAGGTTCTCTAGATTGGCTTTACTGTCGCGCTTGTATTGGCGCAAAATAAATGGACAGGTAGCATAAGCAACCGTACCTCCAAATGAGCGAATAGGGAGCAGGAGTAAGTTTGCATCACCAAAAGCAATAGCGCCTGCGTGAGCATCGTCTAAAGCATTATCCGGCCCAAACAGGGTCTGTATATCGTTTTTCTGTAGCAACTCTTGTGCCGCCAACTCATCACGTAATACGCCCTTAATCGCAGAACCAGGAACGAGCGGCAAATTGGTTGACTTGGCGCGAGCGATAGGTAGATCGACCACACCGACGCCTTGGCCTGTGCCTACATGTAGTGCTGATAAGTTTTGTAGATGAAAGATCTGAGTTTGCATAAATTTTCCCTAGTGTTATATTTGGCTATTCGTTAAAAGTTTTACAGTAGTTAGATGTGCCAGATTATGAGTCTAATTGCCAAGGCGCAATGATAGCGCTACCAAATCCATCTCGTTTATCCTGACTGTCATCAGACCAGACATGATGAACCAACGACTCTATATCTGATAAACTCAGCTTGCTGTCTAAAGTAAACCAGTATACAGAGCCGCTACTTACCGCTTTACGCACTGCTTTAGGCTTCCACAAAATAGAGTCCCAACCTGAAACAGGCTGCCACTTATCAATAGCGCAGGCTGTCAGATTGACAGTGGCTGCGGTATTAGGAAGCGTGCCTTTTTTCGTAGTGACATCTAGCCAAGCAGGCAGATAACCATTGGCGAAGATGCAAGGAGTCAGAAAGGTCAGCCGAAAACCGTTGGCATTATTAATTTTGTTCAATAGCTCATCCAAACTATCATCATAAAAACTGTCTAAGCTATCGATAGGTGAGAATTTGGACAGTCGACGCTCACCGCCAAAAGTTACCATATCCTCGTCTAATTTTTGGTCAGTTTGTATAACAAACCCTAATCGATGATCCTTCCATATTGATCTACCGTCGGTACTTTCGCCTTCTGTTTTGGTATAGCCAAAATCGAAACTGGCCGTTTGGAATAGCTGACCTGTCTTACTGGCTTTAGACTTGCCATCTATCGCTACATGAGTACGTAGATCGATAGGGAGCTGAGAGACGCCTTCTCGTTGTAAAGTGTTCACATCGATAGGGTTACCCGATTGCCATTTTTTTAGGTGATCAAGTGTCCAGTAGGTAGGACCAGGTTTTGGTTTACCTTTGATAGGTTCATGCATCTGTACAGGTAATAACCCATCAGGTAAATCACTGCCGCAATCAGCATCTAACGGCTTTGGCATAAGTCGAACCAGTTGCGCTTCTGCAACCGTTTCTCTCTTTTTATCATTGTCTTTCTTTGCTTCAAAATACAAAGCATCAGCGGGTTTGGGTATTAGTATCTCAACGTGCTGTAACGATTCATCAAATCTAGCCAAATAAGGCCCTGTCGATTTGATAGACAAAACTTGTTGGTAGGATTGATTGGCCACGTCTGCAACTGAATGTTCATCCATGTTGGCTTGTTTTTGATTGATACTTGTTGCCCTTATCAAACCTGCTGCGGCTGAAGGGAGAGGAAAGATTACATCTGCTGCTGAAGCTTGTGAACCGAAAGGCTTACCTGAACGGAACACCAACGGAGCCAGAGGCTCGATAATGTAGTTGGTCATCGAAGTCATTGTTATTCCTTCCCTAGTTCTTGTTGTGTTTTGGCAGCGAACCAACGAGCCACGATAAGTTCATCAGCAAGCTTTTCCAAGGCTATCTCTGTACCGCGTTCTTGTAGCTGTTCTATAGTTTCTAAAGCTATTGTTTCGCCTGTCGCTGTACGAGCTTGCTCTAGCATACGTTTGAGCTCCGCTGATCGAATACCTTGTCGTAGCTTAGGCTCATGTCTAGCGATTAGATCTGTTCTTAGATGGATATCTCTAATGTCATAAGCGACACGGCTAGGGATAGCTTTATCGACGTACATTTTTATCCACTGTTGGAAGGTTTGTAAGCTTGGTCTATCATCCCACTGGTATCTGACTTGTATATCAGTACCTGAGCGCACAGAAAGCAATAAGCTCAATGCGTTACGGCGTTTGCTGATATCGTCTTTGATATGATCGCCTTTAGCATGCTTTTCAGCTTGGTTTGCCAGATCACGAATAACGCTCATGGGCGTCATAATATGGCAAACGGCTAAGCCCACAGATAGAGTAGGAGATTTATCGACACCCAAACTCGTACTGACATCGAGCAGTCTATTAGTGAAATCGTCACTGAGCCGCTTACTACAGTCATAAGCTTGGTCTAACGGGATAAAGCCTAGTACATCGTCTCCACCTGCATAAATACAGTGACCATTATAGATACGCATGGTATCTGCAACACTTTCGGCGAAATCCGATAAGGCTTTAGTGATTTTTTGATGTTCATCTAAGCTGGTAGCTTTATCGAGCAATTCGCCCATACGGTCACCATCAGCTAATAACATAACGCCATAGCTATAAGGCTGACCTATACGTTGCCAGACATTCTTTAAGGTAGAGTCTCGAAGATCTTTTAACGCTTCTCGCGCTTGGAGAAGGTCTGGGTCACCTTCTATATCGATAGCACGTTCTATTTGCAGAATTTCTGCGTCAATACGCGAAGGGTAGAGCATTTGTGCGTCAAAAGGCAGCTTATGATAAATAGATTGATTATCATCGCCTTTATTGCCTTTAACATTAGTTGCTACGCCATGTTTAACCAGTTTTGCATATGCAGTATTAATATCACGAAGCTCATCATCTGTTAAACGATCTATCCAAGCATGAGCCGTTACCCGAGTAAAAGGGGTAAACTGTTCGACAGTATCAGCAAAACCTAAGCGCTTGATAGTACCCAGACAGTCTAATTGTTCAGAATCAGACAAGGATAACTTGGTACGGGTTTTGGTTTTTAGTTTGTTGTGTGGTTTGTTGAGTATCGTCTCATAAGCTCCGTCAAGCGATGACTTTGGCAGCATGCGCGTCATATCATAAGGGTCAGTCGCTGCTGGTACGAAATCTCGAGTTGCTTTACGAGCAGCCAATGCACCTGAAGCTTTTTGAATGGCTTGTTTATAGCCATCATGGTCTGAAGTATCAATTTTTGCCCAAGCAGCTTGGATCTCAAGATAGTTGGTTTTTTGCGTATCCCAGACCTCTTGTCTGATGTCATCTGTTGCATGATCTAATTGCTTTATAGCAGCATCTGCTTCATACAAAAATCGGGCTTGGGTGGCTTTTTTGGCCTGATTGATAATCCTTATAAGCTCGTCCGTACTATTAGCTTCAATGATGACTTGTAGCTTGTTGCCTACTGAGAACTCACTATTCATATCTAATAATGAAGGATTTTCCACATATGGAAAAATAAGAGTCGCGTCTTGTTCTTTTAGGCTTTTGGCACACGATTTTGCAAGCTCTGATAATAGCCATGAGCCACTCCATAGATCGCGACTGCGACGAGCAGCGGCAATCATGCTTTGTACTGGTCCGATGGATAGCATAACTAGGTATTGATTCATTATATTTCCGTATTATGATAGTTATTGAGTAAAGACAATTATTTGACAAAATAAGTGAGAAATGCCTGTATGGGATCTTGTCCACCGTTTTCGCTGATAGGGCGAGTATGTTCCACGGTATCGCTTTTCCAAACAGGATACTCATGTCTGCCCACGTTCACTTGCATATCTAAAATATGCTGATACGGTAGGGCTAGGGCTGACGGACACCATTGAGCTTTGCCATCTTTATCATCGCCTGCATAGACTGCTCGCAGTATTAGCGGACTGGCTAAACGCTCACCTTGAGCCGGGCTTACCGTGTTGTCTCCACTAGGTTCATTACGACCTACAAATGGGAATAAAATAGGCATGCCAAAAACAGCGCGCGGGAATACATTGCCAGCTAAATGCTCTGGAGCATGGTCACTATGATGAGTGTTGTTGATTCTTCTTATAGCGTCAGGCTCAGGCCAGCGGCTACGGCCAGGACGGTTGTTTTGCTGACCAGGATTACGTCCTACACCTGGTGATTGTCTAAATCCACTTAGCTTGGTAATAGCTGTTTGTAGGGCTGATAATGCGCTAGTAGTAGAGTTTCGCTGTATCAAGTGACAATTAGCTGATGATATTTCATCTGGACTTGGTAGATCTGCTATATGTGGATAGTCTGTAGATTCTGTGACCCGAACAGAGCCTAACCCTTTACGGCTACGGAACCCTAAGCCACCAAAGCTTGCCCACCATTGCAAAGTTTCGATAACTTGTTCTTTTCTACTATTGTCTTTTTCTAATAAAGGACTAAAGGCAAATGACAGTTTCCAGCTAATCTCTGGTTTGAGTAATTTGTGAGGTTGTAGCGCTGGATCTGTCTCGTTATAAGCTGGAAACAATACATATTTCAATTGCGATAAGCTATTATCATCATAGTCAATGAGGCTTTGACGTATTTTGCTAGACGAAGGTACATCATATACTCGTAGAAACACCTGACCTGCTGTGCCATCATCATTCCCTGAGCCCATACCGCCCCATAACGAAAATTCTTGTTGCTGAATTTCTTGATCAGTACCTAATTGCCACTTATTAGTAGCGAGTAGTCGCCACCAAAACCTTAGTTGCCCACGAATACTACTGGTTCGGATTGGCATTTGTTCGTCGACTACCACAGATTTGACACCGCCACCATACATAGGTGTGACCAATTCACAGCTTAAATTGTGCCATTTTAAGACGGGATCCATATTCGCGAGAGATGGTATCTCAACGCTGTTGTCGGGGTTTCTAAGACTCATTAACTGCTCCTTTAATTATTCATTAGTGATGTGAAATATTATCTATATCCATGAAAGTCTTTCTTATATGAGTCTGTACAGGCTAAGCCATACGAAGTTTAGCGCGCTCAATACCACGCTCATACCAATCACGACCTTTATCGCCACAGTGATTTCGAATATATAGCTTATACTCGCGTGTTGCCTGATTTATCTGACGAAGCTCTATAAGCTTGCGCTCTTTTTCCTCAGCTAGTATGAATAGCTGATCTTTAGCTTCATTGAATTGTGTTCTCATTTGCTGGAGCTGCTCTCGGATAGCTTGTTTCTGGCTACCTTTTGCAGTATCACGCTGTTTTTTGAGCTCACCAATACATTGACCAAAAGACTGTTGCTTACTTCTGAATATATCGACAATCTTTTTATGATTATCAAGTTCTTTATACAGAGCATCAGCGGTAAGGTGAGAAGCATGATGCAGCTCAATATGCTCATAGAAGTTCTGATTCTTTGCATAATTGGCGCGTCGTTCAGCTATTTGTTGCTGACGCTGACGAGTTTCTGTAAAGAGTCTATGACTAGATGCATGGTAGTTTGCACAAGCACGCTCTTCCTCACCATTCAACCAAGCGACAACACCTACAACAGCAACAGCACCAATGACCCAATACATAGACAGCTCCTTCAATAAGCGTATATAAACTCAATAGAGACATAGACCTTTACTAACTAACGTCAGTAAAGGTACGTGGTTGGCCATTATCACGGATGCTATCTAGCATTATGGCGAATGCATTAATAGGTGATTGCGACGCTTGTATAAACTGATTGGTTAAATTAGTTTGCTCTTGTGATAGCTGAGAGATTATGGTCATCATGCTCTGCTTGATAGCATCTGAAACATCAGGTGAGACAATGATAGAAAGATACTTATCAAGCTGTAGTTGGTGACCCTCGATCATATTGGTGAGATTTGTGTTTGATGTCTTTAGACTATCAAGCGTGAGCTTATGGGCATTGGCGATAGTATTTAGCTGATCAAGTTTAGCTGTGTACTCTTTATCAATCTGATGCATGACGGCATTAGCCTCAGCATGCATATGATCTCGTTGTAATTCAATTTGTTGTGTTGCCAATCGATAATTAATGATCGATTGGCACAAGCTAACGCCTTCCTTTAATGCGGCAATAGCGACGGTTTGACTAACAGCGATAACAGGTAATGCCATGATTATTCTCCTAAGGTGCTGAATATTGGGTAGTTGATGGCATTAAATATATCGTGTTTCAGTTATTGAAACTGAGACCGCAAGCTTGTGTAAACGATGCTATATATTAGGACATATCATTAATAGTGATAGCATCTGGCATTATACGAAGTTGAAACGGAGAGCCTTTCCCAGTATCTGAAGTAATATCAAGTTTTGCTGCAAGCTCAATGCCCAAGGATTCTTTTAATGCTGTTTGTAATCGTGATTTGGACTCTTGAAAAAATTTCTTATCCACGGTGACCTCTAAATTCTCATTGTTCTTATGGTCATAATAGTAATCAAAAAACTCTTCAGTGAGTTCTTGAATATACTCGTCTTGCTCATTATTGCTACTTTTCTCATTGCTGTTTTTACTTGGCGCAGTGATACCGCCCTTATTGCTTTTACGTCTATCAGCAAACCAGTGTAACAGTGCCCATTCTCGCGGTCGTAGATCATCTATGATGAATTTACCATTAATGATAGCTTTTCTACTAAATGCATTGAGCTCTAAACTAATATCTTCATAAGATTCATTAATTTTTTGCACCACTTCACTAAAACTATCTTCTTTTTTAAGTTGATGTTTAGGTAAAATGGCTTCACGCATTCTCACAAACGGTATTTTAGCAAGCCAAACTTGAGCGTCTTGTGCATTACCGATTTCTTTACCTGCATAGTTATATACTGAATGCTGTTCAGGTGTTGGATAAAAAAAGTTCGAGGTGTTCTCAAATTCTGCTTGTACTAATATGTGAGATAACGAGTCTTGTGCTCGTCCGTATAAAGATAGTGCGTACCCTGCATAAAAGCCCATGGTTTTACGACCACCTGCGATAGAGACATGTACACTGGTATCCTCCATGCTGGTAAACTCTTTGATTTTTTCGCAAATAATATCAGCTGATCTCTCGTTATCTTCAGGCGTTTTGAGATCGAAAAGTGGTTCACCTTTGTCATTAGTAAAGACATGGAAATTTGTTTCTTTATCGAAATGAATATTTTCTAAGATGGGATAGTCATGTTTAAATTGAGTAAATATTCCACTGTCAAATAAGTTTTCACGTATTTTATTTAAACCATATTCAGTACTTAATACATGTACTTCATCAGGCAACCATATATCTGCTGAATCTTTATCACATGCAAGTGCCCAAATAGTTTCAGTGATAATCTGCGGGGTCATACCAGTAACTAAAAACAAGATATTGCGTGACATAAGCTTCTCTCTATAAATTCGATGATTTAAAGTTTACTCTGTTCGTGATATTTGTGGTGGTCCCACAAGCTTGTGATATCTCAAAATGCAGCTACCAAAAGATCATTAAGCAATATAACGACCAAAATCTAGCAACTGCTTACCCATGATGACTTTTATACCGGTATCCTCGGCCACAGCAAGTGACTGATCAGAGATATCAAACAAGCTGACGAAGTATTTGTGCGTATTAAGTCCACCGACTTGACCGACAGAATCAAACTTACGCAAGTCAGCGTTGACTTTGGTAGTAGGGTTGTCTTGCCTATCCCAATTAACAGTCTTACATTCAAACAGATGCAAGTAGCCTGAGTTGATGTATGCCACATCGACCTCATTGCCATCGCTGGTCTTTTTGAACTGTAAGCCAATCTGCACATCGACCTGCTGCTGCTGTGCGATATAGTGCTGGACAATCCAAAGACCTGTCAGCACTTCGAACCACTTACCACCCACAAACTCAACGGCTTCTTTGTCCTCCCAAGTAATAGTGCCAGCCAGACTGTCATAACTGAAATACGGTTGCGGTGCTTGGGCGAGAAGTTTGAGCCAAGTGATGCACTTTCTAAGCAGATTGCCGTCTTGTACTGTGACCGTCTGAGGGAAACTATGCTCAGGCTGTTTCATCAGCGCTGCAGTCAAAGCATTGAGCAATAACACTAAGCTTTGCGCTTTCTCAAAGTCAGCTTTCATATACTGATAGATTTGATTGATATAATGATACTGCTGAGCTGGCAGGTCTAAAAATGAGGTTTCAGCACTTACGGCTTGGTAACCGCGCGCTTTGAGACGGGCTTCAATATTTTCGGGTAGTACTAAGTCATAGCACTGCTTGTTAGGAGGGCGGTTATACCAGACAAGCTGGTTATTGGCTCGACTTTGATAGACACAATCATAGCGACTACTAATTTGTGCAATCTGGTCTTGAGCGATACTCATTAGTTTGGTACCGCCTGTGATGTTGAAGATGATTTGCGACGCTTTATTATGAGCAATCCACTGTAGCAGCACGTCTTTTATCGCCTCTACATTGTTTTCTTCAATACCGTTTTGCAAATGTAACTCTTCTATAGTTACTGGCGAAGTCTCAGAGCCTACTTGTAGCGCGGTCAGTACACTAGTCAGATTGTCTACGTATCCTTTAGTACGAGTAAACTCGGTACTAATAATGACTATCTTCTTGATATCAGTATTGTTTTCTTTAAACAAATGCCAAATAAGATAGTAGTTGGCTTCGGTTTGTGCAGTCGCAGTAACAAATAAAGTTTTCAAATATTGACCTTTTTCTATTGTTGTATGTCTTTCAGTGACTGGGGTAAGACAGCATAGTGTTTTTTAGTGAACTAAACTATACGATTTTTTTACTAAAGATTCACTATTAATATTAGCAAAATTTTGTTCTATAACATCTGCAATGTCTTGACAAATGATATGTGCATTTAACTTTGCTGTGTCATAGCTATGTATCGATATAGATTTACCTAGTAAAAGTATGGTTTGTTCGGTCTGTAACCATTTATATAGCTGTGTATATCTGCTTCGCATACTCACAATAGAGTCTAGGGTTTCTTCATGTTGACCGTATTTACGATTTCTTTTGGCATATCGCTCTAACAAAGTAGCATCAGGAGCATCAAGCTGTATGACAAGGTCAGGTATCGCGATCACATTTTCTTGTGCGCGTACTTGATCATAATGTTCAACAGGACTTAGATTGGCGTATTGCCATCTGACGGCGACACTTGTCAATATGCTTCTATCACTGATAATTAAGTTAGCATTCCAATCCGTACGTGAGGCATGATAATTAGATCGTGCCGCATAAAGCAGTCTAAGATAGTCATCATTGTTTTGATGTTGATAAAACTCGCGTTCCAAATAATGGTCTTCAGGTATGGGTTTAGTAGGATGTAATATAGCGATGCGCTGTTGCTTTGGTTCCAAGCGCGCTTTTAAGACAGGTAGCAGCGTTTTTAGCAAGGTGCTCTTGCCAGTGCCTTTTATACCTTCAATAGCTATATACATACTTACTCCTCGTTTTTATCCGCCGTACTTATATTTAGTTTTTTCATAAAATCTGGCTATACTTTTATACGCCAGAATGAATGGCAGTCACTTCTATCTCCCAAGCTTGACTACCGAGTAGGAGCTCATCCGAGATATCTCCTACTTGTAGTCCGATAATAGATTTTGCCAATGGTGCGTTGTAGCCGATCTTAGCTGCCTGAATATCTGTTTCGTCAAATCCAACGATTTCCCACGTTTCATTGACGCCTTTATCGTTGGCAATGTCATTTAGGTTCCAGCGAGTAATACTGACCAAAGAGCCAATTGCCACGTGGCTAGTAGGACGATTGTTTGGATCTATATTGACAGGCCGTGCATGCTGCAATCTTTCGGTTAGTTCCTTGACGGTATGGTTTAAGTTCGCCTCTAGCTGTTGCTGACGATTGAACTCAGGGTTGTCGTGCCAGCCGTCTCCTGACATCTCAAATGCTACTTGTCGATGATCACGTACATCAGCATATTCCTGCTTTTTGCGAGCCAACAAAGCTTTAAGGTTGTCAAAACCAGTGGTGGTCATATAGATAGTGGTTGATTGGGTCATGTGACGCTCCTATACGTTATATTCTTTAAATTGTTTGGCAGCACATCTATACATTAAACAGATGAGCTCACTGCTGATGAGGCAACTATACGCTGTAGAGGCAAAAGGCATAATGTTTGGCAAGCTTGTGCATCTCGAATATCATACTCATTGAGTAGCCTAGTCAGAGTTTCGACAGCGTCTTTGCACATAAGTGTACCCGTGGCTTTTTTGAGTGCATGCCTTTGAGCAATCATTTGTTGTACTCGAGTATCAGGTGCGCTTTGTCTTACGATACGTCGCAAAGTTTGATGAGGTTGCTGGGAGCTGACCTGATACCCTTGATTAAGTAAAGCTGTACTGACATGACGGAACAAACAATCGTATAGCGTCAAATAAGCCTGCTCTGGTGATAAGGTGTTTGAGGGGCTGAGCAGTCGCTGGCGTAAACGATAGAGGCTTCTTTCTTCTTGTTCTAAACAAAAAGTGATGTTGGTCGCAGGCTTGATTTGGTCGGTGTAACGCAGCGCTTTTAATAGTGCATTATCGATTGTCATAGTGCAGTTTGAGTCTGTCATATACGCTCTCTTAATAATAAAAAGGGTAAAAGTGGCTATAGCTAGCTATCACAGCAGCATATCCGTCAATGTGATGCATACTGATGGTTTTGTTTCTAAATCAAATATCAGGGCTGGCTGGTTACGCTGCTAGCCGCCGTTGGTCTAAGTAACAAACCAAAGCATTTTTGAGCTCATCAGCCGATAGAGTGGTCGGATGTAGCTTGGGGTCTGCGGTGGTTGGGAATAAGCGATTGGTCAGTATTTGCGTAGGTGCAGTACAAATAACTGTTGCTACCAGCTCTTCTCCAGGATGATTGATACTGTGCAGTTGATCCGGTGTCATTACATAGCTAGCACCAGCCATTTGCGTAACGTTCTGTAGTTTTTTTAAGTGAGTTGTACCAACATATTGCTTATGCGCTGATACATGGGTTTCATTCTTTTGATGTTTAGCGGTGTACAGATACTCATCTGATAGCAGGGTTACTGCATCGCTATGGACTAATGAGTGATCTTGTGTATAGGACAGGGCAGTTGAGTCATCATTTGCTGCATCTGCCCAGAGCTCACTTTTGAGTGAGCCTGTTAGCACATGGGAAGCAAAACCCCAACGATGGCTATGGATGTTTTCTTCGCAAGAAGTTCCAGCGAACCAAATGTGTAGGCGCAGCTTATAGCCTTGGTCAAGAAGTACCACCTTCAAGAAGCCATTACCATGCCAGTAAGAGCGCGCTGCGATTTGATCAAGGAGTGCTGGTGATTGGGTAATAGAGGACAGTAGGGTAATCATATTGTCGAGATGACAATGCTGGCTAAGTAAGTGAGCCAGTTGGGCTAACGAGACGTCATTAGTAAACGTGTCATCATTCTGATGAATGGTGAAATGCTGATGTAGGCACTCATGAATATCAGTGAGCTGTGTGTTAGACGACTGTGTGTTCGCTAATGAAAGGGCTAAAGGCTTGTTTGCTACTGGTGTCGTCAATGTCATCATGATGTCCTCTAAGCCCCTGTGTGTAGGTGCTATTAGACATCATTGAGAGAATGGCTATGGAGAACAACAAGCTTGTCATCTTTGAGAAGTATGGATTTTTTGGAGTGTCTAGGTTAGAGGTAGAGGTGTAAGTTTTAGCTGATATTGACCCAAGCCCATGGTGGTGTTTTTGCCAATATGTAGCTGCTCACCCAGTTGTAAGGCTGGCAAGAGACGCGTGAGAGTTTGCTGGTCACCGGTGAGGTGTAGGTTTCCTTGTAGTCCATAAAGTTGCATTTTTCGCTGCTGGCGGTTAGAGCGGCGAGGCACATGATTGGCCGCAATATCGACTGCTATTGATAGCGTTTCGATGTCTTCTTTGAACCGATGATAAGAGTCATAGCCTATGTCCCATGGCTCGTCAGGGCTGTGATTGTCTTGGCATAAACGGATGCGGTTATAGAGTGAGGCAATAAATGTGGCACTATCTAGACTGTCTGGGTGGGATACGATGCGGTTGTCTTGCTGATAGCGAAACGGTGTCAAAAACTGCATGGTAAGTCGAATGGACTGGTTAGCTAAGTATGCAGGCAAGTCACTTATTTTCAAATCACGCTCTTTTGAATTGCATGCTTCTAAGTCTGAGAAATTTTGTAGATTTGAGGTTGGTAAGTCTATCGCTCGCGCTGGAGACAGTTGAGGAGAGGTATAGAGCGTTTTGCCATCACAGTCCGCTTGCAAAAGCGTTGCTCGACGGTAAGGGCTATGAGCACCCAGTCCTGTTGTAAGTGCCAGCTCCCATGCTTTGACAATTAAAGTCGTCTCGGTCACTGCAGCCCCCATCACCGTCATACCGAATTGCCATATATCACCTTTTTTGAAGGTCACTGTTTTTTTATCACTCGCCTTCGACTTTTTGGTTTTTTGCACTATATGATGAGTGTGGTCGTAGTCAGCGGTATCGCTAGAATGCTCAAGCATCTGGTCGGTGATGGGTACATGTATGACGTAAGGATTAACGGCTTGAACGGTAGCGTGCTGTAGTGCTGGCATCTCAAATAGTCGAGGGAATTTGCAGTGCTGCTTCAGTGGGCAGTCTCTGCACTCTGGCATATCTGTAACGCAAGTCAATGAGCGTAATGCAACCCCAAATGCACCGCGTAGCATCGAGCCTGAATGCTCGGGCATGTGGAGTGGATCATCTTGGCGTACCGCAAAACGAATGGTAGATAGGTTTGGTCTATTGACCACGGCTGTCGACGATACAGAGTAGGTGTGCATGTATAAGTCCAGATACAAGTAGGGTATTAAAGGCTTAAGACTATAGCAAATCTCAGCCGCAGTTTAGATAGCTATTATCATAAAATATTAATGCAAGCGATAAAGATGTAGCGAAACGATAAGTTTGTCAAAAATACCGCAAAAATAAGTTTTAAATTAAATGTAAGATAGTAATAATTAGCTATTGCACCTGCTATAGACATCTACTACCATGTATCAGATAACTTTAATCGGTTATTCCCTGACAGTTAGGGAGTGGTTTAGACAGGCTACCTCATAAGGTAACTCAACCGTTTAGACGAAAAATTGGTCAATATGTGTACAATTCACTGTAAAAAATTGGTTAAAAAAACACCAACTTTTAAGCCAACATTTGTTCGCTATAATTCAATGATTAAGTATTTGATTTTATTAGCAACAAATATTGGTGTACAGTCTGAACTGCTCCCTGATTTTTAAGGGATTAAGACAAAGTATCGGGATTAGAAATACCCCAGAATTTGCGTCTGAACTGCTCCCTGATTTTTAAGGGTGAGAAGCGTTAAAAAATTACACTGTAATTTTAGCTTCGCAAGTAAAAATCCTTTAAATAGGATTTTTTGAAGACGAGATATACCAGTCTGAACAGAAAATCTTAGATTTTCTCTTGCGTCGGGGCAAAGCAGTGCTTTACTGCTTCCCTCCTCATCCCTGATTCTTAAGGGATTAAAACGCCTCAATACCTTGGTCGTTAATGTTCTCGTCAGTCTGAACCGCTCCCTGATTTTTAAGGGATTAAGACTCTTAATGGGGCCATGACGGTATACCTTATAGTTGTCTGAACTGCTCCCTGATTCCTAAGATGAGAGACGTTAAAAAATTGCATGCCAATTTTAGCTTCGCAAGGGAAAATTCCTTAAATGGAATTTTCTGAAGGATCAGTAGAGTTCTCAGAGGTTTTCGCTGAGTGCAAGAGAATTTGCATTTTCGCAAATTATGTCAAACTGGCTACAATAGTCTGACCAGAAAATCCTAGATTTTCTCTTGCGTCAGTATAGAACGTTTGCGGGCTACTGTCGGACTAGACTAATAAAGCCACCTCTTATAGGTGGCTTTATTGGGTTAATGGCTAGCTGATGTGTGAGTTACTCCAGATACGCTTGTAGCTACTGTATTAATTCACAAAACATACGCAGCTGCTGCTCTGTCTCTTGCCGCTGTGCCTCAACGCGCTCAAATTCATCCAATGCTTTTTTGGCATCATCTTGTGCGATAGCAAACTGCTGACTTAGCGTTCGCTTTTGATTAGCACACGCTTGATCCTGCTGGCGCATTAGAGCAAGCCTAGCCGTAATACTTTTTGTCATGCGCTCATTGAGCATAAACAGTAGCTGCTCTTGCTCTTCATACTGTGACGCACATGCCTGTGCCGCCTGCGAGACAAGACGATAAAGCGCAACGTATTGGCTAAGTGAGTAGGCCGCTTGACACTGGCGCTGGTAATCCTCAAGATCACGTTGACGCGCTTGGCTTTCTCTTTTTAGACGACTCAACGCTTGCTGCGACTCTGCCCGCGAGTCCTGCTCAAACATACTTGCTAAAGAGCACGCAATAGCATCTACTGCCGTGATACCAAAACCTAACCAAAACATACGCGTATTCCTTTGTCAGTAAGCCACTCAATAAGGTAAGACGTTCATTTGGCAACTCATGATTATTACTGTCATTACCGCCATTGGTGTACGCTTTCTATAGTAATAGGTCCAATATCATCCTAGTGCACATCCGTCAAAACCTGTGAGCCTTCAACCATCATACTGCTACTGTGTTTGAAGGCAGTGAGCGCATGACTGCTCAGCTTGCGATGATTGGCAATCAAATCGGATTGCTTGGCTTGCAAGGTATCTATGATAGTTTTGATCAGCTGTAGTTGCTCAATGTCTATGTCCGGATCACATATACGGTCGATCAGCTTGACGAGCATGGTATTTGAGTCGTTATACATTTTCATGACATCTACAGAGTTCTGACGATTGTGTGCCAATGTGACGCCGAACTGTTCACTCAATTGATGCAGATTGGCCATTTGTCTTTCATGATCGTTTTTTTCTTGCTGCATCGCATAGTTGGCTTGTTTATGCATGGTCTCACGCTGCAGGGCTGTCTGATTGGTAGCATGACGATACTCCATGATATGGCTACATAATCTCAAGCCTTCCGTGACTAGCTCATTAATATAAGGGGCGGCAACGATAAGCGATTTTGACATTGTAATTCTCCATATCATATAAATATGCCTGGCTTGACGGCTAGGCGTAGATGTAGCGTTATGGTTCGGTAAAACCATGGGTGAGATGATAGCCAATCAAGTAGGTTGATTGTCAATTTGACAAGCTTGTCATGACTGAGTTGGGTCATACTATTAACGTAAGATAGTTCTGATGATTGGCAATCGTGCTGATTGTATGAGGAGCGAGTAGTATGGCGGCGATTTTTGGGTTGTTAGTGATGTTTTTGATTGGCGGTTCAGTGATGTTGCTGTTCGTCGCTATCATTGGCGCGATTATCAAAGCGGTGATGTATCTGTTTGGTCATCGCTGAGTACAATCGCTAACTACAGTAGATACAAGACTATAGTGAGCGGTTAGAGCGTCTTATCTGTTAGACGCTTCACGCTATAGGGTTCGAGCTTGGCATCAAGCTGGGACAATTGCTCAGCGGACAGCTCAATACCGCGCAGATGCTCTGGAATACATAGGCTCAAATGCAGATAGCTGATACCACACTCGCCTAGATCCGCCACCAAGTTAATGGGCAAAGAACCTACGACTGTGTCACCAGCCGATAGGGTGTCATTACTGCCTAAGTGGGTGAGGTGTGTATCGTACTGATGACCCATGTGATTCATCCACTCAACTGCGCCCTGATGACGGCTGACCAAATAGACTGTCATACTGCTCCTCAACTAAATATACGATCAATGTACTGCTGACTGGGGGCTATTATAGAGGGTGTCGTTTGCCAGTCTTACTATGACAAGCTTGTCAGAAAAAGTATTACACAGATATATTGCACAGTTACGACTTATGTTTAACAATTAATAACCAGTGCCGCTTGCTATCAATGATAGTCAGTATATCAATATCGCTGTTGCACAGATGGATGACTTGCATTACTATAATATAGTGAGCTATCACTATTCACACCCTAAGTGATTAGGGGCGGATTCAGACTTTATCTGACGAAGATATGGGCTATTATTTAACGTTTCAGACATATAATTGGTTATTATTTATACAATTTATGGTAAAAAATTGGTTAAAAAAACACCAACTTTTAAGCCGACTTTTGTCGATTAAATATTGATATATAAGTTATTGATTTTTTTGATAATAAAAATGGTTGTACAGTCTGAAACGCTCCCTGATTTCTAAGGGATTAAGACAACTAAAACGTTACTTATAGGTTGGTCACCGGGGTCTGAAACGCTCCCTGATTTCTAAGGGATTAAGACATAATACGTACTTTATTCTTAGCATCTTGGTTTGTCTGAAACGCTCCCTGATTTCTAAGGGATTAAGACACTAGAGAGTTAGGAAATTGGATAGCTTTGGTTAAGTCTGAAACGCTCCCTGATTTCTAAGGGATTAAGACTTAGCGTATACCTGTTCCCCACTAGACGTAGTTGTCTGAAACGCTCCCTGATTCCTAAGGGATTAAGACGATTTAGTTTTAACTGAGCGCATAGGATTCTCTGTCT
The DNA here is from genome assembly GCF_904846645.1 of Psychrobacter sp. Pi2-1. Classification (GTDB taxonomy): domain Bacteria; phylum Pseudomonadota; class Gammaproteobacteria; order Pseudomonadales; family Moraxellaceae; genus Psychrobacter. The sequence continues at coordinate 29,029 of NZ_CAJHBO010000027.1, forward strand.
GAAACGCTCCTTGATTTCTAAGGTAAGCGAGGATCAGTAAGCGTGTGGGGCACGCTTACCCGAAGCGCAAGGCAAGAGCTATGCTCGCGCAGCCGTTAAAATGGCAGATAGGATTTTCTTAAGACGAGATACACCAGTCTGAACAGAAAACTCTAGATTTTCTCTTGTGTCGGGGCAAAGAAGTACTTTACTATGTCCATCTTCATTCCTGACTCTTAAAGGATTAAGACTCTTTATCAGTGGTACTTGTGATACGACATTAAGTCTGAACTGTTTACTAATTTTCGAGATATTAAAAAGGAGGTTCATTATGTGGATTATCAATACTTATTAATATGTACAGAAAACCCTAGATTCTCTTTTGCATCGGGATAGAGCTGTGTAATGCTTTATAAAATATAAAAAAGGACACAACGTCATCGTTGTGTCCTTTTTTGTGCCTTTAGATTCTTTGAGACTACTTAAACTTTCTATATCGGATAACATATCTATTGATAATTAAAATAAAGTTGACTACTATTGTTTATTCAATTAGCTATGTCTATTAGCTGTATTTCATAGATATATTTGTGGATTGCAAATAGCATTTACACCTTACGAATGAGACTGAAATGAAAAAGAATAAGACTAAAGTGGCGATGATATTGGGTCTATGTGCAGCATTTGGCGCAGGTAGTGCAATCGCTGGTTTACAAGCTTTTGAATTAGAGAATACGGAGCAACCTCAGTGTGGCTACAAAGATGACAGAGGAAAAGTCATCGTACCTGCAAAATATTATGGCTGCGGTGGCTTCTCTGAAGGTATGGCTCGTGTCGCAATCATGAAAATGGGAATGGTCAAAGGCTATGACGGCGGTGAGGACTACGAAGACTATCTGTACTGGCAAGGCTATATTAACGAAGCAGGAAAATTAGTCATACCTGTTGAGTATCAAGCACCGATGACTGGTGGCTATTATATTGATTTTCGAGATTTCCAAGAAGGTATGGTAGCCGCATATAAAGACGGTAAATACGGCTATATGAATAAGGCAGGGAAAATGACCATACCTTACTTATATCAGAGTGCCGGTGATTTTAATGATGGGCTAGCAGTGGTGAGTAAAAATGATAAATTTGGAGCAATTGATAAAACGGATAAAACAGTCGTACCGTTTAAATTTGACTGGCTAGATGACTATTCAGAAGGATTGGCCAGATATAACACATCTACATTGGGTGACGAAGATAGCAAAACAGGTTTTATAGACACCTCTGGCAAAACAGTGATAGCAGCCAAATGGGATGAGGCAATGGAGTTCTCAGAAGGACTGTCTGCTGTCAAGACTGGAGACTATAGAAGTGGTAAATGGGGCGTCATCGATAAAAAAGGTAAGGTCATTGTTTCACCAAAATATGACATGGCTTATATAGAGCCAATGGGAGATGCGGTAGATATTGATGGTGGCCGCTATGAAAATGGGAAGCTCGATGTCTATAACCTAAATACTCAAAGCACTAGTGCTTATGATAATGGCTATGACAGTATCACGCGCTATACATTAGACCGCCAAGGAAAAGTACTGTCCAAAAAAACCTATACAGATTGGAATGAGATAGACCAAGAGCGCTATCCGCAAAACGATTAGTGAGCCTTGAATTAAATATCATAGACTATGTGATAACTGATATTTAATTCAAACTATAGTCAGCCGAAAGACTCAACTAGCCTATAGAAATATCGTCTTAAAATACTCTTTAAGGAATTGTAATGTCATTAAGTAATAAACTATTTATCAGTCCATCTGTTGTTATTGAATCTATGCGGGACAATGGTTATAAGAATACAGCCTATGCTGTAGCTGAATTAATAGATAACAGCATCCAAGCTGCTGCGACAGAAGTCTACTTTGTTGTATATGAAAAACAGATACAAAATACTGATGGTTCAAAAGGTGGGAAGCAAATTGATAAGATCGCAATTATCGATAATGGTAGTGGTATGCCACCTGAAATCTTACATGCAGCATTAGAGTTTGGCGCTTCCGAGAACCGTAAAGATTTAAAAGGCATGGGCAAGTTTGGAATGGGATTACCAAACTCAAGTATTTCACAGTGTAGAAGAACAGATGTTTATAGCTGGCAACATGGTAAGCCAGCTTATACTACTTATTTGGATATTAAAAAAATTCAAGAAGACAAGCAGGAACATATCCTTTATCCGCATCGAACTGAAATTCCTGATTATTTATCATTACCTTTTGAAGGAGATGTTTCTAATTCTGGTACCGCAGTAGTTTGGAGCGATCTAGATAAGTTGCATTGGAAGACTTCTGCGGCACTACTACGAAACACTCAAGATATTATCGGTAGAATGTATCGCCGTATGATAAATAATGGCGATGTTAAGGTAATTTTCCAAACCTATTATATGACTGATGATGCTTTATTTGGATCTGAATATATATTAGATAATAGCACGTCTTTTGTTGCTAATGATCCTCTACAACTCATAGTTAATACCACTCTTAAAGACATCAAGGACTACCCTGAAGAGCTTAAAACAAAACCTGCTTTCAAAACTGCCTTTTCTGATAGCTTCGAGATATTGTTGAATAATGGTAAAAAAGGGATAGTAACTATTACCTCTGCTATGATCGCTGATGAGTTGGTTGAAAAGCTCCGAGAATCAACGACAGGATATATTGGTAATACTGATATAGGTAAAAAATTAAAGAATAATATTGGTCTTTCGATCATGCGTGCAGGTCGAGAGCTAGATTTGATAGAGAATTTTAAAATCTTCGATGATAAACGTAAAGACCGATGGATGGGCGTAGAAATTGAGTTTGAGCCAGTGCTAGACGATTTCTTTGGTGTGACTAATAATAAGCAGTCTGCTAATAAGATTAGACCTATTGATATGCAAGATATTATGATCCAACAAGGTTGTAATGAGCCAACAGAAGCGTTGGATTTACTTGAAAGACAAAATCCTGAAGATGCTCAACTTGTAAAATGTTTAAATAAAATTATCTCAGCATTTGAGATGTCATATCGTAAAGTAGACGCTATCAACCTAGCGGGCTTAAAGCATCAAAGTGTAGAACATCATAGGATGAAGACCGATAGTGTGAACCTGAAGGCTACTTATGTTAATGAGAAGAGCAGTCAAAAAAGAGGTGGAATTGACAAGTCTCCTACGAAAGAAAGTCTGGAAAAAAGCTTTAAAGACTTAGCTGATAAGGGACTGCTATCTAAAGAAAAAGTGCCACAAATGATTGAAGAGATTTTAGAAAACAATCTGCGTGTCAAGTTTGAAGAAATAAATCTACCATTTGACCAGTTTTTTGATGTAACTGTAAGCGACGGGTTTATCTTAATTGAAATCAATCCAGAACATACTTTCTACAAAAACTTTATCCAAAATGCTACTGAAGAGAATAAAGACTTACTTAAGCTAAGTTTGGCTGCTTGGGGGCATATGGAGTCAGAAGCAGTCTCATCAGATAGAAGAAGGCAATACGAAGTGGTTCGTCAAAACTGGGGTCAATTCCTTTCTGAATATATGGCAATGGATGGGCAGTGATACATACCATGGTAATCTCAGCTTTGCCAGTAAAAATCCTAGATTTTATCTTACGTAGAAGCAAAAGCTTGATAGCAGCTCATAAATGAGAAAGCACACAACATAATCGCTGTGTGCTTTTTGATGCCTATATATTTTAAATAAAACCATTATTGTTGAGATAGGTTCAATCGCTTTTACTTGTTATTCAATATTTATCGATATACGTTAAATTAAATGAAGTTATATTAAGCCTAGAAAATAAAGTTACAGGTTGCCTGAGCTATGCTGAAGAAACCGTACAACTAAACTTGGTAAACTAAGCGTATTAACTAGAGTTTACCATGACCAAGAAAGTAAGAACCTACAGTGACGAATTTAAAGCAGAAGCCGTTAAGAAGATAGCAGACAATAACGGTAATGTTTCAGCCACAGCCAAGCAACTTGGCATAGCGATGCAAA
>NZ_CAJHBO010000028.1 GCF_904846645.1 Psychrobacter sp. Pi2-1
ATGTCATCGAAGCTTTTCATGCTACCAGCCATCTGCTGGGCCAGTTTTTTAATGTCGTTTTGGTTAGTCATTGCTTATTCTCCTGTTAATGGATTATAAGCAGTTACACAGTTTTTAGGAAACTCCCCATCTATTTTGATTTCAGCCAATTAGTAGATGAAAACTCTAATAGTTTTGAAAAGGTAAGTTCCTTTGTTCATTCTAAAGATAGCTATCACTAAGAATATGTTTTATTTATCCTTTTTCCATTCGCTATCTTCAACATCTTTCTGAGCCTCAGCGATCAACTCATAAATCTCATCACTTCTTAATACCCAAAAAAACGGCACTGAAATCAGTGCCGTTTTATAAGTCGTGATAACGTAAAAGCTAACTACGACTCATCAAATACTAAATCACCAAAATCAATCCCAGCTTAAAATCACCTTACCGCATTGCCCGCTTTCCATGATATCAAAGCCTTCTTGAAAGTCATCAATGTGCATGCGGTGGGTAATGATAGGCGATAGATCAATACCGCTAATCAGCATTTGCTCCATCTGATACCACGTCTCCCACATCTCGCGGCCATAGATACCTTTTAGGGTTAGCGCCTTAAAGATAATCTTGCTCCAATCCACCGTAGTGGTGTTGGGCAAAATGCCCAAAAGAGAGATTTTAGAGCCGTTATACATGTTACTAATCATCGAATCAAAGGCCTGAGGCGAGCCTGACATCTCAAGCCCAATATCAAAGCCGTGCATTTTTAACGTATCGATAGCGCCTTCGATAGTTTCACCTTTGGCTGGATTGATGGTCATCGTCGCGCCCATCTTTTTGGCAAGCTCTAAGCGATAATCGCTGATATCACTGACCACGATATTACGTGCCCCAGCAAAGCGGCAAATCGCTGTTGCCATTGACCCGATCAGACCCGCACCCGTAATCAGCACATCTTCACCCAGTACAGGAAAAGATAAAGCGGTATGCGTCGCGTTGCCAAAAGGGTCCATAATGGCGGCCATCTCATCGCTGATACGCTCATCGAGTTTGATGACATTGTCGGCAGGTATCACCAAATATTCGGCAAATGCGCCATCACGGTCGACGCCTACGCCTATGGTGTTTTCACATACATGTAGCTTACCGCGGCGGCAGTTGCGGCAATGCCCGCAAGCGATATGGCCTTCGCCTGTGACTCGGTCACCTACTTCAAGATGCTTGACGCCATCGCCCATTTCACTAATGACACCGACGTATTCGTGTCCGATAATCATCGGCGTATTTATGGTCTTTTGTGACCACTCATCCCACTTATAAATGTGCAAATCTGTGCCACAAATGGCAGTTTTTTTAATTTTAATTTTAACGTCATTGATGCCGACCGTAGGTTCAGGCATGTCTTGCATCCAGATGCCTTTTTCGGCATGAGCTTTAACCAATGCTTTCATACTTTTCTCTTATTTAGCTGTGTTGTACTTAATTATTGAATCTAGGGTGTGTCCTCATTTTAAAAATGGTGATAAAAATGAGATAAATTGCCGTCAAACGAGGAAAATAGTGCAGATAATATCGAGATATTGACCAACTATTTGACGATGTTTGGCAAAATTTAGCTATTTTTAGCCCATTTAGAGAACACTCGTTTGAATTGAGGACACGCCCTAGATAAATACCGAACGATGCTTAATCAATCACCTTCATTTGCTTGGCGACTTTGATAAAGGCGGCGATACACTGGTCGAGCTGCTCGCGAGTATGAGCAGCAGAGAGCTGCACACGAATGCGAGCTTCATTTTTGGGTACGACAGGATAGAAGAAACCGATCACATAAATGCCTTCTTCAAGCAGTGCGTCTGCCATTTGCTGCGAGACATTGGCATCATAGAGCATCACCGCACAAATAGCTGATTCAGTAGGCTTGATATCGAAGCCTGCATCTTGCATTTGCTTCACAAAATAGGCGGTATTTTCATGCAATTGGTCTTGTAGGGTATTGTCTTGCGATAGCATTTCAAACGCTTTTACCCCAGCGGCAGCCACCATAGGAGGAATAGAGTTTGAAAACAGATACGGGCGCGAGCGTTGACGCAGCATCTCAATCATTTCTTTTTTGCCCGTGGTGAAGCCGCCAATAGCACCGCCAAACGCCTTGCCTAACGTACCAGTGATCAGCTCAATATCGCCACGCAGATCAAACAATTCAGTCACGCCGCCACCAGTGCGACCGACCACACCTGCTGAATGCGATTCGTCAATCATGACCATGGCATCATATTTTTGTGCCAACGCATAAATCTCATCCATCGGTGCCACGTTACCGTCCATTGAAAACACACCATCGGTGACAATCAAACGAAAACGCTGTGCTTGCGCCGCTTGTAATTGCGTTTCTAAATCTTGCATATCTGCATTGGCATAGCGATAACGCGCGGCTTTACACAGGCGCACACCGTCGATGATTGAGGCATGATTTAGCGAATCAGAAATAATCGCATCTTCGCTAGTTAGCAGTGGTTCAAATGCACCACCATTGGCATCGAAACAAGCGGCATAAAGAATCGTATCTTCGGTATTAAAAAACTTAGAAATCGACGCCTCTAATTGCTTATGCAAATCTTGCGTACCACAAATAAAACGCACCGATGACATGCCATAACCTGAGTCTTCGATGGCCTCGGTAGCTGCTTTTTTAATCTCAGGATGGTCAGACAGTCCAAGGTAATTATTGGCACAGAAGTTAAGCATCTCACGGCCATCGGCAATCTTGATGAGTGCATCTTGCGGAGACGTAATAACGCGCTCGTTTTTATACAGGCCTGCCTCGCGTATATCGCTGATTTCTTGTTGTAGGTGTTTTTGAAAGGCTTGATACATAAATATTCCTTTTTTAGTATTATTGGTGTTCATTTGATAATAAAGATATTGAGACTGGTCATAGAATCAAGTTATCAAAGCTAAGCTATCAAAGCCAAGCTATCAAATCTGCGCAGCATCTTAGCCATCATTAAAACCAACGAGGCGGGAAGCCAACGAGATGGTGTGAGCAGTGATACTATCTATAACCCTGTGAGCGGTGATTTTATCATTAGCCTATCGCAATAAATAGCCTAAATAGTTGGTAGATAGGCCTTCTTTTATAAAGTGATATAGCGTTGTTTGGTTATAGTATTGGTTTCATAGTGGCTTAGCTACGTCTCAAAACATAAGACATTAACTTGCGCATTTATTTCATCTTGAGTGGCAAATACCGTCTATCCAGTTAGTCATCTTTGGGGCGCTTCTGAGCCTCAGCGATCAACTCATGAATCTTGGCACTTTCCTTTAGCACACAAGCATCATAGGCAGAAAGTGGCTCAGGTTCTTGCTCTTCTTTCTTTTCCTGCTCTTGTTTGGCTTTTTCTTCTAGATATTTTTGCAAATCATCTTGCTCATCTTGTTGAGAGTTATTCATATATTATGTCCCCTGATAGCCTATATTCTTTAATAAAAATCATCCCGACCAGCATACTTCTTATTTAGTGCCTGCAATATCGCATAGGTCTCGCTATCCATACTACCCGTTGGCTGCTGCGCTCTGAAGTGCAGCTGAAACGCATAGACGACATCGCGACTGGCTTTGTCCCACGTATCAGTATCGTTGATTTGATAGCCATACTTGCGAAACGCTTGCTTAATCTCAGGTATCGTTGCCGACGCAAATCCATTTTGATTCATAAAGAACTGCTTATCAAATTCATCATACCAAGCGCCAATACCGTAATCGAAATACAGTCGCTCCCACGGGAATTTGGCACCGGGGTCTATCTTGCGCGAGGGTGCCATATCCGAGTGACCGATGATATTCTTCGGTGAGATGTCATAGCGCGTGGCGATATCTTGCACCAGTTGTGCGACTTTTTTAATCTGCAATTCATTAAATGCCACATAATGCTCATAAGGATGATAGTCAAGCGTGCCATCTTTTAGTGCGTCTCGATATTCAGGCTTGATGCCACTATTGACAATCTCGATACCGATAGAGGTATCGTTTAATATCGTCCGTCCTGCAAAGCCGCCGTCACCTGCATGCCATGCGCGCTCGCTCTCTGGTACTAGGTTATAGATTTTATTGTCATCATTGTCTAATACTAGATAGTGCGCGCTCACATTGCCCGTGGTCAATGTCTTTATCGAGCGCTCGTTGTCTGAGACCGTATAGTGCAAGACGATGGTTTTAATGCGCTCGCTTTTGCCAGTCGCTTGGTAGCTATCGCTGTCGATGACGTAACGCGGCGCTGACGTTGATACGCAGCCCACAAGCGATAGTATAGAAGATGATATTAATACTGATGCCAATGCAATCGAGGAAGTGTTTTTTGCCATGAAATGCTCTGTATGGGAAGGGTTGCGGTTATAGCTTCGTTTGTGTTTGATGTTTATTGTGCCCAACTAGCAAATGCTATTTATGTTTAATAAACGTTAGGATTAACTGCGATTTTTTTATGACCAATTGCCCCAAGCAGAATAAAGAATCCCAGCAAGACATAAGCATTAAATGACAGCGCTGCTGGTGAAAATGGTAGCAGTAATAGCGATATAAAGACCACACTGATTAATACAGAGAGATAATTTAGCAAACCTGCCTGTTTCTTTTTTCGCTCATTGATGAGGTCAGCGGTCGTGACATAAGCGAAGCCAACGGTTATACCCAAAGACGCCATTGTCACGATATCGAGTAGATAGTTTCTACCTAGCCAAGGAGAGAGTAGGCATACCAAGCATATCAATATAACGGTTTTTTGCTTACTGAATTGGTTGTGTTTATCTGTAAATACGCTAGGCAATAATGACGTGTCGCCCATAGATTCTAAGAGCTTAACTGATGACAATATAAAGCCGTTGATACCGCTCATTATCGAGCCAATCATAGCGATCGACAGTAGCCAGATACCGATGCTACCAATCCGATTGTCTATGCCTTCACCTGTCGCCCAGTGGCTGTCTTTGATTGCTTGATAGTCAAAGCTCATGTTTAGCGCGGTAAAGTAGTTGATTAAAAAGTAAAACAACACACCGGCGATGAGTGAAATTAGGATAATACTTTTGGTCTTGGTTTTTGAATCGCTAATGGCTTTTGAAATCTGCGGTGTGGTCTCAAAACCGACATACGCCCATGGCATAACGGCCAAGATAGGTAACCATGCCAGACTGGTGATAGAGCTGCTAGACATGTCAGTTGGCAAAAATGCTTGGGTCGTTGGTGTCATCCAAAGCGAGGCAAAAAACAGCGCGGTGACTGATAGAATCATAAAGAGGGCAATATAGAGTTGGATTTTTGCGCCGACTCGTACGCCTTTTAGATTGATATAACTGAACAAAATAATAGCCGCGCTGCATAGGAAAACTTCACTGGCGTAGACTTCCCAACCAGCAATCGTATACAGATAACCTAGTTGTAAGCCGCTAGGTAACAGATAGCGCAGCAGCAAAGCGACGGCTGATATATTAAGCGCGATAATAGAGATATAGCCTATCGTGACGCCCCAACCGTAAATATAGGCATGCTTGCGATTGATGTATTTTTCAATCCAATAGATGCCGCCTGACTCGTTTTCTGGCGTTTGGGTCAGCAAATTAATATAGGCACGTGCAACCATATAGATGGCTAAAGTACCAATAATAATAGCGACAGAAGAGCCTAATAGCTGTGACTGCGGTAAAAACAAATCGCCTGGCATGACATACGCACCCCAGCCGATAATCGCACCGACGCTAATCGCTATCGCTTGTAGGTAGCTGATACTTTCTGTCTTTTCACTCATGGAGTGCTCCTTCACGATTAAACATAGAGAAGGAGAGAGTGTTTATTATGGAGCTGACATAGAACATGAAAAACCTTGTGACGCCATTACGCAGGGTAGTGGCTATCTTTTATAAATAGAAAAGTCATATTAAAGGTTTTTGTTGAGTGTTACCTTTTCAATCCTGTTGGATTTTCTTAGCCAGAACCTTTTTCCAACTGTCCTCTAAACAGTCAATCGCGAGCCACGGTTCAATCACATTAGCATCAAACTTTTCTTTTGAGTTGGATAGTTGCCATAGTGTCTCTAACGTCGCAAACGGATAAGGGCGCTCAACCAAATACACAGGTAAATCAGCGTCTATAAAGCCATCGCGTACAACTTGGAAATACCAGCCAGAGATCCCTTGCTTGCTGACCCATGCTGCGATATTTGGTACTTTGGTAAATTGGCCAATCTGGTCGTTGATTTTGTAGCAGGGGCGGCGCGGTTGGACGATACGTAACTGAACGCTAGCATCATCATTACTAATGTCTTGACCGTTTTCAAAATGCCCACCATATTGAAAAACATCACCAATACAAACGGTAGATTCGGTCATTTCAGGCAGACCATCGATAGCTTTAGTCGTAAGGTTTTCTCCTAGCGTACCGACGCGAACCTTTAAACCGAATTCTGCATTAATTTTTGCATACGTCGCAGGCGCTAGCTGATGCACGGCTTTGAGTGGGCCACCATGATGCTTACGGTCAGCCTGTTCATCAGTGGTTAAGCCCATAAAGTTGACGGCGATAGGAGATTTGATAGGTGCTTTATTAATGGCGCTCATTTCCTCACGGGCAAATGGCATAGACTTGCCAGCGCGGACACAAGTGAGGGTAGCGATATGTAGGGGCAAGTCTTGATTAAAGTCTGTTGAAGTTTGCTCAGGTGATGACGTGTTCGATTCTGCGCTCATATGGTTTCCTAATAAGTAGAATGAATAGGCGAAGGCGGCTTAATTTTGGCGGTTTAATTTTAGTGTCTAATAAATATTGATATGAAATGAGCTTATCTGTACTCAGTGATGTATCTGATTATACTGGTTCATCACCATAAAATTTACATAAAAAAAGACCAGAATAAGTATTCTGGCCTTTTTGGTGGAGCGTTTCTTAATTTTGAACGAATATCGTTACTGACAAGCTTATTTGTTTTTGTTACGACGACCCGCAGTTTTCTTTTCGCGCGGCGTAGCAACCAGCTCAGCCAACTGCTCAGGTGATGACCATAGGCCTTCTAGGTCATAAAACTCACGTGCTTGTGGCGTCATCATGTGGACGACAACCGCGCCCAAATCGATCAACGTCCAATCAGAGTCGATGCCGCCTTCACGGCCAAGTGGCATAAAACCAGCTTGCTTAGCTTCAGCGCCGACGCTATCAGCCATCGCACGTACATGACGCTTTGAGGTACCATCAGCGATGATGATGCGCTCTGTTACGTCAGTCAACTCTTCTACATTCATTACAGTGATGTTCTTTGCTTTCATATCATCTAGAGCGCTTTGTACTAGGGTCAAGCATTCTGTTAGGCGTTCTGCAGTCATGGTGTTGGTCATAAATTTTAATCTCTTGAATCGTAAATATGTAAAATAAAGGGGTAAAACGTCAATTTGTCTTATCCGACTGATCATATGTTGTCAGTCACGCATAGAGACAGGATAGGCAAAATGACATAGATAAGGCGATTTTAACGGAATTGAGCAGCAGAATATAGCTGATGGGCGATAATATATTGATAAACAGCAGGATTTAGCCATTTAGCTAATGGATTAGATTCAGTATTGCTAATGATATCATTTATTGATGCTATAGATGCGATTTGCCTCTCAGCGACTGGCATTTTATTTGTTTGATCGTCTAGTTTCTGTAGTTGTTCACGTATTTGTGTGCTTGATACCGCAGTAATGGGTCGCGCATCTATATAAATGCGTCCTCGATTGGCGTTTTTCAAGTCAGTGTTATTTGTGTCAGGGCTAGTCGGATCAGTGTTATTTGGATTAGTACTATTTGAGTTTGAGCTATCTAACGAGCGCTGAGTAGGTGGAACTAATAGCTCGATAGGTGAGTCCGTTATATGGGGCTGCAATGACAACGGTAATTGCGATTTTAAGAAATTAACATCTTCCGTAGTCGCTGTATTATTCTTAGAAGATATAATACTGTCAGAAAATTTTTCGCTAATGCCATCGCTCACATCGGTACTGCTCTGACGATTAAACACCCATAGATTGACATGGTCAGTGAGACGTAAGCCATCTTTCCATTTATCCAAACTATGGGCGCTGTCCATACCCATAATAAATATCAAACTGTCATTAGGATATTGCTGTCTTAATGTGCGTACGCTGTCGATCGTATAGACAGGCGGCGCTTGCCACAGTTCCAGCTCATTAATCTGTATCGGTGTATTCTCTGTCGCCAGCTTTAACATGTTTAAGCGATGGTTAGGGTCTGTACTTTGCGTCTTAAATGGCGAACGCGCATTAGGTAATAAGGACACATGCAGGGCACGCTGTAGCTGCGTTGCAATTGGTAGTAGGTGCTGATAGACAGACATCGCTACTTCTAAATGACCATTATGTACGGGATCGAACGAGCCGCCAAGATAGGCACGAATGGCAGGTGCAGGTGTTTTTTCTTGAGGGCTGTTGCTCGTATTTGGCATAAATAAATGTATAAGAGTAGATAGGGCGCACGTGGTCGTTGATTTACCTTACTCTTTCACTGGCTGACCTTTTTAGATTAAATAACTTGATGATAGCGCTATTGTAGAGGGCAGATGAGCATCTGTCACCACTGTCTGCCACCAGAGCATCAATAAAAAACCGACCATCATAATGATAGTCGGCTTTGTATAGGACTTTAATTAGCAAGTCTTATAGCGATTAAATCAAATCGCTATACGCTTGGATAGCGGTTAGCGCAATGGTATAGACGATATCATCAACCAAGGCACCACGTGATAAATCATTCACTGGTTTATTCAGACCCTGTAGCATAGGGCCGACACTGACGACGTTGGCACTACGCTGTACTGCTTTATAAGTGGTGTTACCAGTATTGAGGTCAGGGAAGATAAAGACGTTGGCTTGTCCAGCGACAGGTGAGTCAGGCGCTTTTTGCTTACCGACGCTCATGACAGACGCCGCATCATACTGTAGCGGGCCGTCGACTTTGAGGTCTGGTGCACGCTCGCGAACGATTTGGGTGGCACGGGCGACTTTTTCGACATCCGCGCCTGCGCCTGATGAGCCAGTAGAGTAGCTGATCATTGCAACTTTTGGATCGATACCAAAGGCAGCAGCAGACTGTGCTGATTGAATGGCAATCTCTGCCAGCTCTTCAGCATTAGGATCAGGGTTGATCGCACAGTCACCATAGACGACCACTTGCTCAGGTAGCAGCATAAAGAACACTGATGACACGAGTGAGTACTGCGGCGCGGTCTTAATCAACTGGAATGCTGGGCGTACTGTATTGGCAGTGGTATGAATCGCACCTGAGACCAGACCATCTACTTCGTCTAGTTGGAGCATGATAGTACCTAAATAGACCGTATCTTTTAGGTATTCAGCAGCGACTTCTGCAGTGGTTTTGCCTTTACGGCGCTCTACGACAGCAGCGATATATTTGCTCATATCTAGGTTGTCAGGATCGATAATTTCCAACCCTTCAGGTAGCGTTAGATCACGGTTTTTGGCCACTTGCTCAACGTCACTACGCTTAGCAAGTAACACGCAGTTGGCGATACCGCGACTCTGACAGATACAGGCCGCTTCGACCGTACGTGGTTCCGCGCCTTCTGGCAGCACAATACGTTTTTTGGCGTGTTGTGATTTTTTGACCAATTGATGGCGAAACGCTGATGGTGACAGACGCGGCTCATGATTACGGCTGAAGTATTCTTTAATCCAGCTTAGATCCAAATGAGCAGCCACATAACGAGCCACTTCATCAGCACGTTCTGTATCATCACTTGGAATCTCAGAACTCATATGCATCAGGCTCTGTACTGTCTCGTAGCTGTCGCTTTCGACACTCATGACAGGGATGCCAGTTTTGAGCGCTGACTGCCAAAGCTCAGCAACTGTATCGCTTGGGGTAATGCCACCTGTCAATACTAGACCTGCCAATGGAATCCCATTGATACAGGCCAATCCAGCGGCTAATAGCAAGTCATCACGGTCGCCGGGCACGACCATTAACGTACCACGCTTAAAGACTTCATTGACGCGCGCTACTGAACGAGCGGTTAGGCTGATACGATTGATACGTCGTGTCTTCGCTTCGCCAACATTTAGCCAAGTCGCATCGAGCTCTGTTGCGATATCCCATGTGCGTGGCACAGATAGAGAGTCACTAAAAGGCACCACCCCGATAAGGCGGAATACTTCGGTATTGAACGAAGGCGATAGACGCTGTACCTCTTGCAGGAAGTTCGGATCTAAGCTGACAACGGCCTCACCCGGCGCGACAGGTTGATTGTCAAACGTGTTCGGCACGTCTTGTACCCGCATCAATATCACGCCTAGCGTCCGTGAATCTATGACACCGCCAAACTCACGAGCATGGACATCCAGTTTGTCTGCTAAATAAGCAGGTTTACTGATATCAGCGGTACTGACAAATATAATCTTGGCATCTAGCGCGTGAGCAAGTGCACGGTTGATTTGTGAAGCATAAGAGGTCTCAGTGGTTGGCACCAGACCTTCACAGATAATCACGTCATGACCATCATCGATCGTATGAAAATTGGCAATCACTTCTTCCATCAAGTCATCAAGATTGTCATCGCCTAGCATACGCTCGACGTGTTGACGGCTGATAGAGTCAGGCGGATTTAGTCCAAATGCGTGCATGGTCAATGCGCTTGAGCTGTCTAAGCTGTGCTGTTTGTCTAGCGTATCATCTTGCAAAAACGGCTTCATAAAGCCCGCTTTGATACCGTTATAATCAAAGGCACGGATTAGCCCTAGCGCGGCTGACGTCACTCCGATACCGCGGCTGATGGGAACAAGTAAAATGGTTTGCATAATAAGTCCTACGATTCATTTATATTTTTTATAATAAATACTGAGTAATAAGTGCTAAATAACAATCACGAAATAACTGCCATGAAATAACAAGCACTAATCTCGTCTCTAGCCCAGACTGAGCGCTTGACGAGTTTCTTGAGCGATGCGGTATTCTTCGTCTGTTGGTATAACCCACAGCTCGACACTGCTACCTTCTGCTTGGAAGCTGCCTTCTTGACCACCGTACAATCCAGCGTTCTTTTCAGCGTCCATCTTGATACCGAAATGACGCATGACGGCTAAAATACTTGCGCGCGTGGTGACAGAGTTTTCGCCGATACCACCAGTAAATACAATACCGGTAAATTCAGGCAGTGCACAGCTTAAGCTGGCGAGGTATTTACCAGCGCGGTAGCAGAACATCTCGATGGCGAGCTGTGCATCTTTATGGCCTTCGCTCGCAGCTTGCTCAATAGTACGCAAATCGTTTGATAGGCCAGAAATACCAAGCAGACCGCTTTCACTATTTAGCATCTTATCCGTTTCTTCTAGACTAATACCGAGCTGACGTTTCAGATGCATATGTAAGCTTGGGTCGACATCGCCGCTACGTGTGCCCATCATCAGTCCCTCAAGCGGGGTCAGACCCATGCTGGTATCGAGACTTTTGCCATCGTATACGGCAGTTGCCGAGCAACCATTACCTAGATGCGCGGTTATCCAGCCATGAGGACCTTTTGCTTCAGTAACCTGGCTAGCACGTTCTGAGACGTATGCGTGGGACGTACCATGGAAGCCATAACGACGGATTTTGTGCTCTTCGTATAGATATTTTGGCAACGCATAGCGGAAGGCAACAGGCGGCATGGTTTGGTGAAAGGCGGTGTCAAATACCACGACTTGTGGAATGTCAGGATAAATAGCTTGAACCGCTTCAATACCCAAAGCATTGGCAGGGTTATGCAGAGGAGCCAATATCTTTAGACGTTTTACTTCTTCCAACGCATGCTGATCAACACGAACAGCTTGAGAGTATTCACGGCCGCCATGTACCACGCGGTGCCCGACTGCGATAAAGTGATATTGCTCTAGTAGCTCTAGAATTTTTTGCAGGGCAAGTTTGTGACTACCACCAGGAATAGAGATCTCTAATTTATCGCCATTTAGCGTGGTGTGTTTGATACGGGCTGTATCGAGACCTAAGTTTTCGGCAAGACCGGTGATACGAGTAGAATTGTCATCGCTAATCAACGCGTATTTGATAGAAGACGAACCGCAGTTGAGGACTAAAGTGGGGCTAGTTAGGGTTGATGTTTCGCTATTCTTATCATCAAAAGTGGTACTTAGGTTGGCGCTCATACTCTATCCTTAGATTGGTTTTTATAAAGGGCAAATCAATTATATCGTTCGTTCGATACAAAAAAGACGTCTATTGCCACGTCCTGTTTTATTATCATCAAATGCTACATCGCTGATATCTAAACTGCTGTAGTAAAGGTCACTGAGACATGATGTCATTATTATATGGAATTGATGAAGTTGATAACCGTCGAGTAAATAAAAATCAGCTATGTATATGCCGATAATATCAAGCAAGCATATTGGCGATTTTGTTTATACTTGGGCTACTGTTTCTGACAGTGCTATGCATCCATGCTCATGAGGTAATGCGTATGCATCTCAGGCTAGCATCCTATTGCCGCCGCAAACTGGGAATATAATGTAACACATTTTTGTTTCTACACCACGACAGGGGCAAGGTTTAAAATGTGTGATTAATAAATGGCTAAATATGAAACAAATCAATTATATTCAGTGAGTTATAGAACTATAAATGGATAACTTATACGGGTGGCATAACAGCGCTATTGCTCACGAAATTGTAAGAAATATTGTCGAGACACCCATATGTCATATATTCATATCTAAGCTCGCAGACGATATTACTATAAAAATTCGACTAATGTTCTAGAAAATATCCAACATCACGCAAATTTATTCACCAATCATATTCAGTATCCGTACAGCTTTATGTAATAATGCTATGATGAAAATAGTCATAACGGCAGTGCTTTCGCTGTCGGTTTGGCTGTCCATTTGTTTTTTATTTATCACGATTTACTATCGCCATTATGCCGTCGTAAGCTCACAGGTTATCTATTATATGTCTACTATACACAGCCCCTCAGCAGCCAAGCATGCTAGCTCGTTCGCTCGTACCAGTCGTCAGGCTGTCGCCACTTTATTTATTGGCAGTGCGGTTATGGTAGGATTGTCAGGCTGCGGACAAAAAGGCGATCTATATTTGGCAGACTCTAGTAGTCAAACGATAGAGGGCAGTGCGTCTGTACTGGATAGTACTAGCCATCCACAAGATGCAGCCTTTGCAGGTATCGACGATGATAACTATCAAAAAAACCGCTACCTAGAAGAGCAAATGGTACTGCCTGAGCCTAGTACTGACCCCAACGACTATTAATTACTAGGCTAATAATTGCTAAGCTGAGCCAATGGATAGCGGTTAGGTGCTTGTTAATCAACAGTTTAACTAACTGTCTATTCTTTACTGCCTGATTGACTAAATAGCTTTGCTACCTAAATTTAATTTTCACCCTTGATAATCTGATTATATTAGAGATGTTTATATGAGTCATTCTGAACTACCTGCTGACTTGACCAATTCTGCTACTGGCGAATCTGTTACTATCCAAACTGAGCAAGGGTTGTATGTTGACCCGAAAGCGTTGAGTGCTCACTTGCCCGCGCTAAGCTATTGCGGCGATGCATTGTATATGGAGCAGGTCAGTATCGATGAGTTGGCAAAACAATATGGTACCCCTTGCTACGTGTATTCAAAGCAGGCAATATTGGACGTTTATCAAGCTTATACTGATAGCTTCGCCAGTCTGAATCATCAAGTATGCTATGCCGTAAAAGCAAACTCTAACCTTGCCGTGCTTGGTGTCTTGGCACAGGCAGGCGCTGGGTTTGATATTGTCTCCCGCGGTGAGCTAATGCGTGTGTTAGCCGCAGGTGGCGCAGCATCACGGGTGGTATTCTCAGGCGTTGGCAAAACGTATAGTGATATCGAATATGCGCTGACTCAAGGTATTGGCTGCTTCAATGTTGAGTCTATCAGCGAGCTGACTTTAATCAATGATGTGGCAAAGTCACTCGATAAGCCTGCGCCAATCTCGTTACGCGTCAACCCTAACGTCGATGCCAAAACCCATCCATATATCTCAACGGGTCTTAAAGACAACAAGTTCGGTATCACTCACGAAGACGCATTAGCGGTCTATCAGCAAGCGGCCGATTTATCACATATCGATATTGTTGGTATTGATTGTCATATTGGCTCGCAGTTGACTGAGGTAGAGCCATTTGTTGCAGCATTAGATAAAGTTATTGAACTGATACATAGCCTGCGTGATGCTGGTATTGAGTTGCAGCATATCGATTTGGGCGGTGGTTTAGGGGTGCGCTATATTGATGAGACGCCTGTGTCTATCGATGAGTTTGCCCAAGCATTATTACCAAAACTTAGCGAGCTTGGTTTGACTGTGTTTTTTGAGCCAGGTCGTAGTATCGTTGCCAATGCTGGCGTGCTATTGACTCAAGTTGACGTACTCAAGCCGACTGAACATAAGAACTTTGCGATTGTTGATGCCGCTATGAATGACTTGATTCGTCCTGCTTTATATCAAGCTGAGATGGCGGTGATTCCAAGTGTGTTACCTAATGCTGGTATCGATACTGATGGTACGCAGCCGTGGGATATCGTTGGCGCGATTTGTGAAACGGGTGATTTCTTAGCAAAGGACCGCCTACTGTCATTGGCCACAAGCGATGTACTGGCCATTACGGGCGCAGGTGCGTATGGTTTTACCATGAGTAGTAACTATAACTCACGCCCGCGTGCTAGCGAAGTGATGGTGTCTGGTGATAGTCATCAGCTAATCCGCAAGCGCGAAACGGTTGAGGCGCTATATGCAGATGAAATGTTGTGGCAGGCGCAATAAGGCGATTAAAGACGAGCCAAAACTATCGCCGTATTTGATGGTTGAAGAGAACCCATTGTGATAATGACAATGGGTTTTTTTATGACTAAATTTTGAGGAAAGCGTTTTTTAATTAAAGCTGATTCTTAATTGAAGGCATGCCTTTAGTTGAAGGCAACACCATGCACAAAAATTAGAGTAGCAAGGAAAACGAGTGCAAGTACTACTCACTGTAGACTAAACAAGTTTGACACCGCTAATCGTATTTTTTGGGATTGGTATTATTATGATTGTATCTGACAGCGTGCTAAGATAAGCCATACATAAAAATAGGATAGGACATCAAAGATATGCTAATAGAGTTTACTAAAATGCATGGGTTGGGTAATGATTTCATGGTCATTGATTTAGTGACCCAGCGCTTAGATTTGACCAAGGATTTGGTGCAGTTATTGGGCGATCGCCACCTAGGCATTGGTTTTGATCAATTGCTCGTAGTCGAGCCACCCATGCGCCCTGATGTTGATTTCAGTTATCGTATCTTTAATACTGATGGCACCGAAGTCGAACAGTGCGGCAATGGCGCGCGTTGTTTCGCGCGTTTTGTACAAGCACGTAAACTGTCATTTAAGCAGCGTCTACGCGTTGAGACGGCCAGCGGTATTATTTCTCTGACCACTGATCGTTACGGTTGGGTAGATGTCGATATGGGCAAGCCTAAATTTGAGCCAGATGAGATTCCGTTTAGCCCAAGAGCGACGACCAAAATTCAAAACACCTATCACCTTGATGTAAATGGCACGCCTGTACAGCTGTACGTTGCCAATATGGGTAACCCACATGCTGTGATAAAAGTCGATGACGTACTCGATGCCGAGGTTGAGACTCTAGGCAAAGCAATTGAGTCGCATCCTGCGTTCCCAGACCGCGTCAATGTGGGCTTTATGCAAGTGATGAATCAGCGCCATATTCGTCTACGTGTGTACGAGCGCGGTGTGGGTGAGACGCAAGCTTGTGGTACGGGCGCGTGTGCAGCAGTAGCCGTTGGTATACGTGAAGGCTGGCTTGATGAAGGTGAAGAAGTTCGCGCACAGCTATATGGTGGCAGCATGATTATCAAGTGGCAGCCAGGTTATTCAGTTACGATGACGGGTCCGACCGCTTTCGTTTATGAAGGTGTATTTAGTCCAGATGGCCTGATGGCACAAGCGGGACTTAAACCAAATGCTGAAGGCTAATAACTGTTGTTAGGCCAATCGTATAAATGCCAAGGATGGTTCTAGTATGGTTATGTCTACCAATAAGGAAAGCCAAGCGGCTAGCTCAGCACCTTGGCTATCTACTGAGCTGGCCGCCACTATAGAGTCAGACGCTGCCTTACGAGAGCTACTCGTACCTGTGCATCATTGGCTCAATACGTTGTCTGTGCGCAACCATTCGCCGCATACTCTAACCGCTTATTTCGCTGGTTTAAATCAACTGGCGTTATTTTTGCGTGGTAAGCGTCTAACGTGGACACGCTGTGATAAACGGCAACTGGCCCAGCACATCAGCCAACGTCTTGATGAAGATAAGTTGGCGCTTGCCAGTGTCCAGCAAGAGTTGTCTGCGATTCGGCATTTTTATGGTTGGATGATTGAAGAAGAGTTAGCACGTATCAACCCAACCACTGGCTATCAGCTTAAGCGTAGTCCTAGACCGCTGCCTTCTATCGCTGATGTCGATTTGCTAACTCAGCTACTCGATCAAGAGATTCCTGATACACCAGAGCAAGCGCGCTTATGGTTACGTGATAAAGCTATGTTTGAACTGCTCTATAGTAGTGGCTTGCGAGTTGGCGAGTTGGTTGCACTCGATATGGCAGATGTAGATTTGTCTGACTTACGGGTACGAGTCACGGGTAAGGGGAATAAAACACGCCTAGTGCCATTAGGGATAAAGGCTGCAGAAGCAATTAGTCGCTACCTGCCGCATCGTAACCTATGGGTAGAGCAAATGGATAGCGCATTGTTCATCAGTGAAAAGCTCGGCACCAGATTATCAACACGGGCAGTGCAACAGCGCTTAAAAGTTGCTGCTACTCGCGCGGGTATTGCCCAAAACATGTATCCACATCTACTGCGTCATTGTTTTGCATCACATATGCTGTCAGGCAGTGGTGACTTGCGCGCCGTACAAGAAATGCTCGGGCATAGTGATATTAGCACCACGCAAATTTATACCCACGTCGATTTTGCAAAATTAACGCAAGTTTATGACCGCGCCCATCCACGAGCAACTCATGCTCAAAATGAAGACTCGCCCTAGCAATTAAGCACGAAATCCACTGAATTTCACAATTTACGCCAAACGATGGCAGTCAAAAATAGGCAGTTTTTGGCGGCCTTGCTCTTGCGCTTGTTTGTCTAATGACGCCATGACGATGGCATATTGTTTATCCAACTCGCTATCGTCATAGCTTGCGATAACACTACTATCAAACGCTGTAATGGCTGTATGTCCCCATGTCTGACGGGTACTACCATCTTGGTAGAGATGATCACCACCTTGCGCTGCGCCGATGACCATACATTGACTATCTAAAGCACGAGCACGTAACAGCAGCGACCAGTGCGCTTGCCCAGTCAAGTAAGTAAAGGCAGAAGGTGCACTCAATAGTTCGGCACCGGCTTGTCGCAGACGCTGCGCCAATGCTGGAAAACGTAAATCAAAACATACCATCATGCCGAGTTGATAGACTGTATTGCCTACTGCTAGTAGCGCAACTACGGTCTGCGTACCCGGTTCAAAGGTTGCAGCTTCGTTATAGCTGCCATGCTTATCGGCCACAGTTGCAGTAAACAGATGAATCTTGTCGTAACGTGCGACACGGGTACCATCTGGTGCAAACAGCTGGCTCACTTGGCGCAATCTACCATCAGGAACGACAGTACCATCAGGGCGATAATGGCAGGGTAACGAGCCTGCTAGTACATGGATGCCAGCGGTGCGGGCGTAGTCTGCTATCGTCGCTGATAAGTCATCAAAACGCTCAGCAGTAGCAGATTGCTGCCCCATGCTACAGCAGTTCTCAGGCAATACAACAAGCTCAGCACCTTGAGCTTGTGCGTCTGTGATAGCGGCTTTGATATCTGCTAGATTATCCTCAACATTCTGCTGACTGTTCATTTGAATAGCAGCGACGTTAAGTGGATGGTTACTTGAATTCATGACAATATTCCTATTGGGTATTAGCTGTATTGGTCATTTGCCGTAATTTATTTATTATAATATTTTCGCGGTAATGAGCAGACTGCTCGTATTTATGGATTGCTCATCCTTGCCAAGATGGTAGTCTGCTATCGATAGCAAACCAAACGTATCCGGACAAAACATAAATTATCATAGCAAAATTGTGGCAAAAAATGCTATCGTCATGTCCTGATAAGATTTATGTCGTTACTTTTACTGACAGAATAAACACAATATCACTAAGATCGGAGTGCAATAAGCCGCCCATGAGTATGTCGTTCGGATTGGCGACCACGCTGAGCAACTCACAAAAGCTAACCCCGCAAATGCAGCAAGCCATAAAATTGCTGCAGCTCTCTAGTCTTGAGCTCGCACAAGAGGTTCAGGCAAAGCTAGACAGTAATCCATTACTTGAACGTATCGAAAACGATGACGAATACGACAGTGGTGACGATGAAATAGAGGAGTGGAGCGAGCCGTTGACGCTTGATAGCTGGAATCAAAGTAGCAGTGACTCATTCGACTCAGTACCTACTAGCGGTACAGAGTACAGCGGCGATAGTAGCGATAGCTTCAGTGATAGTTTGGATAAATTACAACAGCCTAATATCGATGATAGTGCAATAGATGTAGATAGCTATAGCAGTTCTGATGCCGATAGCTTTGATATAGGTAGCTTTGACACGGGTAACTATGCTTCTACTGCAACAGGCTCTGGCAATAGTAGGGGTGATGAAGATTTCGATAGTTATCAAGGCGGTACATCGTCTACTATTCAAGATCATGTGCGCTGGCAGTTGAACTTTAAGCGTCTATCAGAGGCTGATACGCTGATTGCAGAATATTTAATAGACTCCATGGATGACATGGGCTTTATTCGAATTGATATAGATGAGCTACTGCAGAGCTTTGATACGATGGCAAGTTTCTATCAATGGGATGAGCGCGTTGAAAAAGAAGAGGTCTTGACGGTATTACGTATTATTCAGTCCTGTGATCCAGTTGGCGTAGGGGCACGTCATTTAAGCGAGTGCTTATCGATTCAGCTATCCAAGTTAGATGCTCACACCGAATATCTACAAGAAGCTCAAGCGCTGCTATCAGCGAGCGAGCATTTAGTCAGTAATAATATTAAAGCACTGACTGAATGCACAGGGCTTGCACCAGAATACATCACACCTGCACTTACGCTACTACGTACCTTGAACGCTTCGCCAGGGCTGCTGTTTCAGTCTAGCCAGCCTGAC
This sequence comes from Psychrobacter sp. Pi2-1, assembly GCF_904846645.1. GTDB lineage: Bacteria > Pseudomonadota > Gammaproteobacteria > Pseudomonadales > Moraxellaceae > Psychrobacter. Next base: position 19,301 of record NZ_CAJHBO010000028.1, read on the forward strand.
TATGCCCAGTCGCCTGAGAGCTACGATATTCCAGATGTGTTGGTCACACCTGTTAGGAATAATAAGGCGACAAGTAACTCTGAAGCTGAAGAGGATGGTTGGTATGTACGCCTCAATCCAGACACCTTACCAAAACTACGCGTAAACCAAGAATATGCCAATTTGGTCAAGCGTGGCGATGACAGCCCTGACAATCAATATCTGCGCGAAAACCTCACCGATGCTCGATTGTTTATTCGTAGTATCGAAGAGCGCAATCAAAACCTACTCAAAGTAGCGACTAGCATTGTACGCTATCAACAAGAGTTCCTGCAGCATGGTGCAACCGCCATGCAACCCCTAATATTAAAGGCAATTGCTGAAGAAGTTGACTTGCATGAGTCGACAGTCTCACGCCTTACCACCAGTAAAACCATCTTGACGCCGCAAGGATTGTTTTCTTTGAAACACTTCTTCTCATCTCACGTAAGTAGTGCTGATGGAGATATCTCATCGACCGCTATCAGTGCCATGATTAAAAAGCTCATCGCTGACGAAGATCCCAAAAAACCATTGTCAGATAGTCGTATCAAAGATGAGCTGTTAGCAGATGGTATTGATATAGCCAGAAGAACCGTCGCCAAATATCGTGAAGCAATGAATATTGGCTCGTCTACTCAGCGCAAACAGAAATACTAATTATCTAAGCTCACCTTTCTATAAGCTTAATGGCTACCTGTCTGTATAGTGCAATACAGGTATAAAAAATAAAATTTTTTGATTATATAGAAACTAAGTAGAAATAATAGGTATTGTTACACTTAATTACAATTTAATGGCTTGCTACTGGGCGATTTTCATGACAAATTAGAGTCATACCAACAACGAAAACCAAGTGCCGATTTATAGTATTTATTTACAACTAATAAAGGAGACGATAAAAGGATACGTCGACACATTACTAGAGGCATTGGAGTAGTTATTGGTAAGGCAGGATGACAAAAGCAAGAATGCTACCTCATCTGTTGATTGTAAGTTACAAATAAAAGGACAACAATATGAATGTTTCTATCAGTGGTCATCATATCAGCGTTACAGAAGCTATGGACACAGCAGTACGCGAGAAGCTTGAAAAAGTAGAGCGTCACTTCGATCAGATACAAAGTATTCAAGTGATTTTATCGTTAGACAATAGCGGTGCTAGTGACGGCGGTAAAAAGAGCCATAAAGCTGAAGCAATTATGCGTGTCTCGGGTCAAGAAATGTTTGTCCAAGCGTATGAAGATGATATGTATAAAGCCATTAACGAGATGGCAGACAAGCTAGATAGACAAGTACGTAAGTACAAAACCCGTCAAGAGCGCAAAAAGACTCAGGGTGCAGGACGCGATAGTCGCTATCAGGATCTAACCCCTGCAGAAGCAGTACCAGCAGCATAGTTCGAGTTTAAAATTTTGAACACTATCGTTACAAGTTAGTGAAAGTAGACTAAGAGAATAAAAAATTTATAAGTAGCTACTGCACTAGTTTGTAATTGACATAAAAAAAGACCTCTAACGTGTAATACGTTGAGGTCTTTTTTATCATTAGTAAACTTAGTTAGTAAACTTAGAACGAAAATGAACCAGCTGTCAGCTCAAGCTTATCTGTCTAAACATTATCAACCACCGCCGACGGCTTGTACTACTTCGATATTCATTCCTTCTACGATACGTAGTTGAGCAAGCTCGCTTTTTGGCATCAACTCGCCGTCTACTTCTACAGCGTAACGACCCTGACTAAGACCAAGCTCATTGATAACCAGTTGTACAGTCTGATGAGTGGTTTGCAAGCTTTTACCATTGACACTAATGTTGCTCATATTAAATACTCCTTAATGTTTTAAAATTCCTGTTTATCTGCTATTCACTGCGTATCCTTTGCTTTATTACTGATAGTTTGTCGCAGCTGATGCAAAGAGCTAACAATAACTATTCGATTAAACAGCTCAGTTAACTGAATCTTTTAATCGAAAGGCGGAAACGGCCAACCATAGCCAACCTGCAATCATAAGAACGCCGCCAATAGGCGTAATCGCACCGAACCAGCGCGGTGCACCAAGCGTCATTGCATATAAGCTACCAGCAAAGATTATAATGCCAATTTGTAGCAACCAAGCAGTTGTCTGAGTAATATACTTTAAACGAATTAGCATACCGACAAGCAATAATCCCAGCGCATGTACGAACAAATACAGCGTTGCCGTATGCCACCATTCAAGCTGTTGAAGACTGACATGACCTTCTAGACCATGCGCCCCAAACGCGCCCAAAGCAACAGCAATAGCCATATTGACTGCTGCAATACCGATCCAATTTAACATTGAACAACTCGTATCATCTTAAGGCTACTGGATATCATCTGGCAAAATCACACTATCAATGGTCATCGCATCACGAATCTTGTCCATGGCATTTTTCTCAATCTGACGGACACGTTCAGCTGAGATAGAGTAAACCGCAGCTAACTCATGCAAGGTGGATTTTTGCTCAGATAACCAACGCTGCTCGACGATATCACGCGAACGATCATCTAAGGTACCCATCGCAGCGATGAGTGCTGATGAGTTGTTTTCTTCCCAGTCTTCTTCTTCCAATTGCTCAGCTGGATCGATACCGTCTTCCAAAAATAGCTGAGGAGCGTAACGACCATCATCATCGTCGCTTGACTGCGCCTCAAACGAAGCATCATAAGAGGTTAGACGTGATTCCATTTCTAACACTTGCTTGCGTGTGACATTCAAGTCATTAGCGATAGCATCTGCTTCCTCTAGTGTCAGCTGATTGTTAGTCTTCTTAAGGCTGCGTAAATTAAAGAATAATTTACGATGAGCCTTGGTAGTCGCAACCTTGACGATACGCCAGTTGCGAATCACAAACTCATGGATTTCAGCTTTGATCCAATGCACAGCAAACGATACCAAACGTACGCCTTTATTCGGGTCAAAACGTTTAACCGCTTTCATCAATCCTAAGTTACCTTCTTGGATTAAATCTGCTTGCGGCAGCCCATAACCCGAGTAGCTACGTGCGATATGAATCACAAAACGTAAATGCGACATCACTAGTAGTCGAGCGGCTTCGACATCACCTTCATCATAATAGCGATGGGCCAACTCCTGCTCTTGTACTGGCGTCAAAATAGGGATCTGATGGACAGTATTGATATACGCACCCAAGTTGACCCCTGGCGCTGACAGGTGAGTTGGCATAGCTGGTACTAAGTCACGCGTACTGGTATTACCTAATGTACTCGCGTCATAAGGTGGTCGCTGAGCAGCGGCTTTTAATGCAGCATCGCGTGCATCATTTTTTATAGGAGCTGAGCCATCTTTTTTATTTGTATTTACAGCATCAGTAGAAGTATTAGCCATATTCTTGACCTTGGTTAAATAGTTAAGCAAATAGTCAGATAAAAATCTTTATGATTTAATTGTAAAGGATAGCAGCGCGTAGTTGCTATCAGTTTTGGTAATGATGAAGTGATATATTGTAGCGAAACGCTGTAATGATGTGCCATCAACTGACGAGTGGTCAGTAACTTTATTGACCACTAGCTTTAAATAATCTGCCGACTGTGATTGCTGACTTTGTCTACAAAACGCTGTGATATCAGCTTGCGAGTTAGGGTCAGTTGCAACCACGTACAGCGACTCACCAGCTGTTACGTCACGTAATGCGACCTTAGTTTTTAACAATGGCATCGGACATGCAAGACCACGTCCATCAACAAAACCTTTTATATTTAGTTCAGATTGCGCTGTAGCTACATCATCTGAATTATGACTTTCAGTCGGTAGCAGCTCTAGTAAACTCGCAATGTCGTTCTGCTGTGTATCAGTCAAATTCGCTGATAACTGTATAGAATGCGACACACGTTTGATGACTAATTCACTAGCAGCGGGCATAACTTAAACCTTGTAGATATCTATATTTTAATTTGTTTTATTAATAATAGGCTTTGATATTGAGTACGAACATAATCCAGCAATTATAAATTATGAGGTCGTCATCACAGTCATCTAAACCTACTATCATTGTTGCTTATTATACCAAATAGACAATGTATAGTTGCAGTTGAATATAATCAACGCTGTGTTCGGTTCACTAGAATCATATAACCAAGAGTTGCCCGATTAGCAATTGCTCGATTAATAGTTATACGATTGAGACTCACTGCATAAATAGTAGCCTAATGAATAATTACACAGCCATGTTGCGCAATCGTGACGGGTGGCTAAGTTATTGGTAGTTAAGTTCATTGTAGAATTGACCTTGGATAAACAAGCTCGTATAGTCGAAAAGACGTCGTTAATTATCTTATAGGATATGCACTTGTACCAGGCTAATAGAACGAAGCGACCTGACAGCAACAACTCTTTAGTAGCCAAAAGCTCCGTAGGCTTGCCACTTATATTGTCTAAGCAAAAAGGTAAACGTCATTTTATGAGTTTAGCTGTGCCAAATAGTATCAAGGTAGGACTGTCAATGATGCTACTAGCCACGGCCAGCGGTGCGCATAGTCGTGAGAGTCAAACGCTGCCATTGGCTGATAGCTCGTGGCAAGTCACAGATTCGCAAACGCTAGATCTACCAAATCTGCGCGGGCAAGGCTTAAGCTTTGCTGAGCAATATCAAAACAAAATGCTTGGCGAGTGGTCATTACAGAATATCAATGGCCGCGTCAGAATGGAACATGATCCTTGGGTACAAGAAACGATAAAAGACATGACTTGGCGTCTCAATGCTCAAGCTCGTCAGCAAGCACCACTTGGCGTCGTTATCATTGATAACCCTAGTATCAATGCTTTTGCAGCGCCTGGTGGTGTAATCGGTATCAACACTGGAACGATACTGTCAGCTAGCAGCATGGATGAGCTGGCGAGCGTCGTCGCGCATGAAGTTGCGCATATCAGTCAACGGCACTACGAAAGCGGCGCTGACGAACGTAAAAAAGCCTTGCTAATGCAGCTAGGCGGTATGCTAGCTGCGATTGCCGCCTCAGCTGTCGATGGTGATGCCGCTGCGGCTGTGATGATGGGCAGTCAGACAGTCTCTATGAATAGCAGCATGGCCTTTAGCCGTAGTAATGAACGCGAGGCTGACCGAGTAGGGATGCAGATTATGATCCAAGCGGGTTATGATCCTCGGGCGATGCCACGGTTCTTTGCCACGATGAATCAGCAGAGTCAGTTAAACCAAGTTGAGAATCAGTTTTTACCGAGCTTTGTACGCTCACATCCTCTGAGTAACGAGCGGTTGAGCGAGTCACAAAGTCGCGCTCAGCAGTATCCAGCGCTCTCATTGAGCCAGCAGCAGCGCCATCAAGCACTGTTTGATTTACTGTATTGGCGTGTGCAAGTGACTGGTAAACATGCCTCTGAAGTCACACTGACAACGGCTGCCAAAAACAGTCTCGGGGCCAAACTTGCGCTAATGCATTGGTATGGAGAGCAACAGCGCTTTACAGATGCTAATAAGGTATTGGCCGAGATAAATGCGTTATCAAGCACGCAGCGTCAGAGTTTAGAGCCTCTATTGTCGATTACCCACAGTCAGTTATTGAGTGAACAAGGTAAGTGGCAACAAACCGTAGATGTCTTAGAGAGCCAGCAGCGCCTATATCCTGAGCGCCGTGATTTACGTCTTTATCTAGCCGAAGCACTGACTAACAGTAATCAACCGATAAAAGCCCAAGTGTTGTTGAAGCCACTAACAGAACAGCAGCCAAGCGACCGTTACGCATGGCAAAGCTTGCAACTTGCCAATGAAAAACTTGCCAAGACCACCACGTCACCACAATTAGCCAATATCGCAACAATTAATGCATTGCGCTATCGCAGTTATGATCAGCTATGGAATGGGCGTTATGAGAGTGCGCTGACCTCTTTGACGCAAGCCAAACAGTTGACGGAAAATCTACAAACCACAGATCAGGCCAATAGTGCGCGTCCGTTATTGGCCAATATTAACGCAGAACTCAAAGCAATAAAAACCGCCAAAGACTTTAAGCCTTAGGCGGTTATTTGTACAGATTAGCCTGCCAATCAATAGCAAGTGCTAGCCTTGTAGCGCGTCTTTGACCATTTTAGAAATCAAAGCAGGATCAGCACGGCCAGCTGTTTTATTCTTCAAAACACCCATGACGCTGCCCATATCACGCATAGACGTAGCACCTTGCTCAGCGATTTCAGCATTTACCAATGCTATGATCTCGTCTTGATTCATTTGCTGCGGCATAAACTCGTTGATGATATCAATCTCAAACTGCTCTTTGGTGGCCAAGTCATCACGGCCATTTTCTGTAAAAATAGTTAGTGACTCTTGGCGCTGCTTTAGCTGCTTTTGCAAAACTTCTAATACTTGCGCATCATCAAGCTCTGTCTGACGGTCAATCTCGATTTGTTTCACTACTGACTGTACGTTGCGCAGTACTTTAACGCGCTCAAGCTCACGAGCTTTCATTGAAACTTTGATATTGTCTGATAACGTCTGTTTAAGTTGGCTCACTGCTATTATCCTTATCGATCTGTTAAATGCTATTCGTTAGAGGTCGTTTGTTAAATTTTAGAACAAAACCTGCTGATAGTGGTTTTAATAAAAAATTATGTCAGCAGTAATAACAAAAATTGTAGCATAAAAAACGCCACTGATATCGATTGATAACAGTGGCGTTAGTGTAGCGCTTGTACTTAACTAATCAGATTACTGATTAGTACATACGAGTGGTACGAATAGTTTCGCGTTGTAACTTCTTCTTATAACGCTTTACGGCAGCAGCTTTTTTACGCTTACGTACTTGCGTTGGTTTTTCATAAAACTCACGCTTACGTACGTCTGATAATACACCAGCTTTTTCACAAGCACGTTTGAAACGACGGATAGCGATATCAACTGGTTCGTTTTCTTTAACCTTAACTGCAGGCATGAAGACTCCTCGATTAGGATGAGATATAAGGGCATTAGTTTGGCTGTGTATTAGTATTTAGCCGTAATATCTCAAGATTACAGGCATCAGCTCAAACTAGGACAATTCTCACGCATTAGCGTAAGGGCAGGTATTTTAATAAAAAATACCAACAAAGTCAATGATTTTAAGCATTTATTACCGATAGGTTGTTCAATTAGATAGCTATTTGAATTTGGCTCTCAAACTATGAATTCGACATATATACAACGCTTTATCAATAAAAAATCCCTACCGTCTATAACGGTTTGATTGGAGTTTATGCTATGATAATTCCCATATTATAGTAAGCCTATGAACCGTTTTGTGTGTATTTTATTGAGGATGTTGGAATGAAAAAAACAGTATTTAACACGGCATTAAGCACCGCACTTATCTTAGCTTTAGGTGTGAGCGTGAGCGCTTGTAGTGGCGGCGAAGAGCATGAAGAAGTAATGGCAATCGATCGCGTTGACGAAGCTGCTGAACTTGCCATCAAAAATGCGCCACCAGCTGAAGAAATGGAGTTCCCAGAGACAGCACCAATGCCAGCGACTGATGCAGCTGGTACAGAAGCTGATGGTACAGCTACTGCTGAAGCAGGAACGGCTGACGCTGATACTGCAGAAGCAACAGCTACCGATAGTGCGGATACAGCCGCTGCTCCTACTGACAGTGCTGATATGGCGGCTACTGAAGATACAGCTGAAGCCACTGCCGAGTAAACTAGAATCTAGTGCTGAATTGACTATTAGCTCAATGGGCTATTAAACAGTCGTTGGTCGTATACGTAAGTAATTTAAGCTGATATAACGCATCTCTAATTGATTGCAGACTGACTAAGTAAGGGTAAAACCATGATTGATATACAACCGTATATGAACAAGCTGAAACTGTCTGTGATCAGCATGAGTGTAGTATTTGCAGTGAGTGCTTGTAGCGGTGATAACACAGCTACTGAAGAGTCTACAGCATCTAATGAACCTGCTACTGCTATAGAAGAGAAAGCTGTAGCAGAAACCAAAGGCACGACGCCTGAGTCTGTGGTTGAGCCAGATACAGAACCAAAAGCAGCAACAGAGTCTGCCGATATAGTAGATGAGGCAGTGGCAACACCTGAAACTGATTCTGAGCCTGAAGTGTTGGCAGCAGATGCAGGTGCCAAACTGTATGAATCAAATTGTCAGGTTTGTCATGCTGCAGGTTTGCTCGATGCGCCAAAGTATGGTAATACAGCGGCTTGGACAGCTCGTTTGACCAAAGATAAAGAAACGCTATATATGCACTCGGCTAAAGGCTTTAATAAAATGCCAGCGCAAGCAGTAAACGGTGTGACCGAAGCACAAGTTAAAGCAGCTGTTGATTATATGCTAGCGTCGGTAAGCTGATACTCTATATTAGAGTATGTCAGCTATTGAAATTTGCTAAACTGGCCGTCACTGTGACTGACAATGACGGTTTTTTTATGCACGTTTTTTGTCATGTCAGTCTGAGAATATACAGCTGTATCAAGCGAATTCGAGATAGTGTGTGGCTGATTGTATTATAGTCGGTGAACTACTAAACCGCTACGGCGTTACCCTCCTTAGATGTACTACTTGTACAATCTGCAGTCGGCTGCCTTGTACTCATTTTAGAGTTCTTTGACTATAGTTATCCAATTTCTCAAAATGATGTAAGATAAAAGTGCGATAAAAATAGCACGAAAACGAAAGTATAAAGGCAAAAGTATGAAAGTATTGGGCTTAGAGACTTCTTGTGATGAGACGGGGCTGGCGATTTTTGATAGTGAGCAAATAAATAGCGACAACCAAGGTTTGGTCGGGCAAGTACTGTACTCTCAGATTGAGCTGCACGCACTTTATGGCGGCGTTGTGCCTGAGCTTGCCAGTCGCGATCATATTCGCAAGCTAGTGCCATTACTCAACGAGCTGCTCGAACAGTGCGATATGAAAAAAAGCGAGATTGATGCGATTGCTTATACCAAAGGGCCTGGTCTAATTGGTGCATTGATGACAGGCGCACTATTTGGTCGTAGCTTGGCATATGGTTTGGATATTCCAGCGATTGGTATTCATCATATGGAAGGGCATCTTTTGGCACCGCTTATGGGCGCAAACCCTCCGGCGTTTCCTTTTGTCTCGCTACTAGTATCTGGTGGGCACACGCTACTGATTGCTGCTCACGGTGTTGGACAATATGAGATATTAGGTGAGTCGATAGATGACGCAGCGGGTGAGTGCTTTGATAAAGCCGCTAAGATGCTAGGCCTGCCTTATCCTGGCGGCCCTAATATTGCCAAACTGGCAGAAACTGGTAATCCTGATGCTTATGCACTACCAAGACCAATGCTACATCGAGGTCTAGACTTTTCGTTTAGTGGCATGAAAACGGCCGTACATAATCTGATTAAAGATACACCATGTTCGGGAGGGTCGGGTAATGGCGCTGATAACGATCCACAGGTTCGTGCTGATATTGCCGCCAGTTTTCAGCATGCAGTAGTCGACACGCTAGTGAAGAAATGTGTTAAAGCACTCAAGCAAGCAGATATGAGCCGTTTGGTAATTGCAGGTGGGGTCAGTGCCAATACTCATCTGCGTGAGATGTTAGAAGCGGAACTGGCTAAGATCAATGCGACGGTTCATTATGCACCGCCTGCGCTATGTACGGATAATGGCGCGATGATTGCTTATGCAGGTTTTGAGCGCTTGCAAGCTGGACAGTCTGATGATTTGGCTGTTAGCTGTATTCCGCGTTGGCCGATGACAGAATTGCCAGCCGTATAAATGAGCATTTGGTCCAACACGTTTATATGAATTAAGGACAGTTTATGCAGTGGCTTGCTATCGGTTTGGGCGCAGCATTCGGTGCTTGTTTGCGAGCTTGGTTATCGCGTTTTAATGCCTTGCACGGTTGGGTGCCGCTCGGTACTCTGAGCGCTAATATCTTGGGTGGACTGCTGATAGGGCTGGCGCTAGTGTGGTTTGAGCGTATGGGAAGCAACTTATCTGATCATGTACGCGTGTTTGTCATTACTGGTTTTTTGGGTGGGTTGACTACCTTTAGTACGTTTAGTGCAGAGGTATTTGGCTTTATTCATGACGGGCGGTTGCTAGCAGGTTTAGCGCTCATCGGCCTGCACGTTGGACTGACATTATTAGCAACCGCGTTTGGCTTTTATTTCTTTAAGCTAGTTTTGTAGGCGTTGATAGATATTAATCGTTTAAGAGTCTGTTATAAGTGGTTCCATATTAACAGTCTGTTTTAAGTAGTCTATTAATACGTTTGGAGAGTGAATTAGCTGGTTCCGTTGGGGTATAACCCAAAGGAACTAGTAAAAAAGAATCTCTCTATCCAAAGTTATTTGTCATAACGCCCGTTTTTTACATGGTTACTCTGTATGACCGTCAGATACCCAGATACCATCCTGACCAACAAAATAACTATGAGTTTCCTCTACTTCTAGTTGGTAGACATGTGTCATAAATGGATTGGGACAAGGATCATCAAAACGTGCCATACTTTCATGAATGCTAGAGTCTAACAACCCCTCGGCGTTTCCATATTTTTCTAGATTAATTAATCCATTCTCATAGATCTTTTTGTTTTTACTAGAACCCAGTTTATTCTTTTCTATTATGTTGCCATTATAGTAACTTGGTGAATTATAGAATTCTTTAAAGCTTTCAATATCACGATTCGCATAAGGATTTGTATCTTGGAACAGACGATTGTTCAATTTTTTATATAAGTCAATATCAATTTTAAACGGTACCTGCTTATTAACATGTGAAAATGAATCAGCAGTTGGTAAATTTAATTGGTATTTATCATGGTTATAATATTTCTCTTCTCCTAAGCTTACTAAGCAGTAACTATCTTTATCGAAACTAACAAACTCTATGTTTCGATATTCTTCCCAATAGCTGTCTAAAAAATCATTCACATCAAAGTCGCTACTCCAATCAATGTTAGCAAGAATAAAGTTTATAGGCGGCATGCTGTAAGTATACGCACAGTCCTGAGGAAAGTTTGGTAGCGTACGAACAGGCAAAAAAGAAAATTTTGATAACTGTATTTTGTCTTTACTGACAGAGACTATTTCAGGAGGATTGATACCTTCCTCATAAGATTTAAAGTACTCGTCGATACATTTCTTGAATAACTCTCTAGAAAATAAATTTTTAGCAGGTTGCCAACCTATTCTAATGAGATTGTTGGTTGAAACTCTAATCTTTTGAATGTCCGTGCAAAAAATATAGCTATCATTGTGTCTCTCATCTTCATCTAAGTTAATATCTTCATCAAGCGAATCGTTGTGGTATTCAACTTTATATATTCTTTTAGGTTCAGAAGACGTAACTGTTTTAGTTACCTTCCTTGAAACCAGCTCACCATCATCATTAATTTTTGACAATACAAGATCTCCAACTTTAATATCTTGTATTGGCATTAAACCTTTATCTGTATGTACTAATGTACCTGCGACAAAACTCATTCTATTTTCCTTATTAGTAAACTAAATCAGCCCATAGTATCAACTATCTTGTGAAGCTTATAGCTGAAGTTCTCGCTAGGGAGCCGTATCCTTACGCCCATAACCACTGAGCCTGTTTTTAGATTATTATAAATATGTTGAGACACCTCAACCCCTTAATAGCTCGATGCCTGTATAGGGTATCGAACACATACTGATAACTTATTGAGTAAATACACCAATTTGAAAATGGGTTTAGAGACTGAATTATGTTTAAAGAAGAGTTGATAAAATTCTTATTGTCTACCGAGAATTTCCACGAGCTTGACGAGTGGTATATGTCTGATTTTGATGATAAGCATGTCCGGGATATTAATTATGAGCAGGGCTATCCTATGCTGATCGACTGTTGCGAGGTCTGGATACAATATCCGGAGTATACTTGTGAGTTAATAGATATTATGGGTAGTATAAGAAATATGATATCAACTAATACCTTCCCAGATATTTTTATTGAGAACAAACAAAATATCTTAGCTATCTATTTTGATACTGAAAATAGAGTTCGAACTATAATTGGTAGAGTTCATGAAGGTGATAATATTGATGAGAAGTTAATTAAAAGTTCTATAGAGTCAGGAATCAAGGATGAGAAACTTATATTTGCTGAGCTTTTCTACCTTTCTAATATTAACTGGTTTGTTTGAACGGTTGATATTAGCATCTAGCCTATGTAAGTTTGATGCTTGCAAATATACTCCCAAAAACCCTTCTTATAACAGAGTTTATGACAAATAAGGATTAGCAGTATGTTGAATATAAACGATTTTATTAAGGTATCAAAAGATATTCAAGAGAATATCAGATCGTGTGATGTGGGAACTGTAGTACATATCTGAGACCATCCCGAATTCTGTGTAACTGCCATTTAGATTAAATGCTTACTGATACGGTCATCAAACATAATCATAAAACGATTCAGAGCAGACGTCCAGTTACGGATTGGCATCGACCACTTTTTGG
>NZ_CAJHBO010000029.1 GCF_904846645.1 Psychrobacter sp. Pi2-1
CTACGGTTGCGATTGCAGCGGTAAGGGTTGTTTTACCATGGTCAACGTGTCCGATTGTACCGACGTTGACGTGTGGCTTGTTACGTTCAAACTTGGCCTTTGCCATGGGTATTTCCTCTTTTTTTGGGGTTCAAGACTTAACTCATATAAATATGATAATTAAGACGATTTTGACCACATTAAGATAATTGTTAAAAGGTTGCACATACTAATGTGCAGATATTATAAGAAAATCGCGGCCAATAACAAGTCTTTTAACAAGTTATTGGCGTATTCTTTAGTGACAATACACAGACGCACTCTATATTGTCACCTTCAGTAAGTTTTATTTACTCGTCATCATCTTTAGAGTTGAACTTAGAGATGATTTCAGCAGCAACTGATTTTGGAATTTCAGCGTACTTTTGGAATTCCATTGAGTAAGTTGCACGGCCTTGTGACATAGAGCGCATTTGAGTGGCATAACCAAACATTTCCGCTAATGGTACTTCAGCACGAATCTGTTTAGTACCGCCAGGTAGATCTTCCATACCCTGTACCAAACCACGACGACGGTTAAGATCGCCCATGATGTCGCCCATGTAGTCTTCAGGTGTTTCAACTTCTACTTTCATTACTGGCTCAAGTAGCGCTGGATCAGCTGCTAAGAAACCTTTTCTGAAGGCCATAGAACCAGCCATCTTAAATGACAATTCATCAGAGTCAACGTCATGATAAGAACCATCATACAAGGTCGCTTTTACGCCAACTACTGGGTAGCCTGCAAGTACGCCGTTTTTCATGCGCTCTTGGATACCTTTATCAACAGCACCGTGGAATTCTTTTGGTACAGTACCACCAACAACTTCTTCAGCGAATTCATATTCAGTGTCGCCAGCTGGGTCAAGTGGCTCAAGACGTAACCAAACGTGACCAAACTTACCACGACCACCTGTTTGACGTACGAATTTGCCTTCTTGTTCAACAGTGTTACGAATCGTCTCACGATAAGCAACCTGAGGTGCACCGATGTTTGCTTCAACGTTGAATTCACGCTTCATACGGTCAACAAGAATCTCTAGATGTAGCTCACCCATACCACTGATGATCGTCTGACCAGATTCTTCGTCAGTGTGTACACGGAACGATGGATCTTCTTTTGCCAAACGGCCAAGAGCGATTGACATTTTTTCTTGGTCAGCTTTGGTCTTCGGCTCAACAGCTAGAGAGATAACTGGATCTGGGAATTCCATACGCTCAAGAGTGATCACGTTGTCTTCATCACATAGCGTATCACCAGTAGTCACATCTTTCATGCCGACTAGAGCTGCGATATCACCAGTACGAATCTCTGCAAGCTCTTCTTGAGAGTTTGCCATCATCTGTACGATACGGCCAACACGCTCACGCTTCATCTTAACTGGGTTATAAACACTGCTACCCTGCTTCATTACACCAGAATAAACACGTACGAAGGTTAAGTTACCAACGAATTTGTCATTCATGATTTTGAACGCTAGTGCTGAGAAAGGTGCTTCATCTGATGCTTCACGGCTGCCTTCGCTTTCGTCTTTGTCATCAAGAATACCTTTAATAGCAGGTACGTCGATTGGTGCAGGTAGATACTGAATAACGGCATCTAGCATCTTCTGTACACCTTTGTTCTTAAAGGCAGTACCACAAAGAAGCGGGATGATTTCGTTATCGATGGTTAACTGACGAATAGCACCGTGAATTTGTTCTACAGTCAATTCACCGTTTTCTAGGTATTCGTTCATCAACTCTTCGTTTGCTTCAGCAGCGCTTTCTACAAGATGCTCGCGGTATTCTGCTGCTTTTTCTTGTAGTTCAGTTGGGATTTCACGCTCATCATACTGCATACCTTGAGACGCTTCGTCCCAATAGATAGCTTTCATGGTTACTAGATCAACAACGCCTTCGAAGTCATCTTCTTTACCGATTGGAATAACCAATGGTACAGGGTTACCACCCAAACGAGTTTTAATCTGTTCGATAACACGATAGAAATCAGCACCAACACGATCCATTTTGTTTACAAATGCAAGACGTGGTACTTTATATTTGTTCGCCTGACGCCATACGGTCTCAGACTGTGGCTGAACGCCGCCTACTGCACAGTAAACCATGCAAGCGCCATCAAGTACACGCATAGAACGTTCAACTTCGATCGTGAAGTCAACGTGACCTGGGGTATCGATGATGTTGATACGGTGTTCGTCAAACTGTTTAGCCATACCTGACCAAAAACAAGTTGTTGCCGCTGAGGTAATAGTAATACCACGCTCTTGTTCTTGCTCCATCCAGTCCATAGTGGCTGCGCCATCATGTACTTCGCCAATTTTGTGGCTAACACCGGTATAGAATAAAACACGCTCTGTAGTGGTTGTCTTACCAGCATCGATGTGCGCTGAGATACCAATATTGCGATAGCGTTTTAGGGGAGTTTTACGAGCCATAGTGTTTTCCTAGGAAAAGTCGTGTATATAATAATGTATTGTGTCTCTACCTCATACTCTATGACAAAGCGTTCAGCTTCGTAATATTACTTACTGATTATTGAGCCTAATACGGACAAAAAAAGAGCAAATACTAAGAATAGTGCGGCATCAAATTTGGGATGCTCTCCAGCAAAAACTGTATTTGTTAAGAGAGACATCTGAATAGATGTCCGCCACCTCAGTCATCAATAAATAACATTTATATATGACCGAATGATGATGGCGGCAATCAATAGAATAAACAACAATGTAAGATTAAATGGCTTGAGCCTCTAATCTCAAGCTACTATTAAAAAGTAGCTTAGAAACGGTAATGAGAGAATGCTTTGTTAGCATCTGCCATGCGGTGAACTTCGTCACGCTTTTTCATAGCAGCGCCTTTGCCATCAGCAGCATCATTCAATTCGCCAGCTAAACGCAAAGCCATTGATTTTTCAGAACGCTTAGCAGCAGCTTCAGCTAACCAACGCATAGCCAATGCAGTACGACGGGAGGGGCGTACTTCCATTGGTACTTGATAGGTTGCACCGCCAACGCGGCGAGCTTTTACTTCTACCATTGGGCGTACATTTTCTAGTACTTCTTCGAAGAAAGATACTGGATCTTCAACTTTACGCTTCTCACTTACTGTCTCAAGTGCACCGTAAACGATACGCTCAGCAGTAGATTTTTTACCATCACTCATTACATGGTTGATGAATTTTGCAACAGTTTGGCTACCAAACTTAGGATCCGGTAGGATCTCACGGGCAGCAACGACGCGACGTCTTGGCATAATAAATTTCCTTGTCTTCAGGAGTGTCTAACATTCATAACATCGACTATATTTCTTAATAAAAAATAGCGAGTTATCAGTTAGCCTTACTGCATGGTGGTATGTTTTAAGAGCAAATCACAGATATATATTTATATAAAAGCGATATTACTACTGACACCAAACCCATGCACAGTTATTGGGTAGTGCAAAAAGCTTAGTTAATAACGTTTAGTTATTAAACTTTAGGCTTCTTAGCACCGTACTTAGAGCGACCTTGCTTACGGTCTTTAACGCCTGCGCAATCTAATGCACCGCGAACAGTGTGATAACGTACACCTGGTAGATCTTTTACACGACCACCACGGATTAGAACAACACTGTGCTCTTGTAGGTTATGACCTTCGCCGCCGATATAGCTTGATACTTCATAGCCTGAAGTCAAACGTACACGACATACTTTACGCATGGCAGAGTTAGGTTTTTTTGGCGTGGTAGTATATACACGAGTACATACACCGCGACGCTGTGGGCACGCTTCCAACGCAGGAACTTTTGACTTTTCCTTGATGGTTTTGCGACCTTTACGAATCAATTGGTTAGTTGTTGCCATAAGGCATCCTTCTCCCGTTTGGTATAAAACAAAAAAATGGGCCAATGCACCATCTATCTGACAATAATTGCAGATTTCGGGGCACCCATTTTTAGGACAGTGTATTATAAAGAGTTGTTGCTGCTATTTCAACCACTTATGAATGGTTTCGCTTTACAACATTTGATAGATATGCATTCAGCCTCTCATTGTATCACTTTATAGATTTTTCGCCGAAAAATAGCGTAATAAATAAAGCAAACAAAGTGAGCTCAAGCATCATTAAGAAAAGATGTTTAACATTGAAATGGTACTTGATAGTAACTAAGTGGTGGTATTTATCCTAATTTTCAAGTCGTGTTGCTCAATCAAACTAAGATAAATACCATCATGCTTATAAAGCTATAACCCAACTAGCAAATAATATGTTTATTACTTGGCTTTTTTATCAGTCGTTTGCTTGTCTGCGTCTTTTTTACTGCTAGTTTCTTCTTTACTGGTTTCTTCTTTATTAGGGGCTTTTTCTGAATCACTGCTTTTTTCTTGGCGCTCTGTGTCTTTTTTCGCCTCATCAGTACTAGCCTTTTCTACTTTAGCCTCACTGCTGCTGTCATCAGTAATGGCACGATTGGCCAATTTTGCTTCTGGTGCAAAGGTCGCCTGAGCAACACCAATCACTTCATCAATCAATTGGCTATTATAGTGCATGCCGATCGCTACGGCGGTGACAGGAATAAAACGACGAACCCATGATAAGTTGATCTGATCTAAATCTACACCTACTTGGCTTGCGACTTTGTCTATTTGCGCAGCATAAAAATTTACATTTTTATTTTTTAGACCGAGATTCTTAAGTTCACTATGTAGTCCATTGCTCTGAGCATTATCAAGCAAACCTTTACCAATACCTAGACCAGCTAGCAGCGCTTGTTTTTCTTGCATTTTGCTCAAATCAGCGTTTGATAGTAACTCGTATGCCATCTTGACGCCTTGCTTACCTGTCAGCGGCTTATTGTATACAGCAGCAATCTGGTAAACCGTACGTAATGAAACCAGCAATAGCCATAATGTATCAGCTAGCAAACCTGGTAGACCTGCTAAACCCGTCAAACCACCCATCATCGCAAGCGCACGATTTTGGTTGGCAATATCAGTAGCTAGCGCATAACGCTCTTCGTCATCTAAAGTAGCAATGTTAGCAAAACGATGTTCATTAGGTAAGTCTAGTTGACTCCAGTTGGCAGCGAGGTTGGCCACTTGGGCAAATGCACCATCAACTGTTGATTGAAAAAAACTATTCGGTACGACTTTCTTGGCATATTTACCATAAGTAGCAAAGCGTGGTCCTAACAGTTGCTGCGTCGCCTTTAGTGTTTGCTCACGAAACAAGTCTTGTTGGTAGTCTTCATCGCCTAGATCTACGGCTTTATATTGACGCGGTTTGCCTGTTTTGGCATTTACGCTGTCAATCATAGCCCCTACGCGCTCTAGGTTGTTTCGAGTGAAAGAGCCAATGGTATTGATGCTTTTAGAAAGAGTACTACGCTTTGCCATCGTGATGTCCTTAATATGATGAGTTGGTTTTTAATATAGTTGTATTTTAATGCGATAATTTATTATTAATAATAGTGAACTTATTATTTTAGCCAGTTATCGTAACTGGTGTCAGTGCGAACAATGTTATTAGAATCACAAATTTTGTATCTAAAGTATAATTCCGTCCATAGTCAGTAGCTAGTCTTACTTCTCTTCTCTTCACTCAAAACTCAGTCATAAGTGTTATTTTGTCGTTATTTTACACTTGTCCAAAGATTTTCAGTGCTTGATACGTTATCATGTGCCGTAACTGAGAGCATAATTGTACACTGAATTTATATTGCCTCTGATAGATCGTTAACAGAATTTAGTTACCTAAATTCATGCTATCGTTATCTACATAGACTATTTTTTCATTATAATGCTCGAATTAACTCATAGTTAAACATCATATATAGATTTACCACGATTATTGCAACCAACTGCTAGCAAGTCGTTACTTATAAGGAATAGCATATGCGCCGCGTCGTTATTACTGGAGCAGGGATTGTCTCTTGTATTGGACATGATTTAGATACTGTCACCACTGCCCTCAAAGAAGGTCAGTCTGGCATTACATTTAATGACTCTTATGCTGAACATGAATTTAAATCACACATTAGTGGCAGTATCGATAAAGCCGAACTCGACACCTCCGCTATAGATCGTAAGTTAAAGCGCTTCTTTAGTGATGCCAGCCTCTATGCGTATGTCAGCGCCCTAAATGCGATTGAGCACGCTGGCTTATCGCTTGAGACTATCAATAGCAATCCACGTGTGGGCGTCGTAGCCAGCTCGGGCGGTGCATCGACAGAAAATATCGTCAATGCGATAGATGCGATGCGTGAAAAAGGTCTGCGCGGTGTCGGTGCGATGGCAGTACCAAAAACCATGGGCAGCTCGGTATCCGCCGCATTAGCCACTGGTCTAAAAATTCAAGGAGTGTCCTACTCTCTTGCCTCTGCTTGCGCGACGTCAACGCATTGTATCGGTCATGCCGCTGAGCTTATTCAGTTAGGCAAAGCCGATATCGTCCTCGCTGGTGGTAGTGAAGCGGAACACTGGACGCAGTCTTGTATGTTTGATGCGATGGGCGCAGTTAGTACTCAGTATAATGACACGCCAAAACTTGCCTCAAGAGCTTATGACAAAGACCGTGATGGTTTTGTGATTGCTGCTGGTGGCGCGATGGTTGTTGTAGAAAGCCTAGAACATGCTCAAGCACGCGATGCCAATATATTGGCTGAAATCGTCGGCTACGGTGCCAGCTCTGATGGTGCAGAAATGGTCGCACCAAGCGGTGAAGGCGCAGTACGCTGTATGCAGCAAGCACTAGCCGAAGCTGGTCTAGAAAGCGTCGATTATATCAACAGCCATGGTACGAGTACGCCACTAGGTGATATCACTGAGCTTAAAGCGATTGCTAAAGTATTCGGTAATGATGTCAGCAAAGTACCGCCTATCAGCTCAACCAAATCGATGACCGGTCACAGCTTAGGTGCCGTCGGTGCGCAAGAATTAATCTATTGCCTATTGATGCTACAAGAAGGCTTTATCGCGCCAAGTATTAATGTTGAAAACTTAGACCCTGCGGCTGAAGGCTTTGATATCGTCACCGAAAAACGTGATGCCAATCTCGAAACCTTGATGAGTAATAGCTTTGGCTTTGGTGGTACGAATGCTACCTTAATTATCAAAAAGTTTGACGCGTAAATTATGCCCGCAGAAAATCATAAGAATACTGAGCAGACAGTTTCTGCCCTATCGCCAGCTACTCAACCTAGCTGGCGTTTTGGTGAGCTAACGGCTGCCGAATTAATACCACAACTGCAAAGTCATCTAATAGCAAAAGATACTGAAGCCAACTGGCAACTTATTTGGCTTAATAATGATGGTCGACCCGTGATTGGTTTACTCCCAAAAATCAGCTGGTCTGTATATCCCAATGATGAGCAAGATTCTAGTGATTTACACAATATTTACAAGGTGATTAAGAGTTGTCGCAATACTGACTTGAGTCGCGATACTAATGTAAATAGCGCTAATAATAGTTATGCTGGCACGACAGCTTATATGAGCTATCTAGAGTGGCAAGAAGAGCTAGTCGCTTATAGTAACGCTCAAGAAGTTAATCACGACACCCCATATATCAATAACGAAGAAAGCCCAAAACCCAGTTATCATCATGGGCTAATCGGTTTTATTGGTTATGATATTGCAGCTCTCGAACTAAGCCCTGCCGATAGGATTGAATTGGCAATGCAGCCGTGTGCTTCATTAGGGCATTATGATATTTATCTAACACCTACGGCACATACTGATACAGGTTGGGAATTAAAGACTCATCTGACTGATGCTGACGTTTCTGAGAATATTGGTCATAAAAAAAACGATATTCTTATAAATACTCTTACCTCTTACCTAGATGAACTGGATCAAAAACTGTCTGATAAATATCTCAATCCGTCACAGTTTAAAGATGCATCAAGTATTACTCCCCTAGTTTTAAGTCCGCGATGGAGTAAGCTTGATTATCAACAAGCATTTAATCGCACACAAGACTATCTACAACAAGGTGACTGCTATCAGATAAACCTGACACAGAAATGGTCTGGCAGTTTAGCGCGCGAAAATAACGATGTTCAATCAGCCTTTTCGCTTATTGACTATTTGCCTGCGCTATATCGCAATACAAAAGCGCCTTTTGCAGGATATGTGAGCGTTAAGGGCAATGATGGTGATTATCTAAATAGAAGCAACAGCTTTAACGCAGACAGCAATCATTTTGAATTGCTAAGCTGCTCACCTGAGTTGTTTTTCACATTCACTAGAGAGGTCGACACTGGCAAACACTCTATTCGCACAAAGCCTATCAAGGGAACCATGCCGCGAGGTACTACTGACGAGCAAGATGAGATGTATAAGCAGCAACTGGTCAATAGCGAAAAAGACCGCGCCGAAAATGTCATGATTGTGGATTTACTGCGCAATGATTTGGGCAAATACGCCAAAATTGGCAGTGTAAAAGTACCACAGTTATTTGCGATTGAGAGCTTTAGCAATGTGCATCATATGGTTAGTACTATTACTGCTGAGCTAAAAACTGATACTCATCCATTGGCTGTATTGTTTGGTAGTCTGCCTGCTGGCTCTATCACTGGCACACCAAAAAAACGCGCCGTTGAGATCATTGCTGAACTGGAGTCTACGCCACGCGGTGCTTATTGCGGCACTATGGGTTATATGAATTTTGATGGTAGTGGTCAATGGAATGTACTCATTCGTACATTGCAAGCCAACGCTTTGTCGAATGACGACTGTAATAAAGAAAGACACGTTAACCTGTGGGCAGGTGGCGGTATTACGGTCGCGTCCGATTGTGATGCTGAATACCAAGAATGCTTAGATAAAGTAGGTAATTTATTATCAGTACTGGCTCAAAAAACCTAAGATAGCGAACTCAAATATTATTGCTAATTTGAAATTAAAAAAGCCTGCCAACTTTACGTTAGCAGGCTTTATTTTTAAGACTTATCGATAGTGTTTTGCATTTTGAATAAATAGACTTATTTATTCACATTCTATATTAAGCTATCAACATAGTATTATTCAGCAACAACGCTAGCATCGACTTGCAAGGCTTTTAGAGCATCAATTAAACGGTTATTCTGCTCTGCTGTACCGATGGTAATACGCAAATACTCTGCAATACGCGGCTTATCAAAATGGCGAACGATAATGCCTTGCTCGCGTAACGCACTCGCAACAGCGCTAGCATTGCCATCTTTTGGACGAGCGAATATGAAGTTGGCATGTGACGGTAGGACCTTGTAACCCAATGTCGTCAACTCTGCTGTTATCGACGTACGTAAATCAATGACTTGCTGACGGGTCTGCTCAAAGTATTCAGTATCTAACACACTCGCAGTCGCCCCAGCCTGAGCCAACTTATCCAATGGATAACTATTAAAGCTGTTTTTCATACGTGTTAGTGCTTCAATCAACGATGCATTACCAAAAGCCATACCAACCCGCAATCCAGCAAGCGAGCGTGATTTTGAAAAGGTTTGGGTCACGATAACGTTATCACACTCATTGATTAGGCTAACTGCTGAGACTGGCAGGTCTGCATTGCTTTCATCTATCTGAGCAAAATCGATATACGCTTCGTCAATAACAATGACCGCATTAGAATGCTCACTCGCAAGTTTACGAATATCAGCAAGTGATAATAGCAAGCCCGTTGGCGCATTAGGGTTGGCGATGATAATACCGCTACAAGGCTGACGATAAGCATCAGGGTCAATGCTAAAGTCTTCTTCTAGAGGAATCTGTACAAGCTCTACACCGAACGTCTGTGCATATACTGGATAAAAACTGTAACCAATATCAGGTGATAGCAGCGGACGCTCTTTTAAAAAGAAGCTAGCAAAGACTAACGCCAAGACTTCATCTGAACCATTACCAACGAATACTTGATTGATATCAAGGTTGTATGACTGTGCTAATGCAGCACGTAGGTCATTAGATTCAGGAGCAGGATACAAACGTAACTCATCAGCTTGCTGTTCCAAGACCTTGGCAATAGCCTCCCCTACTTTTGGCGAGGGTGGAAACGGGTTTTCATTGGTATTTAGTTTGCATAGATTGTCGTGTTGCGGCTGCTCACCTGGAACATAAGGTGACAAGTTGCGTGCTTTAGACGACCACAGTCTGGTGTCTATTTTTGACTCACTCATAAATTATCCTACTATTAGCCAAAAAGACTATTAAAAATAAATATCAAAAGTAAAAGCTAAAAATTCAAAATCAATTACTGATAACGATAACGAGCTGAACGCGCATGGGCTTCTAAGTCCTCACGCTGCGCTAAAATATCAGCTGTCTCAGCCAAAGGCTTACTACCAGATTCACTGCAATAAATAATGGATGATTTCTTTTGAAAATCGTAAACACCTAACGGAGAAGAGAATCGCGCGGTACCGGATGTTGGCAGTACATGATTTGGCCCTGCACAGTAATCCCCAATAGCTTCGGGCGTATGACGACCCATAAAGATGGCACCTGCATGACGAATATCGTTTAACAGTGCGTCAGGATTATCAACAGATAACTCTAAATGTTCAGGAGCGATACGATTAATAAGTGCCATACCTTCGCTACGATCTTTCACTAATATAAGTGCACCACGATTTTGTAGCGAATCGCGTGCGATATCTGCTTTTGGTAGCTCAGCGAGTGCTCTTTCTATCTCTAACGCGACTTCTTTTAGCTGCTCTTCACTGGTCGTCACAAAGATGGCTTGAGCGATACGGTCGTGCTCTGCTTGCGACAACAAATCCATCGCGAGCCAATCAGCTCGATCTTGCGCTTCACCCTCTGCATATACCAACACTTCTGAGGGACCTGCAATCATATCAATGCCGACTTGTCCAAATACTGCTCGTTTGGCTGCCGCGACATACTTATTACCCGGCCCTGTAATTTTGTCCACGGCTGGAATGGTCTCAGTGCCATAGGCTAAAGCTGCTACCGCCTGCGCGCCGCCAATGGTAAAGACACGGTCAACTTGGGCCAAATGTGCTGCTGCCAATACCAAAGGATTGAGCACCCCTTTTGGCGCTGGTACGACCATGATGACTTCAGTGACGCCAGCTACCTTAGCAGGAATAGCATTCATCAATACTGAAGAAGGGTAAGAGGCCAGACCACCCGGCACATAAATCCCAACGCGATCAAGTGGCGTTACTTTTTGACCCAATCGGTTGCCTAGCTCATCCTCATACTGCCATGTTTCTTGTACTTGGCGCTCATGGAATGTCTGTACCCGAGTCGCTGCTGTAGTCAATGCTGTTTTTACTTTTTCATCAAGATTGGCAAACGCTTCAGCAAGCGCTTCTTTAGACAGCTCTAACTCTTGCATCGACGCTGCTGGATGCTGGTCAAACTGCTGAGTCAATGCCAATACGACGTTATCACCATCAGCACGTACTTGCGCGATGATATCATCGACGGTATGTAGTAGTTCAGCATCATTGACTGTTTCAAAGGCAAGCAACTGTGTCAATTGACTATCAAAATCGGCATTTTGGGTACTTAACTGGCGCATGACCTAATCCTATATCTGAGCATAAAGTAGTGCTAAAAATGAACGGTTTGGAACTGAGTAAAGTAGGTTTATCTTTCAAAATATTACGGCTTATTAGATGTTTTCTTGTCTGAATTGTACGGTGTTTTTATGTTTTCGCAAGCTAAGACAACAAAACCAGTTTAGCACGCTACGTCACTCATAGCCTGCTAAACTGGTTTAAAAATTTGTATAACCATGCTTTATATTACCAATGACTCGCACCGGATTATTAGCCATTGGCGATACTATTTTTAAAGCTATCTAAGATTGGTTCGAGTAATGCAAATTTGCGCTTATAGCTCACTTGATTGACAATCAGACGTGATGAAACATCGCAAATATGATCGCGTGCTTCAAGACCATTGGCGCGCAATGTGTTGCCCGTGTCGACCACATCGACAATCAGATCGCCTAAACCAACCAATGGCGCAAGCTCCATTGAACCATAAAGCTTAATGACATCAACCTGCTGACCTTGACTCGCAAAATAAGCACGAGCGACATTGACATATTTGGTCGCGATACGCAGGCGACGATTTGGCAGCGGTGCATCTTTCACACCCGCAGTCATCAGTTTACACTGTGCAATCTGCAAATCGAGCAACTCATAAACATGATTGGCACCATGCTCGAGCAGCACATCTTTACCTGCCACCCCAAAGTCAGCAGCGCCATGTTCGACATAGGTCGGCACGTCGCTGGCACGCAAAATCAATACACGCACATTTGGATTTGAGGTTGGGAAAATAAGTTTACGTGACGCTTCAGGATCTTCTAAAAGATCAACACCAGCTGCACGTAGCAGTGGCATGGTCTCTTCTAAAATACGGCCTTTTGATAAAGCCAAGGTTAGACCTGAAAACTCATCGTTTACTTCGTTTAATAAACCGCTGGCTGGTAAAGATTTGCTTGTCTCAGTCATAATGACATCGTGTCCATGTGCAGTCCCCTATTGAAAGGAGAGTTTTTAATTTATAACGTAATATGGGTAACAGTCGATATTGAGTCAATCAATATTAAGCGTTGGTATTAATACGCTCGATGTTCACGCCTAAGCTACGCAGCTTGTCTTCAACATGCTCATAACCACGGTCGATGTGATAAATACGATCGATTAAGCTCTTGCCTTCAGCAGTCGCCGCTGCCATTACCAATGACATAGACGCGCGTAAATCCGTCGCCATGACTGGGGCTGCAGTAAAGTTTTCCACACCTCTTACTACCGCAGTGTGACCATCAACCTGAATAGACGCGCCCAAACGATTGAGCTCTGGTACATGCATATAGCGGTTTTCGAAAATGTTTTCGATAAAAGTACTCGTACCGTCCGCTAAGCAAGCAATCGCCATTAGCTGAGCTTGCATATCCGTTGGGAAACCAGGATGTGGCTGAGTACGGATATCAACCGCCTTCGGACGGCTTTTCATTTGTGCGCGAATCCAGTCATCACCGCTCGTGATAGTTGCACCCATATCTTCAAACTTCTCTAGCACTGGCGTCAACAATAGAGCAGATGTTTTTTTGGTCAATACATCACCACGTGTCATCAAGGCACCAGCAAGGTATGAGCCTGTTTCGATACGGTCAGGGACAACTGAGTACTCACAGCCGTGTAGACGCTCTACCCCTTCGATGGTCATCGTTGATGTACCGATACCGCTTATTTTGGCACCCATTGCAACCAACATATTGGCCAAATCAACCACTTCTGGCTCTAACGCACAATTGCCTAAGACAGTTGTGCCTTTGGCCAATGCTGCTGCCATGATGACGTTTTCAGTACCGCCAACAGTAATCATATCAAATGAGAAATTACAGCCTAATAGCTTGCCACCTTTTGGTGCTTGAGCTTTTACATAGCCATTTTCCACACTGATTTCGGCACCCATCGCTTCAAAAGCCTTTAGATGCTGATCAACAGGGCGTGAACCAATCGCACAACCACCTGGCAATGAGACTTCAGCTTCGCCAAAACGTGCCAGTAACGGCCCTAGCACCAAGATTGATGCGCGCATGGTTTTGACCAAATCATATGGGGCATAAAAATTATCGATACTCTTGGTATCGCAAGTGACCGTATCACCTTGCTTCTGGATTTTGATACCCATGCCACCGATCAATTCAATCAACGTTCGCACGTCTTGTAGTGACGGCACGTTATGCAGTGTCGTTGGAGTCTCAGCCAATATCATAGCTGCGAGTAACGGCAAAGCGGCATTTTTGGCGCCTGAGATGGTGACTTCCCCTGCGATACGACTACTACCAGTGATTAAAAATTGATCCATAAAGGTGACAACCTAGCGATGAGTATAGAAAATTATGAAAACCAGAACCACAGCTCTCAACCATACATATGGCCGATTCAGCAATATCTAGTCATATAGACAGCTATTTAATTAGCCTTTTGATTGAACGTCCCACTCAGCAGGCGTCAGCGCTTGGATATTGAGTGCGTGAATATCGCCACTCGCAATCTTATCATTGACTAACGCATATACTGCTTGCTGACGTTGAACCGCGCGTTTGCCTTCAAAGCTGGCATCGACCACGCGTACGTCAAACTTATTACCTTGGTTGGCAGCTTGAATAAAAGCGTCTGGGAAGTAAGTCTGTAAAAATGCGATCAAATCGTCAGCGTTCATGCTCATAGAATAGTCTGCCTTAAAGTTTAGAATAGGGTATAAATTTAAAGTGATGACATTATAACAAGAGTTTGCATATCTTACAGTACTGTCTTACTCAAGTGTGTTTGAGCATTAAGACAGTACTATCAACTAAATGGTCAAAAGTCGTCGATATGCATAGTGATAAGCTATTTGAGCGTTTTATCCAAGTAC
This sequence comes from Psychrobacter sp. Pi2-1, assembly GCF_904846645.1. Lineage (GTDB taxonomy): Bacteria > Pseudomonadota > Gammaproteobacteria > Pseudomonadales > Moraxellaceae > Psychrobacter. The sequence goes on from NZ_CAJHBO010000029.1 coordinate 14,387, forward strand.
TTCAATACTTGCGCACGTACATCATTGACCCAGCGTAGCGGCGGTGCCATCGCACCAATACTGGTTGCGTGACTGGCCCCTTCGATTTCGCCCGTTTCAACGGTTACGCCTGCTTTTTTAAACGCTTCTGTCATTTTGATTGTATTAGTCACATGTACAATTTTGTCTTTTTCCGCCGTTAATAATAAATAGGGCGGCTGCGCACCTTTAATCTGACGATCTGGCATCACCTGATCAGGTGTGGCATTGGGGCCAAACGCTGTTGCACTACTGAACTTGCGGAAATCATAGCTATAAGGACCTGCAATCCCAATAACGGCTGCAATATCTGTTGGCTTAATACCATAAGGCGACAAAAAGTCTTCGTTGGCAACGGCTGCTACTGCATTAAACGCGCCAGCAGAATGCCCAATCACCGCTAGGCGTGACGGATCTGCATGAAGACTGGTCGCATTTTCAACACTCCAAGCAATCGCTTGAGCCGCATCTTTGACATAATCAGGATAGACGTGCTCAGGCGCTTTACGGTAATTAATCACTGCGGTAACGTACCCTGCTTTGGCTAAGCTCTGACCAACAAAGGCGTATTGTTCTTTATTGCCGCTCTCCCATGAACCACCATGGACAAATACCACCATAGGATAGCTAGTATTAATAGCACTTTGAGATTTCATTGCTTGTGCTAGCGGTTTTGGATAATAGATATCTAAGTCTTGTGAAGGCTGATCACCGTATAAGATATCCTTACTCACTCCAACGCCACCACTAGAAGTAATCCCATTGACGATAGCCAACGGTGATAATGCCTGTGCGTTTTGCGTGGCTAGCGCGATACTGCCCAATGCCAATATTGCCGCACCACCAAATCTCAACGTTCGTGTTTTCTTATGAGCAGGTTTATTGTGCATGCCTATATTACCAATGACGCTTGTTTCTTCATTTGGTTGTATATTTGCCTGTGAATCCTTCATGACCAGTATCCTATTATATTTATTTGTCAATAAGTAGTAACAGGCTAACAGCGATAATGGTTCATCCATTAGCCAATGATGTTTTTAATATTAGTATCGTTGGCTAATGCGCTGACTCTGCTACGTTTTACTATTGATATAGTAACCACTGGTTAAAGATTTCTCGTGCCTTTACTGTTATTACTATTTAGGCTTATTGTGATTAACGTCATTTATCGCTTAGCGAACTAGAGTGCCTACTGATTCTGATAAAGGTCAATATAAGGGCTTGATGACGGCTGCGCAGTAGTGGCCTCTTCTTCCGTTATGACAATAGGCGTTGCCGTGCTGATAGTAGTATCTTGAGCAGCTGGGGCTACTGCAGGATTGGCCAAATTATTCTCATACATGATGTCATCATTATTTATTTTGACACCTCTATCGTCAACGACAGTTGTCAGCAATACCAACTCGGTGACCCCAACAGTGCTATTGGCGATATCAATCAGATGACTCTGCTGAGTGGGTGTCATACGACCCATAATGTAGACCACACCATTATTGGTAACGGCTTTAATTTGTGAGGCACTCACACCATCGCTAGCGGCTATTTTGGCCAGCAGCTTTGAAGTGATATAACCATCATGAACCGTTGAGCTATACCCTTTTGACGCACTCACTTCCATCTCATTGTAGACACGGCGTACATCCGGCATAGAGCTAACGACTTTTTCTACTTCTACTTTGAGCGTTTCAGTTGGCACTTCACCTGTGAGCAGCACTTCGCTATTGAAGCTATCGATACCCATACGACTGGTTTGCTGCAAGTCTTCTTTTAGCCCGTATACATTGATTTTGGCAGTATGTTCAATACTACGATCGAGCAGACGCTGCGGAATCGTGCGCTCAGTCATTGGCACACCATAAGTCCCTTCTGTACTGTTGGTCAGATAGTTGGTGGCACAACCTGTACTGACAACACAGGCAGCAATCATAATGCCAGTCGTAATACGGCGTGATGAACCAAAAATAGCAGTGCGCAAATGCATCCGTGTCATTATTTACCTCTTAGAACATGGTTGTGACAATTTTATAAATTGAACAAATCTTACTCTAGGTCGTGTTTTTATTTTGGAGAAACCACGACCTAGTAGTGACGAGCTAAACGTAGCTGTAAGCTAATACTGTATCTAATTTATAGGAACTTGACTATAACCGCTACTTTACTTAATTTTGGCCATCAGCGGTTAGCTTTTTAGTAACGAACCTTACTTGTCAGATGTGGTTAAATGCTTCACTTGGCAGCATCTATCTTATTTACTCTATTACCAAGCACTGGCTATAAAAGCATTTTGAATCCATTCTGGTTGATGGTCTAACTGCTCATTTCTTGAATTTGACTCATTCATCGTGTTGTAAGCAATGACATCAAAGCGGCAATCATAATGAGCATACTCAGGATACTGCTGCAAAAAGGACTGCGCTGTCTTAATAACTTTGCGCTGTTTGCTTGCTGTCACGCTGAGTGCTGCATCGCCATAATTCGAGGACTTGCGCTGACGAACTTCAATAAATACCAGTGTTGACCATGCTGAACTTGTCTCAATCATGACCAGATCCAGCTCACCTATCTTTGGCTGTTGCCAATTTTGTGCGACCAACCTCAACCCTTGCGTTTGTAAATACTCACACGCCTGCTGCTCAAACCGACTACCTTGGCGCTGTTTTGGTGAGGTTAAGATTAAGGACTTATGATTAGGCATAAGGTTAATTGGTCTGATTAACATTTGAGAATTATCATAGCACAACATGCTAAACTAGCCACTTCTACGCATTCTACTCTCACAATCTGTCAATTTCTTCAATTATTATTTGACTGAAAAACCATAGACAATGATTGTACGTACTAGCGCACTATTATTTTTTAACGTCTTTTTAACGACCCGAGGTTTTCATGTCTACCCCTACTGCGATGCCAGCTTGTCTCTATATCGTTGCCACGCCAATTGGCAATATGTCCGACATGACATCGCACGCAATTGATGTCTTAAAGCAGGTCGCCATTATTGCCTGTGAAGACACCCGCACCTCAGGTAAACTACTGTCACATTTTGGCATCGATACCAAAGGCAGCAAAAGTGACGAGACAAAAGACTCAGAGACTCGTCCTGCCAAAAGCAGTGTCGAAGATGATGACACGACCACAAAGCAAAAAGGTCACAATAAGCTATGGGCCTATCACGAGCATAATAGCGCCATTCAAACGCCCAAAATTATCGAAATGATTGAGCAAGGTCATTCAGTTGCCTTGATTAGTGATGCTGGTACACCTCTAGTCAGCGATCCAGGTTATCAACTGGTGCAAGCCGCGCATGAAGCTGGCGTGACCGTATCACCTATCGTTGGGGCTTCTGCTGCAATTGGCGCATTGTCAGTAGCAGGGTTACCCTCTGATAGATTTAGCTTTATTGGGTTCTTGCCCGCCAAAACGCATGGTCGTCAAAAACAGCTGAGCGATTTAATCGCACGTACCGAAACTTTAATCTTTTATGAAGCGCCGCATCGTATCATAGCTAGTTTAGAAGACATGGCAGCGATATTTGGTGCAGATCGCGCGGTAACTTTTTGCCGAGAATTGACCAAGACGTTTGAAACGGTACACAAGAGCACCCTTGGTGAATTGGTTGAGTTTGTCAAAGCAGATGACAATCAGCAACGCGGTGAGATAGTTGTGGTCGTCGCTGGCGTCGGTGTGGCAAAAGATACTGACGACATCAGTACGCATGATAAATTGCTACAGCGTCTGCTAGAGGATTTGTCAGTCAAAAAAGCAGCCGCACTAGCCTCTGATATCACTGGCGTGAAGAAAAATGCACTTTATCAGCGTCTACTAGAGTTGCAAGCAGACTAGTTTTTAATAATAAAAAGATAACCATTTATAAATGAATTGAGGAGAAATAAGCAATGTACGATGTAATGGCAATAGGTAATGCGTTGGTTGATCACGAATATGTGCTGTCAGATGCGGCACTAGAAGAGACCGAGTTGACCAAAGGTAATATGACGCTGGCAGAATTTGAGGAGCAGCAGCAACTACTGGCCTACTTTAAACTGGCTGAGATTGAGCCATCAAAACAAGCAGGCGGCGGATCAGCAGCCAATACTATGTTTACCTTTGCCAGCTTAGGCGGTAAGCCTTTTTATGCTTGCCGCGTCGGTGATGATGATCAAGGGGCGTTTTATCTCAGAGACTTGCATGAAGCAGGTGTCGCGACCTCAGACAAATCTATCCATGAAGGCGGTGTGACCGGCTCATGTGTGGTTGCCGTTACCGAAGATGGCGAACGCACCATGCAGACCTATCTTGGCACCTCAAGTGAGATTGCCGCTGACAATGTTGATTTTGACGCATTGACTCAAGCAGATTGGCTATATATAGAAGGCTATCTGGCGATGTCTGAGAGTATCCAACCAGCAATGACTCAATTACGTCAGCAAGCTGGTATTCATAATGCAAAAATCGCCGTAAGCTTTGCTGACCCTGCGGTAGTGAAGTTTGCCAAAGATGGCTTGCTTAATATGCTCGGCAACAAAGTCGCTGTGATATTCTGCAATAGCGAAGAAGCAAAGCTATTCACCGATAAAAAACAAGTCAAAGCAGCAGCGCGTGCACTGCTTGAATATTGCCAAATTGCCGTCGTCACTGATGGTGCCAACGGTGCGGTCATTGCCCATCAGCCTAATGATGAGGCAGAAGTTGAAGTGTATGACGTTGCAACACCAGCAGTGGCCAATGTCATCGATACCAATGGTGCAGGTGATAACTACGCTGGTGCTTTCTTATATGCATTATCGCAGCAGTATAGTCTGCTAGAATGTGGTCGTCTTGCCAGCGAAATATCAGCACAAGTTATTCAGCAGTTTGGACCGCGTCTTGCCTCGCAGGATTATCGAGATATCGCACAGCGTGTACTGTCTGCTTAATCATTAAACACATCTGTGGGACGCAAAACAAAAAGCCCATATCAAATCGATATGGGCTTTTTGTTTATATTAGACTTGTTCAAACAGTTTGCTCAACTTAATAAGCGCTTGTTATTAAGCAGAAGCTAATGCTTGCGCGAGATCGGCTTTGATATCTTCGATATGTTCAATACCAATCGACAGTCGTACCATATCTGTACTAACGCCTGCATTTTCTAGCTCTTGCTCATTTAACTGACGATGGGTCGTCGTCGCTGGATGACAGGCCAATGATTTCGCATCACCGATGTTTACCAAACGAGTAATCAGTTGCAGCGCATCAATAAAGCGCGCTCCTGCTTCCAGTCCACCTTTAACACCAAAGGTCAAAATAGCAGAAGGCGTACCTTTCATGTATTTTTTGGCAAGCTCATGCTCAGGATGGTCAGACAGACCTGCATATTTCACCCACGCAACTTTATCATGGTCACGCAGATATTCTGCAACGGCTTGTGCATTTTGCACGTGACGCTCCATACGCAGACTTAGCGTCTCCATACCTTGCAAGATACCAAAAGCATTGAGCGGGCTGAGGGCTGCGCCAGTATTACGTAATGGCGCAACGCGCGCACGGGCAATAAAGGCTGGCGCGCCTACGTCTTTTACGAAATTTACCCCATGATAGCTATGATCTGGCGTATTCAACAGTGGGAAACGCTCAGGATAATCACCCCAAGCAAACTTACCGCTATCGACAATCGCACCACCGATTGAAGTACCGGTTCCGCTCATATATTTGGTCAATGAGTGAATCACAATATCTGCACCGAACTCAAATGGACGACATATCGCAGGCGTCGCCACGGTATTATCAATCACGACAGGTACACCGTATTTGTGAGCGACATCACTGAGCGCTTGAATATCAACGATATTACCTAGTGGGTTACCGATACTCTCGGCAAAAACCATTTTAGTTTTATCATCAATCAAGTCACGAATGGCTTCTGGGTCTTTATGATCAAAGAAGCGCACTTCGATACCTTGACGCGGCAATGCATGGGCAAACAAATTGTAAGTACCGCCATATAGGGTCGATACGGCGACGATATTGTCGCCTGCTTCGCAAATAGTCTGAATCGCATAAGTAATGGCAGCCATACCAGAAGCTACAGCAAGCGCACCGATACCGCCTTCTAACGCAGCCACACGCTCTTCTAGCACCGCGTTGGTCGGATTCATGATACGAGTATAGATGTTGCCTGCGACTTTTAAATCAAACAGATCTGCACCATGCTGAGTATTATCAAACGCATATGAACTGGTATGATAAATAGGCACGGCGACTGCTTTGGTCGTTGGCTCTACACTATAGCCTGCATGAATCGCTAAGGTCTCAAGACGTTGAGGGGTTTCTGGCTGTTGGGCTGTTTGCTGGTCTGCTGATCCATCACTCATAGTACATTCCTTTATGTTGATAAAAGATGATTTGTTGACGACGTATCGCTCGAAAACCATCTTAAAAAGCTGTCTGCTAAATCATAGCAATAAAAAAAGCTGAGTTCATCATAACTCAGCTTCTTTATTAAAAGAATAGCAAAATACTCATCTCTTCATGACAAATATTCATAAGCAGCAAACCAAACAGGCATATCTATACTAGAGATGATGGCCACCTTTATAGCAGCCACTTTGCTTTTAACTATTTTTTACTTTATTTGTAGTAAGCATTCTCTGTACGAGTATGGTCAGTCTCGTCAACCACTTGGGTCAATTCTGGAATTTGCTGTTTTAGCTGCACTTCAACGCCTTGACGTAGAGTCATATCAACCGCTGAACACCCTTGGCAACCACCGCCAAATTTCAATACAGCGGTCAGACCAATGCCTTCTTCATCAATCAGCTCAAGTAACTGTACGTCACCACCATGCGCTGCTAAGCCAGGGTTAATCTCTGACTGCAATACATAGTTGATACGCTCTTCGACACTGGCATCAGCGCCTACTTTAGGTACTTTAGAGTTTGGTGCGCGGAAAGTCAGCTGACCACCGAAACGATCTTTATTATAGTCGATGACCGCGTCTTCTAGATAAGGTACTGACGCCGCCTCGATAAAGGCAGAGAAGTTTTCATACGTAAAACGCAAGTCAGCACTGTCTTCTTCGCCCGGTTGGTTATAAGCCATGCAGCACTCTGCGCGCGGCGTACCAGGATGCTCAACGAAGATACGCACACCGATACCATCGGTATCCTGTTTAGATAACAAATCTGCCAAGTAGCCTTGAGCTGACTCAGTGATAGTGATGTTACTTTTCGCTTCGACTTGCTCGGTATCTAGGGCTGATTCATAGCCAGCAGTTTGATCTAGTTGGTTATCAGCTTGGTTTTGCTCACTCATAATTTTTCCTATGCGTTATGACACAAACGCTATATCTATTATGGCTACTGTGTCGTGAATTTGGATTTTTAAAATGTTTACGATTTATATAAGACATGCAGACTGGCAATATTTTCGATTTATTATTGTATGACATTGGCCGACATGAGTATAAAGTTTAATCCATCTATAGCAGTCATTATACCTGAATCAAGCATCAATTCCGACCACGCTACTGCGAATTGAACCGTGGCTGTTGCAAATGGTCGTCATTGGTTTTTTTAATGATGCTGACAGTTGCCAAAGTAACTTTATATTTAGATGAGAAACCACAAACACGCTAAATGACTATGTTGGCTGCCAAGTTATTCTCTATATAAAGACAGCGGTACCATTTATCAAGCGCACTCAGCGTTTCCGATATGCCATACCGTTCACATCTAGTCTGAGCAAGTCATCTGGTTTTGACGTAGTATAGTTAATTTGAATGATTGTGCGCAGTAGCGTTATGAGCATAGTAGCTTTTAATCGCCTTGTATTATAAGTATCAACTTGTATAAAGATTAAGTATTTTTTGGATAGGATCATTTTATGATGACACGGACGTTGCACCTAGTAACTACCAAGGATGATGAGAAAATTGCCGTTTGGAAAGTGGTTGATAATTCAGACAAAGATACGATAGCTAACACATCAGAAAACAGCCTGCCTAACATCACACCGCAAAACATATTTTTGACGCATGGTACGTTTTCTGACAAGCAAACTTGCCTCAAAATCGCCGAATATTTTGCAGGGCTTGGTCATCACTGCTACATCATGGAGTGGCGCGGGCATGGTGATAGCTCAAAACCCACCAAAAAATTCAATTTTGAGACGGTTGCTACTTATGATTATGAAGCAACTTTTCGCTATTTTTTTGATGAATTAAAACTCGATAATCTGCACTGCGTCACCCATAGCGGTGGCGGCGTTGGCTTAACCATGTTTCTCGTCCAAAACCCAAGCTATATCGATAAGGTCAATAGCATCAGTATGTTTGCCTGCCAAGCTTTTGGTGCGGCGCCAGACTCGACCAGCTACGCGAAAATCCTTACCGCCAAGGTACTTACTCGACTGGTCGGCTTTATACCCGCTAAGCAGTTCAAGGTAGGCCCTTTTAACGAAAGCTACTATACGATGACCCAGTGGTACGATTGGAATTTGCGTAAAAACTTTAAAAGCAGCTTTTTGAATAAGGCTAATTTTGATAAAGGTAGAGCGAATACAGACGAAGTGAACGAAAGCATTAATCAGCAAAAGAATGTTGGCGATGACTTTATTGACTATCGACATCATATGGCTCAAATCACGATCCCCGTTTATTCTATTAGCGCAAAAGGCGATACCTTCATATCCCCTACTTGCGGCTGTCGTTTGTTTTTTGATGGCTTTAACAATTCAACCAATGTCTTTCGAGAGTACTCGCTTAATAACAGCGATTTAGATGATTATACGCACAGTCGTATTATGATTAGCCGTAATGCTGCAACAGAGATTTGGCCAACGGTGACGGCATGGATAGAAAGGCATGCGAGAACTCAGGATAAATAATGACCACTTTAATACTGATTAGCTTTGCTGTTTTAACTATTGCTATGGCAATTGTCTATCAGTACTACTTTACTGTGACCAAGCAAATAATGAATCGTTACGACAAAGCGCCCTATGTACTCGTCCTGTTTTATAATCCCTCATATCATATAATCTTTTATGCGGATCACAAAAGTGACCTAAAGCCCAAAGAAGCAAATGCTTTTAAGTGCTACTTCTCAATATATACTGTCATGATTATTTTATTTATTACCCTGTTCCTTATAGGAAATACACTCATCTATCTACATACAACCTAGCTAACATTTTCAACAAAACATCTTTATACTTGTCAGAAAGTCATGGGCTGTGTCAGTATTAGCGTCATTAATTTTTAATCAATAAAAATAAGTCGTAGGAAGTTGGCGTCTATGAGTGAATTATCAGAGCAACAGTCAGATAAGCAAAACCTAGATCAGAAAAGCAGTAAACACTATCGTTATCTAGTCTTTATCGGACGCTTTCAGCCGTTTCATGCTGGGCACAAAGCTGTCATTGATGAGGCGCTAAAACGCTCAGACGAAGTGATTATGCTGATTGGCTCAGCCAACTTGCCACGTAGCTTACGCAATCCATTTAGCGTCGCTGAGCGTGCCGCAATGATTAAAGGTGCCTACTCTGAAGAAGAAGCCGAACGCATTCACTGTGTTGGCTTAGATGACGCACTCTACAATGACACCCGCTGGCTACAGTATGTGCAGGCAGGTGTAAAATCTGTCACTGGCGACTTGCAGACGGATATTGGTTTGATTGGTCATTCAAAAGACAGCTCATCGTACTATTTATCACTGTTCCCCAACTGGGACTCTGTGTCAGTGCCCAATTATCATAACTTATCAGCCACGCCTATTCGCGACAGCTATTTGATGGGTGCCACGCCAACACCTGAGCGTACGCCTGAGTCTACGCGCAATGTCCTCGATGCATTCAAAAAAACTGACGATTATCATCAGCTGCATGAAGAAGCAGACTTTATTGATAAATACAAAAGACAGTGGGAATCAGCACCATACCCGCCTACCTTTATGACAGCCGATGCATTGATTGTACAGTCGGGACACATCCTACTGGTTGAGCGACGCAGTATGCCAGGACGCGGACTGTGGGCGCTGCCGGGTGGATTTCTAAATCCAAAAGAGACGCTGTTTGATGCTTGTATTCGTGAACTGCGCGAAGAAACTCGCCTCAAGGTGCCTGAGCCAGTATTACGCGGCTCCTGCCATAGCCAACATACCTTTGACGATCCATATCGCTCAGCGCGTGGTCGCACCATTACTCAAGCGTTTTATTTTCAACTCAAAAACGATCCAAAAGGTCTGCCAAAAGTAAAAGGTGGCGATGATGCGACCAAAGCATTTTGGTTACCATTGGCTGAGCTCGATGCGAAGATGATGTTTGAAGATCACTATGCGATTATTACTAAAATGGTTGGCTTGTAGTTCATTTCTATTCGTTTTTTTAGCAGCTTTTTTTAATAGCTACTTGAGCAAATTATTATCAATAACAGCTATCACTAAATATCGTATTAACAATTTGATACCAATGCCGATAGACGGCAATCAACCACCGCCACTATTTTTTTATTAAAGCAGCTGCGGCATTTCAAAGCAGAGGAGTTCTGTGATGTATACCAGTAATCTAAACAATTTAATCTTAAATAGTGACAGCTATAAAACCTCACATTGGGTGCAATATCCAAGCGGAAGTGAGTATCTATCAAGCTACATTGAAGCGCGCAAAGGCGATTACGATGTGGTGTTCTTTGGCTTACAAGCCTTTATCAAAGAGTACTTAAGCACCCCTATTACTCATCAAGATATCGATGAAGCCGAAAAGGTTATTCAAGCGCATGGCCTAACCTTCAATCGTGCTGGTTGGGAACATTTGATCGAAAAACACGACGGCTATTTGCCACTGCGTATCCAAGCCGTACCCGAAGGCAGCATCGTGCCTGTGTCCAATGTAGTCTGCCAAGTAATCAATACTGATCCTGAGTTTTACTGGCTACCCAGCTATATCGAAACAGCGCTATTGCGTGCGATTTGGTATCCATCCACGGTCGCTAGTGTCTCTCACTATTGCAAAGACATTATCCGTCAAGCATTAGAGAAATCAGCGGACAATACAGAGTCCCTGCCTTTTCGCTTGCATGACTTCGGCGCGCGCGGGGCATCGAGCCAAGAAACGGTTGCACTGGGTAGCTTAGCGCATTTGGTCAACTTTGCTGGTACTGACTCGATGACAGCGCTTATCGCTGCTAGTCGCTGGTATCAGATGGGTGATGATATGCCTGCATTCTCTATTCCAGCGGCCGAGCACAGTACGATGACAGCTTGGGGACGTGATAGCGAGACTGCTGCTTTTCATAATATGATTGAGCAGTTTGGCGGCGAAGACAAAGCCTTTTCGGTCGTTTCAGATAGTTATGATTTATGGAATGCCATCGACAATATCTGGGGCGACGCCTTAAAAGATGAAGTTAAAAATATGGGCGGCACTTTGGTCATTCGTCCAGACAGCGGCGAACCTACCAAAGTCGTCCGTGAAGCGTTAGAGCGCTTGGCGGTGAAGTTCGGTACGACCGTAAACAGTAAAGGCTATAAAGTGCTACCCGACTACGTACGCATCATCCAAGGTGATGGCATCAGCTCGCAAAGCTTAAGTAAAATTATTGATGTGGTCATCAAAGCAGGCTTTAGCATAGAAAACGTGACATTTGGTATGGGCGGTGGTCTATTGCAGCAAGTCAACCGCGACACCATGAGTTGGGCAATGAAATCTAGCGCTATCTCTATCGATGGCGCATGGAAGGATATTTACAAAGATCCCGTCACCAGCCGCTCAAAACGCTCGAAAAAAGGACGATTGGCACTGGTAAAATCCGATAGCGGCCAGCTAACAACCATAAAAGAAAATGAGATGAGCGACCCAACTGACAATCTATTACGTGATGTCTACGTCGATGGTAAATTGTTAATTGAAGACAGTCTTACGACTATCAGGGAACGTGCAGGATGGTAGATACTAGTAAGCTGACATCAGTCGCAAAGGACGTTTTACTTGCCCCTGTCTACCTCTATCAAGGCCGCAAAATCAAGCGTGATACAGTCCGCTTGCCTGAACCACATGGCGAAAGGCACGGCGTGATTGACCTGCCTCAAGCGAATAATGAGGTATCAACGCAAGACGCTAAAACCTTTAACCTTATGGTCGTCGGTGATTCGGCAGCAGCAGGTGTGGGTAGCCAAACGCAGCAAGAAGCGTTGGTCGGTAAGCTCATCCCGATACTGGAACAGAACAAGGCTATCCAATCAAATTTTGCTCGACTCAATTGGTCGTTGCAAGCGACAACAGGTCATACCAGCTTTGATATTCTACGCAGGTTATATGTCCTACCGGCTCCTGAGCAGCCTATTGATGTGATGTTGCTAAGCGTAGGGGTTAATGACACGACGTCCAATGTCTCTGTACATAAATGGCAACAGCAAATTGAAGACATTATCAATATCGCACAGCGCAAATTTGGCGTACGAGAATTGGTTTTTTTAAGTTTGCCGCCGATGGCGCAAATGCCTGCAATCCCTGCCCCGCTCAATAACTTTGTGGGCGCAAAAGCATCGATACTTGATGGGATATTACAGCAGGTCTGTGCGGCTCATGCTAGTGTCACTTATATGGCAACCGACTTTACAAGGATGCTAGAAGAGCATGCAAATGGTTCGGCTATAGATATCAATGTGATGTTTGCCAGTGATGGATTTCATCCTAGCAGTCTGATGTACGGCTATTGGGCACAGCAGATAGTAGAGACTATTATCCAATTATTAGATTCTATTCAGTTATTAGACTCATCTACCACTGAGTTTGAGCGCTAAACAGCCTGTTAGCTTTATTTTTAGACAATAGAAAATTAAACCAAAAAAAACCGCTGAATAATCAGCGGTTTTTTATTGCTTAGCGAAATATATTTACACCATAAGTGTAAATTATTCAGCAGCGTCTGCAGCTTTCTTGCTACGGCCACCAAATGCGCCAAAGCGTTTGTTGAAGCTTGCAACACGACCTTCAGTAGAAGTTTTACGTTGCTCACCAGTATAGAATGGATGCGACGCACTTGAGATATCAAGTGGGTAGTATGGGTATTCTTTACCTTCGTATTCACGAGTCGCTTTAGTCTTAGCAGTTGAGCGAGTCAAAAAGAACACGTCAGCGTTAGTGTCGTGGAATAAAACTTCTTGGTAATTAGGATGGATATCTTTACGCATAATATACTCTCTAGGTCCGATGTATGTACAACGTCTAAATACAGCATCAGCGATGATGTATCAAACAAATGATGACATACGTAACTGAGGCACTAAGGACATTACAAGTATGGCAACTGCGTCACTGGCTTATTCCAGCACCCAACACCACCCTTCTGTTCGCTTAGCCTTTCCCCAGCGGGAAAATTAAACCGCGATTTTAACGGTTTTTGACGTAAGACGCAAGGAGCAGTTGTGATAGAGATATGTGATAAGTTGTCACTGAAAGCTCGAGAGTGTTGAGATAGGCGATTGATTTTAGTACAGTAATAAAGTTAGTTAAATTAATCAATGATATCTACTATTGTAGATAATCTAACCAAATACAACCTTAGCTCTTAATTATACATAGTATACTTAAAGGGTACAGCTACGCGATACAAACTCCATTTGAACATCGCTACCAGCAACTAATTTACTTCTCAATCACTCGTAACTTAACTGAATTAAATAAGGAATATTTAATGATAAATACTAAAATAAGCACGGCCACCAAAGCACTATTTATTGGCTCAGCATTAGCAGTTACTACCATGGCAAGCGCTGCCCTACCGACTCAATGGCAGCTAGATGACTCCCATACTCGTGTTGGATTTTCTGTCAGTCACTTGGGGTTTTCAACCACCATGGGCCACTTCAATGATGTCAAAGGTATGGTGAATTACGATATTAAAGCTCCTGATAAAACCAGCATGGACTTTACCATTGCGACTGATAGTATCGACACCAATTGGGATGCTCGTGACAAGCATTTAAAGACAGATGAGTTTTTTAATGTAGCAAAGTATCCAAACATGACTTTCAAATCTATTCAGGTCAAATTCATTAATCCGCAGCAGGCTAAAGTAACGGGTGACTTTACTTTACTTGGTCAAACCAAACCACTAACCCTAGATGTCACGTTAAACAAAATCGCTAATAGCCCTCTTACCAAAGAGCCAGTCGTTGGTTTCCGCGCTACTGGTACACTTGATCGCGCCGCTTATGGTATGACCGCTTACGCTGACGGTATCACGACCAATGTCCCTATCCAAATCGATGGCGAGCTAGTAGAAAAGAAATAACTGTAAGCTTATAGCTCTCTAACGGCTTTTGAAAAAAATGAGAAAAGCAGCCTACCCTCACTTATAGAGGCAGGTTGCTTTTTTATTTCCTATAAATTCTTCTACGCTCTAATCATATATATTCATTATTTTACATAAAAGGTTTTTATGTACTTGAAGGCTTCGTACTTTGTTGTTATATTCATATATACGGATTTACGAATATATAACGCAACACTGAGGGAGCAGCAACGTGGATACAGTACAAGTTGATTACATAGCGATAGATGCTGAGTGGGATAAGAAGGTATCAAATCATCATTTTGATATATATCACTTATCTGGTTGGATTGCGGCCTCAGCTGTCATCGACAAGGGCAAACCTCAAGGAATCATCGCTCGCTATAAAGATAAAGAAGTATTGTTACCCATTATAATTAGAGACATTGACTCAGAGCATTGGGATGCTACTTCCACTTATGGTTACGGTGGCCCGTTGATGGACAAAACCCTCACTGATGCCGAGTTAGACATCGTACTAGATGAGATAAGGGCTTTTCTTTGCGAGAGAGGCTGCGTGTCTTTGTTTATGCGGTTGCATCCGATTATTAATAAAGAATGGATACCCACAGTTGGCAAAGCACTGACTCACGGGCTGACCTTGATGTCTGATTTGAGTAAGTCTGAAGAAGAGCATTGGAGCGAGACACAAAATCGACATCGCCGCGGTATCAAAAAAGCCATAAAAATGGATGTCGTGACAAAAACAGAATTCTTAACTCGGCAGAATGCGATGGTGTTTTCAGACATTTATAAAGAGACAATGCGACACGTCAAGGCCAGTGATTACTACTTCTTCGATGATGATTATTTCTTTAATTTGCTTGAAAACCTTCAAGAAAAAATATTGTTGATAACCGCCTATCAAGACGATAAAGCAATTGGGTCTTCTATATATACGCTCTGCCAAGAGTCAGGCATTATGCAGTTTCATCTTGGCGGTACGCTGAACGCCTATACGCATCTACAACCTTCTAAACTTATCACTCATGTCGCTCGCAATTGGGGACGAGAGAACCGTTATGAAGTGCTACATCTTGGTGGCGGCGTTGGTTCCAATTTAGATTCTTTATATGAGTATAAAAAAGGCTTTAGCTCGCAAGAGTTACTATTCAAGACTTATAGACTCGTCGTTAATGTAGTGAAATATACAGAGTTAGTGGCGGATATCTGGTTCACGGAAAGTGATCTGCTCTCAGACTTTTTTCCCTTATACAGAAAACAGCCTAGCAAAGAAGAAGTGCTAGAGACTATTCAAGTTGAGCCTTTAGCAAATGTGACATAGTACAGATTGCATCTAATACTAGAGAATATATGAACGCTAGAGACCATCCCGAATTCTGTGTAACTGCCATTTAGATTAAATGCTTACTGATACGGTCATCAAACATAATCATAAAACGATTCAGAGCAGACGTCCAGTTACGGATTGGCATCGACCACTTTTTGGA
>NZ_CAJHBO010000030.1 GCF_904846645.1 Psychrobacter sp. Pi2-1
GACTAAGCTGATGGCTTCAAGTTTGAATTCTCGGGTATATTGGTTGCGTTTGTTGGTCATACTAGTTTCCTTTTTTAGGGTAGTATAAACCTCTTATGCACTGTCCAAGTTTATTATGCCACTACAATTCAACACATATAGCCGTTACGTACCGAATATGACTCGGCAGGATGGTAGTGCATTTGAAGCATTGGTCAATCGCAGTCAGATTGCTCAGGTATCTACCGATAAGGGGCCTCACAATGAAAATGATTGATTACGATAAATTGCATGCGACGTTTAAACCTAGTGGCTATGTCAGTAATGGCGCAGATAATATTGCTAACTACCTCATTTGTGAGCTCTGTATTCAGTCAGGTACTGATTTGGCTAGGTTCCTAAGTATTGATAGTTGCTTTGATAATCATACGGCGCTGCGCATATGGGTTCAAATACGCTTAGAGGCCAATCCTGACTATGTCGTTGATGATATGTGTAGTCAGCTACAGAGTGAGCTCTACGAGCTACTACCACAAACTGGCTATGGATACTAAGGAGAATGTTATGAGCATGAACTTCGTCTTTGATTCAGCTTTTGATGATACAGCGAAGCGTTTGTGTCATGAGTATTGGTCCTATGTGTCGCCCAGTGATTATATAGCGCATTTAGAACTGCTTTGTTATGAACACAACACGGAGACTGATGTTTTATTTGCTACACTTGCAAAATGTCAGGTTTATTTAGATGACGTACACTGTGAGTACTGTGGTCGTCCCTATCCATTAGATGTCCCAGCAGATATTCCTCATGCAAGGAGATTGAACTCTTGGTTTTGTGAGGGGTGTATTAGCTTTTCTGGTGGACAGTTTGTCCTAGGTAGGTAAATCTTGAAATAGTTAGAATCAAAAAAAAACAAAAAAAGCCTCAGCTTAAAGTTGGGGCTTTTTCAATTTAGTCAGTTCAACTATATTTTAGTTAAAACTTTTATGAGATTACACTTTACAGACTACACTAGCTTCTTTAGCCTTATCATAGACCCCGTAAGCATCTAGTCCTAAGGACTCTACATCATCAAGATATTTCTTTGTACCTTTTTCAAGTGGGCCTTTCCAGTCTGAATTATTGAGTGGGTCTAAGATATCGACAACTTCGTCTCCTTGGTCGATAGCTGCTTGTAACTGCGTTGAATAAGTCTTATCCCACATAGCCCCTACTTTCTTGCTAAGCGCCATACCTGAATTGTCATCAATAACTTGTTTCAAGTCCTCTGGCAGACCTTCATACTTAGCTTTATTCATAGTTACCATTAAAGCAGAACTATAAAATGGCATATTGGTATGATACTTCGTCAACTCATTTAGTTTGAAAGTCTCCATAGCTTCCCACGGAAAGCTTAATCCATCAACGACACCACGCTGTAAAGAAGTATATATATCATTGGCAGGTAGCCCCACAGGAGAAGCTCCCATACTTTCGATGATGTCACCTGCAACTGCTGAAGGCCTACGAATACGCATACCTCTCATATCCTCAGGAGTTCTGATCAATTTATTAGTACTGTGCAAGGTTCCAGGTCCTGTGGCAAACATAAAGAGCAAGTGAGAATCTTTATACTCGTCAGCAATCGTACCATTGTCATACAAGGTTTGCAGCATACAGCCTGTTTGTGTTGATGAGTTAGATAATCCTGGAAGCTCTGCAATCTGAGATAGTGGGAATCGGCCACTCGTATAACCTTGGACTTGAGAGCCAATATCAATGGTTCCTTTTACAGCAGACTCATAAGCTGTATCCGCTTTACTAATAGTGGCCGAAGGATATACCTCAACTTTAAGACGCCCGCCCGAATCAGATTCGATTTTTTTTGCCCAAGGTTCAAAAATCTCTTTATTAATATCAGATGTTGCAGGATAGAAATGTGAGAAACGTAAAACAGTGGTCTCTTCTGAAGAAGTCGTACCATTACTAGATTGGTTTGAACAACCTAAAAGGCTCATCGCGGCTAGCACACTTATCGGAAAAATGGGTGCTAATTTCATTATCAATTCCTTTTGATAGTAGTCATAAGTTCATTAATTTAACTTATGTTTTTATAGTATTTGACAGGTAAGTTAAATACACCATTAGTAGTGGTTATAAATAATTAGGTCAATATATACTTAACGTACAACTGAACACTCATCTGAAATTAGCAACTAAAGTGATAGCTGTCAAATCATTTAATGACTATTCTCTAATGTTTATGATAATGTAATACTTTACAAACATCGGCTAGTTAAGCATGCTAATAAATTCAGATATTGCTTACTTTTCTGGTACCTAGAATCTTTTAATACGTTTTTTTGCAGCTCACCGTCCGCAATGATTTTGTAGAAATGTATTGAAAGTAAACATGTTAATAAGATAAGTAGTTACCTAATACTCTTGAAAAGCATTGACGCCTTATAAGAGTCTAATCGATATAAAAGCACTCTTATTTTTGCATCGTTTGATCTCAACAAGTGAGTATATATACAAGGAAGAACAGAATGACAGGGATTGAATTTTATACTAACGGTCATATTGTCAGCGAAGCTGACAGCATGCGCCAAAAGCTAGGGGTCTTAGCAAAACAGTATTCTGCAACATCAGCCATCATTATTACAGATGCTGGCATCTCCGAACTAGGCTATGTCGATATTGCTCAGCAAGCCTTACAGGAAGCAGACGTTAGTGTCGTTGTATTCGACAATGTCGTTGCTGACCCACCTATTGCAATTGTTGAAAGCGCTATTGGACTTGCAAGAGACAATCAATGTGACTTGATCATTGGCTTAGGAGGCGGCAGCTCTATTGATACAGCAAAGATTGTCGCCCTATATCCGAACGACTTTCAGTCCGTTAATGATATTTTGGATAAAGATATTAGCGGTTTCAAAAAACTACCACTGTTTGCAATACCGACTACTGCAGGTACAGGTGCAGAGTCCACTTTTGTCTCCGTAATTACCGCAAAGGATGGCAGTAAAAAGGCTATTTATACTCCTAAAATTCTACCTGATGTCGCCATTTTAGATGCAACACTGACACTAAGATTACCTCGTCATATCACTGCAGCAACTGCGCTTGATGCCATGGTGCATTGTATTGAGGCCTATACGAGTCGTACCAAAAAGAATCCTATTTCAGATGCACTAGCCCTAAAAGGCTTACAGATGCTTTGGAATAATTTTGAAAAAGTGTTAAACCAAGGTGACGATATTGATGCTCGTGCCGATATGCTGTTAGGTTCCACACTGGCAGGCATAGCCTTCGTCAATGCCTCTGTAGCCGCCGTTCATGGACTCTCCTATCCCCTTAGTATTAACTTCCACATTCCACATGGACATGCTAATGCACTCGTCATGTGCGGTGTTTTTACATTTAACTTATCAGAAGCTGCTCCTCTATACGCAGAGCTTGCTCGTGCTGTCATGCCTACTCAAACAGCTGGAATGACAGATTTAGACGCAGCGACTTCATTTATTAGTAAACTAAAAATGTTTTTGGAAAACAGTGGTCTCAAATACCGTTTAAGTGAACTAGGTATTACAAAGAACGATATTCCTGCTCTAGCCGACATAGTTATCAATACCTATGCGCGACTAATTGCCACCAATCCCAAAGATATGAATTTAGAGGAAGTCACTGCAATATATGAAGAAATAGCCTGATAAGAAATACTTTTTAAATAATTTTGTCTATCAATCAAGGAAGATGGTTATGTCGAAATATGAATTAGAAGTTGCCGTTGATGGCTTTCACTATCTAGAAGGGCCTCGCTGGTATCAAAATGCGCTATGGTTTGTCGATTTCTATACTCAAGGCGTTTATCGGGTCAACGATGAAGGAATAGCGGAGAAAATCATCCATGTTGAACATCAACCTTCCGGTTTAGGATGGTTGCCTGATGGGCGTCTGCTGGTTGTATCGATGAAAGACCGCAAAGTCTTGCGACTAGAAAATGATGGTAACTTGGTCGTTCACGCTGATATCTGGGAGCATTGCGGTGGTCATGCCAATGACATGGTGGTTTCAGTCAATGGTAATGCTTATGTCGGCAACTTTGGTTTTGATTTGATGGGTGGCGCTGACCATGAAAACACAGGGCTTGTATTGGTTAAGCCTGATGGCAGCTCACAGGTTGTTGCTGAAGGATTAGCATTTCCAAATGGTATGGTTATCTCTGCAGACCAGAAAACATTGATCGTTAACGAGCTATTTGGGAACAAAGTTACGCAGTTTGATATCAAAGAAGATGGTAGCCTCGGAGACAAGCGTGATTTTGCTAATTTTGGAGAATTAGGTGATGAGCCAAATCTGGGTCTACGTATAGAAAATGCCAGCATATTACCTGATGGTTTGGCTTTGGATGCCGAGGGTGCTGTGTGGATCGCAGATACCATAAACCAGCGAGCGGTACGCATAGCAGAGGGTGGTGAAATTTTAGAAACTATCGATACTGCACCTGATGGTATCTTTGCGGTTACTCTTGGTGGACATGATGGTAAGACATTATTTATGTGCGCGGCGCCAGACTGGGATGAGGCCTCTCGCAAGGTAGAAACCAAAGGACGTATGTTAGCTGTGCAAGTGAAAGTGGGGCATGCAGGTATGCCATAGTTAAAAATTTTCTCAGAACTGAACTTAAAATAACCCGCATCAGGTGGGTTATTTTAGTTGATAGCTAGCTACTTTTTGAAGGTGGCTTTTATGCTAATTACGATAAAGGTGTTATGACTCACTCATTCAAATAAAGCTCAGCCATACCATCAAGTCTAGCCTTTATCTCTTTCCAGTTCGGCATTACTTGCATTAGTAACCGCCAGAAATGCTCGCTATGATTATGCTCAGCTATATGACATAGCTCATGCAATATTACATAATCAATGCATTCCTTTGGTGCTTTTACTAAGTGCGGATTGAGGATTAAATTACCTTTCACTGAACAACTGCCCCACTGCTTCTTCATAACTAACAGTCTGAAAGCTGGTGTATCAGTTACCCATGGCGCTTTAGGTAATACCACCTCCAAGCGTTCTATAAAGATAAGCTTGGCTTTAGTTTTATACCACTCATCAATTAGGCTTTTGACGATAGCAGTTCGTTCTTCAATATTTAATTCAGAATCACTTTGAGACAACTCTACATTCAACTTACCGCGACTAAGCTTCACCCTGCTGTTTGTCACATTGCTAGTTTCTATATTGGTTATCACTTTTAATACGTAACGACGACCTAGATAAAACTGGGTTTCGCCGCTGACATAACGCTTGGGCAATACATGATCTTGCTGTTTTGCAAAATCATGTAGGCTTTGCCATATCCAGCGAGCACGTTTCATGAGTGCATCGTGTATCACCTCATCGGTAGCATCGTTAGGTGCGGTGGCAACCACACGCTGATCAGGATGTACTTTGATAACCACTTTTCGAGGCTTGGTCTTTTTAGCAATCAGCTTATCGCTTTCAGGCTTATTTATCTTTTCTTTATAAGTTGCTTCTTTACGCACGACTTCATAATCAATCTTATCTTGACCATAATAAAACACACCATTCTCAGTCATTACCTACTACCCTCTTGCTGCTCTTAGGCTACTTATCTCTTGAAAGTCCAAGACGGGTAATCTTTAGCACTTCCTCGATGAGCTGTTGCGCTTTATCGATACCCAAATCCATAAATAACATTGGCAGCAATTTGACACTAATAGCATTTTCAATCTCTGCTGGATTAATAGAATACTCAGCCACTGCTGTTTTAACGATCTTATCAATCTCAAAGGCGTAAGCGACTAGCTTGTCGTTATCTAAATCTTTATCTACCAAGAAATCAATATCAAATAAGTACTTAAATAAACCAAAATAAGCCTGAGCATGTTTGTTTAGTTTGCCGCTATTATCGATAAACTCATTTGGTACATCGGCGACATCACGGTCTTTGACAGCTTGCTCAAAGTCAGCAAACATCATGTACTGCTTCACTGGCGCATCGAACATGGCTTTAGCATCAGCAATCGCTTGCTTGAGCAATTTAGAAAAATACTCTTGAGCATAAGGATCATCAGCCAAATCCTGCTCAATCATCTTGGTCACCCGACCAGTGATTTTATCAGTTTGGTTGCGTGCTTCATCATCGCTTAATTCTTCAGGCTTAATATCCTTACCTAGGTTGCCAACCAAGTAAGCACCTTTTGCCTCACGAACTTCAAGTCCAGCGATATGCTTATCAAGTAAGCTACGAATATCTGCTTCATACTCATCGTAATCGATAGTTTCATCAGCGTCTTCACGCACTTGTTTACGTAGATTGATAAAGGCTTTTAGATCGGCTTTGTAGCAATCACGCTTGCTATCGAAGGATTTGTCTTCAAAGAAAGACGCTGATTGCAGCGCAATTTTCATAGCGTTAGAAAATGCCGTTAAAGCCGCATAGAAATCATCACGTTCTTTGAGCTTGGTATCGACTACTCTGCCCTCTATTTCCTGCATCTTAGGTGCTAGCACTTGTCTTAGCGCTTGTCCGTCTTGCTTGTTTTTCACTGATGAGAATATTGCCCACAGCTCGCTATGCAGTCTGGGTAACTGCTTATACTCGGTATCCATTGCGTTATACAGACCTTTGAGGTCTTCAATATCAAAGCCTCCTTGCGTACGTTCTGCTAAGTCTTGGTATTTCTCAATGGTGATATCCAGCTCTTTTAAGATGCCACGATAATCAATCAGATAACCAAAGCGTTTCTTCTCATGCAAGCGGTTCACCCGCGCAATCGCCTGAATCAAGTTATGCTGCTTTAGCGATTTATCGATATACAGTACGGTGTTTTTTGGCTCATCAAAGCCCGTTAGTAGCTTATCGACAACGATCATAATGTCAGGACCATCATCCTGACTAAAAGCTTCTATGATGGCTTTGGTATAGACTTTTTCGTCACCGCCATACTCTTTGGCGACATTATCTTGCCACCAGTTTTGTACGATGTCTTTTGATTCACCATCAACAGTGTCATGCCCCTCACGGGTATCAGGTGATGACATGGCAACCACTGAGGTCACTTTGCCAATCTTGTCTAAGGCCATCTTATAGCGGATAGCTGAGGCTTTAGAGTCACAGGCCAGTTGACCTTTAAGGTGCTGCTGTTTAAAGTTTTGGAAGTGATCAGAGATGTCATGAGCGATCAGCTCAATACGACCTTCAACCTGATAGATTTGACCTTTTTGTGAGAACTTACGCTTGAGATCAGTCTTTTGATCATCGGTAAGCTTTTGAGTAATACGGTCAAACCAAGCATCGATGGCTTGGTCATTGGTATTCAGCTCAGGGATACGCTCTTCGTATAAGAGTGGGGTGACGGTTTTGTCTTTTACCGCTTGCTGCATGGTGTAGGAGTGAATGATGCTACCGAATTTATTCTCAGTCTTATCATCTTTTAGCAATGGCGTACCCGTAAAGGCGATAAAGGCAGCATTTGGCAGGGCTTGTGCCATGCGAATATTGTTCTCACCGTTTTGGCTACGGTGACCTTCATCGACCATGACGATGATATTGGGGCTGTCGTTATAGCACTCATCATATTTAACGGCTGAACCAAACTTATTAATAATGGAGAAGATAACACGTTCATTACCATGACCGATTTGCTGCGCGAGACGGCGACCAGAAGTTGCCATCGCATCCGTTTTGTCGCGATCACTAAGCACACCACCAGAAGCAAAGGTTTTACTAAGCTGAGTTTCAAGATCAACACGGTCGGTAACGATAATGACTCGGCACTTCGCGAGCTCCTCTAACCAAATAAGCGCCTTAGAGAAAAACACCATCGTAAAAGACTTGCCGCTACCTGTGGTATGCCAAATGACACCACCTTGCCGACTACCCGACTTACCATCAGAGCCGTCAAAAGTGCTGATACGCTCAATCAATGCTTTGATGCCAAAGACTTGCTGATAACGGGCAACAATTTTGCCAGCCTTTTTGTCAAACAAGGTAAACATGCGCGTCATCTCAAGCAGACGCTCAGGCTGTAATAAGCTAATGATAAGGCGGTCTTGGTCGGTAACGACTAGATCACCGCCATCAATCAATGACTGATATTCATCTTTAATAAAGGCAGGACGATGGGCAAACAGACTCTCAACCTGCTCAGGACTGAGCGCTTGATTTTTTAGACGGGCAAACTCAGGCTCAGAGATCTCTTCTTCGACCCACTTCGCCCAAAATTTCTCAGGCGTACCGCAAGTGGCATACAGACCATCATTACCATTAACCGCTAGTAATAACTGGCTATAGGCAAATAGATGCGAGATTTCTTTTTGATGTTGATTGCGAATATGCTGGGATACTGCTTCGGCATTGGTCGATTGCCACTCTCTACTCGAGTCAGGACGTTTGGCTTCAATCACTGCCAGCGGTAAACCATTCACAAAGCAGACGACATCAGGTCTACGGCTACTCGTGCCCTCGCTATTGAGTACTACCAGCTCTTCGGTAACGTGAAAGCTATTATTATCGATATGATTCCAATCTATCAGAGCGATAGTCTGTGAGGTTTTTTTACCATCGATAAACTCAGTCACCGTCACGCCATAAAGCATAGCGTTATATAGCGCCTCGTTTGCTGCCTGTAAGCCTAAGTTCATGGCAGGGTTTAGCTCATGCATAATCTTATCAATGGCGCTGTCTGATAAAGGATGTAGCTTGCCCTCAAACACAAAAGTTTGCTTAGCTAAAAATGCACGCATAATAGGTAGTAATACGACTTGGTCAGTAGCCTTATTTAAAGCAGCTTTTGAGCGCATGGCGATGCATTGGCTCGGCGGAATAAACTCATAGCCTAGTGTGGTGAGCAAGGTTAAAGCAGGGATTTTTGAGCTGAATTCTTCGGCGAAGTTGATGCTGAGGTTTAAATCGGTCATGTCTGCCGCCTTATACATAGCGTTTGTTTGGTTTTATCGATTGTAGCCCAAATCGCTACTAAAAACGCCTTAAAAAAGACAACAAAAAACCGCCAAGGTTGCGCGTGATTCAAAGGGCACTAAGCGTGGCGGTTATGTTGGACATAAAAATCCTGCTGGTCATTAGCTACAATCAGAACATAATTACACTTAAAAAAGCTAAAGAATCCAAAAATCATCCGTGTGTATTATTACACACATAATCATTGCCAAATCAGTATTTGTGTGTAATAATACACACAAGTCAAGTTGGCTTATTGAGTTAATTTCTCGGAGGACTTATGAAAAGTTCGACACTCATTAAACTACTTGAGGAAGATGGTTGGAAAGTTATTAGGAAAAAGGGTACAAGTCATCATATTTTAAAGAAGGAGGGCATTGATAAAATAATTTCAATTAGTCACCCTGAAAAAGATGTGTCTCGACTCCAATTGACTAAAGCTAGACGGATTTCCGGCTTGAAACTTTGAGCGTTTACCAATCTCCATTTGGAGGTTGGTTTTTCTCAAATTCCAAAGGAGTAATTATCTATAAGTATAGATAGAAAATTTTAATTCAAATTAAGGAAGTTAACTAAAAGAGAGGTGTTAATATGCTTCATTATCCTATTGCCATCTTTAAAGATGAAGATATGGAAAACTATGCAGCTATTGTGCCAGATGTCGATGGCTGTTTCCCGCTTGGAGATACCATAGCAAAGACTATTGAAGATGCTGAAGATTTAATTTTCGAGCATATCGAATTCATGATAGAAGAAGGTATGAGTTTTGATTTCAATACAAGTGAGATTGAAAGTTTAAAAAACGAACCAGACTATAGTGATGCCTTGGCTTGGGCAATAATTAGTATTGATGATACTAAGCTTTCCACTAAGCAAGTGCGCTTTAATGTAAGCTGGCCTGATTATTTATTAAGAAAAGTGGATGACTATGCAGAAAAAAATCATGAAACACGTTCAGGGTTATTGGCTAAAGCAATTCAGAAAGAAATAAACACAACGTTAACAACGTAATCATGAAATAATATAGTGAATGAAAACATTTCTAGTGTTACTTAAAACCTCACCTAATATCAATTAGTTGAGGTTTTTACATAAAAATAGTTCATGAATAAATTCTATATACTTCTATCAACCACCACCCGCTTCTTACCCGTCAACAACACCTGCATCAGCGCCTTTTTCTCTTGCTGCAAATCAGCCAATTGCTGCTCAAGCAACTCAATCTCTTTATCGGCATTGGTTAACACGGTGGCGATTTTTTGTTGTTCTGGAATAGATGGAATGGGTACTTTTAATGATTTTATAATCTTGATAGTTAACTGAGGCTGTGCGGAACCAAATGTCAATGAATCAACTTGTCTCGTAAACAGTGATGAGTTTGTCAATGCGTAAAAGAAGTTACTTTCTAATTCAGAGTTATTACAACCTAAAGTAACCATTCCAGAGTTTACTCTAAGAAAGTCATATTGGACTGAGTCATCGTAATAGGCAGTTTGTCCAACTGTACCTCTTGTTGTTAGTACAACGTCACCTCTATTAACAATGCCTTTCCCTAGCTTTTCATACTTTTCCTTTGAAATGAACTGAGTTTCCTCGAATAAAAACCCTTTCTTAGTCACATTTTTAGCACTTAAGAAAAGATAGTCACCTTTGTCATAGAATTCAGAAGAATTAGGATATTCCTTTCCACGATCACCGTCAGTGACAGTCATACCAGCATCGATTAAAGTTCTTTCTTCCCACTCACCTTCAAACCTTTTCCCCGACTCATCAAGCAAACGCTTTTTACCCGTCAGCAATTGCTGCATCAAGGCTTTTTTCTGCTGGGTACTATTCTCAATCAAACGCTCAGTGGCGCTAATCGCTTTATCCCAAGTGGATAGGATTTTGGCGATTTTTTGTTGTTCTGGGAGAGGTGGAACCAATAAAGGTAGCTTTTCTAAAGTAGCTTTATTTAACTTAAAGCGTCCAGCACCTTGTCTTGATAGAAAGTTAGTAATGTTACGATATTGAAAATATATATAGAACCATTCGGAATCGCACGTATCTGAACTTTCAATAATATGTGCATGATTATTAACGGTACATTTCCCACTAATAAACTGTGTTTGACGCATTGTTTCATATTTAAGGAAGTGATCTCCATCCTCACCAATCAACGCATATATACCATCTTGTTCATAATCAGCAATATGATCTTGAATTTTAGTCGGTCCGTAGTATGGATAAGGTCCAGGAATGAGTGAGCGTACTTCTTGGCTTATAGGCTTACGAAAGTTGTTTTTTATATTTAAGGCTTCACCAACTTTATCGAGTTTCCATCCTTCAGGAATAAAGCTGATTCTAGCTTGTATAAGTTCAAGCTTAGAAATCTCATTAGGCACCATAACCCAACTCCTTTAAAAACCCTGCCATCTCAGCTTCTAAACTCTGCAATTCAGCCTTTAACTCAAGACGCTCAGACCGCACCGCATCCAGATCAATCTCTGCCTCTTCCTCAAAGGTATCGACATAGCGCGGAATATTTAGGTTAAAGTCGTTTTCTTTAATTTCATCAAAGCTCGCTAGATACGCGTATTTATCGACACTTTCTCGCGCTTTATAGGTCTCAATGACTCTAGCAATATTGCTATCGGTGAGCTGGTTTTGGTTTTTACCTGATTTGAACTCATTGCTGGCATCAATAAATAACACCGTGTCATCTGTTTTGTTTTTCTTAAACAGCAAAATAGCAGCTGGAATCCCCGTGCCAAAAAATAGCTTTTCAGGTAAGCCAATCACCGTATCGAGCAGGTTTTCTTCGATGAGTTGCTGACGGATTTTACCTTCGCTAGACGCGCGGAACAGTACGCCATGCGGTACGACCACACCCATGCGCCCAGTCGCAGGTTTGAGCGTTTCGATCATATGACTGATAAAGGCATAGTCGCCCTTGGTCTTGGGCGGTACACCGCGATGGAAGCGACCATAGGGATCGCTGCTAGCATCTTCATGACCCCATTTATCCAGTGAAAACGGCGGATTGGCCGTCACCACATCGAACTGTAATAAGTGCTTGCCGTCTTTATCAAGTAGCAGCGGATTACGGATGGTATCGCCCCACTCGATACGGTGGTTGTCCTCACCGTGTAGGAACATATTCATCTTGGCCAGTGCCCATGTCGAGCCAATGGCTTCTTGACCGTATAGCGCATACTTCTTAGAATTTGAGTTTTTGCGTACCATCGCCCCGCACTTAATGAGTAGCGACCCTGAACCACAGGCTGGATCACAGATCTCATCACCTTCGACAGGCTCAAGGATAGTCGCTAGCAAATTCGACACTTCGGGTGGCGTATAGAACTCGCCAGCCGTCGCCCCACTACTGGCAGCAAAATGTTTGATTAAAAACTCATAAGCATTACCAATCACATCGAGGCTACCGACACGCTCAACGCTTAGATTTAGGATATCTTTGCCAAAGTCTTCTAGTAGGTGGCGTAGTAGCTCATTCTTTTGCTTTTCTTGACCGAGTTTATCGGTGTTAAAGCTTATGTCTTGAAAGACGTTTTTAAGCTTAGTGCCATTGGCTTCTTCGATAGCGTGTAGCGCCTCATCAATACGTTGACCATTGCCCGGCTGATGACGCTGCTCGTATAAGTCCCAAAAGCTTGCGCCCTCAGGCAATACAAAACGCTGCTTAGACATCATGGCGTGGATGAGCTCAGGGTTCTCGCCAAACTGCTCGACCAGCTTGTTGTATTCATCGCGATAGACGTCTGATAAATACTTGAGGAACAGCATGGTCAAGATAAAGTCTTTATACGTATCGGCGCTGATGACCCCGCGAAAGGTGTCACAAGCATTCCATACGGCTTTATTGATATCGTCTTGATTGATTTTGCTAATATTATTAGTGGTACTGGCAGGCATTGGTTATTCCTTAACGCGCTGGAAAATTGCTGGTTGTTATAGTGAAGTAATGATAGCAGGGTATAAGAAGATTGGCAGATGTCATTGCTGAAAAATTCGATTCTATAGTTGATTTAGTTTAAAAGTGATACAAGGCAACCGAGTGTAGATGTATATGTGATATTTCAAACGAGATTAACGCTGTAACTCTTTTATAGAGGATTGACTATATTAACTTTAATTGTGTACTAACCTGTATTCCCCATTTATCTCTGCGAATCTACTCCTCAATAAGTACATTATTTACTTGTCATTCTCAAACTATTTTTCTAGCTATCTCACCTGCCCTTGCAAGCCAGACTTTAAAACACTTCAAGTAGAACCATCGTAGATTACGTATAAAAGCTTAAAAGTATCGCAAGACGTCATTCGCTGTCGCTTAATTTAAGTCTTTGCCCTAAAACCTCACAAATTGGCTTTCAATTATTATTTGGTCCTCGTAAAGTATTAGTGGAGGTCAGCACATGGGTATATATAAAGCACAAGTTATCTACAAGATACTGAATAATTGAGGAAGATATGGATAGGATATCAATACCTAAGCTTCAGAAAAACACAGTAACGATACATCCAGATATCATTAGCTTGTTCGATATTTACGTTAAGCATATTCGACCTTCAATGGGTAGTCATAATATAGAAATGGAGCAAAACCGAGCCTTCTTCAGACCTACATTATTTATTAAAGAAAAGACAGTATGGTCGATGGTCAATAATTTCGAACTCTACTACTTCTTAAAATCATTTAAAATAGATCAGAAGACAGCCAGAAAAGATGTGAGTATAGGTAGCATAAGTGAAGATCAGTTGGTGTTTGGCATACCTTTTTATGAATTAATTGACATCATCGCACGGTATAAAAAGAGCTTAGATATAAAACTTATCTATAGTTGCTTAAATGAGATTTTAACTACGAGTATCAATCAAGAATTATTCAACAAGAATACCTTTCCCATCACTACATTTTGTCAACTCATAAACATCAATGAGCAAACCTATCATAGACGTCCTGAGAGTGCTTTATGATGGAAAATACTGAAAGTATTGATAAACAGCTAGAGTGTCTTAGCACTCAAGCAATGACAGATATTGTTAATACACTTAACGATGATGAGACATTTACATATCCAGAAGAAGCTTTAGCTGCCATATCTGCCATTGTTATTGCCGTAAATGATAGCTATGTATATCCGGATGACTCTGTTCAAAATTTGTTCGAGCGTATCGTACAGATATTACAGAAGGAACCAGTGGCTCGCCGCTATATGGAGACTAGCAAATCAGCACTGGCACAAAAGCCGCTGATGATGCAGCTACTCATTCTCATGCAGAACCCTATAAACAGAGTCCCCCATGATTTTCTAAGAAGAAATCTGATTTGGCTAGCTATAGCAATGCACACCAGCGTACTGCTGATGCCGAATGGTATAAAAAAGCACACTGATAATATATTAATGCAGTTTAAACAAGCTCAGTTTTCAAGCTCTATAAGACGAACGTGGATTTGGCGTGAACTACCCGACTTGTCTCAGATGACCATAAGTGTGGAGTACATATCTACCCTTCTCAATAATCTATTAGAGCAGAAAAAAATTGAGCTTGAAGCATTAACTAACAACCCTATAAGTGACTCAGTCAAAGCAAAAAACGAAGAATCTATAGCAAAGGCTAAGCTTGGCCAAATAGATAAGATAACAATTGCCTACCAGCACGCATACAATTTACAGGCAGCAAAACCTAAGCGTAAAAAACCACCAAAAAACAACAGTATCAAGCCTATAAAATTATCCGATGATACTCCGATATATTTGGCTGGTCCCAATACATTGACTCATAACTGGGGTAGTACACATAGCGATAACAACTGGAGCAGTACACCGGATGATATCGAGCATAATACTACTGCTGTAGATCTGGAATTTTTGGACGCCCATACCGAAACTCACGAAGGGTTGACGACGAGTTTCGAAGAGTATGTCGATCACAATGGAGCACCATATATTAGCTACGACAACTATCCTGACCCTCTCATACAACAGTCTATACCACTACAAACTATTGATTTGTCACTGCAGCAAAACTATATGTCCCAGCGCAATCTTGCGCTCAATTCTAATACACGACTGCTCCCTCTTGTCGGTTACCAATCGTTATTTGCCGCTCTACACCAAGATGCCAAATCTTTACCAGAAGCAGAAACGAATAAAGTCTGCGCTGGTATTCTATTGCTCTCAATGCTGACTGGTCTCCCAGTTAAATCGTTACTCATATCAGGTTATATCGGTCATCCTAGTATTTTTGGTATCTACGATAAAAGAGCTTACATCAAACACAGCCTTGGTATTACTAAACGCTCTGTTAGTCAGACATTAACGAAGCAAGATTACGAAAACCACTCTGATGACATCAAAATCCCACTACCTTTATGGCTAATTGATAACCTGATTGCTTGCAAATTGCCTGTGAAAGCGGACTTTATAGCTTATCTCGCTGACTTACGTAGTAGTCTTGGTCTGTCTTACCTTTCAATCAATCGAATAGAAACGGCATTACACGTCGTACTCTCTCGCTATACGCCAAATTGCCATGCACATATCGCCGATATTATTTGCCGCACGGCCGCGCCTCACGCTCCAGCAATGTACTATAGCAGCCATACCAGTGAGGAAGTTCTTACACACTATAAATCAGCACTGAGCGTATTTAATAGTCATAGTGACTTTGACTTAACTTATATCACCCCTTGGCACAAATATATGGTGGGCTCAGCGTTTGCGCTGAAGATTGAAACAGTTTGCGACATCTTGAATGAGATGAGGTACTGGACCGATCAAAGTTCAAACGATGAAAAGCACTTTAATAGAACCAGTATCTTTGTATGGTTTGTATTTTGCCTTTTAACCGGCGTGCGACCAAATAACGGTCTTGGAAAAATGTGCGATATCGATCTCGATATGGGCTGGCTTGTTATCAATGATAAACCCGTTAAAAAAGTGCAAACTGATCGACTAATTCCATTGTGCCCTACTGTTGTACGCCTTCTAATAGAATATAGAGACTATTTGAGTGACTATAAAACTAGACATCCATCAAACCAAAAAATCAGCGAAACTATTAAGAATATTGGCTTAGGTAACGATGAAGCACTATTAAAGCTCTTATCTGTAAGTATAAATCACTTAAAAGATATTAAGCGCGGTGATGCCTATCATATGACTAAAGATATTATTGATGCCAATCCTTATTGGACAAGGCACTTCGTACGTACGCAGCTTGAGCAACGTGGCGTTCAGCTTCCACTCATTAACACTATTATTGGTCATGAAAAATCTCGACAAGAAGTATTGGGACGTTTCTCATCGTGCAGTAAAGCAGATATCAGGCGTGTTGCACCTATATTTGAGCAGATGGCTGAGTATTTAGGGTTAAATATTATAGAAATTAAAAGCTATTCTAAACTCAGTCGTATACAGAGAAGACATATAGGGGTAGATCATGCTAATAGATAATATTCATCTGCCAAAAATTATTGATGGCTTAGCAAAATTTGATGGTAGAAAAAAGCGCTATGTACCATATCCTTCGCTACTTAACGATAGTAACCCTGCAAGAAAACGTGAATTACAGCTATTAGTAGATCTACAGACCCAGTGGGAACTCTTACTTGAAATACATCCTGGCAACATTAGGTTCGTCCAATCTTTTAATAAATATTACGGGCACTACGAACAAGTACTTTGGCCAGATAGTCGCACCTTTTTAGCTATACCGAACCCTGTAAGTTTTGCTGATGAGTTATGGTTACCAGAAAGCCAGATGCTAGGTCAGTTTCAGCGTGATTTTAATAATAAGCTAAAGCCTTTATCGGGCGAAGGGTTCGATAAGTTTCAAGAGATTGTTCAGAATAAAATTTCTCAAGCTTATAAAACTACCAAAACACTAAAACAAGCATGGCAAACCGTTAGTCAGTTTATCGATTATCAAAATAAGCACTATATGCTTGCTGAGCATCACTATCCTAAGATAATCGCGCCACAGCCTATAAAGTTTAACCCATTAATTACTGATAAAAGCTGGGTTAAAAACGGTAAGGTGCTAGTCAAAATTGTTCGCGCAGTAGAGCATAATTGGGAGCAAACAGCCGATTATAGCCAAGATCAGATTATTGGCTGGCTGATATTCTCAGGAATTGTATATGGCGGTATCAATGAGGTGCAAATGCTACAAGGGTGGCTTACCTCATTGCTCGCCAAAGAGTATCAGCCATTTATCAAAGAAAGGATAATGGTCTCGCCGCGCTTTGTGCAAAAGCGCTTTGGTAACGAGCGCGAAGAAGGTAGTGACAAGCTTTATAACACCAAGCAAATCGTTGTAGATATGGTCAGTCAGTGTTGGTTGATGAATTACCATAAAAGCAGCAGTCCAGCAGAGACCACACATATCATTGCCAAGCTGTCAGAAGATAAGATCAAACAATACTTGACCATGGTTTTGTCTGATTTGATCAAGCCTTTAAATATTGACTTGCTTCCCTTTCTAAGGTTTTTACGTTACGCCAGTTATTACTGGGAGGGTCTCGATGACGCTGATATTGATCATGCCTCAGTTGGGGTACTGCGAGGTATGCATAACACTGCAGGACTGAGTACTCAGAACTTTGATCGGTTTTTGAATCAGAAATATCAGCATACAAATGAACCTTATGATCTAGAACATATTTTAACGCTGTCTATCAGCAAAAACTCTACTAATCAAAAAGAAAAAACTAACATTTCCACCAAAAAAATAGAGGTTAGAAAGTCTGATTTGATTGTAAATCTCACTAAAGACTTCAAAATGAATGAAAAACAGAAAAAGCAAAAAACTAGTAAAAAGCCGCCTACCCTTATCGAAAGAGTACAAAAACGTTATAAGCAATACGATGATTTAAGTGAAAAGATTTTATTAGATTGGGTACTCAGTTTGCTAAGCCGAGAAGCACCACCGAACAACGTAACTATTTTGAAATATATTAAAACCATAGGCTATGAGTGGTTGTATTTTACAACAGCGCAGCCGTTTGATATTTGGTCAGAGGAAGAGTTTGAAGAGCTCTATGAAGACATCTTAGAATACAAAGCTGTCGTACGAAACAATACTGACATTGGATATTCTGCCAATTTATTAAAGAGTATGCACAACTTTGCTAAGAGCAAATACAACCTTCCCTCCGTGAACTTCCAGCAGTCCAAAAATGGTCGGCGTGTACGTGCGGAGCTGATATCACCGCAAGCGTATCAAGCCATTATTACGCAGATACTGATTTCTGTAGATATATTGGAGCAGGAGATGTTCGCGCTTCTATTTATCTTAGTCTATCGTACTGGCATGCGCAAAAAAGAGCTGTTGGGACTTAAGTATAATGACATCGAAGGCTTAAAAACAGCTGTACCATCAGTGGTAATAAGGCCCAATAGCTATCGTCCCACCAAGACTCAAAGTAGTATTCGCCGCGTTCCCTTATTTGCCCTCCTCAAACCTAATGAGCTGAATTTTTTTATTAACTTTGTGCAGAGTAATATTGGCGACAGTTCAAACAAATTTATCTTTACCTTATCATCGGATCAGCGCCCTATTGATGACCATGTCCCTTTACAGTTACTCAAACGAGTCTTAAAAGACATTTCGGTAGATGATAATGTAGCAGAGCATACCTTTCATGGGTTTAGGCATACGGCAGTAAGCAACCTATCTTTAGCGCTAGTAGGCCATTCAGATCTCGTAGAAGCACTCACCGATTATGACAAAAGCGACGTACTGCGTATAAAAGAAGGCCTACTCGGGGAGCATACAAAGGGACAAGATCGCTGGTACGCTCTATCAGGTATTATGGGGCACTTATCGCCTGAGCGGAGCTTTGAGTATTACAACCACTTTGCCACACTGATGGCGACCTATGCGCTTAGTAAAGCAGATATAACATTGCCAGAGCGGACGCTGTATAACGTAACAGGTTTTACGAACAAAAAGCTTAAGGAAAATAATGCGACTGTTCGTAATAGTAGCGTCAGCATACCTAGTATCCGTACACTTTTATTTAAAAATATTATAGAAGGCAAACGCAAGTCACCTAAATTTACGATAGAGAACTGTGATAAGCAATTTCTCTTGAGTACCAATACGCTAGCCGCTGATGAATTGTTTGGTCGTTATGGTCTAAACCGAGTTCAACTGCTACTACAGACCTATGATAAAGAGATGCCATTAAGTAAGGCAGCCCAGTTAGCAAATATTTCTATTCACGATGCAAAGGTTCTAATAGAACGTGCCAGCGAGATTATCGACATCACTACCAAACGCGGCAAACCTCGCTTTGTTAAGCTATCAGATTCAAATACCCCTGTACTGAGTCCACTGAACATTCAATACCAAAGTGACTTAAGATTGCTATCGCTTTTGTTAAGTAATGCTTACCGTCTACGAGAAAAGTCAGGGACTGACTGGACTTGGTTTATTGAGATATGTCGTGAAAAACTGTCTAGTAGCAGAGCATACCTACCATTTGGAAAAGAAGATGAGAAAGAGTTGCAACGTTTCATTGATATTGCTAAGAAACTGCTGCCTTTGAAACGTTGGCTGGTGAGTAGCAATGAAGCTTTATTGATGAAAACCATGTCATCTACTAACTATCAAGACATTAAACAACAATCTAATGATTCGAAAAACGCTCTCCATATCGGTATTGCTAATCAAGACCATAGAGAGCAAACGAACAAATGGCAATACTCGCCCCTACTACGTTTTTTTGTGCATATGATGCTGATTACAGATGAAAAGCTATCTATTTTGAGTTAAGTTTCTTACATTAAACTCTTTTAAAATGAGCCTTGTTATCGGAATAAATAGATTTGCTAGTTTAAGGGAAAATATGAGCTTGCTGGATAGTGGTGATTTAGAAGAAAAACAGAAATTAGATAAGAAGCTGACACGACAAAAAATACTACTGGGTGCTTTTCTTGTAGATGCTTTAGAGAAGGATTCAGTAGACGGTTTAAGGGAATATACAGCCGATAATCTGTTGGATTTTTTGAGCAGACAAACGGATAAGGATTTAATGGCCGATTTGGTAAAAGGGCTTGGTACTAAGTGAGACACTTAACAAAACGACTGAAACAATTCAAAGTATTAACATTAACTAGAAAAGCTCAAATAGTCATTCTTCTATTAACTTGGATAGGGCTAATAGCCTGGGCAATACTGAGTTGGCAAGGTAGAGACTTCCCTTTAGAGTCTGAGCTTAATTATAGTGAAGGTATTGTAGGCAGTTTGGACGTAGGTGAGGGAAATCACATTTTTATGTTGTTAGATCTCAGTAATCTTAACCGTAAAGAAGTATATGGGTGCAGCTATTCAGCTTTTGATACTGACTCCTCTTGTTTTGGCAAAAAATATTTAGAACCGATTGAAGGTAAAAAAGCCGTTATAGGGTGGTATATACAGAAAGATTTTCTAGGGTTTCATAATGGAATTAGACAGATGGTAAGTCTTAATGTGGAAGATGTCGAAGCTGGCATTAAGGAGGTAATCACATATCAAGGGACTTTAGACGCTATAAAGGGTATGAACATCTACGTGAATGCGGGTTATATTATATTTATAGCATTCTTTTCTTACTGGTTTTGGCGTTTTATGGATTTTATAGAGTGAAGAGGATACGGTTCCCTAGTGAGGATTTGAATATTTGACTGTGAGCTATATATACCCATAGATTAAGTTATTGTGACAATGACGGTGTACTTTATGATGTACATGAAGGAATATTTTCGATGTTGCATCGCATTACTGTCACTCGTCTTAGATAATTTAATAGGTAGTCTGGTAAGTCTTACACTAGTATTCATCGTAATTCATTTTCAAGAGCAATTAAAATGAGTAGATTAGTCAACTGTAATAAAAACATATCTATTATGCTTGCACCAGTTTCTTATAATGAGTTTGGTATATTGTGCAACTTTGAAGTGACAACAGAACTGCTGTGCTTGGATTTTAAAGATGTTAATGAAATAAATAGATGTATGTCATATGAGAATATAACCTATCTAAAAACACAACTTACAAAGCTTAATAATTTAGATCATTTTGAACAGGAAGATGAACTGGTTTTTTCTATCTGTCCTATCGATATGTTCTTTATTATGGATATCTTTAAAGCAAATGACTATTTGTTATTTATCAAGCTGAGAGTGCCTGTTGGAGTTTACACAAACAGCCAAATTACAGGGTATGACTTTGGACTAGACTTTTTTGCTGAGGTAGATAATTTCAAATTATTTTTGGAAGAATTTATTAGCAGCTGTCAACCAAAGATAACCATATAGATTAGAGCACATACCATGCTATGGGCAGGATAAAGACATATAGATTAGTTTCTAGTCATTATCAGAAGCTGTGAATCGAGTGTCTATTTACCATAACGTCTGTTATGGGAATAATGGGGCATTATCGTTAAGCCACCTGATCAAAATAACCCAAGTTTGTTTGTACGGATTTGACGGCAGGGGCCAACAGTCTCAAAGAAGTTTTTTTCAGACAAGTTACTGGCAATGGTATCGTGACAGTTCAAAAAAACCAGTCTTGTTGAGCAGTTTAGTGGCGACAATCCCTATTTTATTGCAATAATTTGACCCAATTGAGTGCTCTGATAGCATATCAGAACAATTTTGGTGCACAAGTATATAAACGATACAGTACCCCTAGTAGTTCATTACACTCGTACACATTCAGATTAAGAACTCCACCTTTTAGCTTCTAAGTCTTGCAAAATAATGACGTTATTTCTTAGTAGTATGATTTTTTTCTTGTCAATCAGCGATGATTTGATGGCAATCTTTGATGTTGTGAGAGTCATTTGCAGTGACTGAATTTAGTCGCTTCTCGTTGGGTATTTGTCCTGAACTGGCACGACCCTTGCAACTTATTAGTTGCATCGCAAAAGCCTAATTTTCATCATTTAATTTAAACTATCGGAGTAATTGAGTATGACACGCGAAGAATTAACAGAAGCGATCATTTTGGCTAAAAAAGAGAAAGCTCTAAGCTGGGAAGATATTGCTGCTTATTTAGAAATGGGAGTTGTTTGGGTGACGTCAGCTTGTTTTGGTAATAATAGTATGCCTGAGGCACCTGCTAGTAAATTATGCTCGTTGCTAGAGCTTACAGACCAAGCAAAGACTACTTTGATGGAATATCCAACAAAAAGTTGGGGACGTGATGTTCCTCAAGACCCACTTGTCTATAGACTGTATGAGGCAGTTGGTATCTATGGCACTAGCATCAAAGAGGTGGTTCAAGAAAAGTTTGGGGACGGTATTATGAGTGCAATTGACTTCTCTATTGATATTGATAAAGAAGAAAATCCTAATGGGGATAGAGTCGTTATTGTACTCAATGGTAAATTTTTACCTTATAAAACGTGGTAATTCGATCTAATATACGATTGAGCTACCAATAGTCATTTAAAATCAGGCTAAGCACTACTACTAATAAGGCAGTGCTTACGCTTTGCCAGAATCTCACTGGGTCGCGATCGATCCATGCGGTATTATGATCAGGTTTAAAATCTGAGCTTGGTCTATTAAGCTCATAAATAAATTCAGAAACTTCTTTATAGCGACGTTTTGGATCAATATCTAATGCTTTATTTATAGCATAAACGGACCACTCTGGTATACGTATGCCCAGTTCTAACAATGGTCTAATTTTGAGTTGATTTTGCGCCTTTTTGCTATAGGCATTAGATACCTTCAGGCCATACGGCAATTGACCACTTAGAATCTGATAAGTTAAAATACCCAGCGAAAAGACATCACTTCCTGCCGTACCTACATCACCTAATAAATACTCTGGTGCCGTATACTGTAAACTACCTGGTATTGTATTGTTAGCATTAACCTTATCTAAACCTGCGATGCTAACCTCGCCAAAATCAATAATTGTGACCGTCCCTTTGTCATCTATCAAGATATTTTCTGGTCTTAGATCACGATGAATCACCTCGGCGCGGTGCATGACTTGTAATCCAGTTGCAATTTGCTGAATGATAGATCGTACTTGATTAAGGCTCGGTTTTGGATGCTCCTCCATCCATTGAGCTAAGCTTTGAGCTTCAACATAGTGGCTTAGAGTATATAGTTTTGAACGTGGCGTTTTTAGCTTAGGCGCTGTCATCAAATGAGCATTATTTAGACGCCTTGCCACCCACTCCTCCATAAGCATACTTTCAATGTGAGTGTCATCTTGACTTTTTTCAGCAGAAGGCGTTTTTAGGACGTATAAACTTTCATTTTGATCTATGACTAAGTATGTGTGGCTACGCGGCGTTTTACTGAGTGGTCTAACAACATGCAGTCCATCAATTACAGCTCCCTTTTCTAACGAGATTATGGGCGTAAGATCTTTGGTATACCTATAAAACTCACTTCTATCTTCTGCTGGTAGATCATTAATTTTTATCACTAAAGCACTGGCATCATCTACAGAGCCTTTTGTAGTAGCCAATTCACAAAGGATTTGAGCACAGGTAGCACTTGGTAATTTTTCTAATGTCTGAATGATATCATCGTTGTTTAGATATTCATGAACACCGTCACTTAGTAAAAGGTAGGTTGCGTCCAACTGGGCTTCAACGTTTAGATAATCCAGACGGATATGATCATCTAAGCCTAGTGCTGCACTTAGATAAGTACGTTCATCATCATAAACTTGACGATGATCTTGAGTGAGAATATTGATAATACCCTTGTGTAGCATAACGACACGGACATCACCTGAGTGAAATATGTGAATGGTGCGCGATTTGATAATAAGGGTAGCAAATGCACACACATAGCCTTTATTTTGATTAAAGCTGTGCCCGCCTTGTCGACTTTGTGCAACCAGCCATGAATTTATTGACAGTAATACTTTAAACCCCGATGTCTTTGCAGACCAAGTCTCTGGTGTATCTAAATAATCATTTAAAAAACTACTCACTGCTATTTGACTGGCTTCTGCACCAAATTGACTAGTACTTATACCATCAGCAACGGCAAATACAGCGCCCTTAGATTGCAACAGACTATCATCAGGCACATAGGCGATAAGAGCGTCTTGATTTACCAGCTTTCCTATTCCTGCTTGTGAATGCTGACTAATACTCACCGAAATTTTTTTCTGTGTCATTGTGATGTCCAGAAGCTAAGATTGATCCCTCAATAATAGACCTCGCCTAAGCGAGGTCTATTAATAGCACAACTCATTTATTATCATTGAACCAATTTGCGGCTTGGACGAGTTCGTACATGAGTAAAGTACAGTGGCAAACCTACAAAAAACAGACCACCTACTAGGTTACCTAGTACTGTAGGTAATTCATTCCAAATCAAATAATCTGCGATTGTAAAATCACCACCCATAATCATTGAGAATGGGAATAGAAACATATTGACGATAGAGTGCTCAAAACCCATATAAAAGAAGAGCATGATTGGCATGTACATGGCAAACATCTTACCAGATGCTGAAGTTGAAATCATAGCGCCTACTACGCCCATCGAAACCATCCAATTACATAACATACCGCGAACAAAAATAGTAAACCAGCCCGAAGTTCCGTGAGACTGATAACCTAGTGTACGAGCCTCTCCAATAGTGCCTACTTTGGCCGCTATAGTGCCACCGTCTGTCTCATAGCCAAAGGTTAAGATAAAAGAGGCTAGAAAAGCCACGGTTATGGCTCCGCCTAAATTGCCTAAAAACACAAGCCCCCAATTGCGTAATAACTGCTTCATGTCGCAGCCTGGACGCTTATCTAGTAATGCTAAAGGCACAAGTGTAAATACACCTGTCAGCAAATCAAACTTCATCAGATATAGCATAATAAACCCGACCGGAAACAATAATGCCCCTACCAGCGGATTACCTGTATTCACTGTTACTGTAATCGCAAAGAAAGCCGCCAGTGCTAATATTGCACCTGCCATAAAGGCGCGGATTAAGGTATCACTGGTTGACATACTCATCTTAGACTCACCAGAATCTACCATTTTCGTCGTGAATTCGCTTGGATCAATGTAAGCCATCTAACACCTCAATTGTTGATTCATAAATAACAATATAGTTAAAGCAATAGGTGTGCCAATTGTTACGAGACAATCCTAATGTTATTGTCATTACCTGGTTTCGTAACTAACTATTTTGTCTTACAATTCTCTAACTATGGTGTCTTGGCATTTTATGACCTAGGACCTTCTAAAGGATAACTTTGTTATACCTTGTCTTATTATATTCTCTCAAACAGTATTCTCTATTTAAGAAGCTCCTAGTTGGTGCATTGCTATAGTGGCGCTCCTCAGCGGTGCTCCTCAGCGGTGCTCCTCATACGATAAGCTCTTAATTGGTGCACCACGATAGTAGTTACTAAACAAGCTCAGATACTACATAAGTATTGACCCCTACGGCCAAAAAACATTAACTACTACGATATTTGAGTAGAATACACTTTATCTTTTATAACAATATTTATCAAAGCGATGACAGCGAGTGCAAAACTCAGCATCACGATATCAATACTACCCATCGCAGAGATAAACCATCCGCTAAGTGCTGATCCGATCAGGATTTTTAAGTTAGCAAATGACATATATAAACTGTTAGCAAAAACCTGGGGCTCACCGGCATCATTATATTGGCTGGCGCTTTCTTTCCAGCTTTAGCTCCACATTTGCCAGCAACAACCCCGACAATATCAACATCATCGCCAGCATCTTCAACCACGTCACTCCTTCCCCTGTGAGCAGCACGGAAGTCACCATACCGAATATTGTGATCCCTGCTGTCAATCCCGTACACTTAAACTTGGGAGATTTTAATCAGACAACTGGCGGAAGTTTTTTAGGGTATACCCTAAAGGAACCAGTTATTTTGCCCTCTAAACCTATTAACAGACCACTTAAAACAGACTGGTATAATGGAACCACTTATAACGGACTACTGAACTAGCTCGTGTTGCCCCGAAGCCATGGACCTTTGCATCATGCTCTTTTTATTACATCATCTATTTTTTGCATGCGTTTTAATATTTTGTAGTAGTCATACGATGTTTAAGAGCTTGCGCTGACATATTACAAAATTGCTGGTATTATTGCCGCTTTGCGTTAGCATTCATTTGCCCTACGTGATACTTTCTAAAATAGTTATTAGATCTTCACTGGTAACAACGTTGTCGCTGGTTTGAATCCGATTACGCCTACCAGATTCGAAAAGCCCCAATCTTAAGACTGGGGCTTTTTTATCCATAAATATGGGCTGTAGCGGAAAAGAAAGCTATACGTCGATTCAAACTACCTCTTTTCTCACTTTCAGCAAACATCAACGAAACTAAAACTTATAATTCACACCCATGAAGAATGAGCGGCCAACACCTGGTACGGTAGTACCCCAGTTAGACCCTGATGCTAACTCACCATTCATTGACATGGTTTTACCTTGACCCATATAAGCACCCCCTAAAGGTAAGGCGTAACTTCTGTCAAACACATTATCGACACCCACTTCGACACTCATATCTTTCCACTGATAACCAGTACTTAGATTCAACAAGCCATAGCCTGAGGTTTTCAACTCATTACGAGGATCTGAGACTTTGTTTTTGGCAGCGACGCCCACTACTTGAACTTGGTTTTTCCAACCGCTATTCTCATGATTAAGTGTAATGCTACCATTCAAGGGCATGATGTTATATAGATCAGAGCCAGTTTTTTCGTTCTTACCATTGGTATAGCTAAGTGAACCTGAGAGGCTCCAATAACCCCAGGCATTATTGGCTAAGTCACGATCTGCGGTGATATCGATGCCATATATTCTAGCGTCTTGATTGGTATAACGTAGCACGTTGTATCGATCTACTGTTTGGGTAGCTGCAGGTGCGTTCGTAGCTGAGTCCCACTGTACAGCATCGACATAGTCGTCGATTTTTGAATAGTAAGGAGTAGCTTGGATGTTCCAACTATCATTAA
The DNA here is from genome assembly GCF_904846645.1 of Psychrobacter sp. Pi2-1. GTDB lineage: Bacteria > Pseudomonadota > Gammaproteobacteria > Pseudomonadales > Moraxellaceae > Psychrobacter. The sequence goes on from NZ_CAJHBO010000030.1 coordinate 26,935, forward strand.
AAGCACGCCAATCAAAAGTTGCCGATAAAGTATTGGATTTTTCTGGTTGCAGGCTTGGATCACCAAAATAGCCATTACCATCACCCACAGTATTGTTCATGATAGCCGCCATTGGCCATGTCGACCATGTATAGCGCTCATAAAGACTTGGGGTACGCTCTTTATGGGCAACGCCTAGCTCTATTGAGCGTTGTTCATCGATATCATAATGGGCTATCACGGTTGCATCAATATTATTGTCAGCGGTGCTTCGATCACTAGCGTTGAAGTTAGCGCTATCACGAGTTTGATTAGCCATCATGTTATAGCCACTGACTTCATCAGCGCTAGTACGTACGTTTTCGTAACGAGCACCAATTTGAGTTGTCCATTTCGGCGTGATTTGCTTTTCCCATTCGCCATAGACGCCAATACGTTGGCGCTGACCATTATTGATATTTTGGAACTCATTTGGTGACATCATCCCAGTACCGGAAGCTGGCCATAAGTCGTTGAGCGTATAATCTTGATATTCAGCACCTACAGTCACTGTGCCTTGATTAGTCAAATCAATAATACCTTTAATATTAGCACCGATAGTTTCGCTATCGGTATACATTGGCATGCCATTGGCGTCATTATAAAAGAACTGTTTATCATCACCAAAGTTCATATAGTGTTCGACGTTCTCAGTATATGCCTGTGCTTCTAACTGCCCCCAATTCAACTCACCTTTGTAACGTAAGTTTATTCTATCGAGCTGGTTGTCAAGCATATCCATACGCTGGTTTGGGTATAGCTCCTCTGGTACACGCTGTGATAAATAAGTGCCTTGTAGTAAATGGTCACCGTTTTTATAAGCAAGATCTAGCGATTGGTTTTTGCTTTCAAAAGCGGTAGATCCGACTTCATCTTTGGGTAATTTTTTATCACCGTTACCTGTTGCTGTATAAGACTTAAAGTCGCCACCAGCAGTATAATTATCAGACTGAGCATAGCTACCTTTATAAGTTAAGCTAAAAATATCATCCGCTAGCGTCGTTGAAAGGTTGGCACCGTAGCCATTACCATTGCTGCGATAAAACGCTCCAACTTCACCTGAGCTGACCAAAGTGCTGTCCGCAGAAAATACTGGCTCTGCAGTTTCAACAACGATAGTGCCGCCGATACTATTACCGCCAACACTCACTGGTGTGACGCCAGCATAGACAGTAGCGTCTGCCACTGCGCTAGGTACGATATAAGATAGCGGTGAATTCATGCTATTTGGACAAGAAGCAATTGAGTCCACACCGTCTACCAAAATACGTAAACGGTTGTCGGCCAAACCTCTAATAACAGGTAATTTTGAGATACCGCCAGCACTCTGTACATTAATACCAGGGATTTTGGTCAATATGGTAGCGGTATCACTGGTCGCAACTTGTTTGCTATTGATATCATTGCGATCGAGCGTTGCAGCTATGCCTAGAATATTGGTACTTGCTACGGGGGCATAAACGGTGATTGTCGGTAAGGTTGCAGTTGGAAGCGCTTCGCTATGACCATAACTGTTTATTTTGGCAGTGTCAGCATAGGCGCTACTGATTTGAAATAAAGCTATGGCTAAAATACTTAGTTTTAAGGTAGGTACAGCGTTCATTGGTGAAATCAACATCTTGTTTTCCTAGAAATTCTTAAACGTTTTAAACGTCTTTTATAAAATCGGTTATTCAGTTTTTTGTCCCAAGATGCCATTTAGGCCGAGCAATTGTGGGTTTAGAATAGGTGCTTACTGAGCATGTTCCGATACAAATAGACGGTATTTTCAGCACAATATTGTGAGTGCAGTATTTTGAACACAGTGTTTTAGGCAAACGCATACAAACGCGTCAATCAAAGCATCAAATAAGCTCATTGATTGATAGTAACTACCTGCCTTTAAATATCACTGATTATATGAGTATAGATTGTGGAGGAGCGCGTGTAAGAGGTTGTAAAAAATTACTAGGATAGTAGGCATTTGAGCGATACAAAAGCGTAACTAAGACAGTAGACAGCTCTATCAAAGCTGAACCAGTGTGTGTAAAAGCGACTGGTAATAGTGCTGCAGATATGGCAGTGCAAAAGTCGCAGCCATTGTATTTTACGGAGTCAGGGTCAGAGCTTCTAACTTTATCTTCGGTATATAAGACTTCCTGTGAAGGTGCGGCGACAACCGTTACGACTGGCTTAACGGTCGCAGGCGATGCTAAAGACAAGAATGCATTATGATGAGGTAAATGACGAGCGGCACTATCAATGGGTATGTTGTGATTCGTTTGAGTAATATCAGCCTGTATTTTCTCATACTGCTTAGCTGCCGATACAATCGGTGCAAGCTCAGCACAGATACCATGACCTAAGTGGGTATTATTATCCCATAGAGGTGTCAGTAATAAAGAGATGTGCATGATCCAAGCAAAACATGCAACCACCGTGCCCAACCACATTGTTACTGGTGATGAATATCGTAAAACAAGCTTGTGGCGCTTAGTAGACATGATGGGGTCATCTTATTACCCAGCTGTTAATGATGCATAGGTAATATTAGTAACATTTATAGTTAGGGAGGCTTGATATTTTGAAGTATTCAAGAAAAGATACTTAACAAAATATACATGACCGCAAATAATGCCATTCTAAGGTAATGGGTATTCCTTTTACAAGCTTTATTTAGGCAAGTAAATAGCATTCTTTACGATAATACCCTTAGACATTAATTAAGCAGCTTGATTGTAAGTAATAGAGTGCAGTAGTTTATATGCAGTGACTCCTACTGTTTTTACTTACGTTCGACAACTTGTTAGAAGATTAAGGTACACCTAAAATATTTCCGCCATTTGTCTGATTAAAATCTCCCAAGTTTAAGCCTACGTGACCCCTGCTGTCAATCCCGTAGAACTAAACTTGGGAGATTTTAGTTACGCAGCTTGACGATAAAAGTCAAACCACACTTGTCTTGGCGTTTTATAGCCCAAACCCTTTTGAATCCTAGTCTGATT
>NZ_CAJHBO010000031.1 GCF_904846645.1 Psychrobacter sp. Pi2-1
AACCCCATCGAAAAGAAATGGGCACAGGCTAAGTTTCTACGCCAAGGCTGGATGGAAAACGACTTATCCAAATTGTTTTATGATATTTGTCCTAACCATAACAATTTTATTTTGAACTGACTATAGTAGGTACTTTTTTAGTAGATGCATTTGTCTATTTATTTGGAGAGAAAATTAACTTCAAGACTGTTTCGTATAACATATCTCCTGTTGGTAGAGAGTTTTGCTTAGGACAATGGCACTCTATAAATATAGTCTACGAATATGAGGTATTAGAAGGGAACTATAGTAGTAGTTTACTTAATTCTACGAATTCTGTGATGAAGCTTAGCTATGAAAGTGCTAATGCGAGACTTTTAAAGTGTCTGAATGAAAGTAAAGTTTACGTTGTTAAATCATTTCCTAAAATATCGATGATAATGCCTTTTAATCAAGATATTAGATACTATTTGGGGTTGATATTTAGCGTCTCATGTATGCTGTTTTCAGGTCTGAAAATTCTATAGGTGAAATAAAATTATTGAACGCTAGTTAGTGAGATTAAAAACAGATGTCTTAATTGATAGGTTTTTTACAATAAATTGTTGACAAGGGTGCTGGCCAATTCATATGTATATTGCTCAAGTACATACAAGTAAAGGATAAATTTTGAGTGACCGCAAAGCGTTAGATGTTGATATTGGGCAAGAGCATATTCTCATACAGCGACGATATGACGCTTTGGGCGCAGTAAATGATTTGCTCATTGCTGTTTGGTTTTTGATGGGTAGTTTTTCTTTTTGAAAGAATCGTTAACGACGGACGGCACATGGCTATTTATCCTTGGCAGCGCCCAACTACTTATCAAACCGCTAATTAAGCTAATCAGCTTGATTCATGTTGGTAGGGTATTTAAACGCACAAAAAAATAACAACCTCGTTCAAAACACATTGAATTATTTTAATATGTCTGTATTATTGGACATATGGAAATAACTAATGCTATCGCAAGCTTTGCTGCGCTCTCTCAAGATACTCGTTTAAAGGCTTTTAAGCTGCTAGTCAGCCATGAGCCTGAAGGCCTACCTGCGGGCGAAATAGCCCGTCAGCTCGCTGTTCCTCATAACACAATGTCAGCCCACCTATCGGTGCTGGCACGGGCAGGGTGGGTGGTCTCACAGCGTCATAGCCGGCAGATTATCTATCGTGCTTCGTTATTACATATGGATAACGTCATTCAGTTCCTGTTGCAAGATTGCTGTGCGGGACATCCAAAACTGTGTGCGTCACTCATGGATAGCCTGAGCGACTGCAGAGTAAATGAGTCTGCTGAGCAAAGTAATGATTAAACCAATTATCAATTCAATAAATACATAAAATAGGTGTAAACACTATGAAGCCATTAATATTTCATAATCCTAAATGCGGAACCTCTCGTAATACGCTTGCCATTATTAAAGCGTCGGGTGAAGAGCCAGAAGTGGTGGAATATCTGAAAAATACGCCAACGCGCGACCGTTTAGTGGAGCTGTTGGCACAAATGCAGATTTCGCCTAGAGAGCTATTAAGAAGCAAAGAAGCTATTAATGATGAGCTTGGTCTGGATAATCCTGAGTTGTCTGACGACCAAATTATCGATGCCATGATTGCGCATCCTATTTTAATCAACCGTCCTATCGTAGTGACGGATAAAGGCGCTGCTCTATGCCGTCCGTCAGAGCGTGTGTTTGAATTGCTAGCAAATCCAGTAAGTAGCTTCACCAAAGAAGACGGCGAGGTTGTTACTCATGACAAACACTGAGGTTGACCAAACATTAGCAGTTGATCCTACTGTTTCGCCAGAATTTAGCTTAGACGATTTGCCCAATATTGATATAGATAATCTTCAGCCTATCGATATTGAGTCTTTGGTTGCGCCAAATGACTCACGTCATCCGCCGAAAATATTAGTGCTATACGGTTCTGTCCGTGCACGCTCGTTTTCTAGATTGGCCGCTGAAGAGTCTAGCCGATTGCTACGTTGGTATGGTTGTGAAGTAAAAATGTTTGATCCATCTGGTCTGCCATTGCCTGACGATGCAGACTCAGATCATCCCAAAGTGCAAGAATTGCGGGAGCTGGCGCAGTGGTCAGAAGGCATGCTGTGGGTGAGTCCAGAGCGTCACGGCAGTATTACCAGTATTATGAAAGCGCAAATCGACTGGATACCGCTGTCACTAGGTGGCGTACGTCCAACTCAAGGTAAAACCCTAGCACTGATGCAAGTCAGCGGTGGTAGTCAGAGCTTTAATACGGTTAATCAGATGCGTATTCTCGGGCGCTGGATGCGGATGATTACTATCCCTAATCAATCTTCGATACCCAAAGCGTTTTTGGAGTTCAACGATGACAATCGCATGGATATGTCTCCGTTATATCTGCGTCTTGTTGATGTCTGTGAGGAGCTAGTGAAGTTTACTTGGCTCACACGTGGACGTTCAGATTATCTTACTGATCGCTATTCAGAACGCGTTGAGAGTGCTGAAGAGCTATCGAGCCGTGTCAATCAAAAATCGATCTAACCTCCTAATCGATCTAACTCCCTATATTAAATCGGCTGAATAAAATCAGCTTAAGTAAGGTTGTACAATGCTTGCATTTGCTGTTTTTGTGGTCACTTTAGTCTTAGTTATCTGGCAACCTAAAGGATTGGGTATCGGCTGGAGCGCCATGGGTGGTGCCTTAGTAGCGTTAGCGCTTGGCGTCGTGCAATTATTAGATGTGGGTATCGTCTGGGATATTGTCTGGGATGCGACCTTTACTTTTGTGGCGCTGATTATCATCTCGCTTATCTTAGATCGGGCAGGGTTTTTTGGCTGGGCCGCATTGCACGTGGCACGTCTTGGCAATGGGCAAGGGCGCTTGTTGTTTCCGATGATTGTCATATTGGGCGCCTTTATTTCTGCCTTTTTTGCCAATGATGGTGCTGCGCTATTACTAACCCCGATTGTCATTGCTATCTTGCTACGTCTGAAATTTTCGCCACCATCAGCTTTAGCATTTATCATAGCGACTGGTTTTATCGCTGATACGGCAAGCTTGCCATTGGTCACCTCAAATTTAGTCAACATTGTCAGTGCCAATTATTTCGATATTGGCTTTGGTCGTTATGCGGCGGTAATGGTACCGGTTAATATAGTGTCTGTATTAGCGACGCTACTGGTATTGTGGGTTGTCTATGCACGTCATATTCCAAAAACCTACTCAACTAGCGAGCTAAGCGCTCCAGAATCTGCCATTACCGATCCATTAGTATTCCGAGCTGCTTTTCCACTATTAGGCTTGCTACTGGTCGCCTACTTTGCAACAGAGCCGTTGGGGCTGCCTATTTCGCTGGTCACGGGCATCGCTGCTGTTGCACTGATGGCAATCGCTGCTCGTATATGGCAAGGCGGTCGCGGTGCGGTGGTCTCGGTGAGCGATGTAGTACGTAAAGCGCCTTGGCAAATCGTACTATTTTCAATCGGTATGTATCTAGTGGTATACGGTCTGGGTAATGCAGGTCTCACTGCCTATGGGGCGCAAGTACTCAACTGGTTGGGTCAACAAGGCGCAGTCATTGCTACCGTTGGAACTGGGTTCTTGTCCGCTATAGTCGCTTCTGTTATGAATAATATGCCAGCAACCTTAGTCGGCGCGCTTGCGATTGATCAAGCACAAGTACCTGCTGCAACGCGAGAGCTAATGATTTATGCCAATGTCATCGGTAATGATTTGGGCCCTAAATTTACGCCGATTGGTAGTCTGGCTACTTTACTATGGTTACATGTGTTGGCAGAAAAGGACTACAAAATCAGCTGGGGGCAGTACATAAAGATTGGTCTACTGATCACGCCGCCTGTGTTGTTAGTGACACTGTTGGCATTGGTGTTATGGTTGCCAATGTTGCCAAGCTAAGCTAGCCAACAGAAAGCTTGCTACAGTCATATCCTATCGTGACAATGATATTTACTTTTAAATATCATTGTCATAATCAAGAATGAGATAAAATAGTTGTAAGCGTTTATCAAAAGAGCAACGGTGATAAATAATATTAAATGAGAGACATAAAAAAACCCTCATCAAATTGATGAGGGTTTTGGCAAATGCCATAATTGAATCAAAGTTGACTCAAGAAATTTACTACTAAAATGTGGCTCTCCAACCTGGGCTCGAACCAGGGACACACGGATTAACAGTCCGTTGCTCTACCAACTGAGCTATTGGAGAATAGGCTGTAAGTGTTTAATCGCTTACAACGAGCCTTAGAAGTCTCTAACGAGTTCTTGCTAAGTGGGGCGTATTCTAGCAAAGATAAAAAATACGTCAAGCGTTTTTTTGCATAATTAGTAAAAATTATCATTTTAATAGCTTGAGAGAAGGTTTCTGTCAAAAACTAACCAAAGACTGCCTAAAAAAGACGCCACATAGAGAATATGTGGCGTCTTTATTTGTCAAGATACGAGATCTACTAGAATATTGGCAACACCAATTAGCGTTTACAATTTACTCAGCAACGTCTAAATCAGCCACTGCTTTTTCGATACGCGATAGTGCATCTTTCAATGTTGCCTCATCAGTAGCGTACGAGATACGCATATAGCCGCCAAGACCGAAGGCATCACCAGGTACGACTGCTACGCCAACTTTGTCCAATAACCATGCTGAGAATTCAGTACATGATGACAGGCCAGCCGCTTTGATGAGCGGTACGATATTTGGGTATACATAGAATGCGCCATCAGGACGCAAGCAAGTAATGCCTTTAATGGCATTTAAACCATCTACGACTAGGTCACAGCGTTTCTCAAAGGCGGCTACCATCGGCTCTAGTACGCTCTGATCACCACTGATAGCGACTTCCGCTGCCACTTGGCTGATTGACGTTGGGCATGAGGTAGATTGTGACTGTACCTTTTTCATCGCGCCGATTAGCTTAGCAGGGCCACCCGCATAGCCGATACGCCAGCCTGTCATTGCATATGCTTTAGACACACCGTTCAAGATGATTGCGCGATCTTTTAGCTCAGGTGCCGCGTTTAAGATATTGTAGAACTTATCACCTGTCCAGCGGATGTGCTCGTACATATCGTCTGAAGCTACATAGACTTGTGGATGTTTTTTCAATACTTCAGCGATGGCCTTTAGCTCATCTAATGTGTAAATCATACCTGTTGGGTTAGATGGGCTGTTTAATACCAACAATTTAGTCTTGTCAGTGATCGCTTCTTCTAACTGCTCAGGGGTAATTTTGAAGTATTGCTCCGCTGGGCATTTGACGATGACTGGCACACCTTCTGCGATGATAACCATGTCAGGATAGCTGACCCAGTATGGTGCTGGGATGATGACTTCATCGCCAGGATTGATAAATGCTTGGGCAAGGTTAAAGAATGACTGCTTACCACCGACCGATACTAGGATTTCGTTTGGCTCGTAGCTGATGTCATTGTCGCGCTTAAACTTCTCGATGATGGCTGTTTTTAGCTCTGGCGTACCATCGACAGCCGTATATTTAGTAAAGCCATCATTGATTGCATCGATGGCTGCTTTTTTGATGTGTTCAGGAGTATCAAAATCAGGTTCACCAGCGCCCAAGCCGATAATATCTTTACCAGCTGCTTTGAGCTCTTTGGCTTTATTGGTAATCGCTAGCGTAGGTGATGGTTGGATGTTGTTGACGCGGTCAGACAGTTGCAACTCGCTCATGAGAGATCCTTTTTTATATGAGGGTGGGATTGGTGAAAATCTGATATTAATTATATAACGTTTTCATTGCTATCAGGACAAGATGTCAGATAGTTTAGGAAAAGATAGCATTATCTTACCGTAATACGGTGGTCATTCGATTATAGATGATGGTAATAATGCTTCGGCAAACGACGCGATTGCTAGTTTTTGCATTAGTTTTTGCATTGTAGCATGCTGATATTGAGCTGTCTTACGACGCTAGTAACAGAATATTGTGTCGTTGCTTGTGATAGTAGCACCCTTATAAAGATGACAAATAACATGCTTATATTAAGCTTGAGCCAGACGATTGCGAAGACACAACAATAAACCTGTAGCCAACCACTATAATTATTTAGATTTGTTAAATAAAATGGCTTATAGCTTAATGAAATGCGCCCAATGATATCTGCGAAGAATAACGATAATTAATAGCTAGTTGCTATCAAAGGTATAAGGTTTTATTAGGTAATCAGTTTAAGAGCATTAATTCCATATTATGAAAATACTTAAAAAGATAAGAATACTCAAAAAGGATATTTACGATGACAGATTCTACTGAAAAATTACATATTCTCATTACTGGGGCGACGTCGGGCATTGGTAAGCAGTTGGCAAAAGACTATCTGCTAGCAAATCATCATGTATATGCAGTTGGCCGTGACGACGAAGCGTTGGCTGAACTTCAGGCGTTAGGCGCAGAAACGATTGATTTAGACTTAATGGATCGAGAAAAGGTCATCGAAGCTTTTGAAAAAATCGACAATGTCGATTTGGCAATTTGCGGTGCTGGCATGTGCGAGTACTTAGATATGCCGAACTTTGATAGCAGTGTGTTTATGAAAGTAATGTCGGTAAATATGGGTACATTGTCGCATGCGATCGAAGGAGTGCTGCCAAAGCTAATTGCTTCAAAAGGTCGCTTGGTCGGTATCGGTTCAGCGTCTGCTTATGTGCCTTTTGCGCGTGCTGAGGCCTATGGTAGCTCAAAAGCTGCTATCCATTATCTAATGAAGACCCTACAGATTAGCCTTGCTCCGTATGATGTGTCAGTTAGCTTAGTCGTGCCTGGTTTTGTCGAAACCCCGATGACCGAACAGAATGATTTTCCGATGCCGTTTATCCAGACGCCAGTGCAGGCCAGTCAAGCCATACGTGACGGTATCAAAAGTGGGCATGACGTGATTGAATTTCCGAAAAAACTAACCATGCCTTTAAAAGCATTGGGTACGCTGCCTGATTTAGTCTGGCAGCAAGTTAGTGAAAAACTTAATAAAAAATAATCTACTATCAGTAGAACTCTTAGCCATCATATCGACAGAAAAATACAGAAGGGAATGCTTTTATGCCGTTTACTCGTTTCAAGCGTGCAAGTAACCAAAAAAATGCTACCGATGCTGCAACAGATTCTGACCATCAGACTACCCCAAAACGTATTGCTATCATCGGCTCAGGTGTGTCAGGACTGACATGCGCCCATTATCTAGGTACGCAACATGATGTGACGGTATTTGAAGCCAATGATTATATCGGCGGGCATGTAAACACGATTGATGTGGCATTACAAGACGGTAAAAAAGCGAAGAGTAGCAATGTAGAGAGTAGTGCGATAGATACAGGGTTTATTGTCTTTAATGAGCGCACATACCCGAACTTTTTTCGCTTGCTTCATGAGTTGCAGGTGCCGTTTCAGGCAACGGATATGAGCTTTTCTGTCAAAAATACTGCACGTCATTTTGAATACAATGGTCATACGCTCAACACTTTATTATCGCAACGCAAAAACGTACTCAATCCGAAGTTCTGGCAATTTATCAAAGATATTCTGCAGTTTAACAAGCATATCAAACAGCTACGTCAATATTACGATAGTGCGCGCTCCCAAGGACAAGATGTCAGTAGCTTTGCAGAGCAAACGCTCGGCGGTTACTTAGCACAAAAGAAATACGGTCAGCTATTTACCGATAATTATCTACTACCAATGGTCTCGGCTATTTGGTCAACCAGCCTAGATGAAGTACAAGATTTTCCACTGGTGTTTTTTGCACAATTCTTTGACAACCACGGTTTGCTCGATGTGGTCAATCGTCCGCAGTGGTTTACGATAAAAGGCGGTTCAAAACAGTATGTCAATAAACTGATTCCACGCTTTATCAAAGCGGGTGGCAAAATACGAGTCAATAGCCCAGTACAATCTGTGGTTCGTGATGGTGATCAAGTGATTTTGACGGTGAAGAATGCTTTGACAGTGCAGGATAAAGGTAACGCTGACAACCGTAGCGAAAATCTTGTATTCGATGAGGTTGTTTTTGCTTGTCATGCAGATACTGCGCTAAAGATTTTAAAGGATGCCAGCACCGATGAATCTGAAGTATTAGGTCATTTTCGCTTTACCAAAAACACGGCTGTACTGCACACCGATACCAGTGTTTTACCTAAGAAACCACTGGCATGGGCAAGCTGGAATTACTTAATAGATGAAACAACTTCAGGTAATGCTAAGGATGAGCAAGCGGCTGGAAACGCACAGATACCTGCAAAGCCAGTGCTGACTTATCACATGAATATCCTGCAACGCTTGACCAAAAAACACAATTATTTGGTCACATTAAATCCAGCTGTAGACAACAAAAGCGTCGATGATAAGCAGATAATTAAGAGCATCGATTACAGTCATCCAGTGTTCGATCTTGCGATGATTGAGGCGCAGACTAAATGGTCGAGTATCTCGGGTAACGGTTCGCACACACATTTCTGCGGGGCTTATTGGTTTAATGGCTTTCATGAAGATGGTGTACGCAGTGGGCTACGTGTCTGTCAGGCGCTTGGTCTTGATATTGAAATAAAAGACGAGGTTGACCCAGCTCATTTACCTGACGCTGATAGCGCGTATACGCCGTTTCGTTATAAAGACTTGCCTATAAAAGCAGATACCAAATTACGTAAGCTGAATAAGCGTAAAGTAACCACAGCGACAACCAATCAGGAGCTGGTCGAGTATGCTAATCGTTTGCAGAGTTCAACTGCTGATACGAGCCAATATAAGAAACGTGGCTTATTCGGTCGCCGTAAAACCAAATAATATGACGATTAATGCCGTTATGTATTCTAAGTGTTTTGAAAGATTCGCCATATAAAAGTATGCCGTTACATAAGAGACTATTTATGACCACGTCCGCTCAAGATACCAATACTAAGCCAAATCATGAGTCTTCTTATGATACAAATGCATTGCCGCATCAGCTGTTTGAGGGTACGACATGGCACAGTCGGCTGCTACCTAGTTTGAATAAATTCGTTTACCCTTATCGCTACTGGGGCGTCAATATTAGCGCATTGGCGACAGGGCAAGAACTTCCTGAAATTAGCACGGCGTCATTTGACGAGAGTAAGTTTTTAGAAAAATTACCATTACGTAAAATATTACCGAAAAAGCTACTAGCAAAAGGTCTGCCTCTATTTTCACTAAAGAAAAAAGCGCTACAACAATTCTGTCCTGATGACTATCTACAGCATACTGACCTACAGAGTGCTAATAGCCTAAGTAACGATGAAAAACATGATAGTAACGGACAGTCTATTCAAGCACTAGAAAAACGTCTAAGCCAAGCATTTGAAAAACATGCAGGTAGCGCGCCTGAAGGCGATATGTTGGGATTGCTTGTCTGCCGTAATGCGGGCATGTACTTTAGCCCAGTTAATTTTTACTTGGGGTTTGATGCGCAGCAAACGCCCACTCATTTATTGGCTGAAGTGTCTAATACGCCTTGGGACAAGCGTCATTATTACGGGTTTTTGTTAGAAGGAGAGGATACTGAGTTCTGTCATGACAAGGATTTTCACGTATCACCTTTTAACCCTATCGATCAGCTTTACCGCTGGCAGGTAACGGTAAAACGTACAAAAACAGACGATCAACCTAACGCTGGATTACAGGTACGTATCGCTATCAATATCAGTGATGAGCGCGGTGAAGTTTTAAAAACTGGCATAAAGATATCAGGCGTACCAATGACAGAAGATGCTGTTCGTCATAGCTTGCGAAAAAACCCTCTGATGAATATGACATCATTAACCCGTATTTATTGGCATGCGTTTAATCTATATGCGATTAAAAAGGTGCCGTATATCAACTACGATGAAAAATTGGCCAACAGTCAACAGAAAAGCGGCCATCAGAAAAGTAGATAGTAGAAAAGCAGCTAGCAGTATCGAGCGCAAAAAATGTCTTAGAGTTACAGCAATTTTTAAATATCAACAATCCAAAAATCTCGTCAATGTAATACTAAAAAATAAAGCATTTAAACAAGGACAACCATACGATGTCAGTACGACCGACCGACCGAGCACCAGTGACAAAATTAGAGAAATTAACTGCTCGAATGAGTAGAGTGGTTAACGAAAGTGCCGTACTACAACCAGTAAGTGACGGCGTGAATCATTTAGCCAGAAAGCTTATATTTCGCGCATTACAGCACATCCAGTTTGGCAGTCTTACTTTGATTGAGACCTTTGGTGAGCAAACAGCAAAGACAACTAGCTTTGGCAAAGTCGCTCCTCAGGTAGCAAGTAGTTCAGCAGTAGGTCGACATTCTCTAAACGTCACGTTAGAGATTCATGATAGTGCGGTTTATCGTCAACTGCTGCTTGGTGGCTCTATCGCTTTGGCAGACAGTTATATCGATGGCGAATGGGACACGGATGATTTGACGGGCCTGATCCGTTTGGCGGCGCGTAACTTGGAAGTGCTTAATAAATTAGAAAACCGTTTTGCGGGCGTTAGTAAAGCATTTGAGAAAGCGAAGCATCAGCTACGTGGTAATGACAAATCTGGTTCTAAATCCAATATCCTAGCGCATTATGACTTGGGCAATGATATGTATCAGCGTTTTTTGGATGATACGATGATGTACTCGTCAGCCGTATATCCGACGCCTGATGTGACGCTTAGCGATGCTCAGCAGCACAAGCTGTCGCTAATCTGCCAACGCCTGCAACTCGATGCAGACGATCGTGTGATTGAAATTGGTACAGGGTGGGGCGGATTCGCTATCTATGCAGCTACTCATTATGGCTGCCATGTGACCACCACGACTATCTCTGATGCCCAGTATGATGAAGCGCAGAGACGAGTCGAAGCGGCAGGATTGTCTGATAAGATCACGCTACTTAAGCAAGATTACCGCGAGCTGACGGGAGAGTACGACAAACTGGTCAGTATCGAGATGATTGAGGCGGTGGGACATGAGTACTTACCAACATTCTTTGCCAAGTGCAATAGCTTGCTCAAGCCAACAGGTCTTATGGTATTGCAGGCCATCACTTTTAACGATCAGAATTATCAAGACTATATCGATTCGGTCGACTTTATCCAAACGCATATTTTTCCAGGGGGCTGTCTGCTATCCAATCAAGAGCTGACGACACAGTTTACTGAGCAGACGGACATGGTCATCAAGCAACTACATGATTATGGCTTTGATTATGCATACACGCTGCGTGATTGGCGTGCTGCATTTATGGCACAGCGTGCAGAGATTCAAGCGCTTGGCTATGACGATGCCTTTATCCGCCTATGGGCGTTTTATTTTTGTTACTGCGAAGGGGGATTCTTGGAGCGTACCATCGGTGTGGTTCAAGTCACGGCGGTGAAGCCTAACAATATCGACACGCTACATTTTTCTGATTTGCCAAGTGCAGTCTTGAAGAACGAAACGGTTTCGAACGATGAGACGGCCTTTCATGATGCAGATATGGCAGGCACAGCATCGGTATAAGTCTGATGATATAGATATGGTTTGTTCATAATATTCATAGAGTCTCATACTGTATAGACAGTTTGAGACCCTTATGTTGAGAGGTTGTATATTGAAAAGTTTTACATTGAAAGGTTCTATGATGTTTGCAGGGCACGCTTATCACGCAGCCCTGAATAGCGTGTGACCGCTAGTGCCATTAGAGAGATGACAGCGCCAATCCAAGCTGTGTCTTGCAATGACATATTCTCAACCACGCTACCACCGATGATTGAGCCCAGTGCAATACCGATATTAAATGCAGCAATATTCAATCCAGAAGCGACATCGACGGCATTTGGCGTATATTTTTCAGCTTGCTTAACCACATAGATTTGTAGACCTGGTACATTACCAAAGGCAAAAGCACCCCATACCAAAATAGTCAGCACTGCGGCAATCTTGGACTGCATAGTAAAGGTGAACAGTAAAAGAATGACACTTAAGGCGCTGAATATAATGCTAAGCGCACTAATAGGGCCGCGTTTATCTGCAAGTTTTCCGCCCCAAATATTGCCGATCGCAACGGACACGCCATATACGAGCATGATGAGACCGATGGCTGATGGTGCAAATTTGGTCTGCTGCTCTAAGATAGGTGCTAGGTAGGTAAACGCCGTAAACGTACCGCCATAGCCAAGAATAGTCATTAGATAAACCAGTAATAACTGTGGTTTTACAATGACTTGTAATTGCTCTTTGAACGTTGCAGGGATAGATTTTTTTAGGTTTTTTGGTACCAATATGGCGCTACCGATTAAAGCGATTAAACCCAGTACTGAAACGACCAGAAACGTAGCGCGCCAACCGAAATGCTGTCCAATCCATGTGCCAAGGGGTACGCCAGTGACGAGCGCCACGGTAAGTCCTGTAAACATAATGGCAATTGCGCTGGCTTCTTTTTCTTTGCTGACAAGACTGGTAGCAATCATGGAACCAATAGAAAAAAACACACCATGCGCCAGACCGGTCAAGATACGGGCAAGTATTAAGGTTTCATAACTGGGTGCTTGCCAAGCCAATAAGTTACCGATGACAAACAGACCCATTAGGCTCATCAGTACTATTTTGCGGTTCCAGCGGCCAGTGAGTGCGGTAAGTATAGGGGCGCCGATGGCGACACCGACAGCATATAGACTGACGAGTAACCCTGCTGAAGGTAAGCTCACGCCCAGATCAGCGGCAATAGTTGGTACCAATCCAACGATGACAAATTCGGTTGTCCCAATTGCAAATGCGCTTAGAGTAAGCGCCCATAAAGCGAGTGGCATAACGACATCCTAATAATTAAATGATGCGCATAGTTTGACGGATTTATAGTTTGCAAAAAACAGCACAAATGACAAAATACCTTTGTCAATTTTGTAAAGGTAATCATGATGATGGGACATGCTAAAACAGAAGACATAGAGATATTTTTGACGGTAGTAGACACGGGCAGCTTTACTGGCGCTGCCAACTTACTGAATCAGCAAGTAGCTAAAGTATCTCGTGCAGTGTCCAGACTCGAAGATACACTGCAATGCACGCTGCTGAATAGAACGACACGGCGTTTGGAGCTGACGGAGGAAGGGCATGTCTTTATAAGATATGCGCGTGAGAGTTTAAATACGTTATATACCGGTGAAGAGGCGATTAAGCTGTTAAAACAAGCGCCGAGTGGGCACTTACGAATTGACGCCGCGAGCCCGTTTGTCTTTCATCAACTAACGCCATTGGTTGGTGATTTTGTGGCGCAATATCCACACATTACTCTCGACCTTACCTCACATGACAATATCATTGATTTGCTCGAACATAAGACAGATTTGGCTATCAGAATTGGCGACTTGAAAGACTCAAATTTGCATGCACGTCTATTAGGTAAAAGTAAGCTACGGCTAGTAGCCAGCCCTGAATACTTATACCAGCATAATGAAGTGACTCATATTGATAATTTGAATGTTGATGATTTAAGCACTCATAAATTAATTGGCTTTAACGATGCGTCAAAACTAAATAGCTGGCCACTAAAAACTCCAGTTAAACTGAATTTTCATATGACTGGCAGTAGCGGCGAGACCTTGCGTCAGCTGTGTTTAAATCATCAAGGTATCGCTTTACTGTCACATTTTATGATTGGTGAAGATTTAGAATCTGGACGATTGGTTGAAATATTGCCTGAGGCGATAGTCAGACCAAACAACCGTGAAGCCATACAGGCGGTATATTACAAAAACAGTGCTGTATCTTCGCGTATTCTGGCATTTTTAGACTTTGTCCAACCAAGACTAACACTATAAATTTTATCCGTTTTTATTCATTTTATAAGAGGTAATATCATGGGTTACGTTTTTATTTATCTCGCCGCTGTGGTTATCTTTTTAGGTGTCGATGCTGTCTGGCTGACGACCATGAAAGGCGCCTTTTATGAGTCGCGTATCGGGCACCTATTGGCTGATGAACCAAACATGATGGCCGCTGGCGTGTTTTATATGTTTTATATATTGGCGCTTTGTATTTTGGTTCTATATCCGCAAATCAAAGCTGGTGCATCCGTTGGTCATATCTTCCTACTCGGCGGGCTGATTGGCTTGATGGCTTATGGCACATACGACTTTACCAATTTGGCACTGTATAAGGGTTTTACGCTAGATACAGCGTTGGTTGACTTTGTATGGGGTGGTATTTTGACCGGTTCAGTGAGTGCGATAGTGTCATGGCTTGCGTATCGCTTTCATTGGTTAAGCTAGCGCTTATATTTTGGCCTATCTAGGGCGTGTCCTCAATTCAATCGATAGTCATCTAAATGGGTTAAAAATAGCTAAATCTTGCCAAACAGCGTCAAATAGCTGACTAATATCTCGGTATTATCTGCGCTATTTTCCTTGTTTGACTGCGATTTATCTCATTTTCATCACCATTTTTAAAATGAGGACACGCCCTAACGCTGTTTAAATAGCGCCAATTTATACAATTTAGACTGTCTAATGACAGAGGGCCGTTTGTGCTATACGGCGACCTGCTGTATAAATGGTAGGCATAATAAATAAGTGTCAAACCATTAAGGAATATTATGCCGCAATACAATACCAGCTCCACTGCCAAAAAAGCCCCATTAAACCATGAGCTATACATGTCAGTACTTATGACGCCTGATATGGCGAATTTCATTGGCAATGTGCATGGTGGGGATTTGCTCAAGATGCTTGATCAGGTCGCTTATGCCTGTGCCAGTCGCTATAGTGGTAACTATGTGGTGACACTGTCTGTCGATCAGGTGATGTTCCGTGAGCCGATATATGTGGGCGAGTTGGTTACTTTTGCAGCCAGTGTCAATTATGTTGGTAACACCTCAATGGAAGTAGGTATCCGCGTCGAAGCAGAAGATGTGCGTGGTCGTACCGTCCGTCATACCAATAGCTGTTACTTTACGATGGTGGCTATTGATGACAATGGTAAACCGACATCCGCACCGCCACTCGATATCAAAAACAAGATGCAGCAATGTCGAGCTGATGCGGCCAAAGAACGAAAGAAACTGCGTATGGAAAGTTCACATCGTCCTAGTTGCGACTTTGAAGAAATTAATAAACAGTTTAGCGAACACGAAGCAGATGCCGAGGTGGAAAAGTAGCCCAAGTTATTTAAAGCTATCTAAAATTGTATAAAGTTATCTAGGTTTATTGAATTAATAATTCATACAACGACTCACTAAAAAGACACTGATATTGTAGAGCGCTTATTTTAAGCTGATATATGTTTCAAGCCATTCATCTACGGTGAAAATTCTACTATCAATACCTTATTTCAGTGAGTCTAGCATGAGTCTAAAGCCATCTATTGCTAATCCCCAGCGCCATTTACCAACCGCTCCTAAAGCGCAAACACCTCGTGCACGTGGGGCAGGTAATCCTAAAATTTTAAATGACCCTGAATTAAAACATACCCTTAATCAAAGCCCTGAAACCAATGATGAGCATTCAGGCTCACTTATCACTGTGTTAATTGCAGTTGGGGCCAATCTGGTTATCGCAATCGCAAAAACAGTTGCCGCTTTTATGACAGGCTCAGCCTCCATGATTGCAGAAGCAGCTCACTCATGGGCAGATGCTGGCAATGGTACTTTGCTCATCGTCGCAGAAAAAAAATCCATCAAACCTGCTGATAAAAGCCATCCGTTAGGTTACGGCAAAGAGTCTTATGTTTGGTCGATGATTGCTGCTTTTGGGGTATTTACGGCAGGCTCGATTGTCTCTATCTATACCGGTATTAAGGAATGGAACGCTAATGAATCTGAGACTAATTATACGATTGGCTTTATCGTATTGGCAGTGGCGTTTGTGCTCGAAGGGATTTCATTGGTTCAGGCATACAGACAAAGTAAAAAGCATGGCGAGGCGCTCGATATCAGTGCACTTGGCTATGTCGTAGATACCTCTAACCCAACGTTGCGCGGTGTATTCTTTGAAGATTTAGCAGCGGTTATCGGCTTGGTGATTGCCGCTGCCGCTATGGGTATGCACGCTTATACGGGCGAACCGTATTGGGATGCGTTAGGGTCTATCATCGTTGGCCTACTACTGGGTGTCGTCGCCATATTTTTGATCAGTCGAAACCGAGATTTCTTGGTCGGGCATAGAGTCACTGACCGGATGCACGAATACGTTTTAAGCGAGCTGCTGAATCATCCAGATATCGATAGTGTGTCTTACCTGCACTTAGAGTGGGTCGGCCCAAAAAAGATATTTATGGTGGCGGCAGTAGATATCGCAGGCAATCAAAAAGAAGAGCATATCGCTCAGAAGTTTGAAGAGATTGAAAATTTATTTAGAGGTAACCCAGTCTTTCAAGAGGCTATCTTGACGCTGTCCGAACCTAACGCTGAGCTGCTAAGTTTAGAGAATATTTAATCTGGGGATTTGATGGATTGAATATGTAATATGTATGTCATATCGAATGCTTTTAAGTACGCTTGCTAAATTCAAAAACCTAGACACGAAAAGCCGTCAACTATGACGGCTTTTTTTATAACTCTAGTGCTTAGTGACTAGTCAAATTGAATGCTATTATTTCTTTGGTGCGTTTGCACCGATGAACCATGCGTCTTTATCAACGATACGGCTAGCTTCTGTAAATAAGTCAGCGGTGTCTTCATCACCTGCATCGCCAGCTGTGGCAATTGCTTCACGCAATGTCTCTGCGACTTTTTTATAGCGGCTAGTTAGCTCACGCACATGCTGATCTACTTCAGTGATGTCAGTTGGATAATCATCTAAGATAGACTCTTTGACTACGCGACTTGCCAAACCGTTTGGTTGACCCCCTAAAATCACAATGCGCTCTGCGATAGTATCTGATACTTCAAGGATACGATCTGATGTTTCATCTAATAATTGATGCACACCGATAAAGCCAGTGCCTTGTAGATTCCAATGGCACTGTTTGCCATCTAAGGTTAAATCAATAACGTTTGCTAGGTTAGCGTTTAGCAAATCAATCATTTTTTTCGCAGTTTCGTCTGAAATACCACTTGCGTAACGTTCTCTCATATTTTACTCCGTCATTTATTTAAAATTATTATATTGAATGAAAGTTCAATGTATTTTTATTGGTCTTCTATTCGATGACAATCAAGTTAAAGCTAATGATAAGAATTGCTGTACAGCTATCAACTCATTAGTACTAATAACTAGGATTAAAAAGTCATCAACTTGTTAATTCAAGAACGATAATAGCAGCTTAACTCAGTGTTGGAACCCTTGAGTGTTAGGCTTTGTTGAGTGGTCGTGTAACGAGTTTGTTAACCGTGAAAAGCTTTGTAAATTTATCGAATACTGTGTGCGTTTTTTATAACGATGTAAGTTTTATCCGCTAATATTAATTCTTAATTTCTGATAAACCGTACATTTATATACTCATGTTTTGGGCAGCCAGACAGCATTTCGACTATAGGATAAGACTACTTATTTTCCTTTAAAAACCCTAGCTTAGACCCCACATTGTTATAAACCTTCAGAAGAAGAAAGCCATTATGCGTATGCCCGAACCGCGCTCATCGCGTCAGTTAAACCAATTGGCCACTCAGCTCCAAGGCGAAGCTGAAATTAGTGGTGTCAATGCGTCTGGGACGCAAATATCAAGTCGTGCTTTTGAGATGGTCACAGAATTTGAGCCAGCAGGCGACCAGCCGCAAGCGATTAAAAAGCTCGTCAACGGTATCAATTCGGACATGGACGAGCAGTTGCTACTAGGTGTGACTGGTTCTGGTAAGACCTATACCATGGCGAAGGTCATCGCTGAAACTCAGCGTCCGACTATTATTATGGCGCACAATAAAACGTTAGCGGCTCAGCTATATGGCGAGTTTAAATCGTTTTTCCCCAATAATGCGGTCGAATATTTTGTCAGCTATTATGATTACTATCAGCCAGAAGCGTATGTCGCTGCTAGTGATACCTTTATCGAAAAAGACAGCGCCATTAACGATCATATTGATCAGATGCGTCTGTCAGCTACGCGTGCCTTGTTAGAGCGTCGTGATGCGATTATTGTCGCTTCGGTATCCTGTATTTATGGTTTGGGTGATCCAGAGAGCTATCTAAAAATGCTGCTGCATGTCGTCGTAGGCGATAATATCGACCGTACAGCGACCATCAAGCGTTTGGTTGAGATGCAGTACACGCGTAATGAGCTGGATTTTGGCCGTGGTACGTATCGTTTGCGTGGAGAGCTGTTAGATATCTATCCTGCGGAGTCTGAGCAGTTAGCCGTACGTGTGCATTTATTCGATAACGAAGTTGAGAAAATTACGTGGTTTGATCCCTTGACGGGTAAGACGGTACGCAGTGTGCCACGTATTACCATTTATCCAAAGTCGCACTATGTGACGCCGCGTAATAAGCTAGAAGCAGCCAGCCATACGATTCGTGCTGAGCTAGAGCCGCGTTTAGAGTACTTCCGTGACAACAACAAACTGATTGAAGCACAGCGTCTCAAAGAGCGTACTCAGTATGACTTGGAGATGATTCAGCAGCTTGGTTACTGTAACGGTATCGAAAACTACTCACAGCATCTCTCTGGGCGTCCATCAGGGGAAGCGCCGCCGACGTTGTTTGATTATATTCCAGAAGATGCCTTGTTATTCCTTGATGAATCACATGTAACGGTTTCGCAGATTGGTGCGATGTATAAAGGCGATAGATCCCGTAAAGAAAACTTGGTCAATTATGGGTTTAGATTACCCAGTGCGATGAATAATCGCCCGATGAAGTTTGAAGAGTGGGAACGTATCAAGCCCAAAACTATTTATGTCAGTGCTACGCCAGCATTGTATGAGCTTGAGCACAGCGAGCAAGTCGTTGAGCAGGTGGTCCGTCCGACGGGTCTGATTGACCCTGAGATTGAGATACGTCCGGTCTTGACACAAGTCGATGATGTACTATCAGAGATTACCAAACGCCGCGAAAAGGACGAGCGTGTACTGATTACCACCTTGACCAAGCGTATGTCGGAAGATCTGACTAGTTACCTTAAAGAGTACGATGTAAAGGTCGCTTATCTACATTCGGACATCGATACTGTCGAGCGTATGCAGATTATCCATGAGCTCCGTACTGGTGTGCATGATGTGCTGGTCGGTATCAACTTGTTACGTGAAGGCTTGGATATGCCCGAGGTCTCGCTGGTAGCGATATTTGATGCTGATAAAGAGGGTTTCTTGCGTTCTGAGCGTTCGCTTATTCAGACCATTGGTCGTGCAGCGCGTCACTTGAATGGTAAAGCCATTCTCTATGCCGATCGTATTACGCCAAGTATGCAAAAGGCAATAGATGAGACGGATCGCCGCCGTGATAAGCAGATTGCCTTTAACCTTGAGCATAACATCACGCCAAAAGGTGCTCGCCGTAGTATCACGGACAAGATTGATACGGGCGAAAGCTTGGATGCCAGTGACAATCAAGCTATCCCAGTTAAGAGTAACTTGCCAGATGTGGATATCAATATCTTGCGTAGCCCTGATCTGCTTGCCAAAGAAATCAAACGATTAGAGAAGCAAATGCAGCAGATGTCGCGTGATTTGAAGTTTGAAGAAGCAGCAAAAACGCGTGATAAAGTGTTGGAGTTAAAAGCACATTTAATCTGATCGCTTGGGTTAAATGCTGAGGCTAAAAAGAAGCTAAACAATAGCTAAGGTGAGGTGCTTTTTGAGTACCTCACTTTTTTGTGGTTTATTCAATATCGGAATGTGCAGAATACTTGTAATGCAGCGCATTGCCACTTACCATATCCGCATAAATCTCACCATCCATATAACATCTCAAAAATTTAAGTCACAAGCAAACAAGTCGAGCACGTGTGATGCTC
Organism: Psychrobacter sp. Pi2-1; assembly: GCF_904846645.1. GTDB lineage: Bacteria > Pseudomonadota > Gammaproteobacteria > Pseudomonadales > Moraxellaceae > Psychrobacter. The sequence continues at coordinate 19,869 of NZ_CAJHBO010000031.1, forward strand.
TATTTGGGCTAGGCTTGTTGTTCTCATAGATCACATTGTCAACACAGACTAAATTTTTGGAATGGACATAATCTAGGCGTATTATTCACTGTGCTTACCAACAACTTAATAGAATTAAACTCTAACGAAAATTCACTCGGCATGTCAGATGCTGCCAAACAAGCCGTTATCGACTCCTTAGACATCGGTTTTCGTTATCCTGATGACCAACGTGCAGCGCTGATTACCAAAGTCGCTGAGATAAACGGTGTGACAGAGAGTCAAATCTCACTGGGCAGTGGCTCTAGTGAAAATATTCGTACCGTCGTCCAAATGCTACAAAATCAAGCATTAGTAGAAGGCAAAAAATTCCAAGTCATCGTGCCGCATCCAACCTTTGCCTATGCTGAGTTATATGCGACATCTGTCGATGTACCTGTGGTAAAAGTACCGCTGATGACTGAAAACTACGCCTTTGACTTGCAAAGCATGCAAAAAGTGGCTGATGACTTTGAAGGTATTAGCTTGTTTTATCTGTGCAATCCAAACAACCCAACGTCGACTATTACTGACACAGTAAAACTTAGAGAATGGGTAGGGAATGCACCAAGTAACCATTACTTTTTACTCGATGAAGCTTATTCAGAGTATGTGACTGATCCAAGTTTTGAGAGTGGTGTAGCATGGATACGAGAGGAGTACTCAGAAAATGTCATTGTGGTGCGTACTTTTTCAAAGTTATGTGCACTCGCTGGCATGCGTGTCGGCTATGCAGTTGCTAGCCCGCAAATGATAGCTAAACTAGAGGCCTTTATCTCGATTGATAATACCAATTTGTCTGGTGCAGTGGCTGCGCTAGCGACTCTCGATGACGAAGCGTTTTTGGCCTTGAGCTTACGTACGGCGAATCAATCGCGCCAGCTGGTAGAGCAGACGTTAGATGAGCTTGGTTTACGGTATTTACCATCACAAGCCAGCTTTATATTCCATGAGATACAAGGCGATGTACAAACCTATATCGATAGAATGCGTGAGCATGGTATTGCGGTCGGGCGTGAATTTGCGCCAATCACAGGATTTAATCGCTTGACGCTTGGCAGACCTGATGAGATGGCAGTGTTCGTAGAGACGCTCAAATCATTTCGTGTGAAGGGCTGGGTCTAACTAAATTAGTTAATGCAGTTGGATGATATAAAGGGAAGTTGCTTATTGGTAGCTTCCTTTTTTGTTGGAATGAGTTATAGGGTAAATCTAATAGTAACTATTAGCCAAGAGCAGTAAATATAGTCAGAATTAAAAGTTTTGGTTCAGTCAAATATAATTAAGACATTGATATTTTTTAAAGTAAAATGAATTGTACAAATTCATAAGGTTAGCTGATGAAAACAGTTGAGAATCTTGGCAGAGCATTTCTTAAACCTCTATTTCCATATTTAAAATTTTCACCTGAAGATGAGCTAAGGAACAATAAGTATCGTCTTCTATATGACTATTCTCATCAGCTATATGACGAGGAGGTACAAAGGTTTAAAGACTTAGAAGATAAAAGTTTTAAGCTATTAACAGCTTTGTCTGTTATTTCATTATTATACATACCTACTTTGAACTGGGTTTTAAGCGTAACTAAGCCGTGGTGTGTACTGTCAGTACTAGTAATACCTATGATGATTGTTGATGTAGCATTTTTTTTAAGAGCATGGAAAAGCCTGAGTGAAACTTTTAAATTAACAGAAGTTCCTAAAATGCCTTTAGATAACAACCTGCTTGGTATTTTCAATGATGACAACGAGCATATAAATTCTTTATATTATCATTTATATCTAGGATACAATGAATCTATAATTCAATATAAAATAGTTAATGATAAAAAATCTAAATACATTAGTGATGGGCATAAGCACCTTCAAAAAGGCTTCACATATTTTATAGCTATACTATCGTTTGCAGTATTTGGAATGATCCTAGAATCTTTGTAAGGAATATATAAATGTCTGATAATAAACCGATAAGTTCTAAGCCAAACCTAGAGATACCACCTCCCAAGCTAGATATTATTGTAAAAGATAATAGAAATAAAAGTTCTAAACGTTAACTGTATTTTGACGCAGTATAATGATTTCATACTAAAATATGATTTTTACCAACATCAAACGCAGTTTTACATATCGCACCTTAAATAATCTAACACTATCTTATAGGATAACTGAGTAAAGCATGACCCGTTAATCACGCAGATGAATACTGAGTAACAGTCACAGTGCTCGGCATGCTCACGTATCTTATAATTATAAAGTTAGGGATGTACCTATGTTCGATATCAAATCATTTTTTAAACGAGAAGTAGAGAAAAAGCTTATCAATGTAGATGACTATATTTTTATGCCAGAACGCGTAGAGATGGAAATTGAAGGCGGACTATTAAATTGTGTGTTGAATAGTGATGGTCGCGTAGATATTTTTTATAGTAAAGACGGTGTCACTGAGGTGGGTTCAGCGTCGCGCAAACACCCATTTACAGCATTTGAAAAAGAGCTATATCATGGTATTTATGATGACGTGATTAATGATTTAATTAAGGAAGTAGATAAAATTATTGATAGTACTTCGAAGTATTTTCGTCGTAGCCAATCATTACCTTTTACGGCTTCTATAACGTCTCAAGCATCTGACACAAATAAATTTTAGGCTAAGAACTGAACTAATCTATTAGCAATAAAAAGGGTGCGTTATGTATAACGCACCCTTTTTATTATTTTTTACTCCAACGAATAATTTGATTGTTCTATTGAACAAAGCTTGTATAGCAGCTCTGTAGAGATTTGGCGACGACTCGTGCGACTAACTGAGTACGGTACTGAGAGTCAATCGCGGCATTGCCCAACTCAACAATGGTTACTTGCTGCGGTGCTTGCTCACTGACACAGCCACAAACATTGGTTTTAACAGATTCTTGCTGTGCTTCTGTCATGGCAACGCTTGCAACACGCCACGCGTTTTGTTTTTCAATTTGGCTACGACACTGGTTATCGATCGCAGCTCTAAAAACATTCATGCCGATCTCATTTGCGGTCCCGATTGCTGTACCTGTACCGTTGTTTGTAGCACCTGTTGTGGTACATCCCGCCAAGGCAAAAGTCGCTAACATCATCGTTGAAGCCAAGATTTTTTTCATAAGTTAGTCCTTTAAGGTGTCTGTCATAAATAGAGCTGTATATTATCAGTAAAACCTAGCAATGACATCATTAACCATTGGCACATTTTATTTTAGAACTCTATAACCTATATGTATTAACCACAAAAAAGCCAGCTAAGTGAACACTTAACTGGCTTGATATAGACTAAGCTATTCGGCTTATTTACACGTTTTTGCCGTGTTCTTTTTGCTGAATATCTTTTGCTAATTTATAGCATTCATTGATATGGTCATTAGCGATTTTCTTAAAAATCGTATAACCCATAGTTGCAGCAACCAGTTGACCGCCAAGTGGGATAAACTTAGTCACTTGTTTGGCAGCGATACGACCACCGAAACCTTGGATGGTTTTTTTGACGATACCACGTGTTGCCATGAGTCCAGCGAAGTCTACGGTACGGTCTTTTACTGCGCTCCAATGCACTTCGCGAGATTCCAAGTTAATGGCTGACTGACGATCTTCAATGAGACCGAAACGCTCACTAATCTCTGGAATCAGCTGCGTCAACATCCCTGCATCAACTGCCACATCAAAAAATGGTACTGGCACAACCGCTACACCAGCAGAAACTCTAGCGCGTCTTTTTACCATTCCCTGACATTCTTTTTTAACCTTCTCAAGGTCTAGGTTGGGGTCGATCGTATTTGGAAGTTTTTCAGCAAGTGGCGTGGTTTTCATAAAGTGTCCTTATAAATAATTAAAATATAAATGATAAAAAGTTCAATAGATAACAAATTCTTCAGTTGCTTACTATTTTATGGATTTATGCGTGGCTTACAATCATTGCTTTGTAGCAAAATGAATGAAATTACTCACACTGTGCACCTTTTTTGTAAGTGATTAAATGAAGGTGGTTTGTATAAGCTATAAAAATGGCAGTCTGAATTATCACTAATATATGGGCATCATTCATCAGGTTGCACAATGCATAATGATATACAAAGGTAGTATAAATTGTCATTGTGAGCCTCTACTAAAGCCAGTAGAATACCCTCATGCTAAATTTAACCCCCCGTTATACTAGCACTCGCATCGACGAGTTGCCCGCCGCGCTGCAACCATTTGCCGCTCAATCATTCACGCTTGCCCGTCTGTATGCAGGGCGAGGTATCACTGCGCCTGATGAGCTGGAGACTAGCCTATCAGGTCTATTGCCTGCTGAGGCCCTACACGGTGTCACAGAAGCCGTGCGCTTATTAGATATGGCCATTGATGAGCGTCAGCGTATCTTGATCGTTGGTGACTTTGACTGTGATGGTGCCACCAGTACAGCCTTAATGATGCGCGCGCTCACAAAGATGGGTGCGGTCGTTGATTTCCTAGTACCAGATCGTTTTAAGTACGGTTATGGTCTGACGCCAGAGATTGTCGAGTTGGGTATTGAGACTTTTCAGCCGGATATGATAGTGACGGTTGATAATGGCATCTCAAGTCATGAGGGCGTAGCGCGTGCCCAAGCTGATGGCATCACAGTGATTATCACTGACCATCATCTCACGACCAAAGAGACGCCACCTGCGGAAGCAGTGGTCAATCCCAATCAGCTAGGTTGTGACTTTGCTAGTAAAGCACTGGTCGGAGTTGGAGTCGCGTTTTATGTGCTCGGACGATTAGCAAAGCTACGCCGCGAAGCTGGCAAGTCTACCGTACAGGTGAGCCAATATTTGGATTTGGTTGCACTTGGGACAATTGCAGATGTTGGGGTATTAGATAAAAACAACCGTATCTTGGTACATCACGGATTGTCGGCTATTCGTCAAGGCCGCTGCTGTATGGGAATATTGGCATTGCTTGAGCAAGCGGGCCGTGATCCCAAGCAGCTTCATGCGCAGGATTTTGGTTTTGTATTAGGTCCACGTATCAATGCAGCTGGGCGTATGGATAATATGCGCATCGGTATCGAGTGCTTATTAACCGAAGACTGGAGCACTGCACAACGTTTAGCACAAGAGCTTGAGCAGCTGAACCGTACGCGTCGTCATGTAGAGGGCGAGATGCGTGCGCAAGCTGATAGTATCGTACAAGCACTGGCCTCTGAAGCTAATAGCGATGAAAGTGTGAGTGGTGATAGCGACAACAATGCGAGTAACGATGACACAATTACTCAAGCTGTCTCTACTGCTAAAGCCAGCAATGCAGGCGCGCGTAGTATTATTCTGTACCAAGACGACTGGCATCAAGGGGTCATCGGCATTGTTGCTGGCCGCCTAAAAGAAAGCCATTATTTACCCAGTATCGTTTTTGCACCAGCAGACACTGAACAAACGGATGAAGATAGTGCCATTAAAGGTTCTGCGCGTTCTATCGCTGGCGTACATATTCGTGATGCGATTGAACAAGTTGCTGAGCGTTATCCAGACTTAATCAGTCATTTCGGCGGGCATGCGATGGCCGCAGGTCTGACCCTAAAGCGCCGCAACTTTGAGGCATTTGTCACAGCTTTTAACGAAGTAATGGCTCAGATGGATGATGAGGTATTTGCAGAGCAAAAATTCACCGATGGACCTTTGCAGGCGAGTGACTTTAGCTTATGGTTTGCCGAGCATTTAGCCGATGCCAGTATCTGGGGTCATGGGTTTGCGCCACCGATATTTGACGATGTGTTTGAGGTATTGAGCTTCAAGATTTTAAAAGACAAACATCTTAAGTTATCGCTGCGCTATCCAGACGTTCAATATCCGATAGAGGCAATTTGCTTTAACTTCGATAATGAGGCGTGGGATTACCGTGCTAAGCAAGTCCACTTGTTATTTCAGCTAGACATCAATGAATGGAATGGCAAACAAAGCTTACAGCTGATGGTTAAAGATTTGGCTGTGGTAGAGCAAGGCTAAAGCGACAATATTGAACCGATAATACGAAACGCGCCCATATTTGAGCGCATTGGTATTTTTGAAATGAAGACACGCTCTAGTATCAGTATTTCCATTCTAGTGTGGGGAACTGCCAATCGTAACGAATAGCCAGCATACGCAAAGTAAAAATCGTACTCATCGTAGAGATATCAGCTACCCAATCTGTCACGCCTAAGTTCTTTAGAGCAAAGTACAGAACCCCACCCGTCAACGCTGCCGTAATATAAATTTCTTGCTGCAGTACCAATGGAATCTCATTGCAAATCATATCGCGAATGATGCCGCCAACCACGATAGTAATCACACCTAATAACAGCGCTACAGGTACATTGGCACCCATACTATCAGCGACTTTGATACCGATCAGCGTAAATGCTGATAGACCAATGGTGTCGGAAAGTTTGAGGAACTTATCCACTCGTCTGGAGTTTGGATGAAAAAATATCTGCATCGCTAGCGATGAAATTGTAATGAGGGTCAGATAGCTCATATCTACCATCCAAAATAACGGATGGCGATCCAGAATGACATCACGTACCGTGCCGCCGCCGATAGCAGTGACAATAGACACAAGCAGACAGCCGAAGACATCGAAGTTTTTGTGCTTGGCAAGTATCGTGCCTGAGACGCTACAGGCGATGATGCCAATCATATCGAAGAAATATATCAAAGAGCGGGGGTCAAAAGTAGTGATCAGTACGGTAGGATCCAATACGATAGCCAACATGGGCAGTTCTCACTATTTTCAATTATTGTCAGTCAAACAAAGGCTATCTAGGGCGTGTCATCAATTAGCACAGTTATTTTAGAATAAGCTATAGTAACTCTATATTTAGCAATCTGAGTAAAACCCTCATGACAAGACGCCATGCCCTACGAGATGACCAATGGGCGAGAAT
>NZ_CAJHBO010000032.1 GCF_904846645.1 Psychrobacter sp. Pi2-1
CTAAGCTGATGGCTTCAAGTTTGAATTCTCGGGTATATTGGTTGCGTTTGTTGGTCATACTAGTTTCCTTTTTTAGGGTAGTATAAACCTCTTATGCACTGTCCAAGTTTATTATGCCACTACAACCCAAATTCGATAATCCCATGGCAAACGATCGCCACTGACGATACGCGCCATATAAAAGATAATATTGGTACAGTTGCTAATCAGTGTATTGTACCAAGCAGGTTTAGCGTTCAAATCATCAGCCGCAGTCAGATAAGATTCAAATAGTGATTTGACTTCATGCTGTTGCAAATTGCTAATAGGAAACAGATAAACCTGCTCGCCGCGCGCATTGCTGCGAGTGTAGATAATATCGCGCTCTTCTGCGGCAATCAGGCTCAGCTCATAACGTCGAAAAAACCCAGCCAGCGCTGAAAAAGACTCACCATTTTCTTTACGAATCTCAAATGAGAAGGCAAGTGGTCTATCATCTTCGAATCGAAAGCTAACCAATGTATGAGCGATTAGCGGACCCATCCAATAAGAATTGGTCACATCAACGCCAGATAATTTAGACAGATCAATCGTACGGGTATCCCAGTGCTCGGTAGCATCCTCTTCAGTTTGCCAATCAAAGTTACGAACATTGGTTAAGGTAACCAAATCAGGGTTGGTCGCATCGCGCTCATAGGAGACTCGCTGGTCGACTTCAGCCATCCATTCTCGATCTTGTTTCGGTTCGATAGAAAAGAACCAACCTAGACCTATGAGCCAAATAGCGCCATATACGCCGATAAGCAGCCTAGTTGCTGTGCCTTTGCTAATTGATTTTTTATTAGACAATGAGTCACTGTGCAATACTTTTGTGACGGCATCCCAATAACGCGTACTTAGCAGCGCAGCTAATATACCTACAATCGCTACTGTCACAAGCCAAGTCAATACTGAGCTGACGCCGTATTGATACCAAATCGCGAGTAATAACCATAGCGCTGATAACAATAACGTAACGGCAATTAAAAAAGTCACAAGACGCTGGCGCCATGTAGGCTTTGGCTGTTTACGTTCTAATGTTTCGCATTTTAAGTCAAGGTTCTCTAAACCACAGCTCTCTAAGCCACGACTGTCTAACTGTCGACTACGCGTATGCGACGAGAGTAAGCGAGAAAAAACGGAACGTAGCGACATAGGGTTTGCTTTGATAAATAAAGGCTTTGACCATAGCAAAGTTTATAACACGCTGACAATACAATTTGAGTGAATTTGTCGTTGAATGTCGGTGAGCCTTGCGATAAAGTGAAGCTAATTTGTACTAGCAAATTTGTTATTCATGCATTAATTAATAACAAACCAGCCGTTTTATTTGCTACTTTTATCCCCATCTAGGCTCTACTTGTTTTTTTATTGAGTATTGTTCGTTTTTCTATTGAATACTATTCTGAATTTTATTAACTAAAGAGGTTAAATCACACCACCATGTCTGACGACACTCCCAGCCCGAGTAGTTGGTCGATGCGCGGCTTAAAACGCTGGCTATCGACCGCCCCCGAAACCCGTGATGAATTGATTCGTCTGGTACAAGACTCGCGCCAGTTTTTAGAGCCTGATACTGTCGATATGTTAGAAGGCGTGCTAGATTTGCCTGCGACACAAGTCCGCGAAATCATGACACCGCGTCCGCAAGTGATTGGTCTGCACGAGAGCACCAGCCTTGCCGAAGTGATGGACATCATTCTTGAGACCACCCACTCGCGCTATCCTGTTTTTGACAGTCAAGATGATGATGCCGTCATCGGTATCTTGTTGGCGAAAGACTTGATTCCGATTCTGGTACATATGGTTCGCAACCAAGAAGACAAAATTGACAGTAAGCGTCTCAGAGACTTGGTGCGCCAGCCGTTATATATCAGTGAGACGGCTCGTTCTGATACCTTGCTACGCTCATTGCAGCGCACCCAAGTACACATGGCGATTGTCGTTGATGAGTTTGGTAACTTCGGTGGTGTGGTCACCATGGAAGATTTGTTAGAAGAAATCGTTGGCGACATCGTCGATGAGCATGATGACTTTGATGAAGACAGCGACATCAATAACATCGTCCCTGATCCAGAAAAGCCAAACACATGGCGTGTCCAAGCGTCTACAGTAATTGAAGACTGTAATGATGAGCTGGGTAGTCGTTTTGACGATACTGATGTCGATACGATGGGCGGTCTGGTCATGCAAGCACTTGGCTTCGTTGGTGATTTAGAAGGCGAGAGCGTCGTGATAGATGATTGGAAAATTACCATTACCGATGTCGAAGGGCGATTTATCCAAAACCTAGAGCTGACCAAAACCAATGCTGAGCAACAGATATTGATAGGCAGTCACTAGCTTGCTTATAGTGTCACGATAGTTGGTCAATGAATAAAACTTGTTAGCAAATTCCATAAAAAACACGATGAAAAATCGTGTTTTTTGCTTTCTGCCTTTTGAACTTTAGAATGAGGTTTTAGCTACGCAAATTTACCCACTTGTAGGTTTTGACTGGTATCATGGGTGAGTTTTACTTGTGGCCCTGCATAAAGCATTGTGCAGTCAGATTTTGCGTGAGTGTTATCTCATCGCTCAGCTGAGAAATTTTAGAAAATATGGTTTTGGATAACTGCTATGCGTCTGTCTACTGTTGATTTGCAAAAACGTCTGAACCCCGATAAGCCAAAAGGTTTACATATGGGGTTGACGGTACTAATAGCTTGGCTGGCAGGGGCCGCTTTTATACTCGCGCTCGCGCCTTATGGTATTTGGCCAGTTGCCTTGGTATCGCCTGCCATCTTATATGCGTTATTGGTACCAGCGATGACAGGTCGCCGCGCCTTTCTAATTGGTCAAGCCTACGGTACGGGACTGTGGTGTGTTGGCGCATTTTGGCTATATACCTCGATACACGTTTATGGCGATACACCCGCATGGCTTGCGCTGATTATGATTGCGCTCATGGGTTTAGGCATGGGACTATTCCACGGCTTTTTGGCGCTAATTTTTAATCGTGTGGTCGGCAAGCAGCCTTTATCTTTTGCCGCCCTGTGGATACTCCAAGAGTGGATGAAAACGTGGCTATTTACTGGCTTTCCTTGGCTATTCGTCGGTTATGCGTTTACTGAGCAGTATTGGCTGTCTTCGCTCGCGCCTGTGGCTGGCGTCTTTGCGGTTTCTTTCGTAGCGGTATTATTGGCTGCCAGTATCGTTGAGCTATTGCGTCGCCGCGGTGGCTATATGATTCCATCGATAGCCTTGCTAATCATTAGTAGCACGCTTTGGTTGATCAATCCGCAGTGGACCAAACCAAAAGGAACCCCTGATTTATCAGTATCTTTGATTCAGGGTAATATCCCGCAAGACCTAAAATGGCTCACCGAGTATCAGATTGAGACGCTAAAAATCTATGCAACGTTGACCCGTGACGAGTGGGGGCGTGACATCGTGCTGTGGCCTGAATCGTCGATTCCTATGTTTCAGACAGAGGCTGTGGGTTTTATCAGTGAAATGGTTGCGATGGCCAAAGAGACTGACACGACATGGGTGACAGGTATTCCCTATAAGGATGAAGCGGCGTTTGATGCCAGTACAGATAAATATCCTCCGTTCTACAATAGCGTGGTAGCGCTAGGAGCACAGGCAGAAGGCCTGTATAAGAAGCAACGTCTGGTGCCATTTGGGGAATATATTCCATTCCAAGGCGTGCTTGATATTCTGCCAAATCTAGCAGGTAGCCAAGACATTATGAGCTATAGTCGCGGCAGTGATCAGCAGTCGCCGCTGCGTGTTCGAGGGCACAACCTAGGCGCAGCCATCTGTTACGAAGTGGCCTATCCAGACACTACGCGCAAAAATGCGATTGGCACGGACTTCTTATTGACCATCTCAAACGATGCTTGGTTTGGTACGTCAGCAGGCCCATTACAGCATTTACAAATGGTACAGATGCGCGCGCTAGAAAACGGTCGCTGGTTTATGCGAGCGACCAACACGGGGGTGACAGCTATTATTGACCACAAAGGTCGTATCGTAGAGCGTGCACCGCAGTTTGAACGTACTGTATTGCGCGGTGATATTCAGGCACGAGTTGGCAACACGCCGTTTATGCGCTTTGGTCAGTATCCTATGTTGTTTATCATGACACTGCTGCTGATACTCAGCTATTTGGGTAAACGTACTAAGTCTCCAGTACGTTTGGTTAAGTAATATTATTAAGTAAGATGTGTCGATAGCGAATAATAGATAACTGATTAAGTGGTTAGCTGTCACAAGTGCCAAAAACAGATGTTAAAATTGTGGATAATAAACCCTTTAAATACTTAAGGGTTTTCACAAATCAGTATAAATTGCGATATAATAGGTCAATATTTCAAATATTTTGTGCAAGGTGGATAAGGTATGTCAGAAGGTATCGTTAATAACAATCCAAAAAAAGAGCTGTTATTCGCTTTAGGTGGCATTGCCATGTTCTTAGGTATTGTCTTACTTATTGGTGTTTCTGCATTTTTGCGTCCAGCAGGCGAGCATATCACTGCTGAGACAACTGAAGCATCAGCTGCTGCAGATGAAGCGGGAGCTACTGCTACTGAAGAAGCAGCGGCTCCAACCGATGCAGAAGCTGCAACAACAGCAGAAGCGTCAGATGCTACAGCGCCTGAAACTGCAGCAGATGCAACACCAGCGGCAGATGCAGATAGTGCAGTCGTTACTGCGGAAGCAGGTACAGCGACTGCCTCTGGCACTGTAAACCAAGCCGCTGTTGCTGATGCTGATTTGACAGCTGAGCAAGCGGATGGTGACTTAGAGGCTGGTGAAGCTACTGAAGAGACCGCAGCACAGTAAGCTGTAGTATGACTGTGTAAATGATCTAAAATAGTGCTACTTAATTATAAAATGAGTCTTATTATGAAGTCTCTATCAACAGTGCTATAAGCATAATGATACAGTTCTAAATAGTCATAAAAAGAGTCCGTTCTCAACCATTGAGAGCGGGCTTTTTTTTATGAGTATTTGTGTAATTTTTGACCAACTTTTTCTTTACTTGATTATAACCAAGTGAAACAATGTTCCGCCTATATGACCGTCCATCTGGATAATCAGGGGTTTGGTCATTACAAATATGATCTTTAAAGGAATAAAGTTATGGGCACAGAAACAAAATCGGGGGCTAGTGCAGCAGAGCTAGAAGCACTAGACAATGGCTTTATGGGACATCCTGCGCCCTTACGCTCATTGTTTTTTACCGAAATGTGGGAGCGATTCTCCTATTATAGTATTCGTCCACTATTGGTTTTATTTATGGTGGCAACAGTGAGCAGTGGCGGTTTTGGCTTTAGTGAAGTCACCGCTTCTGCTATTTATGGTATTTTCGCTGGTTCGTTATACTTAGCAGCAGTACCAGGTGGCTGGTTAGCAGATAACTGGCTAGGTCAAGAGCGTGCGCTGTGGTGGGGTAGTATCATTATTGCCCTTGGTCACTTGTGTATCGCGCTTTCAGCGATGTTTGGTATGACGCTTTTCTTCGTTGGTTTAATCTGTATTGTCTTGGGCTCAGGGTTATTTAAGACCTGTATCTCAGTGATGGTTGGTGCCTTGTATCCTAAAGGCGACTCTCGCCGTGATGGCGGTTTCACCTTATTTTATATGGGGATCAATATCGGTGCGTTATTAGCGGCACTTATCGTCGGCGTATTCAAAGAAAAAGGCATGTGGCATGTCGGCTTTGGCGTTGGTGGTTTGGGTATGTTGGTCTCATTACTGATTTATCGTTTTGTCGCGCAAAAGAACTTAACACGTTATGCATGTGCCAAAGGTATCTCAGCCGAGTGGGAAAAATCTAACGACCATTATAAAAACATCGGTCGCTGGGTTGGTGGTTTTGTCGCCTTGCTAGTAGCCGCAGTGCTATTAGTGTCTACCGGCATGATATCGTTCAATCCTGAGATGGTTGCAGAGTATATGACGTATATCATTGCTGCGGTCGTCATCTTGTATTTCGCTATTATGTTTATCTCACCACGATTGGATAAGACAGACAAACTACGCTTGTTAATTTGCTTTGTTTTAATCATTGGCTCGACGCTGTTCTGGTCAAGCTTTGAGCAGCAGCCAACGTCTTTTAACTTATTTGCCGATCGTTATACCGACCTGAACGTTTTAGGGTTTGAGATACCAAGTATTTGGTTCCAGTCATTGAACCCACTATTTATTTTAATATTGGCTCCTATCATTAGTATTGTTTGGGTCAAGCTTGGTAACCGCGGTCTTGAGCCTAGCAGTATGGCTAAGTTTGCACTCGGTATGCTACTCGCAGCGGCAGGTTTTGCCTTGATGATTTTCGCCTCAAAAAGCATTTTAGCGCCTGGTGCTGGCTTGGCATCGCCGCTATGGTTGGTAGGTAGTTTATTATTATTGACGCTAGGTGAGTTAGCATTAAGCCCAGTTGGGTTGTCTGCCATGACTAAGCTAGCGCCAGAGGGTATGCAAGGGCAAATGATGGGGCTGTTCTTCGCTTCTATCGCTATGGGTAACTTGGTTGCCGCCTTCTTCGGTGGGCATGTATCAGCTGATAAAATCGAAGGCTTACCAGGTCTATTTACCACCATGACCATCTTCTTGGTAGTTACCGCTGTACTATTATTGATACTAGCAAAACCTATTAATAAGATGCTTAAAGAAAGCGAGCGTGAGAAACAATTGGCCAAGCAATAAGATAATCTGATGTACATTTGTGATTAACAACAGCACAAGTGACATATGATGAGACGTGTTACCATTACTGGTAGCACGTTTTATTGTTTTAGTTGGTGAGATATTTGGCACGAGCTATTGAAAGCTTACTATCTGCCCAAACATCTAATGATAGCTCACCATAAACAGCAGTACAGCGTTTTATAAGCCTATATTAATTCAATTTTTTATTCTCAATAAATAGAAGTAATTACCCAAACAAACATAATTAGATAGCTAAATAAGTAGACTGTTTGCTTGAATAATTGCTATCGATAATAAATATCTTATTAAAACTAAAGCGGTATCAACAACTCAAACAAGACGACTATTAGAACAAGACGATTGTAAATAATCGCTCCATCATCATATTTTTATAATTTCTATAAGGACACATTCAATGAATAAACAAGCCATTCACGAACGTATTGCTAACTTACGCAGCACCTTAGCCGCGCAAGATCTCACCGCAATCATCGTACCGTCTGCTGATCCACATTTATCTGAATATCTACCAGAATACTGGCAAGCACGCTTATGGCTGTCAGGGTTTACCGGTTCTGTCGGCACGCTTGTTGTGACTGCTGATTTTGCAGGTCTATGGACGGATAGCCGTTATTGGGTACATGCTGCCGACCAGTTAGAAGGCACAGGTATTACTTTAGAAAAGCTTGCGCCAGGTCAGCCAAATCATATCGACTGGCTAGCCGATCATTTGCAAGAAGGGGATAGCGTAGCAGTAGACGGCAACGTACTATCTATCGCCGAGCAAGATCGCCTGCTAAATGCTTTTGATGCCAATGATATTACTTTGATCACTGAGCGTGATGTGCTGACAGAAATTTGGACAGATCGTCCAGCACTACCAGCGGCCAAATTATATACTCATGATGAGCAGTTCCTTGCTCAGTCAGCCACCTCAAAGCTTGCTGATGTGCGTGCAGGCATGGCAGAAGCAGGTGCGACCCATCATCTGCTTTCAAGCTTAGATGACATCGCTTGGTTGACGAACTTGCGCGGCGCAGATGTTGATTATAATCCGGTATTCTTGTCACATATGTTGATTGACGCAGACAAAGCAACGTTGTTTGTTGATACTGATAAAGTAAGCGAAGATATTGCACAGAGTCTAAAAGACAGTGGTATCACATTGGCTGACTATTCTGCTGTGCAAGAGGCATTGAGCGCATTAACGCCAGACGATTTACTACTGTTAGATCCGAGCAAAGTTGCAGTAGGTACACTCTTAAAAATGGCAGACGATGTTGGCTTTATTGAGCAAATGGCGCCTAGTACGCTACTCAAATCAGTGAAGGCTGACTCAGATATCGAACATGTGCGTGAAGCGATGCGTCAAGATGGCGCCGCTTTGGCTGAGTTTTTTGCCACGTTTGAGCAGCGTCTAGCAAACGGTGAGCGTCTAAGTGAGCTGGATGTTGATAGTATGCTGATTGATGTGCGTAGTCGTCAGCCGCATTATGTCTCGCCAAGTTTCCCGACCATCGCAGGCTTTAATGAAAACGGTGCGTTGCCACATTACCGCGCCACGCCAGAAAAATTCAGCTACCTTGATGTGGCCGAGGGCGCAGGCGGATTGCTACTGATTGACTCAGGCGCACAGTACCAAAATGGCACAACGGATATCACACGCGTGGTTGGCATCGGACAAATAACCGCTGAGCACAAGCGCGACTTTACCACCGTACTCAAAGCACACATTGCGCTAGCTCGTGCTCATTTCCCTGATGGTATTGCCTCACCATTGATTGACGCAATTTGCCGTGCGCCATTGTGGCAAGCGCAAATGGATTATGGTCATGGTACGGGTCACGGCGTTGGTTATTTCTTAAACGTACATGAAGGCCCACAGGTCATCGCTTATAGTGCCAGCACGCCAAAAGAGCGTGCGATGAAAGTCGGTATGATTTCTAGTAATGAGCCAGGTCTATACCGTGAAGGAAAATGGGGTATCCGTATCGAGAACTTGGTAGTAAATACGCCAGTTGCTAAGCCTACTGAGACAGAGTTTGGTGATTTCTTGAACTTTGAGACCATCACTTACTGCCCAATCGATACGCGTCTGATTGAGCCGTCACTGTTGGATCAAACTGAGATTGATTGGTTAAATGATTATCATAGTCAAGTCTTCGCAGAGCTAAAAGATCGTGTTGAAGGTGCAGCGCTTGAATGGCTGACTGAACGTACTAAAGCCATTTAATACCAAGCTCAAAACATTAACTAAAAGTATTAAAAAGCCCCGTAAATTATTTACGGGGCTTTTTAATGTTTGTGCTGCAGAGCTTTTTAGAAAATAGAGATTGTTGCCGTTAGTGAATATTTTTCTTAGCCGCGTTTTCAGTAGTAGCTGACGTATTTTGCTCACTGAAATGCTGAGTCATCTCAGCACGTAGCCAAGATTTCAGATTTTCAGACATGAGCATCATTTGCTCACTGAGATAGTCATCGACCTGTGTTTCTAGCTCGCGGATTAGCTGTTGATGTGTCGCATCTAGCTTCGCGTCTTTCAATACCAAATTAATCGCGGCACTGGCTTTGTTATTAATATCTTTAATGTGGTTATTACTAAGCGCATGTGCCTGTTCGCTAATGGTTTTGTTATCAGCATTTTTATTATCGTTAGCATTGCCTTCAGTATTTACGACTTCTGATGCGTCTTTTTCAGTCTTTGCACTAGAATTATCAGTAACAGCGATATCTGCCACGACTTTATCTGTGTTTGATTTAGCTACGTCGGTAGCAGCTATTTCTTTGTCGTTGTCTACCTCTAACGCTGCCTGCTCATTTTTTTCTTGTTCTTTTCGAGTTGCTTCTGCCTTACGTGTGGTTTCTTCTTTTTGCTTCTGTTCGTCTTCTAGTTTTTGTTTTGCAGCTGCTGCGTCTTCTTGTTCTTGTTTGTCCGTGATTGCTTTCGCAATGGCTTGCTCAGCATTGTAGTTGTCATATAGCTCGTCTACATACGCATCTAAGTCATGGGTATTAAAAGTAAAGTCTTCAAATGAGGTGTCAGATTGCAGCAGGGTAGTGATGTCTTTTAGTTCTTGGGTAATCGCTGCGCGTACTGGCTCAGGTGCACACGTCCAGCGTTGATAAAACTGATGGGAAAATGAGTAGCTTGACATGGTATCTTCCATAAATGTTCCAAAAATTACCCCTTATCATACGCAAGTACGATAAGGGGCTGCAAGTGGACAAACGTAGCCAATCTGACACCAACGTTACAACGCATTCATTACCATGCGCTGCGCTGTAGATAGATGGCTGTTATTGATTGACAGGCCAGCGAGCAAATACCAAGGAGCCATTGGTACCACCAAAGCCGAAGCTGTTGGATACTGCATACTGCAAGTTATCAACTTTGCGCGATTTATTAGCTACATAATCAAGGTTACAGTTGTCCTCGACATCATCTAGATTGATCGTAGGTGGTACATGCTGATGCTGTAGCGCAAGTACTGTAAAGATAGCTTCAACTCCACCAGCAGCACCAAGTAAGTGACCGGTCATCGATTTGGTTGAGCTAACTAAGATACTGTCTTTCACAGGAGAGAACACAGTTTCGATAGCAATAGACTCAGCAACATCACCAGCAGGGGTACTAGTACCATGAGCGTTGACATAACCGACGCTTGATGACTCGATACCAGCATCGTTTAGCGCATTTTGCATCGCTCTTGCCGCACCGCTACCGTCTTCTGGTGGTGCAGTAATATGACTGGCGTCATCGCTCATGCCAAACCCGACCAGCTCTGCCAATATCGTTGCACCGCGCGCTTTGGCGTGAGCAAGGCTTTCTAAGACGACCATGCCAGAACCGTCACCCAGTACAAAACCGTCACGGCCTTTATCAAACGGACGTGATGCTTTGGTTGGCTCATCGTTACGCGTGGAGAGGGCATGCATGGCACTAAAACCCGCTATACCAAGTGGGCTTGAGCCTTTTTCACTACCGCCAGCCAACATCACATCGGCATCACCGTAGGCGATCAAACGCGCAGCAAGGCCGATAGCGTGAGTTGCGGTAGTACAGGCCGTTGATGTCGCAAGATTTGGACCTTTTAAGTTGTGTTTAATCGCGACCAACCCTGCTGCCATATTGACAATAGATCCTGGGATAATGAAAGGTGATACTTTGGCTGCGCCTTTTTCACGTAGGGTATCGCGACTGTTTTCGATAGTTTGGATACCACCAATACCTGAACCCAATATAATACCAAAGCGATCTTGGTCAACCCCTTGTACAGGTGCATCAGCAGCACTGACTTCATCGATAAACCCTGCATTCTTCAATGCCATAGAAGACGCTGCAATCCCGTAATGTATAAAATCATCATAGCGGCGCGCATCTTTGGCGCTCATGTACTGCTTGGCATCGAAATCTTTGATCACACCTGCGATTTGCGCGCGGTAGCCAGTCGCATCAAAATGGTTGATCGGTGAGATACCGCTGTCGCCATTGAGCAATTTGGTCCATGAGCTATCCACGTCTAGACCAAGCGGCGTAATGGCACCCATACCAGTCACCACCACACGCGTATCATCAGAGCGCTCGTAATGAGGCGGTTTTTGACGCGATTTGTATACAGGAGCTGCGGTCATATTATTTGTGTCATCATTGGTGGCTTGGTCGATAGGTGAAGTGCTGTGTTGGCTCATGCGATATGTCCTATACTTACGGGTCCTAAGAGGATGGCGTTTTTAAAGTTATTATAAAACACATTGGTGCACGTATGTAAACTAAAATCTAACTGGTCAGGCAAAGCAAACTTGCCCCAATACCACGCCTTTATTGGCACCAGTTACAGCAGGTAAATTACCCGTTTCGCCCATCAGTGTTTGTCGGGCTAACCATGCAAAAGCGACTGACTCTACCCATGTTGGTGCCAGCCCTAAATGATCTGTGGTCATCACTGTAGAGTAGGGTAGATGGGCTTGCAGACGCGTCATCAAATAGTCATTTAATGCACCGCCACCGCAGACATACACTGAGCTATTTTTATCAGTAGTTATAAAATTATTGATCTGCGCGCTTGCACTGATGGCAGTTAGCTCAGTCAAAGTGGCTTGTACATCTGCAGATGAGTAGCGGGTATAGACAGAAGCCTGATCGAATGTTTGTAGCTCATCTTGTAGCCAAGCTAAGTTGAAATCTTCGCGGCCCGTACTTTTGGGATGAGACTGAGCAAAGAATGGATGTGCCAAAAATTGCTGTAATAGCGGTTCAATGATGACTCCAGACTGTGCCCAAGCACCGCTCGCATCATAGCTATTATCAGTATGCAATGCTGTCCACGCATCCAATAGCAAGTTTGCAGGTCCCGTATCGTAGCCAACAACCTGATCTTTTCCATCAGCAGGCAAGACGGTTATATTGGCAATACCGCCCAAATTTAATATTACGCGTGTGTCATCAGATGCGCCAAACAGTGCTTGGTGGAAGGCAGGAACCAATGGCGCACCTTGACCACCGACGGCCATATCACGGCGACGAAAATCACTGACGACGCTAATACCTGTACGCTCAGCGATAATATTGGCATCGACCAATTGCAAGCTAAAACCCATCTGCGGGCGATGGCGTACTGTTTGCCCATGACAGCCAATCGCCAGTATTGATTCAGCATCGATATTTGCTTGCTGTAATAGCGTATTGACTACTTCGCTGGCAAATTCCGCATATTCGCGACTTGCCCAGCCGAACCAGTCAAGCTCGCTGTTTGGTTCATCGGCCTCTGGTACGAGTTGATTCACACCATTAGGTTGACACAATGCCAATAGGACCTCACGCAATCGTGGCGGAAACTCTTGACTATACGTCGCAAGCAACTGCATCGGCGGTTGGGTGTTATCTTTATTACTGATATTTTCTGTATCGCCCATATCATGATGAAACTGACAAATAACAGCGTCCATACCATCCAAGCTGGTGCCCGACATCATGCCGATATATAAGCCATCATCAAAGCTTTCAAACACGGTTTGCTCAAGGGCATCGGTCAGTGTGGCGTAACGATCACCAATATCATTACCTTTCTTATCATTAAAATCATTATATTTTTTTATCATTTAAATACTCAAGTTATTATCTCATGTGAAAGTCGTTTAAATCTTTTTTAGGTGCTATCAGGTATTGGAAATAAACATACTCCGACAATTATTTTATAGCTTTCATAAAGAAAGTGTATTTTATAGATTGTTTAGCCTTCGTTAAAAAGGTATAATAATGCCAAGTGGATTGGGGGTTCCCGGTCGGCGTCTAAGCTTCTGGGGGTTCCTGGAGGCTTTTCGCTTTTCTAGAAATGGGTTTTTTAGAAATAATATTTTTGGGGATAATTTTCAATCCATATCCTTCATAGTCTTGTCCTAGACAGTCTCGACCTCCACGACACATGAATTTTTCTCTTAATATGCCAAAAGCTCTATTGTTTTGAGCAGGTCTAAGATAATTTATCCCTACTGGTCGTGCGACCAAATCTGCAAATTGTAAGCCCGTAGAGTTTGCTTGCTTATCTACAAATACAATATCAAATGGTAATGGAACATTTTTACGATTATTTCCATCAATCATTCTTCTAAATTCAAGCTCTAGAGCCTTGTCTTCTTTTTTACCTCTACATTCAACTAGAATATGTGTTTTGCGTTCAAGTTGATTTTTTTCATGCAAAAAATCATATAATCCTTCTAGACAAAAGCCCAATGCTAAGTGGTAAGGGTTGTTTTCTTCTCTCAAGATATCAGAGTTTTGTAGTTTAATTTTGTCTATTACACAAGCTACCAGTATGAAATTGCTACTTTGCATAATCTGCGATAAATCATCTAAAAACAATTTGTTAAGACTTTGATTATTCAATAAGGTAAAGGCATTTTTTTTCTTTCGAATTTCGTGTTCATGTAGAACGATTAAGTCATGACCAAAGTTATTAAATTTGAACTTCTCGATAGCTGGTACGATTTTTTCAGCATAATGGCGCTTATGAAATATTCCAAATGCTAAAACAAAAACTGGATAGTCTGGATCGATACTCTCTAGGCTATGATCCCCACTTTCGTCAACATAAACTATGTAATCACTAAAAGCTGCTTGATCTATATCTGGTCGCGACTCTGATTTAAATGATTGGAAATCATTGTCATTAGCGAACTCAAACAGAGGCAGTTGTCGTAGTGCTTCATTAGAGGGGTTGGTCATGGCAATTTACCTTAAAAAACGCTAATATATCCGTCAAATTCTAGCATTTTTTCCAACCTTTTGAGGTTCTAAACTTCCTAAGGTGTTGAGCCAGTAACCGTCATTCATAAAAATCCCAATTAAAGTGATATATAGAGAGCATCATGACCAATCAAACTTACACCCTAGAAGAACAACTGGCCCTTATTCAGCGCGGTACGCAAGAGATATTGTCTGAAGATGACTTAGTGGCTAAGCTAAAGCTCAATCGTCCACTACGTATCAAGGCTGGCTTTGATCCTACCGCCCCTGATCTGCATTTAGGTCACACAGTATTGATCAATAAGCTTAAGCATTTTCAAGATTTGGGTCATGAGATTTATTTTCTAATCGGTGACTATACCGCCAAGATTGGTGACCCTTCTGGCAAAAACAGCACGCGTCCACCATTGACTGATGAGCAAATCAAAGCCAATGCCACGACCTACGCTGAGCAAGTATTCAAAATCTTGGACAAAGAAAAAACTCGCGTGGTCTTTAACTCTGAGTGGTTCAATGACATGAGCGCTGCTGACATGATTCAGCTTGCCAGTCAGCAAACCGTCTCGCGTATGCTTGAGCGTGATGACTTCTCTAAACGCTATGCATCACAAACGCCCATTTCAAT
Source organism: Psychrobacter sp. Pi2-1 (assembly GCF_904846645.1). Classification (GTDB taxonomy): domain Bacteria; phylum Pseudomonadota; class Gammaproteobacteria; order Pseudomonadales; family Moraxellaceae; genus Psychrobacter. The sequence goes on from NZ_CAJHBO010000032.1 coordinate 14,589, forward strand.
CCATGAGTTTCTTTATCCGTTAGTACAAGGCTACGATTCTATTGCACTTAAAGCCGATGTTGAGCTTGGCGGTACCGATCAGACCTTTAACTTGCTAATGGGTCGCACATTGCAAGGACGCTACGGCCAAGAACCACAAGTTTGTATCACTGTGCCAATCTTAGAAGGGCTAGATGGTGTCAACAAAATGTCTAAATCACTGGGCAACTATGTCGCGATCTATGATGCACCAGGTACCATGTATCAAAAAATCCTGTCGATGCCGGACACACTGATCCATCGTTACTTTGAATTTTTAAGCTTTAAGCCGATGGAAGAGGTGGAAAGCTTGATGGCAGACATGGAAGGTGGCCGTAACCCACAAGAAATCAAACGTATCTTAGCCGAAGAGTTAATCGAACGTTTCCATGATGCTGATGCCGCTGCTAATGCGCACAAATCTGCTGGTAACGTTTTAGCAGATGGCGAGCTACCAGTCGACTTGCCAGAAATTATGTTGGATCTAGAAGGGCAAGATGCGTTGTTTATCACTCAAATCCTGAACCAAGCCAAGCTCGCTAAAAACAACTCAGCGGCCAAAGATATGGTAAAACGTGGCGCGGTCAAAGTAGATGGCGAAGTCGTTGATGGTGGCTTTAGTCTAACCTCAGGTCAGACGGTTGTTATTCAAGCAGGCAAAAAGGCTTATGCAAAAGTGACGGTTGCTTAAGCGCTTGCTCACATCAATAATGGCTTGAGGAGAGATAAATGCTAGAACAGGTTACCTTATCGAGTAATGATATTACCCTTGAGCCATTAACGCTCGCTCATGCCACTGACTTGATTAAAGCTTGCCAAGATGGTGAATTGTGGAAAATAAACGTGACATCTGTACCTGAGCCAGACAAGGTCATTGACTATATCAATGTCGCAGATTCAATGCTTGATAGACAAGCTTTTGCCGTCATTGATGAGCATACTGGCAAAGCGATTGGGTCAACAAGCTTCCATGACATTTTGCCGACTACTAAAAGATTAGAGATTGGCTATACTTGGTATGCCAAATCTTACTGGCGCACGCACGTCAACACGACTTGTAAACTGATGCTGCTCACTTATATATTTGAAACGCTAGAATATCAGACCGTAGGATGGCGTACAGATATTGACAATCATCGCTCGCAACAAGCCATCGAGCGCTTAGGTGCTAAAAAAGACGGTGTGATTCGTGGCAATCGAGTACGCCGTGACGGCGTTATTTCAGATACAGTCATGTACAGCGTCGTTAGCTCTGAATGGGTAGATATAAAACCCAAGCTTGTAGCGAAAGTACAAAGCGTTTATTAATCTTTTAACTATTAATATAAATGAGTGGTTTATGTCTCAACAAAGTCAAAACACGGTAGCCCAAGGCATTTACCGCCATTATAAAGGCAGCCTGTATCAAGTATTGCATGTGGCGCAGCATTCAGAAACTGAGGAATCGCTAGTGGTATATCGTTGCTTATATGGTGAATACGGCGTGTGGGTACGTCCGCTTGCGATGTTTGCTGAAACGGTTACGGTCGATGGTAAGGAAATTCCACGATTTGAATTAATCAAAGCGTTAGCGGATTAATTTTCTGCAAACTGAAATAACAACTCATTGAACAAAGAAAAAGCGACTTTCAAAGTCGCTTTTTTTACGTCTGCTAAAACTAATGACTTCTTAGAAATTGCTTTAAGACATTATAAAATGCCACAGGTGCATCCATCGGTACAGCATGACCTGATGTTGGCAAAATAATACTGTGTGCATTGGGCAGCAGAGTGGTCAAACGCTGTTGCCATTCTGCATTATACAATTGCGAGCGCGCACCAATCAGTAAGGTAGTCGGAATATTGACTGTTGGCAAAACATCTCGGTAATCGTAGGGCAGCGCAACATAAGCTGATAGGCAGCGCAGTTTGTGTTGCCAAGTCGCGTGCTCCATTAGTGAGATTTTGTGCGGTGCCCGATAACTGAGGGCTTTTACCAATAATTGCGAAGGTTTGCTACTGACAGAGAGCAGAGAAAAAGAGCGTTCCATGTCTAATAAATTTACTTTTAATCGATAGGGCAGATGACGGAAGTCAACCACTTGTTCGGCTTGTAGATAAGGAGCAGTGTCGGTAATCAACCGTGTAAATTGCGCAAACAATTCGGTTTGTTGGGTACCAAATACACCGCCACCTTGCCAGTCTGGCTGATTATGAATAATCGGTGCTTGGTCAATATTCAGATAGTGACTCACGCGCTGAGTGCCAAAGTGCTGAAAATACGCCCACATTACCAATGCTCCCATCGATATCGCGGCAACAGGAAAAGCCTCAAAGCCGGTTTCTTCGCTCACGTATACAAACACATCTTGGGTATCTTGTGCATATTGCTCAATAAAATCAAACGTTGGCAACGTTAGATTACTGGCCAAACCAAACCCTCTAAAATGCGGCAAGTAAAAACAGTAATTCTGAATGAGCGGTAAAATAAATGGCAAAAACTGCCTCGCATCCATACCGAAAGCGTGCATTAATAGGACAGGTTTACCTTTGCCAATGACAGAGACGGGCAGCAGCGTTCCATCAGCTGTTTGGACAGTAATGGTCTTTAGCTGATAGGGAGTAGGAAAGGGTATGAGGTCTTTTTTCATAGAATGATATCTCTTTGATTTTTCAAGCTGTCTCGGTCAACTTAGCTAAAAAAGTATGGCGGTAGAGTACACCGCTACAAAATAGTTATACCGCGAATAAAAGACTGCTATATTAAAGCTGTCGCCTGACCATAGCATAGAATTTGGCTAAGGGTAAAAGTTAACAGTGAGACGATAACAGTGATATGTAGGGGCTGGAAATTATCGTTGAGGATACAAGTGCATGAGTAGATCAACATTACCATTACTCGATAGTAGCCTATATCCACAAGTATGGCAGCAGCAGACATTTACCAGTCCGAAGGCGCTTTTACTATCGATGTTGTCTGCTACTTTGAGTAGGGATATCACAATTGATGCCAGTGCTTTTACCAAGCAGTTATTAGCAGACGATGTTTATCAGGAATGGATTAATACTACGGTGTTCGGGCGTTATTTACATCGTAACTTCACCGCGTTTTATCAGCAGACAGAAGACAGTTTTAATACAGATATGCCCGCATTGTTCCGACAAGAATTAGTACGCCATGCGCAGTATTTACCGCTCAATCAGGTATTATTTTTTGCAGGAGATATGCCCAAAAGTGTACGACAGACGAAGACGTTAACCACGACGGTGAACCCGGCAACGACAATAATAAATGCTCAGAAAATGTCTCAGAATCTGTCCAAAAAGCTGACCGTGAATAATTCAAAGTTAATTATTAATCAGATAACCATCACGGGTAAGCAAGTTTTAGGGTTTGCGATACGACATAACAAGCGTACTAGCGAACGTCTGCGTAACGAAGTGCTGATTTTAGACTTTCAGGATTTGCGTTTGGTCAATGAGCAAGCTATTGAAGACATAAAAAAAAGCAATATAGATGACTCTATATTGCTTCGATCTTATGAGATGCGCTAACAGGTTCGGTGTTGATAAGTGTTATATTGATAATCAACATTGACACTAAAACTAGTCGAGCAGTTAATATTAATCTTGCTTGGCAATCGTCAGTCCATTATAGGTCTGGGCGACTGGCATTACTTCTAGGCGGTTGACGTTAATATGAGCAGGCGACTCAATCAACCATAACAAAATATCACCAATATCTTCACCTGTCATAGTTTTAAAGCCATCATACACCTTGGCAGCTTTGTCATCGTCGCCGTGATAGCGCACGTTTGAAAACTCAGTGCCAGCCACATTACCAGGTTCAAGGTTGGTCACGCGTACTTGAGTACCAATCAGATCCGCTCGCAAGTTTAAACTGAACTGTTTTACAAATGCTTTAGTTGCGCCGTAAACGTTACCACCAAAGTAAGGCCAGCTACCAGCAATTGAACCGACATTGATAATATAACCATTATCGCGCGCGACCATCGCTGGCAAGACCGCATGGGTCAACGCCATCAAGCCTTTAATATTGGTATCAGTCATACGCATCCAGTCATCAAGACTGGCCTTGTGAGCAGGCTCTGTACCTAGTGCCAATCCTGCATTATTGACTAAGACATCGATTTGTTTAAAATCATCAGGCAAGTCAGCAATGATGTGAGGGATAGACGCTGTATCGCTCACATCCATAACCACAGGTAAAAAAGCCTCACCTAAAGTTTCTGCCAAAGCATTCAGTTTATCAAGGCGTCTGGCGCAACCAATCACGCGATGGCCGTTAGCAACCAAACGTTCTGCCAACGCTTTACCAAAACCCGTGCTCGCTCCTGTAATCAATACGTTCATGATCTGTCCTTATTATTGATGTTGTCTGCTGTTGCCATAATTTTGATGACGGCTTTACTTACCCTAATGCGACTTATCTATTTGATAACTGCTTACCAAAAATCTTATCACCAGCATCGCCTAGACCTGGGATGATGTAACCGTGCTCATCCAAATGGCTGTCTAATGCAGCGGTATAGATAGTCACGTCAGGATGCGCTTCATTTACCAAGCGTACGCCTTCAGGTGCAGCCACTAATACCAATGCTTTAATGTTAGTACAGCCGTTTTTCTTTAGCATCTCAATAGTCGCAACCATTGAGCCGCCCGTGGCTAGCATTGGATCGATGATTAGCGCAGGACGCTTGTCCATGTGGCTAACAAATTTTTCAAAGAAAGGGACTGGCTGCAACGTTTCTTCATCACGTTGTAGACCGACCACAGAAATCTTAGCAGTAGGGATCAAGTCGAGCACCCCATCAAGCATGCCGATACCTGCGCGTAAAATCGGTACGATCGTCGCCGTCTTACCGATGATTTGCTCACCAGTAATTTCGCCACACCAGCCTTCCATTGGAAAAGTTTCAATTTCAAAATCACGGCTCGCTTCATAAGCCATCAAGCGTGCAAGCTCTTTGGTCAATGTACGAAATTTATAAGTACTACAGTCTTTTTCGCGCATGAGGCTGAGTTTATGACGGACTAGTGGATGATCGATTACCGTAATTTTTAAATCGCTGTTTAAGTCACTCATAAGTACTCTCTTGGTTTCTTGTCTGATGCTTGCGCAGTTACTGCGGTTGCTATTAGTATAAAAGATACAAACACTTACCGCACTTTAACCATATCTTCAGTTCATAAATAGTAAAGTTAAACCCTTCACAATCAAGCTAATTAACTACTTTACGACAGTGCTCATTTATCGCAATGACGATATTTGCGTTCACAGCTGCTATCAAAGCCTAAGCAATTCAGGCTAAGTAAAATGATATCGCGCTGTCTTAAGTCAACCGATTGAACCGACTAAGTTTGACTATACAACATGATTATAAGTGAGGTAGTGTTTAGACTTGCTATGATACCAAAAAAACCGCTTTTCTGATGAAGAATATCATGACTATAAAAATACCAAGCACTCAAAAAACCACTGATACTAAACTGACATCATTTGATGACAAAGCCACAGAGCTTGAAACCCATCCTTTTGAACCTGTCTTACCGCCCAATGCCACGGTCATGATGATGGGTACTTTTCCACCGACTGCTGATAAATGGGCAATGAGCTTTCATTATCCCAATTTTTATAATGATATGTGGCGGATATATGGTCGAGTATTTTTTAACGATGCTGACTACTTTAGAATAGGCGATGAAAAACGCTTTGACCCTGAGCGCATTCGAGATTTTATGTTTGAACGTGGCATTGCGTCTTGTCCGACAGTAAAGCAGGCGATCCGTGAGACGGGTAATGCTTCGGATAAAAATCTAACAGTAGTCACACCTGTTGATTTAGAGGTTATCTTGCCGCAAGTGCCGAAGGTAGCGTCATTGTTTACGACAGGAGGTAAGGCGACCGAAGTACTGCTCGGATTACTAGATGAGCCAATTGCTAAATCAAAGTATCCGAAAACCAATCAAAGTATGGATTACCCTTATCAATGGCAGAATGCGAATAATAAAAAAACGGATGTTAATGACTTAACCTTATATAGATTACCGTCAACCTCACGTGCCTATCCATTATCGTTGGATAAGAAAGTCGCGGCTTATAAGGCGTTCTTTGAGAGGGTAGGTAAGTTGTAATATAAAAGATAATTCTTTATAGATGGATGTTAGAAATAGAGAAGCTTATGCAGTCAGTAAAACCCAATAACATATCTAACAGGTCTATCGTTCAGAGCGCATCTCCAACTACCCATCAATTATCTCAAATCATATAAATATATAACCCATTGAAAGAATTACCATTTTCATATTCTACTAAAATAAGATTAAAAACATTAATAAAACAGGTTGACACAAAAATTAAACCCTCTATAATACGCCCTCATCAGACGGACTAGCGGCAACTGATATGTAAATTACATATTAATAACGCGGTTA
>NZ_CAJHBO010000033.1 GCF_904846645.1 Psychrobacter sp. Pi2-1
TGTCATCGAAGCTTTTCATGCTACCAGCCATCTGCTGGGCCAGTTTTTTAATGTCGTTTTGGTTAGTCATTGCTTATTCTCCTGTTAATGGATTATAAGCAGTTACACAGTTTTTAGGAAACTCCCGAACGCTACTGTTAATACAGTAAAGAGTAACCCCAAGCAAATAAAAAACAGCCTGCCTCTATAGAGGACGGGCTGCTTTTTTGTCTTAACGTTTTCGAGTCAGTTTATATCTAACACCTGTTATTTACTTGGGATAACGTGCCAAACGCCAAGTTTATCATCACCGTCTTTGTCACCAACTTTTGTATCGTTAGCATAGAAGTATAAAGGCTTACCGTTCATTGCCCACTGATATTTGCCATCTTCACGTTTAAATGCAGCGAACTGACCTGAGGCTTTAGCATCACTAGGCGCTTTGAAGATTGGCCACACAACTTGGCAAGCTGTACCGCAATCTGACTGGTTCATAGAATCTTTATCAAACGTATATAACGTCATATGGTTGGTAGCATCTACCAGCACCCCATTCTTGCTAGTGACTGGTGCTGTATTATTGCTTGTTGCCTGTACTTCATGCGTACCTGACATATCATTACCGACTACGTTTTTTAAAGTAGTACAGCCAGTTAGTGCCAATACACCTGTTAAGGCCGATAGCATCATTATATTTTTCATCATAACTTCCTTGTAATTTTAGTCGTATTTTTTATAGCGATAAGCTTGTTGTCGTTTACTTTATCGACTGTCCCTTTTGTTAATTTTGACATTTGTAATTTTGAACAGTCATCAAAACAGAACCGACACTTCTTGTTAAGCAAAATAAATATAGCATATGGTTTTATATTATCTTGATAATCAATATACACGCTTACAAAAGTGGTCGAATTTTACAAAACAATAAAACGACCTTGTTTTTGATTTCACAAGTTTGCCACCTCTCTCGTTTACTCTATTTTTAGACAGACTTGTTTCTCTGAAAAACTTCACACATATAGCGACTCGTTGACAAAACTCATGCATCTTCTTACGTATTTCCCATCATATTGTCTGTAGTTCTTCGTAAAATAAACCTATAGAGATGAAGAATGGCTAAACAATAGAAAAGATGACTATTGAAGTTCAGATTTGTGTGTTGAACTTAATTACCTTCGCACGCATATCAAGAAATATAGAACATTTGATACATATATCGAGCACGGCCTAATACAGATGCTATTAAGGATACAACGACGACAATGACTCAGTCTTTTGATAAAAACCACGCTCAATCCTTTAATCATGACGCTAATTCTGAGGTGTTATTTTACGGGGCAAAAAACACTCAACCTAAAAAACGTGTTGGCATTTTGGGCGGCGGTACTGCGGGATCGACAATTGCGATTCGACTTGCTGCATTAGGATTAGAGACCTACTTATTTGAGAAGAAAAAATCACTCATTGATGGACCACCTATGTGCCATTTGCACGCAGGTGGTAACTTGTACCGTGAAATACCGGACGAGGATTGCGTAGCGCTGCTCAAGCAATGTATCGATATTTTGCGTTTGTATCCGCACACTATTGACGTTCGTCCTACAGTGTTTGCCGTACCGACACGTGACGAAGGACTGCCTGAAGACTTACTACCGCGTTTGGATATTTTGACCGATGCTTATCAAGAACTGATCGAGCAAGATGTTAATAATAAAGTATTGGGCGAGCCTAAAGATTACTATCAACTTTATAGCCATGAGCAATTGATTGAGCTGTCTGAACGTGAGCAAGTCGCTGTACCAAGTACGGTTGATGAGTGGATGATTCCAGTCGCTAGATATTTGGATTTGAACAAGGTCAAATTTCCATTAATTGTCGTTCAAGAATATGGCTGGAATATTTTTCGTTTAGCCGCTTCTGCTAAGCTTGCGCTCGAAGAGTACGACAATGCGCACGTATTTACTGAAACTGCGGTACAAAAAGTCGTGCCGGTAGATTGTGAGAACTGTACCAACGCTGACCATCATGTCACCAAATGGCGTATCGACTATCAACAAATCCATAATCAAGAACACGCCTCTCAGCCTGAGTCTATCGAAGTTGATTATTTAGTCAACGCTTGCGGATTTCGTACAGGTGTTATTGACGATATGGTCGGTGTCGAAGTCACACGTATGGTTGAGTTTAAATCGTCTTATGTGACCCATTGGGGCGATGCTGGTGGACAGATACCAGAGATTATCGTTTATGGTCAACGAGGTACGCCAGAAGGCATGGCGCAGCTTACTCCTTACCCTGGCGGATATTTTCAGATTCATGGTATGAGTAAAGCCATTACTTTGTTTGATGATGGTCTTGTCGCATCAAGTGAAGACAGTGCGCAGCCCAAACTGCCACAGCAATATGTGCATTATATTGAAAATGGTTGGGATAAAGCGCCTCTACAAGCGCGTAGCCAGCAAGCGATTGAGTATGTGGCGGAGTTTGTACCGACATTTAACAGCGCACGTACTGTTGGTAACGCGCTATATGGTGGACAGCAGATTCCTGGACAAGATGATACGCTGCGAGTCGCTGATGTGAGTTTATACTCTAATATACGCTATGCCCGTGCAGAAAACGTCAAAGCATCTTCGACTTTGATTGCCGCTGACCAAATAGTTAATGAGCTGACAGAGCTAGGCTTGATAGAGAACGATACACCTCTAAATCGTCGTCGCTATGCTCATGAGTGGTCGTACCTTGTCCATAACGATAGCCTCACTGTTGATGAGGTTGCACGTGAGCTCGCTGAGCAGCGTGGATTCCCAATCGCTATGGCTCATGTCAATCATAGTATTCATGAAGTAGCATTGGATGATCTCACGCCTGCTGATGCCTAATAAGCATGTTTCATTGATAGGTTGTTAACACATATAAAAAAGGAGCAGATAACCGAGATTTGGTTGTCTGCTCCTTTTTTCGTCGTAGCTTTTAATATTTAAACATTTGCTGTGTATAAATAGCTATATGGCTTAACTATTACTGCCTGCCATCTTTTCTGTATCCACAGCATCATCTATGGTCACTACTGTCTGTAGCATATCGATCGCTTCGCTGATGGTATTGCACACCACTAGACGGTCTAAATCTTCCTGCTTCATAAAGCCTTGCTCAGTGGTATATTTCAAATGCTCAATCATACGGTCATAAAAACCATTGATATTCAGAATAATCATTGGTTTTTCGTGCTGGTACAATTGACGCCACGTGGCGATTTCCATAATCTCTTCTAACGTTCCTAGCCCGCCTGGTAGCGTGATAAAGGCATCGGCATACTCTGCCATGACGGTCTTACGCGTGTGCATAGTGTCAGTCAAATGCAACCGAGTCAGCCGCTCGTGAGCGATTTCGTGCTTGAGCATAAAGGTTGGAATCACGCCCACTGCTTGCGCGCCGCCATTGATTACTTCATCTGCAACTGCGCCCATCAGACCGATACTAGCGCCACCATACACCAGCCCCATGCCATTATTTGCTAAGGCACTGCCAAGCTCGCGCGCCGCCTGTTCATACACATCACCATTGCCCAAGCGTGAACCGCAATACACAGCCACGAGCGGCATTGATAAGGCAGACTTGTCGACTGCTTTTTCGATATTGGTAATGTCTTTGCTTGTGATTACGTCATAAGTATCATCGTTGATTTTCATTTGCATATAGCTTCCTTAATTACCTGTCAGTTTTTATTGAGTGCTTGTTATTAGTGATGGCTGCATACCGATACCTATCATTTATATTGTCATGCACATGATTCATAAGACAAACTCAACCAAGCCATACAAAACTTGGAAGTCATATTTGCGCAACTGTCTTGCCAGCATTTATCTTAACATAAGCAATGCTACCACATAGTCACAACGATTTATCACTACGCAACGACTACACTTTCAAGATGCGCATTTATTGTTCATCATAGCCCGATATTCATTATCTACTAATAAAAATACTAAGGTATACCCATGGATAATCATAACGCCTCTCCTACTGCCGAGCCATCAAGCTCTGTGGTTAATAGCAATCTCACTATTAAAAGCAATACGAATGACGCGAGCAATATTGATATTTACTCATTAAGCATCATGACCGATCGCAACCAAGCATTGGCAGCCACTGTCTATCGCCCTAAAGATGCGACAAAAAAAGCTATCATGATGGCACCAGCCACAGGTATTAAGCGCCACTTTTATCATAATTTTGCGACTTACCTAGCAGAAAGCGGCTTCGGGGTGCTGACCTTTGATAACGAGGGAATCGGTGAGTCACTATCGACCGATCTGACAAAATGTAGCGCTTCCTTGATCAGTTGGGGTCGCCACGACATGCCAGCTGTACTTGATGCCTTACAAGATGAGTTTCCTGATGCGTCTTATCATCTTATCGGTCATAGCGCGGGCGGTCAGCTCATTGGCTTGATGCCCAATTATCAGGCGATTGGCTCAGTGTTCAATGTCGCTTGCTCGTCAGGACGTATCAAAAATATGGGCATGCCATATAAGCTCAAAGCCATGGGCTTTATGGATGCGTTTATTCCATTCACTAATTTAACACTGGGCTATACGCCGTCAGACAAAATCGGTATGGGTGAGCCGCTACCACGCGGCGTGGCTCGTCAATGGCGTGAATGGTGCAATGGGGCAGGCTATATCAAAACCGCATTTGGCAAAAGCATACACACGCATTTCTACGATGAGCTCAGCATGCCAGCACTATGGCTTGGCTTTAGCGATGATGATATCGCCAACAGGGAAAACATGGACGATATGATAAGGGTATTTACAAAAATGCCTGTCGAAAAGCGATTCTTGGACCCTGAGGATTTTGGTCTAAATCATATCGGTCATATGCGCTATTTCAGTAGTAAGACCAATATCAAAGCGCCGCAGTTATGGCAGATGGCGGTGACATGGTTGCACGACCAACCATAAGCTTAGAACCATGTTGCACCCTACATGGTAGACCCACGATAATTCAGGTTACTTTTTTGCATTTTCTGCTTCTTCCAGTTTTAAGCGCTTGGTCAGTGCCGAATACAGCGACGGCTGCATATTATGAATATTGCCTATCATCCATTTAACATAGCTGATAGGCACATCTTTGATAGGTTTGCCTTTATGCTTGCCAAACGGCATCTTGCTCACAGGGGTCGCCTTATTGGAAATAGCATGTGCCGCTGCAAAATCTGTCGGCGCAATCTCTAGACGCTCGCAGCACGCTTGATACAGCAGATAGCACATTCGAGCATCGCCAAGCGCATCATGAGCGGCAATCGTCATTGCACTCGCTTCACCCTTACCCAACAGCTGCTCGATACACTTAGACTGCCCATAAGCACGCCATTCTGGAAAGGCTGCCCGCGCAAGTCTCACTGTACAAATCAGCTTAGCAGAAGGACTGCCAATTACTCGCCAATCAAAACGTACGTTATGACCAATCAAGTACTCTGGCAATTCAAACTGCTCCAACTCAAAACGTTCTAGACCGGCTACGTCATCATCGGTAATACCATGCACCTTGATGACAATGGGTGAAATAGATCGACCACTGTTAAAGTATTTCATCCACTCAAAACCAGTTACTACATTGATAGTAGCAACTTGGATAGGTCTGGGATCACTGCCTTGATCTGTTTCGGTATCGATAACTAGCGCTGTTTCGCGCGTGGCAGAAATATCAGCAGGCTTAAAAACATTATTCATAAAGTATTAACCGTCAGTAGCAACTGTCTATGCTCAGCAGAAATGCTAAGTAGATAAAACTGTATTTGCTGTCTATATCCTTAACCATAAGAATATCTATGGGGGTAAAAACGATAGATAACAATGCGATACATACGTTGTTAGACGAAGCTTTTATAATCAAATCTCAAATGACATCAAATATATACGAGACATCAATGCTAGCAGATGGAAACAACCAGCCTCCCAGACCTTCTTTTTTCAGTCGTTTAATAAGCCTATTGATTAAGGCTACCGTATTGCTAGCACTATTATTTGTCTTTGATAAACTGCTACCCAGTATCAGTCAACAAACGCAATCATTTGTGGTTGCCAAATGGCAGCAACTGAGTCTATTGCAACAAGAACTGCCGACCGAAAACAGCTTACCCAGTCCACTACCAGAGCGGAACCTAACAGACACTTGGGGCGCGGCACGTAGCCAAGGTCGCTCCCACGAAGGCATCGATATCTTTGCGCCGCGTAATACTCCCCTGCAGTCGACCACGCAAGGCGTAGTAAGCAAAGTTGGTGAAAACACATTGGGTGGGCGCGTGGTTGTGGTGGTAGGGCCTGGTGGCGCAGGGCATTACTACGCTCATCTAGAAGACTATGCTGACATCTCTCCCAATGACTGGGTCAATCAGGGCGATGTGATAGGTTATGTGGGCGATAGCGGTAATGCAAAAGGGACACCGACACATGTACATTATGGTATCTATATTAATGGCAGTGCGGTCAACCCTTATCCGCTTTTGCAAAAGGATTAACGAATATAGAAAAGTATGTCGTTATCCTAATTTGAAGTAATGCTAAGTTTATATTAATCAAAAACAGAAGCCGAAAAAACAACGCTAATACAGACTAGAAATCATATTAATTGGCTGTGACGGATCTGACATAATTTGAAGGGAATACCACACTAAATGTCGATCCTTCCCCTTCTACTGAATCGATTTGCAATTGCGCTTCGTGCTGGTGCAATACGTGCTTTACAATCGCGAGTCCCAACCCCGTACCACCTGTCGCACGACTGCGACCTTTGTCGATACGATAGAAACGCTCTGTCAAACGGGCGATATGTTCTGACGCAATACCGATCCCATCATCTTCGACCGCGAAACGGCAACCATCAGACGTCCTTGTCCAGCTGATAGTGATATTGCCGCCCTTTGGCGTATATTTGATTGCATTGATTACTAGATTGGATAGCGCACTATTCAAGTACATCTCTGACCCGTACAGCCCATCATAGGTATCTATATGCAAATGAATGATGTGTTTGTACGCTTGGTTGTACGCTTGGGCATCGTCGTAGATATTGGTTAGTAGCTTAGTCATATCTATATAATGCAGCTCGTGTGACTCTTCAATTTCAATCTTAGACAGTAGCAATAAATCATTCACGATTCTGTTCATACGGGCTGTTTGCTGCGTCATCAGCTCAAAACCGCGACGCCATTGCGGCGGCATATCTGGCTGATCGGAGAAATTCTCCAGATAGCCCATCATCACAGTCAATGGTGTTCTAAGCTCATGCGAGACATTCGCCACAAAATCTTGACGCATTTGCTCTAAGTGCCGCAAGCGGGTCACATCATATACAAACAGCAGTTTTTCATCACCGAAAGGGGTCAATTCACACTTCAAGTAGCGACTAGGATCTCGCCATGATTCTATATGGACGCCATCGTTAGGTATCGTTGTACCTTCATAATACTGGCGGAACTCAGGGACAGTAATAAAGTCAAAAATGTTCTGACCTTTATCCTCTGGCTGTAGCAGCAATAAATCTTGTGCCGCCTGATTCCACCATTCTAGGCCGTCATTATTGTTGAGCAAAATCACTGCATCGCGCAAGGCTCGTAGTGCACTGCCGATTTTTTTGAGTTGCTCCGCTGTACTTTGAGTAGAGATTTGCTCTAGTAAAGCTGATTGCTCACTTTGTACTGACGCTATCTTGTCCATCTCTTATCCTTACCACTATCCGCGGCCTTTATATTGCTGCGGCATTATTTGTACAAGATTAACTTGGCTCAATCAGGCTAGAAAATCGGTAGCCTGTTCCACGTACTGTCTGTATCAATGTATCACAGTCATAAGGTCGCAGTAATTTGCGTAGACGTTTGATATGCACATCGATGGTTCGGTCTTCGATATATACATTGCCGCCCCATACCTGATCGAGCAGCTGCGTTCGTGTATAGGCGCGCTCAGGGTGGCTCATAAAAAATGCCAATAGGCGATACTCTGTGGGCCCAACATCAACGATTTTACCGGCAGCTGTCACGCGCTGACTCTTGGTATCTAAACTTAACTGGCCAATTTCGATAGGTTTGTCGCTGCTCATCGCGCTACTGCGGCGTAGTACGGCTTTGATTCTAGAAATCAGTTCACGAGTCGAAAAAGGCTTGGTCATATAATCATCTGCGCCTGCATCTAGACCATGCACCTTACTGTCTTCTTCACTTTTTGCCGTTAGCATAATGACTGGTATTTCAGAGAGTAGCTCATCGTTTTTTAGCATGCGACAAAAATCCACACCGCTCTTGTCACCCGGCAACATCCAGTCTAATAGTATCAGTGATGGTCTATGATCGACCACTTGCTGATGCGCCTCTGACACGTCAGCCGCTTGCAAGCTATCAAACCCAGCCATCTCTAGCGTCATGACAACCATTTCACGAATCGCAGGTTCATCTTCAACAATCAAAATTTGCTCATTATACATAGGACATTCTCGGTGTTAGCGGACAAAATCTAGCATGTAAAAAGGCGATATGTACTCACCAGTCTCTACCTATTAAACGGATTAATTATGACAGCTTGATGACACTCTAAAATCAGATTTCTAGTAAAAAATTGAGCGGCCCATCATTGACACTCGACACTTGCATATCAGCACCAAACTGACCAGTTGCCACGTTCGGGTGCTTAGTTTTGGCATAGTCGACCAGTTGTTCAAATAGCGCTTGTGCCGCAGCAGGTGCCATCGCACCACCAAAGTCTGGTCGGCGACCTTTGTCTGTTTTTGCCATCAAGGTAAATTGTGAAACTAATAATAGCCCACCAGCAACCTGCTGAACGTTTTTATCCAGTTTACCAAATTTGGCAGGATCTTCGTCATTTTCAAAAATGCGATAGGTTAGTATTTTGTCAATCATACGCTGGGCAGTAGCAAAATCGTCTTCGTGTCCTAAGCCAATATATGCCAATACCCCATGCTCAATTTCACCAATACACTGCTGATCGACGACCACACTAGCGTGCTTCACCCGTTGTATGAGTGCTTTCATTTACTGACTCCTTAACAGATTATGGCCATACAATAATATGCTGTCCATGATAAAATACCGTCATTAACTTAACTATTATTTATTACATTACACCTTATTTTGGTAGCCTTATTATGAATGTATTTACCACCTTACAACAGCTTGTGCCGCAGCAAAAGCTCAGTAAAGTCGCTGGACGTTTGGCCGCCAGTCGTCATCCTTATGTCAAACGCACCTTTATCCGTAGCTTCGCCAAAGCTTATAATATCAGCTTAGACGAGTACGAACGCCAAAGCCTCAACGCTTATGAAAGTTTTAATGACTTTTTTACCCGCGAGTTAAAAGAAGATGCTCGTACTATCGACGCCACTGCAAATGGTATCGTGAGCCCTGCAGACGGTATTATCTCTCAGCTAGGACAAATCGAAGACCATAAACTACTACAAGCCAAAGGGCGTCACTATGATGTCGGCCAATTGCTTGCTGACAGTGAAGACGGCAGTTATTTCGCTGATGGTAGTTTTGCAACTATCTACTTAGCACCTAGCAATTATCACCGTGTGCATATGCCGTTTACTGGCACATTGACCAAGACTCGCTATGTGCCTGGTACACTGTTCTCGGTAAATAATACTACGGCGGCTAACGTGCCAGACTTGTTTGCGCGTAATGAGCGTCTAGTCTGTATGTTTGATACCAAGTATGGCAAAGCAGCTGTCGTAATGGTTGGTGCTATGATCGTCGCTGGTATTGAAACCGTCGCCACTGGCAAAATCACCCGCACGGATGATATACAGGAAGCGGATCACGATATGCAGTTTGCTGCAGGCGAAGAGCTTGGACGCTTCTATCTAGGCTCAACGGCTATTGTAGTATTACCAAAAGCAGCGAAGGCTGACTGGCTAGATAGTATGCAAGCCAACGGCGTCGTGCAAATGGGTCAATTGCTAGGAATGGCAAATGCTCAATAACACGCCTGTATAAAAGCACTCAAAATATCAGCCCAGTTAAGTATGAATCATCATGCTTAACTGGGCTTTTTTTATGCCTGCTACTTATGCAGATTTACACATCAATCAGCCAGCCTTGCTGAGTTGCATATGCAATATTATGTGAGAGCCAATCATGGATAGGAGGGAAGCTGTCTTTGATAAATGCATGAGCCCCCGCCACCTGCGAGCGCGTAACGCCAAGCTCAATCCACGTTTTACCGTTGGTATTCAGATTGAGCAAAAACGGCAATAAGCGGTCGACCACCCTGAGTAACTGACTCTCTTTGCTACTTCCTGTTTCCTGCGCTTCCCAAACCTCGCTTAAATCACTAATGCCATTGCCTCGCTCACGTTGCAATCTGACAATGCCTGCACGCTCTTCGACGTGTGCATCAGTACGCGTATCAGCATATAAAAAAGTATCGCCCGCATCAATCTCACCTAAATCATGAACCAACGACATCTTCAGCAATTTTTCATGATTGACATCTAGCGCAAATAATTCAGCAATCGACCAACAGGCCATCGCTAAATGCCAAGAGTGTTCAGCAGAGTTTTCTTTGCGAGTAGTCTGTGTCACATAGCTGCGGCGATTCACGCGCTTGAGCGCATCTAACTCTAATAAGAAATGAGTGACATCGTCGATGTGGATATGTGAAGTAGATTCGGAATGAGTGAGTGATATAGAGCTGGCTTGCGACATTGATTTTCTCTGGCTTTCTCTAGTTATTGGTTTTAACGCTTATAAGTTCTAGCGATTTTAAGTTTCATTGCTCAAGGTATTATAGTTAGTTTGATATCTAGCAATGATCAAAAGACTATTACCGTTATCAAAAAAATAGCGCTTATTTTACCAAGCGCTATCTATTATAAGTTAGAAGATAAATGGTTAAATTGACCTTTATCCAAGTCTTTAAGCAACTAAAGCTTAACCACCTACTTAATCAAATTGATAATGGTTTTAAATGCAGGATCTTCACTGCTGCGGCACAGCTCAAACAAGATCGATTCTACAGTACTGATTACCCCACCTGCACGGCGAATACGGCGAATGGCTTGCTTCTTATCATAAGGAAAACGAGAACCCACCGCATCCCCAATAATGACAGGCTGCATACCATTATCCAATAAATCTAGTGCCGTCTGCATGATACAGACATGAGCTTCAGCACCAAAAAGCAACACGGTACTACGGTTTTGCTGCGCTAAATGGTGCCATGAATCATTATTATCGCAGGCACTAAACGTAACCTTTTCAAAGCTCTTGGCATTGTCTCCTTCGAGTACGTCGCGCAGCTCTGGCAAGGTATCGCCCAAGCCTTTTTTATATTGTTCATTGAGCATAATTGGAATATTGAGCGCTTGCAGCCCTTTAATCAAGGTAACGGTTTTTTTGACGATATTTTCGTGATCATAGATATGCGGCGTTAAGCGCTTTTGCACATCGACAATCATTGCTTGGGTATTCTCACGAGCGATTCGATAGGTGCGATCATTAATCATAGTAGACATAGTACACTCCTTGTACGGCTGACAGTTGCAACTAAAAACTATTTTAGAATTATCATAAACAGTGCCATGGTTCATCTTTCTCTTATTTAGTCATAGTTTCATGAATGCGTCAATGGAGATAATTTTTAATCGCCGTAATACTGTATTTTTCGACTCTGTGATTTACTAACTGGCCAACTATTAATTTGATCCATAAAAAAACCTCTAGCCATGATGACTAGAGGTTTTTCGTTAGCGAGTAGCTATTTATTAAGTGTTCAAATAAACTTATTTATATAAATAAGATTAAATACGCTCAATAATAGTAGCAATACCTTGGCCAAGACCAATACACATTGTCGCTAGACCGATTTCAGTATCTGACTGCTCCATTGCGTTTAGCAATGTTACTGTGATACGAGCGCCTGAACATCCTAATGGATGACCTAGAGCAATGGCACCACCATTGATGTTGACGATGTCTTGTTTGTCAGTTAGGTTTAGACCTTTTAGTACTGATAGGCCTTGAGCAGCAAATGCTTCGTTTAGCTCAATGGTTTGCATGTCATCGATGCTCATGCCAGCACGCTTCAATGCTTTTTGGGTAGCAGGTACAGGACCATAACCCATGATAGCAGCGTCACAACCAGCCACAGCCATACTACGAATACGAGCACGTGGCTTTAGACCTAGATCTTTGGCTTTTTGCGCGCTCATTACTAGCATTGCTGACGCACCGTCAGATAATGCAGATGACGTTGCCGCTGTTACTGTACCGCCTTTTGGATCAAACGCTGGACGTAGCTTTTGCATTTGCTCCATCGTTGCGTCTGGACGAATCACTTCATCAACCGTACACAGTTGCAGACGACCCGCAGCATCATGACCTTCGATACCGATGATTTCATTGTCAAAACGACCTTCAGTGGTTGCAGCCCATGCGCGGCGATGTGACTCAAGACCAAACGCGTCTTGCTCTTCGCGCGTGATGTTGTTCATACGACCTAGCATTTCAGCAGTCAAGCCCATCATGTTTGACGCTTTTGCATAATGCTTAGAAGCAGCAGGGTTCAAATCAACACCGTGCATCATGCCGACGTGACCCATATGCTCAACACCGCCGATGATGAATACATCACCTTGGTTGGTCATGATTTGTGCAGCGGCAGTATGTAGTGCCTGCATAGAAGAACCACATAGACGGTTAACTGTTTGGCCACCAGCAGTCTTTGGGATACCAGCTAGCAAACCGATGTTACGACCGATGTTCAAGCCTTGCTCTAGTGTCTGGTTGACGCAACCCCAGATAATGTCTTCGATATCATTGGTATCAAAATCATTACGTTCTACTAGCGCACGTACTAGTTCCGCTGACATGCTATCAGCACGTACATGACGGAACATACCGTTTTTGGTTTTGCCCATTGCCGAGCGTACGCCATCTACGATGACCACATCTTTTGGACTTAAAGTTGTCATACCATATTCCTTTTCAATTTTTATTGTCAGTGTAGTCAGCCCAATTTACGGCTATTACCTTGTTAATCTCGCTCAAAGTACAATAGGTACATTTGCGCTTGATTTACTCGTACTAGTATTAAACTGAACCAACTATAATCGTACGTTCGCTATTGGAGACGATTCATGTCTCAATTGCTTTCATGCAAAATAGCAAACGTACTGCACTTCATCCTAGTAATGACTGACTATTACGCTGTTGCGTAAAAAGTCTCGCCTGCGGCTGCCATGTCGCGAATCTTTTGTGGCGCTTCATAAGCTTTGCCAAGATGTGCGTATTTTTCACATAGTGCCAAGTAGTTATCTAGACCCATTTGGTCGACATAACGGCAAGGGCCACCACGGAATGGAGGGAAACCTACGCCCATGATCATCGCCATGTCGGCCTCGCTTGGTGTGCTTACGATGTTATCTTCTAGGCAGCGAACGGTTTCGTTGCAGAAGGCAATCATAGTGCGATCGATGATTGCTTGATCATCAAACGTTTGCTTTTCACTGTCAGTTGTGGCTTTTAGCAACTCGTAAGTGGCTTCATCAGCAACTTTCTTTGGCTTGCCGCGCTTGTCCATTTCATATTTATAGAAACCGATGCCGTTTTTCTGACCTAGACGCTCATTGTCATATAGATGCTGGATAGCACCTTTATAATCAGGCTTCATGCGATCAGGGAAACCATCAGCCATCACTGCTGCGCCATGTACACCAGTATCTAGACCAACCACGTCAATTAGATAAGCAGGACCCATTGGCCAGCCGAATTTTTCCATAACTTTATCGACATGAGCAAAATCAGCACCTTGCTTAAGTAGCAAGTCAAACGCGCCAAAGTATGGGAACAATACACGGTTTACGAGGAAACCTGGGCAGTCGTTAACTACTACTGGCACTTTACCCATTTTAGAAGCAAGGGCAACCGTAGTCGCGATGGCTTCTTCAGATGATTTCTCACCGCGGATAACTTCTACCAATGGCATACGGTGTACTGGGTTGAAGAAATGCATACCGACGAAGTTTTCTGGACGCTCAAGCGCTTCTGCTAGGAACGTAATAGAGATAGTCGAGGTGTTTGACGCTAGGATACAGTCGTCTTTTACTAGACCTTCTACTTCTTTTAGTACCGCACGCTTCACGTTTGGATTTTCTACGACGGCTTCGATAACGATATCAGTCTCAGCAAAATCACCGTAGTTCAAAGTAGGACGGATACGGCTTAACGTTTCACCCATTTTTGCTGGGGTCATCTTGCCGCGTTCTACCATTTTGCCAAGCAGTTTGCTTGCTTCGCCCATACCAAGGTCTAATTGCTCAGACTTGATATCTTTCATGATGATTGGCAAGCCTTTGCTGGCTGCTTGATAAGCAATACCGCCACCCATGATACCAGCGCCTAGTACAGCGGCTTCGTTGATGTCATGTGCTTGTTTGCTATGCTGTTTTGCTAACTTTTTAACTAATTGATCGTTTAAGAACAAACCAACTAAGCTTTCTGCTTGTGGGGTTTTAGCCGCTTTAGCAAAACCAGCCGCTTCTACTTCGATTGCTTTGTCACGTGGTAGGTTAACGTGTTTTTCAATAGCTTCGATTGCTAGCGCTGGTGCTGGGTATTGCTTAGGATTGGCTTTAGCGAAAATAGCACCTTTGGCACTGTTGAACGCCATTGCTTGCTCAAGCTGGTTTAGCTTAACTGGCGCCAGTTTTTCTTCACGTTTTGCTTTCCAATCAAGCTCACCTGAGATACATTTTTTGACTAGATCAATCGCTGCATCTTGCAAATCATCAGCAGGTACAGTCGCATCAACCAAGCCTAGCTTCAATGCTGCCAATGCTTTCTTTGGGCTACCAGTCGCGATCAGCTCAAGTGCGTTATCGATACCGATGATACGCGTACTACGAACTGTACCGCCGAAACCTGGGAAGATACCTAGCTGAGTTTCTGGTAGACCGATGATGGCTTTGTCACTCATGACACGGTATTCACAAACCAAAGTCATTTCACAACCGCCGCCCATTGCCGCGCCATTGATAGCCGCAACTTTAGGGAATGGTAGGTCTTCAAAACGATTGAAAGCGTCATTAACATGAACGACCCAATCTTTGATCTCGCTTTCTGATTTTTTGAAAGAACCGACGAATTCTGTGATGTCAGCACCAGCGATAAACACGCCTTTAGCTGAAGTAACGATAAGACCTTTTACGTTGTCGGCTTTTTCTAACGCACTAACTGCTTCACCAAACTGTTTGTTGGTTTCGGCATCAAATTTGTTCACGCTCTCATTTTCGGCGTTGTACTGCATGTTGGCGATGCCATCCTCTAGCATTGTCACCGTGATGCGATTTCCTTGGTATACCATTTGAAACTCCTTTCTATATAACGAAAGCTACGTTTTGAATTAAAATAAATAGCCAGTTACTGTTAGTAAAATGGGTAATAGCACTGTGCGCTTGTCATGTTATAAAGACAAACATATAACCAGCTCACAAGTGAAGATGTCTTTATTATCCAGCGCTCATCATGATGCACGTATTTTGCGTCTCTTGCATGACATCATATGACGCTTCATTTATATACTGCTGTTGCAGGTACTGATGTTCAAAATATTGACTGAGACTTGGTCTAACACTCGGTATCGACGATTGAACATCCTGAGAAAAAACCCAGTAGGGTCACCATCAGACCATTTTCACGTCAATTAGTGTAGGGGATTATGCCCCTAACTGTCACAAGCTAATACCATACTCGCAAGTCACTCTTAAATCACTTACAGGCATTTACCTTACGATAAAAGTGTTTTAGTGAATAAATGTATACTGAATTGTTAATTTAGATTTATTTCGTGTTGTTGACTTCATGCATGCCATTTTTGAAATGACAGTCCGTTAGCGCTACTTAATAAATGCTACTTGGTCAGTGCTAGCTATTCAGTATAAACATTCAGTACCATTTTTCTACGGTAATAAGATTAACATGTCAGCCTAGCTTGCTCTTTTATCAGAACATATTCAACCAGAGAGTGACATCATCCATCGGTAACGAAATCTTGTCGTTATATTGCAGCTAAGATTGCTCTACTTTCGAATAGACTTCGGCAGAAAAATGCAAAAAACAATCAATTGATACCGTGTGTCACATAAGCGATATGGCCTATCATGCTACACTAATAGCGTTTTTTCCTTATCCCTAATAAGTTTTACTGTATCCCTGATAAATGGTTGGATTATGACTGTTTCCCTTACTTCTAGCACTACCTCTACTGGCGTTATCCCTTCTAGCGTTGTCTCTTTTCAAAGCACTGAGCAGTTTCATGGTGCTGTGCGTGCGCAATTGGCGCAAGATATCGAGGTCTTGTTTGCTTATGCCAAGCTCCCTAGCCCACTGGTAGATGCCTGCCGTTATGTGATGACGGGTCAAGGCAAACTGGTACGCCCATTAATGGTTGCCAGCGCTTTTGCCAGTATTAATAGCAGCAATAATGAACGTACAGACGAGCCTAATGATGACATCGATACTCTCGATGCTGATCTGGACGCGCTACTAGAAAACGACTCAGACTACGATATGTCACGCCGTGCTGCATTAGCGGTAGAGCTGCTGCATACTTATTCGTTGGTACATGATGATTTGCCATGTATGGACGATGACGAGCTGCGCCGTGGGCAGCCGACCGCGCATATAGCCTTTAATGAAGCGACGGCTCTGCTGGCAGGAGATGTATTGCAGACGCTAGCCTTTGAAGTATTGACCGCGGAGATGCCAACCTTTGCGCCATTTGATGCAAATATCGCAAGTCAGCTCATGGCAATATTTGCGCCGCGCGCCAGACGCATGGTGTCAGGTCAAATGTTAGACCTCAATGCCGAAGCCAGTGCCAATATTGCGCAGGATGATTTGGAAGCTATCCACCGTGATAAGACAGGTGCGTTGATTGAAGCGGCAATGCTCATGGGCGGCGTCTGTGCTGGTGCAACGGCCCCACAGCGCATGGCACTACAAGAGTGCGCGCAACATATCGGTCTAGCCTTTCAAGTCCAAGACGATGTGCTAGACGTTACGATGACGACAGATACGCTTGGTAAGCCTGCGGGTAGCGATGAAAAATTAGACAAATCTACCTATGTAAAACTGATGGGCGTCGATGACGCGACCAGCTATGCACAATCGCTATTTAATGACGGACGTGCAGCCATTTCTCATGAACTAAATGGTCGTGAGCTTAGCGACAATGAAGATGTCATTGGCACAGATAATGATGCACTACTAGCACTGATTGAATGGCTCTGGTCGCGTAAAAAGTAGCTTGTCAAATAGCAGCCGAAAGCAGATATCGTAGTAAATTTCATTACCCAAAACGGCAGTGAGTGGTCAACATGGACAGTTCCCCTACCCCGCGCATTTATCTTGGCACTGGTGGCTATAGCGATACCGATTTGCTCGGTACGCTGTATCCTACTGGCACCAAAAAAACCGACTTCTTACGTGAATATGCCAAGCAATATGGCGCAGTCGAAATCAACAGCACGTTTTATGCGCCTATCGGACAGAAAGCCTTTGCTGGGATGGTTGATAAAGCTTATGTACAAGCTGAAAGCGATTTGAAGTTCGCCGTCAAATTGCATCAAGACTTTACTCATGCACGCAAAGGCACTGCTGAACATGCACAGGCATTTCTAAACGCCTTATCTCCACTTATCGAAGCAAATGCTTTAGCGCCATTATTACTCCAGTTCCCGCATGGCTTTGACCGTACTCGCGAGCATCGTCTCTATCTGGCCAATCTCGTTAGTTGGTTTCAAGACTATCCACTCGCTATTGAGTTTCGTCATAACGGCTGGCACACGCCGCAAGTGGTCGATAGTTTCCAGCAGCAAGGTTTGATTTGGTGTAGCGTTGATTATCCCAAGGTTGGCGGATTACCGCCGTCACGATTGATATTTACTGAGCGCACTGGCTATCTGCGTATGCATGGTAATAATCTAAACTGGTGGGATGCGATGAGCGCAGCTGACCGTCATGACTATCGCTATAGTGAGACAGAGATGCAGGACTGGGCGCAAGCGATTGCCAATCAGCGTCAGCACTTTGATACGCTCTATATTTTCTTTCAAAACACTGTAAATGCACACGCTTATTATAATATTACGATGGTGCGAGAAGCGTTGAGTAAGTTTGGGTTTGAGGTGCTATAGGCCTAACAATACAACAATATATAGTTGAAACATTAGTCTAAGGATTGAGAAAAAATGCCCCATTTACACGATATGGAAGAATTGATAAGTAGCATCGAAGATAATCAAGTTAAAGACTACATGAAAGAAGCTATGTCTTGTTATATGGCTAATGCATATAGAGCTTGTATTGTACTAACATATTTAGCTCTTTTTGATGATATTGTTAAGAAACTCGGTGAGCTTGGTAAAGTAAATAAAAAAGCAAAAAGAATATATGATGAAGCTCAAAATAAAATTCATGAACAAGACGTTTATGAGAACTACTTAATTGAGCAACTAGCTTCAAACTCATTAATTCCCAAGCTAGACACTAGTTTTCTTAATATTCTTCGGCAGCTTAGGAATAAATCGGCTCATCCATCTGGACACAGTGCCTCAGCAGAAGAAGCTAGATTTGTATTCTATGAATCTATAAATCGCTTTTTATCTAAGCCTATACTTACCACTACTCAGTTAGTAGACAATATTTTAGCTCGTTTAGATGATCAGCATTTTTTCCCATCAAGTAGCGTAAGCAAAATAGCTGATATCGTCAAAAAGGAAATACTAAATATTCATCAGGAAACATTTCCATATCTTGTTAATAAACTTTTAGATAAATATTTAAACTCTAACTCTGATCTTAATAAAAATTCCGGCTTTTTCTTAAATGGACTCGCCCATTTAAAAGATGATCAACTGTCAAGCTGCTTGAAAAAATATGTTATAGAATCTAAATGTTCAGACTCAAAATGCTCAGGACTTATATTACAAATAGTATCAGTTAACGGTTCTCTGTTATTGAACTTAGAACCAGTTACTTACGATAGATTGAGATCTGTTATCTCCGAAAAAATAAAGAACTTAGATCTAACTTATAATGACTCTGAACTCTCTCATCCATCTATGGTGTTGAGCTCTATACTAGAAAGCTGTGGCGAAAAATTCGTGATTAACCATTTTAAAGATCAATTGACTGAACTTTTTCAGAAAAACATTTTCAGTATTAGCTTCATATCACACATGTCAGGTAATAAAGAAATAACAAAACTTTATTTAGAAGAAGCATATATTCAGGCGGGGTCAGGTGATTATAATATAGCAAATAATTTTTCAAGAAATGTATCTGATATTGACAGCTATTTATCTGAATCATTAACAGAAGAACAAGCTTTCTTGCTCGTTGCTAACATAATGAAGGCAGCAGAATGGGGTGCATGGGCTGCTCAGTCCTTGAAAAGTTCAAAGTTTTCTTCAATTCCCAAAATAAGGAAGGCTTCTATTGATTATCTTCAATACGATAAGGTAGCAGCTAAGGCTAATTACAAGGAGCTTGGACATAGTGATGAAGACTTTAATAATTTAGTTCATGAACAGCTTTTCGACCGAGACCATCCCGAATTCTGTGTAACTGCCATTTAGATTAAATGCTTACTGATACGGTCATCAAACATAATCATAAAACGATTCAGAGCAGACGTCCAGTTACGGATTGGCATCGACCACTTTTTGG
>NZ_CAJHBO010000034.1 GCF_904846645.1 Psychrobacter sp. Pi2-1
AGGTCATACCCTCGTCTAAGCTTTTTAGTACTTGTTTACGAAAATCTAATGAGTAAGTCATGGTCTTTATGATAGCAATTAGGTTTGATAATTAGTTTATAACACTTTTAAGTGGGATTGGTTATATACTAAATGACAGCCACTCAAAGTTTCTGATTGTAGAAAACGATGAGCAATTGCATAAGTTTTTAGAGATTCGTGAGCAGACGCCTCATGTCAAAAAAGTCATTGTCTTTGACCGTAAAGGCTTGCGTAGCCTAGAGGATGATCAGGTTATTTTCCTTGATGAGCTATATACGATTGGTCGAAGTGTTGATAACGCAAGAGAGCGCTTTAGCGATTATATCGATCAAGGTACGCCTAATGACATACGTACTTTAATCTATACCTCTGGCACAACAGGCAATCCAAAAGGTGCGATTTTAACGCACGCCAATGTCCTCTTTGAGCTAAAAACAAGCATAGATATTCTTCCTATTTTGCCTACTGATGAGCAGCTCTGCTTTTTGCCTTTATGTCATGTGCTCGAACGTCTAACGTCAGTAGATCTGCCTATCCATCGGGGCTGTATCGTTAACTTCGCTGAGAGTACAGAGACGGTATTTGAGAATATGAAAGAAGTCTCACCTGATACTTTTACCGCTGTGCCCAGACTGTGGGAAAAAATGTACGCCTCTATCAGTAACATGCGTAGCGACGCCAGTGCACTCAATGGCTGGGCATTTGATCAGGCCATTAAAGCAGGTCATGACTATGCTGATATCGTGATGGCAGGCAATACTCCTACGACAGGTCAGCGACTGCGTTACGAGTTTTGGAACAGACTGGTGCTATATAAAATCCGTGACCTTATAGGCATGAGTAATATTCGCCGTGCCACTACGGGTGCCGCGCCCATATCGCTAGATATTATCCGTTGGTTTCATGCGATAGGCGTACCTATCTATGAAGGCTATGGCATGACCGAAAGTGCGGGCGTGATATCGGTCAATACACCTGAAGCGCAGATGGCCGGCAGCGTAGGTAAGGCACTACCAGACTCTGAAGTCCGTATCGCCGACAATGGGGAGATACTCGTAAGAGGGGCTAACGTGTTTGCAGGCTACTGGAATAAGCCAGAAAAAACCGCTGAGGACTTACGTGATGGCTGGCTACATACGGGGGATGTTGGCGAGATAAGAGACGGTTATATATTTATCACGGGTCGTATCAAGGACATTATCATCACCGCAGGCGGCAAAAACGTCACACCAGCTGCGATTGAAAGCAAACTTAAATTTTCACCTTATATCTCAGATGCGGTCGTCATTGGCGATAAGCGAAAGTATTTGACTTGTCTGATCATGATAGATCAAGAAAACGTCGAAAAATATGCGCAAGACAATCAAGTGATGTTTTCTGATTTTCGCTCGTTGTGTCACGCGCCAGAAGTTATCGCCTTGATAGATGACGTCGTACAGTCTGCTAACGAGACCTTAGCTCAGGTAGAAACCATAAAGCAATTCAGGCTTATTGATGTGCTGCTCAGTCCTGAAGATGACGAATTGACCGCGACGATGAAATTGAAAAGAAATTTGGTTGAGAAAAAGCATCACGCTCTCATCGACTCTATGTACTGATCTAGCTCTTTAATACAGTTTAGTTTAGTACTGTTCAGCTTTTTTGAAGTCGTCTCAACCTCGAAAGTATTAATCTCAAGAGCATCAAACTAACAGCGACGGAGTCGCAAGGAGAAAGGCAATGAAATGGACATTCAAGACGACGCTACTAGCACTCACGGTCGGTACAATGGGTCTAGTAGGGTGTAGTGATCCAGAAACGACCGCAGCGACGGGCACTGATACTGAGGCTGCTACATCTACTTCTACAAGTGACATGCCAGTACAGGGCGTGACCGATACTGAGATTATCTTAGGCGGTGCAAACGATCTATCCGGTCCGTTTGCTGGATTTGGTAATCCTGCAGTCGCCGCAGCCAATATGTACTTTGATGAGGTGAATGCGGCAGGTGGGGTCAATGGACGAAAGATTCGTTACATTGTCGAGGACCATTCTTATCAAGTACCAAAGGCCGTACAGTCTGCGAACAAACTGGTCAGCCGCGATAAAGTGTTTGCCATGCTGATGTCGCTAGGCACACCGCACAACTTAGCGAGTTTCCCTATTATGGATCGCGCCAATGTTCCTAGTATCATGCCGCTCACTTTTGCTCGGGCTATGCAAGAAGAAGGGGATTTCAATCGTCGCTATACCGCTGGTAGTACCTATTATGATTCAATAAAGCTAGGTATGGAGTACCTTATTGCCGAAAACGAAGTTAACAATTTATGTGTCATGTATATTCCGTCAGACTACGGTGAAGAGACCAATGAAGCGGCTAAGGATATCAGCGATAACAATCCTAACGTCACTTTAGTTCAGTCCAGCTCACATCGTCCTGATGAAACAGACTTTGCTGGGGCAATGGCCAAGTTAAAAGACGCTAAATGTGAGCTTATTGCTTTATCTCTAACCATTCGCGGCGCTATCACCGCGGTCGGTACAGCAAACGCTATGGGCTGGAGTGATGTGAAATTTATCGCTCCTGTAACGGGTTTCCATCCTGCAGTTGCAGCGGCACCAGGCGGCGCAAGTGAAGGCTTGTATTCTGTATCGTACTACAATGATTTGGCACTAAGAGCCAATGAACCTGAGACTAAAGCTTGGGTTGAGAAGTTTGAAAAAGCCACAGGGGAAGAAGTATCAGCAGGTGCTATTCTTGGTTATCTAGCCGCTAAAGTAACCGTTGATGGTCTAACCGCAGCAGGTCCTGATTTAAATGCCGACACTTTCAATAAGGGTCTAGAGACAGTCAGCTTTGTCGATGGCGTCACAGGATCTACAGTTGCTATCACGCCTGAGAGCCATGTCGCGATTAATGATATTTACTTGTCGCAAGTACAAAATGGTCAATGGAAAACAGTAACGCAGCTGAAATAATACATTCTAGATATTTAGGGAGCTTTCGATAGCAACAAGCCATACGTAGTATGGCTTGTGTCGTTTATAAAATATGGGTTTGACAATAATTTCATTTATATTTTAACCGTTTTACGATTATTCATAAGTCCAAAACCCTTCTCAATACAAAATAAGCCATAAGTCATAGACAATAAAAATTGACTAGAATGCTGAGTTAATTTCGCTTATAGCAACTAGATTATTTGTGCCTAAACATACAGATGTACAGTGAAATTGTTATGTTTGGCTTTTGATGTCTTGCAACCGTCACGCTTATTTGTCAAACTAACGATGAGTGTCACACATTATGGAAGATGACTCTTATCGCTTACATGGGGCACGTCATAGACGTTTGTCCGTGTAGGTCATAATAATTAAAAGGGACCCAACACTATGACTCAGAAATCATTTCCTATCTCAGCCGAGTTTATGGCTGCTGCCAATACCACACCTGATAAGTACGTTACAGACTACCAGCAATCTATCGAATCAGCCGAAGCAATTGATACTTTTTGGGCGAAGCGTGCTGAGCTAATCGACTGGATAAAAAAGCCGACCAAAGTCAGTAACGTCAATTATGACTTAGATGATTTTCGCATCAAATGGTTTGAAGATGGTGAGCTGAACATTTCAGTCAACTGTCTTGATCGTCACCTTGAAGAAAACCCATACAAGCCTGCTATCATCTGGGAAGGTGATCACCCTTCATTACACAAAATCATTTCTTTTAAAGAGCTACATGAAGCTGTCTGCCGCTTGGGTAATTCATTGCGCAAGCTTGGCGTTGTAAAAGGTGATCGCGTAACGCTATATATGCCGATGATACCGGAAGCTATGGTAGCGATGCTGGCATGTGCGCGTATCGGTGCGGTGCATTCAGTGGTGTTTGGTGGTTTTTCTGCCGAGAGTCTGGGTAATCGCTTGATAGACAGTCGCTCAAAAGTTGTTATTACCGCTGACGAAGGTTTACGCGGCGGCAAGCACACACCGCTCAAAGCTAATGTCGATCACGCACTCGACATGGATGGCACTGAGAGTGTCGAAAAAGTCATCGTCGTTCATCGTACAGGTAACTCTATACCGATGAGTGGCCGCCGTGATGTGTGGTATCACAATTTGGTCGATGGTCAATCAGAGATCTGCGAGCCTGAAGTCATGAATGCCGAAGACCCGCTATTCTTATTATATACTTCTGGTTCGACAGGTAAGCCAAAAGGTGTCGTGCATACTACAGGCGGCTATATCACCTATGCTATCTCAACGTTCCGTGATGTGTTTGATATCAAAGAAGATGACGTCTACTGGTGTACAGCAGATGTGGGCTGGATTACTGGTCACACGTACTCAACCTATGCACCACTGGCCAATGGCACGACAACGGTAATGTTCGAAGGTGTGCCAGAGCACCCAACATGGGCGCGTATTGGTCATATTATCGATAAGCATGACGTGACTATCCTATACACTGCACCGACAGCCATTCGCGCGATGATGAAAGAGGGCGATGCTTTTGTTCGAGAGTCGGATCGTTCTAGTTTGCGTTTGCTAGGGTCGGTCGGTGAGCCGATCAACCCAGAAGCGTGGGACTGGTACTACAATGTCGTCGGTGATGGTAAATGTCCTATCGTTGATACATGGTGGCAGACCGAGACTGGTGGCATCTTAATGGCGCCAATACCAGGTACGGTCGATCTTAAGCCAGGTGCGGCAATGACACCGTTATATGGCGTCAAACCAGAAGTCGTCGATAGCGATGGTGCGATTTTAGAAGGCCCTGCAGAAGGCAATTTGGTGATCAGTAGCGGCTGGCCAGGGCAGATGCGTACTATCTACAATGACCATCCACGTTTCTTAAAGACTTACTTTAGCGATTATCCAGGTCATTATTTCACAGGTGATGGCGCTCAGCGTGATGAAGACGGGCATTACTGGATTACTGGTCGTGTCGACGATGTACTCAACGTGGCAGGGCATCGCTTGGGCACAGCAGAGATTGAGAGCGCTGTGGTTGCGCATCCTGCAACTGCTGAAGCTGCGATTGTCGGTATGCCGCATGAGATACGCGGTACAGGTATCTGTGCATTTATCATTCTAAAGTCAGGTGAAGAAAAAACTGACGATCTAAAAGCAGAGTTAAAACGCCATGTACGTGCCGAGATTGGGCCGATTGCGACGTTAGATGCTATTTATATGGTCGATGCACTACCAAAAACGCGCTCGGGAAAAATCATGCGCCGTATCTTGCGTAACCTTGCAGCAGGGCAATATGTGGGACTGGGCGACCTATCTACGCTTGCCGATAGCTCAGTAATTAATGACTTGGTCGAAGAAGTCAAAGCGGGCCGTGGAGAGTAGTTCAGTCTGCTAACAAACCTGCAGTATTAAGGATAGTGATTCAATACTAGCCATTAATATTCATATATCGAAGTTAAATAAGAGCCATGTTATCGAGAATAGCATGGCTTTTTTACGTAGACGATATTGATATTGGCGCATTTTGAAGGTTCAATAATACTAACAAGATAACATCGCTACCATTTCAATTGACGAGCCACTCGGTACTTACTAGGCTAGCTAATTAATATAGTAGCGACTCATAAATACTTTATAAGGTCTACTGTCATCATGACTGATTATGCTTCGTGCTCAACTGTCCTATCTGCCCCAAAAATTGCCATCATCGGTGGTGGCCTAACGGGATTGCTCACAGCAACACTATTAGAGCGCGCGTCAAACCAATCAAGCTCGCAATCTAACACCCCACAAATCACTATCTTTGAAAAATCACGTAGTGTGGGCCGTTTAGCGACCCGCTATCGCAGCGATAGTGAGACTGGCAAAAACTGGCAATGGTCGTTCGGTGCGCAGTTTTTTACTGCGAAAACCGCTGACTTTCAACAGTTTATCGCGCCTTGGTTAGATACAGGGTTGCTACAGCCGTGGTGTGCTGAAGTGATTGAGTTAACGGCATCAAGTGACAATGGTCAGTCACCTAATATCCAAAGCAAAGAGCAATGGGATGCAGTGCATGCACGCTACATCAGCACCCCAAAAATGACCAGTTGGGGCCGTGAATTGGCCGCCGCGCTCAAGCACACGACTATAGTATTTAAGACCCGTGTCGCACCGCTCACTCAGTATTTGCACCGTCAAAACCCACAGCAGTCTCAGAACCAAACTTTTAATCAAAACAGCAAGCAAACTGAGCTATTCGACGAAACTGGCGCCAGTCTTGGTTTGTTTGATTGGGTTATTTGCACAGCGCCAAATGGTCAGGCGGTAGAGCTGATGGCAGATAGCGGCTTTAGTCAACAAGACAGAATTACTAAACCGCAAATGCAAGCCTGCTATACCCTGATGCTTGGTTGGGATGATGTGCAAAAACTACCTAAGACGTTAAAAGGACAACTTGCACCGCAATGGGATGTTGCTTATTTAAATAGCGTTATTATTGATAGGATATTTATTGAGCATCAAAAACCTACTCATGGTGAACTACTACCAAGTGTCACCATTCATGCACGTAATGACTGGTCAGAAGCCCACGTCGATGATGATATTGAGTTGGTAAAAGAACAGTTATTACAGGCGGCAAAACAAGCATTAAATTGGAATGAAGACAGCGTACCTAGCCAAACAGACTGCCATCGTTGGCGCTATGCCGCTACCATTGTAAATAAGGATACTGAAGAGTTGGGCATCTTAATCGATGCAACCAAGCAGTGGATCGTCAGTGGTGACTGGTGTGCAAAAGGTAATATTGAAAGCTGCTACCGAATGGCGCAGCAAACCGTTAAAGCAATCATGCAAACGCAACAAGCGTAAAATCCGTGCTCATTATTTTGCATCGTTTAACGATATTTGGGTTTAGCAAAACGTAAGCAAAAAAAGACCCACAGAGGAGGTACTGTGGGCTGAGGAAAACGGGTCATGTATTAGCTACACAGGCCGTGGTCAAGAGTTGTTGTAATTATTGGTACTCTCTACTGTTATTTATAAGGGTAATAATTATCAATACAATAGGTGGAGATATTTAACTATTAACATTTACTGATTTAAGTGTACAAGTGTTCTGTTACAGTCGCTATGATAGCGCAATTGAATGCTGTCTGGCGGTTTTGGTTACAGTATATTACGTTGTAAAAATCCAAAAGACGCAAAGACTGATATGAAGTACTGATATTTAGAGTAAGTAGCGGAGCTTTATGATGCAATCATCAATAAAGGCTGCCAATAATTTCAATACGTTATGTCGATAGAAGGCCATCTAGACAATCTTGATACCTTTCTTGATATCTTTGATAACTCAATCGCTGCAGAGATGGCATGACGCCTTGTCCGAAAAATGCTAAGCTATCTGCCATTATTATGTTCATATTAAACTGGGTTTGCCATGACTGACAGCACGCATTTGCATACGCAGGAAGAACCACCAAGTTCGCAAAATACCAAAAGTATTTTTAACTTGCCTAACAACCTTACGATTGCGCGTATCTTGATGATTCCGCTATTTGTCGCGATTGCCTATTGGCCGCCAGCCATGGGTATTGGTATGCCTGCGATTTCAGACAATGTCATTGCGCGCGTTGGGATGAGCGAGTTTAGCGATAGTTTGTTGCGCCATTTATTATTGACCGGCGTCTTTATTATTGCCGCGATTACTGATTGGCTCGATGGGTATTTTGCTCGTAAACTTAATGTCATGTCAGCTTTTGGTCGCTTTTTGGACCCTGTTGCTGATAAATTAATGGTGGCTGTAGCGCTCATCGTTCTGGTACAGTGGCATCCTAATATCATTATGGCGATAGCGGCTATCGTCATTATTTCGCGCGAAATAGCAGTATCAGCATTACGCGAGTGGATGGCAGAGCTGGGTAAAAGCACTAGCGTTGCGGTATCTTATGTTGGCAAATTAAAGACCACGTTTCAGATGGTAGCGATTACCGTACTACTGCTTAACTGGCAGTCGCTTGAAACTATCGGTTATGTATTAATGGTCGCCGCTGTGATACTTACTTTATGGTCGATGATGATTTATCTAAAAGCTGCTTGGCCTTATTTAAAGCAAAGCGGATAATTCCATAAAACGAAAATAATCAGCTCAAAACTTAGATAATAAAAAACGCCAGTCGCATTAGCTACTGGCGTTTTGTTTTTTACTGCTTATAAATCAGACTACTTATAGCGTTACTGAGTTGTTTTCGCCTAAGTTGGTCGCTTTTTTGCCATCCATTACTGCAGCAGTGGTCATCTTAAACATATTAACTACTGAGCTACCGCTCAACCAGTATTCTGCACCATGTGGCACGACTTTAATTAACTGTACATTTGGATCTTCTTTACCTTGCTCATAAAACGCATTGTAAATTGGCGACCATAGCTCATCTAACTTCTCTTGGTCTTTAACCAATTCTGCTTTACCGTTAATTGAGACATAATCTTTTGAATCTTGACTCACATAGGCCAAGTTCACTTGTGGGTCTTTTTCAATATCTTTGATGGTTTCGGTAGTCTTATCACCAATGAACCAAATCTCTTTTGCGCCAATGCTCGTCTCGCTGGTGGTCATTGGGCAGGCATGTAAATGGCCTTCGTGAGTACGAGTGGTCATCATGGCAAATTTCACTTCTTTTACCAGCTCTTGTACTTTATCGATATGGTCTTGTCTACTCATAATAAATTTCCTTTTTTATAGTGTTTTAATTGGGCTTGTATAGCGTTGTTTTAATTAGTCGAATTGTACAGTTGATTATTTATAGTAATTTTTCTTTAGGCTAGATATGTCTAACTATTAAATAAATCTAAAAGTTAAACATCATCGTCGCCTTAACAACTGAGACTAGAATACCGAGTTGTGACCCTACATTTATATAGGTTCCCAGTAATGCGATGTGAGTGTTTGTAAGGAATATGAAGGTTAGGTAAAAATTGTGACAGCGTAGATTTGAGCGTTCTATTTTTCGATGGATAATTCAAAAACGACTTAAAAAGATACTTTTTTGAATTATCGATTCGCAAATAGTAAGTGGTGATAGAACGCAACTTATCGGCAATTTATCTCGGTTTAGACCTGCTTATTACAGGTCTTCTTGTTATAATACCCAGACCATTTACTTAGCATGGCAGAGATGCCTTGATCTTACGGATTATGCCTTTATGATGACCATCGCCGGACAACCGTTTCTTACCGATTTTCAGACGCAGCAACTCATCAGTCAGTTTCAGCAAAAAACCGAGCTAAATGTCAGTCAAATAAGTACACAGCAAGTGTATGTACTATCACGAGAGCTATCTGGTGATGAACATAAAAAAGCGCTAGATTTACTGGCGGTTGACCAGTCAGCAACGCTAAATACGCCGCAAGACAACCAACTACAAGTCATCGTTGGGCCGCGTTTTGGTACGATATCGCCATGGGCAAGTAAAGCGACAGATATCTTTAATAACTGTGAAATCGAGATCAATCGTGTTGAGCGTGTTGTCGTTTATACGTTAACCCTTGATGAAAAAACAGACGGTGACGCAGGCGAAAAACTACCAGTAGACGCTGAGCAATTATTGTTTGACCGTATGACTCAGAGCTTGGTTTATGACTTGAGCGATGTCAGCAAATTGTTTGACGATCAAGCGCCAGCTTCATTGAACCATATTGATGTAATAGGACAAGGTCAGGCAGCACTAGAATCGGCCAATACCGAGTTCGGCTTTGCTTTATCAAGTGAAGATATTGATTATCTGATGAATGCCTATGTCAATGAGCTAAAGCGTAATCCAACTGACGTTGAGCTGATGATGTTTGCACAGGCAAACTCAGAGCATTGCCGTCATAAGATCTTTAATGCTCAATGGACAGTCGATGGTGAAGTGCAGCCAAAATCACTGTTCCAAATGATTAAAAACACTTACCAGTCTAATCCACAAGGCATCTTGTCAGCGTATAAAGACAATGCTGCGGTCATGGCAGGGTCTGATGGCATGCGTTTTTATCCTATCCCGACTGACGCGATGGATGCCAATTCCATCCATCCTTACGACTTTCATCAAGAAAACATCGATATCTTAATGAAAGTTGAGACGCACAATCACCCAACAGCGATTGCCCCTTATTCTGGTGCAGCGACAGGTGCTGGTGGTGAGATTCGTGATGAAGGCGCAACAGGTCGTGGCGGTAAGCCAAAAGCAGGTCTAACAGGATTCCACGTGTCACATCTGCATATCCCAGAGCTTAGCGAAAAGTGGGAGCAGTCAGGTCAATTGAGCACGCAGGATTATGGTACGCCAGATCGTATGGCAACCAGCCTTGAGATTATGACCGAAGCGCCATTAGGATCGGCCAACTTCTCAAACGAATTTGGTCGTCCAAATCTATGTGGTTACTTCCGTAGTTTTCAACTAGATACCTCTGCGGCAAAAGACGGTAGCGAGATGCGCGGTTATCACAAGCCAATTATGCTGGCAGGTGGTTACGGCAATATCAAACGCAACCTGATTGAAAAAAATGCAATCAAAAAAGGCGATTTGCTAATCGTTCTTGGTGGCCCTGCAATGCAAATCGGTTTGGGCGGCGGTGCCGCATCGTCAGTCGATAGTGGTGACCTTGATGAAGGCTTAGACTTTGCTTCAGTTCAGCGCGATAACGCTGAAATGGAGCGTCGTTGCCAAGAAGTCCTTGATCGCTGCTGGGCACTAGCGGGCGATGATGTCGATGTAAGCAATAACAGTAAAGACGGCAACCCAATCGTCTCACTACATGACGTAGGGGCAGGTGGTCTGTCTAATGCGATGCCAGAACTGGTCAATGACCATGAAATGGGCGCGCATCTGAACTTGCGTAAGATTCCATCGTTAGAAGCTGGCATGTCGCCAATGGCCATCTGGTCAAACGAAGCGCAAGAGCGTTATGTGCTAGCGATTCGCCCAGAGAGCAAAGATCAGTTCGATGCGATCTGTGCCCGTGAGCGCTGCCCATATGCTATCTTGGGCGAGGCGACAGATATCCGTCAGCTAATCGTTGATGATGAGCTGTTGGACGAGCAACCAGTCGATATGCCGATGCAAGTACTGCTCGGCGGTACACCGAAAATGCAACGCAGCTTTGAGCGTACTGATAGCACGCTACCAGCATTAGAGCTTGGTGATGTGAATCTAGCTGAATCAATCACCGATGTATTGCGTCACCCAACTGTCGCGAGCAAATCATTTTTGATTAGCATTGGTGACCGCTCTATCACAGGTATGGTCGTGCGTGATCAGTATGTGGGTCGCTATCAAGTGCCTGTATCAGATTGTGCGGTGACGGCGTCGGGCTTGGTGGCGCTAGATGGTCAGCCAATGACTGGCGAAGCAATGAGTGTTGGCGAGCGTACACCTGTTGCTCTTATCAGTCCAAAAGCATCTGCGCGTCTAGCGGTCGGTGAAGCGATTACCAACATCGCTGGTGCGCGTATCGCTCAATTGTCTGATATCACGATGTCAGCGAACTGGATGGCCGCGTGTGGTGATGACGTAGAAGATGCTGCCTTGTTTGACGCCGTACATGCCGTCGGTGAAGAGCTGTGCCCGGCACTCGGTATCGCTATCCCAGTCGGTAAAGACTCGCTATCGATGCGTGCTAACTGGACTGACAATGCTAACGACAATGGTGAAAATCAAGATAAGTCAGTTGTGTCGCCAATGAGTTTGGTCGTGACTGCATTTGCTCCTGTCGTTGACGTCGCAAAAACGCTAACCCCTGAGCTCATCAATGGCGACAGCGCGTTCTACCGTATTGACTTGTCAAAAGGTAAATTGCGTCTAGGTGGTTCAATCCTTGCACAGACGCTGAGCCAACTAGGCAACGACTGCCCAGATTTAGCGCAGCCAAGTGATTTGATCGACTTCTTTAACTTTATCCAAGCGGGTAACGCGCAAGGTGTCATCAGCGCTTATCACGATATCGGTGATGGCGGTTTATTGGCAACTATCTCAGAGATGCAATTCACCAGCCGTCAGGGTATCAAGCTGTCATTAAATGACGACAACTTACTCGGTCAGTTGTTCAGTGAAGAGCTGGGTGCGGTCATCCAAGTATTACCAGAAAACGTCGCTGCTTTAATGCAATTGGCAGAGCAAAACAACGTCAGCGATATGCTAAGCCTCGTCGGTCAAAGCTCTGAAG
This sequence comes from Psychrobacter sp. Pi2-1, assembly GCF_904846645.1. Lineage (GTDB taxonomy): Bacteria > Pseudomonadota > Gammaproteobacteria > Pseudomonadales > Moraxellaceae > Psychrobacter. The sequence continues at coordinate 12,158 of NZ_CAJHBO010000034.1, forward strand.
AAGACAGCCTGCTTATCCAAACGCCAACGCTCATGGGTGACGACACATTACGCTTTAGCCGTAGCGAGTTACAGCAAGCATGGACGCAGGTCAGCTATCAAATCGCTCGTCGCCGTGATAACCCAGCCTGCGTACAGCAGGAGTATGACTTGATTGCTGATGCGAGCCATAAAGGCCTCATCGCTGCGCCAAACTTTGATCTCAATCAAAAAGTTGAAGAACCATATTTAGCCAGCCGCGATACTAAGCCAAGAGTCGCTATCTTGCGCGAGCAAGGTGTCAATGGTCAGACGGAAATGGCAGCAGGTTTTACTCAAGCTGGCTTTGAAGCGGTCGATGTACACATGAGTGATCTACTCAGTGGTCGTATCAATCTACGTGATTTCGACGGTCTGGTCGCTTGTGGTGGCTTTAGTTATGGTGATGTACTGGGCGCTGGCTCTGGCTGGGCGAACTCTATCTTGTTCCATGACGAATTGCGCATGCAGTTTGTACGCTTCTTTGCCCGTCCTGATAGCTTCTCGCTTGGTGTGTGTAACGGCTGTCAAATGATGGCGCAGCTTAAAGATTTAATCCCCGGCGCGGAGAACTTCCCACGCTTCATCGCCAATCAGTCGGCGCGTTTTGAAGCGCGAACCGTCAATGTCAAAGTCGAGCGCACCAAATCCATCCTGTTTAAAGGCATGCAAGACAGCATCTTACCCATCGCGGTGGCGCATGGTGAAGGCTATGCCACACTAGACAACAACGAAATCGACGGTATGGCAAAACACGGTCAGCTTGCGATGCGTTATGTCGACAGCCAAGGTCATCCAACTGAGACCTATCCGCTCAATCCAAACGGTTCGGTCGGCGGTGTCACAGGTCTGTGTAGCACGGACGGTCGCGTCACCATCATGATGCCGCATCCTGAGCGTAACCTAAAAGCGTATAACCACAGCTGGAAACCAGAAGCATGGGATGAGGATGGCGCGTGGATGCGTATGTTCCGTAATGCGCGTGCTTGGTTTAGATAGGCTAAGGTGATTTAGAGTATTGTTGTGGGTATAAAAAAAGGTGGGCGTAATGCTCACCTTTTTTGTGTTTGATAATTCTCTAAATACCTTTCTATTAGAAAAGCCACTATGCGTATTGAAATATTATAGTGAAATGAGTTAGATTAAGTAAACAATATTTCGTAACGAAAGCTACTAATAATTTCTAAATTTAGTCATATATGAAACAAACATTTAGCTCACAAAAAATTAGGAATAAAATGATTGATTTCGAGAAGTTTAAATCAAACTTAAATGATTTAGTTATTGAGTGTGAGTCAGATATTGAAGTTTCTATGAGGAATGAAGCTCAGACCCGTTTCGATATTATTGATAAGGTACTTTTCGATTGTTTAGATTGGAGTAGAGATGAAGCTAAAGTTGAAAGGAGCGTCGAGGGTAAATATACAGACTACGAACTTGGAAGAAAAAAAATAGCAGTTGTAGAAGCTAAGAGAGAGGGGTTAAGTTTTAACATTCCTTCTGGAACTATTACAAATAACAAAATAAAGTTATCTACTTTATTTGCTCTTGAAAAATCGAACATTAAGGAAGCTGTTTTACAGGCTAAGAATTACTGCTCTGAAAGAGGTATCCAGTATGGTATTGTAACTAACGGACATCAGTATATTTGTTTCCTAGCTTCAAGAACAGATGGAGTATCTATTAAAGACGGTTCAGCTATAGTGTTTACTAGTCTCAAAGATATATTAGAAAATTTTGAGCTGGCATGGGAGTCTATGTCTAAATATGGGTTGGCAAACGGTACTACAAATCAGTTATTTAAAAAAAGTAATATAGCTTTACCTAAAAAGCTATCAAATAAGCTATTAGAATATCCTAAGTTCAGGTATAAAAATAACTTACAGAGTGATTTAGCTCTATTATCTGAGCTGTTTATACAAGATGTAGCAAATGAAGCTGACATACAGGAAAGGTTTTATAAAGAGTGCTATTGTGAAAGCGGTGCATTGTCAAAATATTCTTTAATAAGTAAAAATATTCTAAAAGCTAGATATTCAAATTTATTTCCTAATAACCAAGAGTCACCTACTCTTCAAGCTGTTAAAGATAAGAAAAAAATTAATATTACATCAACTGATATTTCTTCAGCACTTTCTAAAAGACCTATAATATTAATGGGAGATGTAGGAGTTGGCAAAAGCTCTTTTATTAAAAACTTAATAATTAATGATAGCGAAGATGTCTTTAATAATTCCTTATATGTATATATAGATCTAGGAGTCGGAGGAATATTAGCTAATAATATAGAAAATTTTGTTGTTAATGAAATCAAAGAGCAGTTTACAGAAAAAGGGCTGGATATTGAAGATTTCAATTTTCTAAAAGGTGTTTATGCTTCTGAATTGAGTAAGTTTTCTAAAGGTAGATGGAGTTTTCTAAAAGAAAGTAATCCGAATGGATATCAAACGAAAATAGCAGAATTATTAGATGAAAAGGTAAACGATTTACATAATCACTTAAAGAGAAGTATTGAATATTATATAAAATCTAATCAGAAGCAAGTTGTCATATTTATTGATAACGCTGATCAAAGAAGTTATGAAGACCAGCAATCTGCTTTCCTAGCATCTCAGGAGTTAGCAATAAGTTGGAAAGTAATAGTTTTTGTTTCAGTGAGACCAAATACATTCTATGAATCAAAAACTTCAGGAGCTTTGTCAGCGTATCACACTAAGGTATTCACAATATCACCTCCCAAGATAGAAGAAATGCTCGATAAAAGATTGCGATTTGCTATAGATTTAGCTAAGGGCAGTGACATACCATTGAAGAAGTTTAAAAATGTTCATGTAAATGCAGAAAATATAGAATATATGATAAAAGCAATATTGATGTCTTTAGATTTTAATGAAGATATTTACGCTTTCCTAATAAATATTACAGGTGGAAATGTAAGAAGTGTATTAGAATTTATAACCAAATTTATCGGAAATGGTAACGTAGATGCAGAAAAAATTATAAGAATTATGAAAGAACAAGATAAATACTATATTCCTATTCATGAGTTTACAAAGGCAGCGTTATTGGGAGATTTTTCACATTATGATCCAAAATCATCTATAGCCATGAATGTTTTTGATATATCATACCCCGATAAAAACGAATATTTTCTTAGTTTAATAGCATTATCTTATTTGAATTTTCAAGAGTCTCCTAAAGACAAAGATGATTTTATGGATTCGCAAGTTCTTTTTGATGAATTACAGTCACTGGGATATAATTCTGAACAAATAGAAAGCTCTATAACTAAGATGATCAATAAAAAGATTATAGATACATCGGAAAGAATAACTTTTAAAGAAAGCAGTAATAAACTAAACACTTCACCAAACTTACTTAGGATAAGTAGTGTTGGAGCATACCATTTCTTAAAATGGGTTGGTGATTTTACATATTTAGATGCGATGCTATTCGATACTCCAATTCTTGATAGTTCAGTGAATAAGAGTCTATTAGATAATATGGATAGCTTCGACATAGATATTAGGTATTCAAGAGCAGTTATATTTAGAGATTACTTATTAGAATGTTGGGATAATATGGACATAAAGCCCATCTATTGAGACCATCCCGAATTCTGTGTAACTGCCATTTAGATTAAATGCTTACTGATACGGTCATCAAACATAATCATAAAACGATTCAGAGCAGACGTCCAGTTACGGATGGGCATCGACCACCTTGACGATGCTTGCTGAGTCGCCAGATAAATCACCTTGAATGCTGCCTGATCAGATGGGAACACCTTACGCTTATTCACCGCTGTCCGAATGACACTGTTTAGCGACTCGATAGCATTGGTGGTATAAATCACTTTTCTGATATCTTTAGGATACTCGAAGAACACCGTTAAGCCCTCCCAGTTATTACGCCAAGACTTGATGACATGCGGATACTCCTTGCCCCATACCTCATCAAAGTGCTCAAGATTGGCCTCTGCCATCTCAAGCGTATCAGCGCCGTAGATGGCCTTTAAATCA
>NZ_CAJHBO010000035.1 GCF_904846645.1 Psychrobacter sp. Pi2-1
TGACTAAGCTGATGGCTTCAAGTTTGAATTCTCGGGTATATTGGTTGCGTTTGTTGGTCATACTAGTTTCCTTTTTTAGGGTAGTATAAACCTCTTATGCACTGTCCAAGTTTATTATGCCACTACACTGCGAGTAAAAGTTTATCCACATCGTTAAGCTCAGTGACTGAAGGAATACTGCTCAATTGAGTGTTTCTGCACTGATTGATATGCTCTAGAGCGGTCTGTCTTCTCTCTTCTGCCAAACGGTCTTGTTTAAGACGATACTCTAAGTACTCTTGATCCATTCTTTTTTCAAGCGCCTCCCTGCAATCATCACACCGCCATCTAATAGTATCCAATCGAATTAGCTGTGAACGAGTATAGCAAATCTTAGTTTTACCGCAGTCTATGCATTGACAGTCTAGTACGACAAGATGAGAATTTATTTTAACGATACTAGGTATATCTTGATGCTTAACATCAAACTCTTGACCTATCTCTTTACAGGTATATATAAAACCACTTCGTTTGTCGGCTTCTCTTAGCCAGTATCTCTCACAAATAAGCTTATTGGTCTCTGTAATATCTGACTGATACTCTAGTTTAGTTTTCACGCCCACCTCTCAATACCGACTATATCCCGTGGATATTGTAGCTTACCACTGTGAGTATTGCTATCTTTAGCAGTGGTTAATGAGATGACAACAGATGAGCGTATGATTGCCTTTGGAAAGCGTGTCCGTGAGATGCGAAAAAGCAAAGGAATATCCCAAGAAAGATTGGCGGAGATGGCAGGTATTGATCGTAGCTATATGGGAAATATTGAGCGTGGAGAGAAAAACATTACTCTGAAGAAAGCGTATGAGATATGCGATGCGTTGGATATTGAGATACAAAATTTAGTATAAAATGCTGATTATGTAAGTTTTAGAGGTCTGTGTATATTTTCAAATCACTTTAATTAAACGTAAGTAGTAAATACATAACTCTTCATAATTAATATCAGTTTATAGGTATATTTTAGTAGTCTATAATAAGCTGAAAATTATCGTAAAATACGTTAAATGCTTTTAGAAAAGAGTTCAATATGGTAAAAGACGGTCATGAGTATTGCGTTCAGAATGGATATAACAGATCACATGTAGGTAGATATGTATATGCCTTTGCTACAGCAGTTTCTTGGTTATTGATTTATGCTTTGTTGAAAGTATTTGGTGAGCTCCCATCTCATTGGAATACGATCTTGTCAACGCTTACTACAGGTACACTTTTTTTAGCAGTTTATTTTTTATTCGAGAAATGGATGTGGAAAACCACTCTGTTTTTTAAGATATTAAAATATCCAAACATATCTGGAAAGTGGTCTTGCGATGGAGTTTCAAGCTTTCAACAAGAAGATGATGATATGATCAAGCAAGATTTTAAATGGAAAGGTGACGTCATAATACTTCAAAGTTGGGATAAAGTTAGAATTAGGCTAGAAACAGAGTATTCCGTATCGAACAGTATTTCTGCAGCTATTGTTTATGATGAGATTGATGAATATAAAATACTTTACAGTTATGAAAACCGACCTAAAGACTTAAATCATGCTGAATTACGTATTCACCGAGGATTTGCAGAGCTAACCCTCAATAGAGACAATGAAAGTGCTACCGTCAAGTATTACAATGTTGACGGTAGGAAAACAATAGGAACAATGTTCTGGAAACGACTAACTAGTTAAATAATGAGACTCTAAACTACTATTATATGAATAGCCTAGATCCTTTTTAATCTCTTTCACGAGATTATCTAAAGCTAGGCTCATAGTTGTTAAAGATGATTTCTTATCTTCAGTATCAAAAATTAATCTAGAATTGTCAGGTGTAAATAAAAGATCCCTACGAAAAGAGTTATTATATAAATAATCGAAAAATCTTTGTGTCTCTAATACAACTGCTAACGGGTAATGACTACCTTTTTTTAAGTTATCTAAGTTTGCATGATACATAATAGATGCTATATCAAAGCTACTGAGGTGTATTTTAGAACCTTCTGTAATTAAGTCGGCCTTTAAAGTCTTACACAGCCGTATAGACTTTTTCAGCCCACCCTCTGTTAAATACCTACACCTAGTATCAATAAGGTAAATATGTCTAAAAGGTAAGTTCATCAAAGTAGTTGGAGTTTTACTATCAAGTATGTTGACTCCAAGATCATACGCCTTTTTTTCTTGTTGGTATTTATCTGTTCTTACCCAGTGAGAAGGCACAACATCAACTTCACGTTGAAGCGAACCACCTACTAACTTAATACATTTGGCACCAGTATTGTCAACTGTTACTGCAGGGTAGGCACTTTTTAATTGGGTGTGACATGCTGCTCTTAATTTGCTTATTTCTATAATATCTTGAGAACGCAAAGTTTCCAAATAATGCTCTGATCTATAATGCGACTCATCAATAACAAGTAAATCAACATCACTAATACCCTTTATATGTACGTTCAAAGGTACAGAGCCTTGGAGTCTATACTCAGTATTTATACCATGATTATCCAGCAACCTAGATTTAAGCTGTTTTTGAACTCTAACTGCAGTTTCAACGGATATCTCCGTATAACGCTTTCCTACTTCTTGCATTGCACCTAAAGCATAACGTACAGATGGTTTATCTGATGCGGACTGCCAGCTTTCCATAGACTCTTTTAAGGTATCAAGTTCTCTTTTTAAAACTGTATCTTCATTGAGACCATCAAATGAGTAACTAAAATTAGAACCTTTCCTGCGCTCTTCTAACCTATTTAGACGTTGATTAAAGTTAATGTCGGACATATGTTCCTTAGATTATCAGTTAATTGTGACTAAACGTAGTAGTCATCTGTGAATGTAAGTAGAAGATGAAATGTATACTACCTTAAAATAAATATACAATTATTACCTAATGCTATTTCTTAAAATGGTAACTATTAGAATTAAAGTATAAATTAGTTACCGCTAAGCTAATACCATAGTATTTTTATATCACGTTAATTATGCACTAATATCATATCAAAGGTCTTTAAGTACTTAAGATTGATACTCCAATAGAAAGATAAGACACAACATATGTTAAAGTATAAATTACCCCCAACACTAGCTAGATAGGAAGCCTACTGCCATGGCTGGTATCAACAAATTAGAATTATCCGAAACAGATATTATCAGCAAATTCATTCTGCCTGCCATTAAAAGCTCAGGCTGGGATGACATGACCCAAATTCGCGAAGAGGTGAAGCTTCGTGATGGTAAAGTTATTGTCCGTGGTCAAATGGCAGTGCGTAAGACGGTCAAATCTGCTGATATTGTTCTGTATCACAAGCCTAATCTGCCGCTTGCTGTTATCGAGGCCAAAGCCAATAAACACTCTATTGGTAAGGGTATGCAGCAAGCGCTTGATTATGCTGGGCTGCTCGAAGTGCCGTTTGTGTTTTCATCCAATGGCGATGGCTTTATTTTTCATGATAAAACCAATACCACTATCCTCGAAACAGAGCTTTCATTAGCAGACTTCCCGACACCAGCTGAGCTATGGGATAAGTACTGCCAGTGGAAAGGCTATACGCAGGCACAGCTGCCTATCATCACTCAAGACTACCATGATGATGGCAGTGGTAAGTCACCGCGTTATTATCAGCTACAAGCCATCAATAAGACCATAGAAGCCATTTCTCGTGGACAGGATCGCATCCTGCTCGTAATGGCAACAGGGACAGGTAAAACTTATACTGCATTTCAAATCATCTGGCGTCTGTGGAAGGCTAGAGAAAAGAAACGTATCTTGTTTTTAGCAGATCGTAATATTTTGGTCGATCAAACTCGGGTTAATGATTTTCAGCCTTTTGGTACTGCGATGACCAAAATAGAAGGCCGTACCGTTGATCCAGCCTTCGAGATTCATCTTGGCTTATATCAAGCGTTAACAGGTCCAGACGAGCATCAGAAAGCCTTTAAACAGGTTGCACCAGACTTCTTTGACCTGATTGTCATTGACGAGTGCCACCGAGGTAGCGCTGCTGAAGACAGTGCTTGGCGTGAAATATTGGAATATTTTGATAGCGCCACACAAGTAGGCTTAACAGCGACTCCTAAAGAGACTGAAGAGGTATCTAATTCTTATTACTTTGGGGATCCTGTTTATACCTATACCCTAAAACAGGGTATTGAAGATGGGTTTTTAGCGCCCTATAAAGTGGTTCGAATTGATATCGATGTCGATATGCAAGGCTGGCGTCCAACCAAAGGACAGACAGATAAGCATGGTGAGTTGATTGACGATCGTATCTATAATCAAAAAGACTTTGATCGTAGTCTGGTGATTGATGAGCGTACTGAATTGGTGGCTCAGACCATCACAAGCTACCTTGAGCGTACTGACCCAATGGCCAAAACCATTGTGTTCTGTAATGATATTGATCATGCAGAGCGTATGCGCCGTGCTCTGATTAACTGCAATCCCGAGCAGATCAAAAAGAACGAAAAGTATGTCATGAAAATCACGGGCGATGATGAGTTAGGCAAAGCACAGCTTGATAACTTCATCAATCCAAAGAAACCTTATCCAGTAATAGCGACGACGTCAGAGCTGATGACGACTGGTGTTGATGCCCAAACTTGTAAGCTAATCGTCTTAGATCAAAATATTAAATCGATGACCAAGTTTAAGCAGGTTATTGGCCGTGGCACTCGTATCAATGATAAATACGGCAAGCTATGGTTTACGATTCTTGACTTCAAAAAAGCGACTGAGCTATTTGCAGATGAGCGCTTCGATGGTATTCCTGAACGTATCATGACCGTGACGCCAGCACAAATTAATGAAGGAAGTGCTGAGCTAGACGAAGTGGTCGATGGAGAATCAGACGCAGAGTTAGATATTGCTAATGGTACTGATCTGGCCTATACAACCCAAAGTGATAATAGCGGCTTTGATTTAGGGGCTGGTATGGGTGATGACATGGGTGTCAGTGAGCCCGCAAAAAAATACCATGTGAAAGGTGTATCTGTCCAAGTCATGGCACAGCGTATCCAGTATTATGATACTGATGGTAAGCTGGTCACCGAGTCTTTTCAGGACTATACTCGAAAAACTTTTACAAAGCAGTTCACTAGTTTGGACGAGTTTACCAAGCGTTGGAATGATACTGAGCGCAAACAAACCATCATTGATGAGCTGGCAAATGCTGGTATTATTTGGGAAGCATTACAGGAAGAGGTCGGTTCAGACATGGACCCCTTCGACTTAATTTGCCATGTGGTATATGATCAGCCACCTTTAACCCGTCGTGAACGTGCGAATGAAGTTAAGAAGCGCAATTACTTTACCAAGTATTCAGACACTGCTCAAAAAGTGCTAAATGCCTTGCTCGATAAGTATGCTGATGCGGGTGTAGAAGAGATCGAAAGCCTAAACGTGCTCAAAGTGAAGCCGCTTGATCAGTTAGGTAGTCCGATGGAAATCGTAAAACAAGGCTTTGGTAGTAAAAAAGATTATCATCAAGCCATTAGTGATCTTGAAAACGAGATCTATTGGGCGCCACCACCTAAGCAAGCATAATCTGCCAAGCTAGCACCTAGTCACAAGTTATACATATCTAAGCCTCTTATTGAGGCTTGTTTTATTCCTATCGTTTATTGAGAAAAGAAACAACATGTCGATCAGTTCTATTATTAAGTCTATTCAAGATATCATGCGTCAAGATGCCGGTGTAGATGGCGATGCCCAACGTTTAAGCCAGTTGTCATGGTTATTATTCCTTAAAATCTTTGATGCTCAAGAAGAAGCGCTTGAGTTTGAACAAGAAAACTATAAAACATCCATTCCTGAGCAATATCTCTGGCGTAATTGGGCAGCTAATCCCGAAGGTATCACTGGTGATGAGCTATTAGAGTTTGTGAATGATGAAGTATTCGTTAAGTTAAAGAACCTCACCGCACCAGTAGACACCAACCCACGTGGTTTCGTAGTGCGTCAAGGTTTGAGTGACGCCTACAACTACATGAAAAATGGCACGCTACTACGCCAAGTGATTAATAAACTCAATGAAGTAGACTTTAACCGCTCAGATGAGCGTCATCTGTTTGGTGATATTTATGAGCAACTGCTGCGTGATTTACAGAGCGCAGGCAATGCAGGTGAGTTTTATACGCCTCGTGCGGTGACACGCTTTATTGTTGACCGTGTTGATCCAAAGCTGGGTGAGCGCGTCATGGATCCAGCTTGTGGTACAGGCGGGTTTTTGGCATGTTCGTTTGATCATGTTAAAAACAACTATGTCGAAACTGCTGAAGATCATCAGATACTACAAAAACAAATTTTGGGTGTTGAAAAGAAACAGCTGCCGCATTTGCTCTGTACGACCAATATGATGCTGCATGGTATCGAAGTACCCGTACAGATACGCCATGATAATACTCTCAATAAGCCGCTATCAAGCTGGGACAGTGATGTTGATGTCATCGTAACCAACCCACCTTTTGGAGGCACTGAAGAGCACGGTATCGAAAAGAACTTCCCTGCTGAGTTCCAAACCCGCGAAACGGCAGATTTGTTTTTACAATTAATCATCGAGGTTTTGAAAGATAAAGGCCGCGCTGCCGTCGTGTTACCTGATGGCACCTTGTTTGGTGAAGGGGTAAAAACTAAGCTAAAGAAAATGCTGACAGAGGAATGTAATCTGCATACCATCGTGCGCTTGCCAAACGGTGTGTTTAACCCTTATACGGGCATTAAGACCAATATTCTCTTCTTTACCAAAGGTCAGCCAACCAAAGATATTTGGTTTTATGAGCATCCTTATCCTAAAGGCGTCAAAAACTATAGCAAAACCAAACCAATGAAGTTTGAAGAGTTTCAAACCGAGATTAACTGGTGGGGTGATGAGTCTGAAGACTTTGCCAGTCGTGTCGAAAATGATTACGCTTGGAAGGTCAGTATTGAAGAGGTCATCAAGCGTAACTATAACCTCGATATCCCAAACCCCTACCAAGGCGAGGTAATTGATTATGACCCTGATAAACTATTGGTTGACTATGCCGAACAGCAACATAGTATCGATAGGTTACGTAGCCAATTAAAAGATGTACTGGGCGCTGCGCTGTCTGCTAATACGACAGAGGGCAAATAACTATGAATGAACAGACAAGCTTAGATATTAATCAAGAAGCCGACCAGCCAGAGCAGTTAATCACTGAACATATCGATATTTGGACCAGCGCTATATTGGCTAAATCGACTAGTGGGCGTGGCAGCAGTAAAAAGTATGAGCTATACGGCATTACTAAATTGCGTGAGCTAATCTTGGAGCTAGCAGTACGTGGAAAGTTAGTTCCACAAAATACTGATGATGAGCCTGCCTCTGTTTTATTAGAGAAAGTAGCGGCTGAGAAGGCTCAGTTGATTAAAAAAAAGGTAATCAAGAAGACTAAGCCATTACCCCCTATTAGTAATAATGAAAAAGCCTTCGAACTGCCCCAAGGCTGGCAGAGGGTAAGATTAAACGAGGTACTAAATATTTTCAATGGCAATAGCATCAATGCCAGACTTAAAGAAAGTAAGTATAGTAATGTAACTAACGGATGGCCTTATATCGGTACAAAAGATGTTGGTTATGGTTTTGAGACTTTAAATTATGACAATGGAATAATTATTCCTTATGAAGAGCCCAAGTTCAAAGTAGCCAAAGCAGGTTCAGTTTTAATATGTGCTGAGGGTGGAAGTGCAGGTAAAAAATGTGGAATAACAGATAGAGATATATGTTTTGGCAATAAGCTTTATGCTAATGAAGTATTTCATAAAGACCTCAAACCAGAATTTATACTAATGAACTGAGCTATGCTGAAAAAACTGTAGAACCAAACTTGGTAAACTAACGACTCAATGAGGAGTTTATCATGACTAAGAAAATCAGAACCTATAGTGCAGCATTCAAAGCTGAAGCTGTTAAAAAGATA
>NZ_CAJHBO010000036.1 GCF_904846645.1 Psychrobacter sp. Pi2-1
ACCCCATCGAAAAGAAATGGGCACAGGCTAAGTTTCTACGCCAAGGCTGGATGGAAAACGACTTATCCAAATTGTTTTATGATATTTGTCCTAACCATAACAATTTTATTTTGAACTGACTATATATAAAGTCAGTATAGCAATTTTTAAAACCAAACGTCATTAATCATAATTATTTTTTGGTATAAACGGTCAATATAGAGTATAGAAGGTAGTAAGCATACTAGCTAATATGAAAATTAATAGTACTAAACCAATACCAAATAAACTTAAGTTTAATCATTTAGGTATTAAGAGCGTATTAAATAAATTAAAAATTCTTTAATAAAAAATTAGTTTAGCTACGTTAAAAAACATCAACTGAATTATATTTCTGGATGTAACTAACCCTCTATAAAAGAGCTACAGCATTAACCTTGCTTAAAGTATGACATATACATCTGCACTCAGTTGCCTTGTATCTCGTTTAAATTGAATCAACTATAGCAAGCATTAAAAAAGCCCTGCAGTTGCAGGGCTTTTTTAACACCTTTACACTTTCTTTCTTATATGATTTAGAACGGAATATCATCATCTACAGGGCCATCTGGCATTGCTGTAGGCTTAGATTGTGCAGGTTTCTGTGCTGGTTGATTGAACTGGTTTTGCTGAGCAGGCGCTTGATTGTTAAAACTGTTTTGCCCACCTTGAGCCGCTGGTTGATTGTAACCACCTTGATGTGCCATTTGATTATTTGCTTGCTGACCAAAGTTATTCTGGTTGTTTTGGCCACCTTGATTATTATAGCCACCACTTTGACCATGGTTCTGACCACCAAAGCTATCTCCACCCTGACCGCCGCCAGTTTGACCATCGAGCATCTGCATTTGTTCAGCACGAATCTCAGTAATATAACGGTCTTGACCACTTTGGTCTTGGTATTTACGTGTACGCAAACTACCTTCGATATAGACTTTGCTGCCTTTGCGCAGGTATTGCGCTGCGATTTCACCTAGACGGTTAAAAAGTGCGATACGATGCCACTCTGTCGCTTCTCTTTTTTCGCCGCTTTGCTTGTCTGTCCACTGCTCTGATGTCGCAACCGAGATATTGGTCACGCTACCGCCATTGCTAAATTGGCGTGCCTCAGGATCTGCTCCGAGGTTACCGATGATGATAACTTTATTGACTCCGCGCATAATACCGTCCTTTTACTTATGAATAATTTAATAAATTGTTTTAATCGTTATCTGATAGCGTCAGTTGGCACTATCAATTGTATAATTTTACTTTAACCAATTTTTATCGAAATATCTATAGGCTACCTATGGTGCACGTCAGTCTATGTCGCTTAGATACTCTATCTTGATATACTAGTCAATATTGTAGAGTCAAATAAATAACAGGTAATAAATAAATATGCTGCTATTTTGCCATTTTAAGACGATGAAGAACACCGTCTACCTTTATCGATATTGCATAGCACCTAACTTATTATCAAATGATTTAGAGATTTCTAGTTAGCATCGGAAGGCTTACGGTGCATGCTCAATGTCACGCTACCCAGCTCTACGCCAAATTTTTTCATCACTGAGCGATTGAGCATGACATCTTCATTTATAAGATACATCCAATCATCGAACGTTACTTTATAGGTTTTGTCCTCGACAGGTAACTCTAACAAGTAATTCCAGTGCAACGTATTGCCAACCACTTTCCCTGTTGCCTCGCCAATGACATCACCTGCCACACCTTTCCAGCTGCCATCTGCCTGCTCAGTGAGACGCCATATACGCTGCGATTTCGTGCCATCTGCCCACGAGAATTTCTCGTTTAAGACAATGACATCGTCTCCCTCATGGGTTACATCAATATCAACATAAAAGCGCTTTTTGACTTCGCCATTTCGACCTTGAAACATACCCCAACCATCGATTTGACCCGAAAAAAACTCATGCATGTCGAGCGTCGGTGTGGTGTTCTGATACGCCTGAATATTTTGTGTAGCACAACCAGAGGTCAGCAGCATGGCTGATAAACCAAGACCTACGGTTAACTTAGCTATTGAGCGATGCGCCTTCTTTTTACCCTCAATGACACTACCAGACAGCATCTTAAATTTACTCATATTAATTCCTTTTAAATAGAGATAAATAGTTAGTTTCTATTGATTGATACTGGTGGTTTATGAGACTGCTGTCTGTGCAATTTTTGCTATTTGGCTTCATTTCATATACAACTACAGGTATAAAGCTGCTATATATCTAGCGGACTTTGCGCCAAACTCGATAGCTGCTGACGTGAATCGTCCGTCAACTGTGTCTTATCTAACTTTAAATAGGCGACTTGCTCTTTTGCCATGACGACCAACTCATCAACACCATCTACTGCCAGCATTTGCCGTGACCAGTCTTGGATATTGATATCTTTGGGAATAGTAACTGTCGTGCTCGATAGATAAGGTGGCTGAGAAATAGGAATAATGATAAGCAGTGCGGCACCCATAATAATAGCCAGTATGCCCCACGCCAACAAATTAGGCTGGCTTAATAACAGGCCGCCCATTGCCCCGCCGACGAACGCTCCAAAGAACTGACTAGAGGAATTAAGCCCCATCGCGGTCGCTTTATTGGCGACTGGTGCACGCTTAGATATCCATGAGGGTATCGTCGCCTCAAGCAGGTTAAAGCCCATAAAGTACAACAGCAAGCCCAATATGATACCAACACCAACCTGACTACCAAGCGCTAATAATGCTAAAGCGACGGTCATCAATGTAATCGCACCCAAAAACACCTGACGCATTTTGCGTTTCTTTTCAGCGATGATAATAAACGGTATTGCGATAGCGAAACCAATAAACAGTAGCGGCAAATATACCATGCCTTGCTGACGTACTGACAAGCCAAGTACGTCACTGAGCTGGTGCGGCAATATCACAAATATCGCTGTCATCGTTAGGTGTAGCGCAAAGATGCCGATATGTAAGCGGTTAAGATCGCCAATCTTAAGGACAGTCGCCAACTGTTGACTAATGGTTTTGTTATCTAGGTTGTGCTTGAGCACACGCATAGGCGTCGGTACTACCACTAATAGCAGCATCGCCAAAATAGCAAATCCCGAGGTCAGCCAAAACAGTCCAGAGATACCGAGCGAGCCGACTAGTAATGGCCCAAAAGCAAAGGCAAGCATGATAGAGGTCGCAATCGTCAGCCCCATCGTGGCCATCGCTTTGGTACGCATCTCTTCACGAGTCACATCAGCCAATAGTGCCATAAGCACAGCAGAGACCGCACCACTACCCGCCAGCGCCCGACCAATAATCACTTCGTAAATATCTGTCGCATTTGCCGCAATCATGCCGCCGACAGCGAACAGTATCAATCCCAGAAATATAATAGGCTTACGCGGAAATTTATCAGCAGCCAAACTCATCGGTATCTGAAAGATGGCCTGCCCTAAGCCATAAATACCAACAGCCAAACCAATCAAAAACGGCGTCGCGTGTGCATAATTGTCACCGTAGACAGAAAATACCGGCACAATCATAAACAAGCCAATCATACGTAAGGCAAAGATGCCACCGACTCCGAGGATTGCCCGTTTCTCTACGCTATTCATACTTGCCTCACTGGTTGATCATTGCTGGTTGCTCATTGCTATCTTTCACGACTAACACTGTGCCATACCATGATTTATCACTACTGGTTTATCAAGGCATTGGCCTATAAATCAAGCCCCCTAGTATAAGACATTCGCCGTTTGGTTGCCGAGACTTTTGTCTTACTGGTGCAGTAACGTATGCGCCCTCAACCCAAGCCATTCATATTACGAGATTATTTTGTTACCAAGTGCATCAGATGCACAGTGATACCTTGAATAATGCTGTCGCCATGACAATAAAGTAAAACGTTGTCAGCACAATTAACGGCTCACTCACCATATCTACGTAACGACGAACGCTTCTATAAAATGACATTTTTGGTCAAAACCATAACAAACGATGCCTGTTACTTAACACTGATTTGATTTAGATTTGCTTAGTCCTATAAAAAATCGTCATAGGAGCGACAAGCAACATAAAGCCAAACAATAATAGAAAATGAATAACTAGGCTAACAGAACTTTTACCTTATCAATATATGTACCTTTATAACGATACTCTTAATAACAACACTACTTATAACAACATCATAAATTTAGAATTATTCACGTTTTAACCAACCACTTTACTGATCTGTATTTACTTTTTAGCTTGAGATATTTCCCAATCCCCTTTTAGCAAATAGGAAACCTGTAACCGATGGCACATGACCATATCGCAATACGCGGCGCACGTACTCATAACTTAAAAAACATCGATTTAGACATCCCACGAGATAAATTCGTGGTAATCACTGGCCTATCTGGCTCTGGTAAATCTTCGTTGGCATTTGACACGCTATATGCGGAAGGGCAACGTCGTTATGTCGAGAGTTTATCGGCCTACGCGCGTCAGTTCCTCTCGCAAATGGAGAAACCTGACGTCGATAGTATCGAGGGTCTATCCCCTGCGATTGCTATCGAGCAAAAATCAACCAACCATAACCCACGCTCGACCGTCGGTACGATTACCGAGATTTATGACTATCTGCGCCTGCTATATGCACGCATCGGTACGCCATATTGCCCTGAGCACGGTGAGCCAATGGTCGCGCAGTCGGTCACTGAGATGGTCGATCAGGTCATGGCCTTACCAGATGACACCAAAATTATGATTTTGGCACCGGTGATTCGCGAGCGTAAAGGTGAGCATACCGTCTTGCTTGAGCAGCTGATTGGACAAGGTTTTGTCCGTGTGCGCGTCGATGGTGATGTCTATGACACTGACGAGCTACCGACCCTAGATAAAAAGAAAAAACATACCATCGAAGTGGTGGTCGATCGCTTTAAAGTCCGTGATGACTTGGGCAACCGTGTCGCTGAGAGCTTAGAGACAGCGCTACGTTTGGGACAAGGACTGGTCACGCTACACTTTATGGATGGTAATCCAAAAGAAGGCGGTGACGAGAACCAAGTAATGTCAGCCAAGCATTCATGCCCTGTCTGTGATCGCGCAGTGCCTGAGCTTGAGCCACGTATGTTCAGTTTTAACAACCCATACGGTGCATGCCCAAGCTGTGATGGTCTCGGTAAACGTCAATATTTCGCCGCTGAAAAACTGATTACCCACCATGAAAAATCGCTTAACCAAGGCGCTATCAATGGCTGGGACAAACGTCATGCGTACTATTTTGGCTTGCTTAGCACGGTCTGTAAGCATTTCAAGATCGATATGGATGCGCCATGGCAGGACCTGTCTAAAGAGCAGCAAGACCTTATCATGCATGGCTCTGGCAAAGAAAAACTGACCTTTAACTTTACCGATGAGCGCGGTCGCAAAACGAACAAGACTGTACCGTTTGAAGGTGTGCTTCCCTACCTAGAGCGTCGTTATGCCAAGACGCAAAGTAACCTCGTCCGTGATGAGTTGGCTAAATATCTCGCAGATACCACTTGTAACGTCTGTGACGGCGCACGTCTAAATGAAATCTCACGTAATGTCCGTGTTGATGATCAGACCATTGCAGAAATCGTTAAGCTGTCTATCGGTGATGCGGCTGACTATTATAAAACGCTAAAGATTGGCGGTCACAAAGGTGAAGTCGCCGAAAAAATCTTTAAAGAGATTAATGAGCGCTTAAACTTTCTCGTCAGCGTCGGGCTTGATTATTTAACACTCGCCCGCTCTGCCGAGACGTTATCGGGCGGTGAAGCGCAGCGTATTCGTTTGGCTAGTCAAATCGGTGCTGGTCTGATGGGCGTCATGTATGTACTTGATGAGCCGTCAATCGGTCTGCATCAGCGTGACAACGATCGCTTGCTAAAAACCCTAACGCGCTTGCGTGATTTGGGTAATACGGTACTGGTCGTAGAGCATGATGAAGATGCGATTCGCCAAGCAGATCACGTCATCGATATCGGCATCGGTGCCGGTGTACATGGCGGTCATATTATCGCTCAAGGTACGGTCGATGACATCATGGCAAATAAAGAATCGCTCACTGGACAATATATGTCTGGTAAGAAGAAAATCGAGATTCCAACTGTGCGTCATAAAGCCAAAACCATCGATGTGGAAGTCAAAGGTAAGGCCAAAGCCAAAAAAGTACCGATGACCATCGAGCTAAAAGGCGCGTCAGGCAATAACCTGCACGATGTGGATTTGACCATTCCTGTTGGCATCATGACTTGTGTGACGGGTGTCTCAGGTTCGGGTAAATCAACCTTGATTAACCGTACCCTTATGCCATTGGCAGCGACTCAGTTGAATAATGCCTCAACGCTGATTGCCGATAAATTTGAAAGCATCAGCGGTCTTGAGCATTTGGACAAAATGGTCGATATCGATCAAAGTCCAATTGGTCGTACACCGCGCTCAAACCCAGCAACTTATACAGGTGTGTTTACCCCTGTGCGTGAGATGTTTGCCCAGACGCAAGAAGCGCGTGCCCGTGGCTATAAGCCTGGTCGCTTTAGTTTCAACGTGAAAGGCGGACGCTGTGAGATGTGTCAAGGTGATGGTCTTATCAAAGTTGAGATGCATTTCCTACCTGATATGTATGTGCCATGTGATACCTGTGAGGGCAAGCGCTACAACCGCGAGACCTTAGAGATTCACTATAAAGGCAAAACCATCGCTGACGTGCTTGATATGACGGTTGAAGATGCCGTTGAGTTCTTCTCAGCGATACCAGCAATCTATCGTCGCCTGCAAGCGTTGATGGATGTTGGTCTGAGCTATATCCGCTTGGGTCAGTCTGCCCCAACGCTATCAGGTGGTGAAGCACAGCGAGTCAAACTGGCGCGTGAGCTTGCCAAACGTGATACGGGACAGACGCTATATATCTTGGATGAGCCAACCACTGGTTTGCATTTCCATGATATCGATAAGCTGCTCAATATCCTGCATGCCCTACGCGATAAAGGTAATACTATCGTCGTCATCGAGCATAACTTGGATGTTATCAAAACGGCAGACTGGGTGATTGACCTAGGCCCTGAAGGCGGTAAAGGTGGCGGCATGATCATCGCTGAAGGTACGCCTGAAGAAGTGGCTGAAGTCAAAGAATCCTACACGGGCATATTCTTAAAACCGATGCTTGAACAAGGTATGAAAGAAGTCAGCTAATACCGTTAGTAATGATTGATAAAAGGCTACTCTTTATAGGGTGGCCTTTTTTATTGGTTGGTATAAGGCAAAGTGCAAACTATAAGCTATGAACGAAAATCGATATATAAACTAAGACTTAAGTTACTTCGCTACGTTACCTTTCTTAATATTTATTAAAGATACTTAAAAGTTAAATGCATTAATATTTGACTAGTTAGATATGACATGTAAACGCACACGATATAGAAACAACTGGTTAATAACGATATAACCCACAAAAATTGACGTTACTCATTTTTGTACGACCTCTGAAACTCTTAAGGACTTCTTATGAAAAAATTACTATTTATTGTCTTAGCATCTACTGTTGGCGTTAGTGCCTGTGCGTCAAGCGGCACATCAAATGGTGCAAGCGATCGCAATCATCAAAGACCTGCGATGTCAGCGGATATGAAGCAAGCCATGGATGATTGTGCTCAACGAGCTGGCGTGAAAATGTCTAAAGAGAGTCGCCCAAGTAAAAGTGATATGAAAAAGATGGAAGCATGTATGACTGCTAAAGGGTATAAAAAACCTGAAGGACATGGTCAAGGCCGGGGAGTTTCCTAAAAACTGTGTAACTGCTTATAATCCATTAACAGGAGAATAAGCAATGACTAACCAAAACGACATTAAAAAACTGGCCCAGCAGATGGCTGGTAGCATGAAAAGCTTCGATGACA
>NZ_CAJHBO010000037.1 GCF_904846645.1 Psychrobacter sp. Pi2-1
TGAACCCCATCGAAAAGAAATGGGCACAGGCTAAGTTTCTACGCCAAGGCTGGATGGAAAACGACTTATCCAAATTGTTTTATGATATTTGTCCTAACCATAACAATTTTATTTTGAACTGACTATAATATAATTAATGCTGTTGTTAAGCTTAATGATGGCAAATCCTTTATGAATATAATAAATAAGACTGCAAACAAGACGATCAGTATATCTATAAGAAGACTGATAAGCATCAAAGCAGTCAACAGTAAGCCTTTAGGGCTGTACATCTTTAATTCACCATTCTTAAAAAAAATTCGAGTGAGAATTGAGGGTTTTATTGTCGAGTTATGCTCTCTCACATAGATTATCTCGCTATAGTTTTCAGGCGAATCTTCATCTTCCAATGCCACAGATGGCAGCAATAATTCGACAGGTTCAATATCCAACCAAAATGCCTTTTCATTACCTCGACCCCCTCGTGAAGACTCAACCTTAATCACAGGGATATAGCCAATACGATTAAGTATTTCGGAGTCCATTTGAGTTCGAACAAAATCGGATAAATACTTTTGGATCTTACTAATATTTATCTGCTGTTGGGCTTCTTTGCTATCAATATCATCTAGACTGACATTCTTATCAATGGCATAAATTATTTTACGAGTAATTCTGTCAGGCTCGTAAACATCACCTTCATTTTCTGGCAGGCTCTTTAGCCTACGCTCTAACATTATCCGTAAATAACGCTGGTTTTTAGTTTCGTTATGATAAAAGTCAAGACGATTGCTTAAATTCTCAAATAATTCTAAGTATTTGTTTTTCATTAGTATTAAACCGAATAAAACCCGTTTGTTACCCCTTTTAGGGGTGTTTACGCAAAAATACTCAGCTCATACTAACCTCTGTTTTTACAAACCCTAAAGAGGATAGTAACCATGCTAATGAATATTGCTATTAATGATCTAGATCAAATTGTTGGTATTAAACAAGTAGAAAGAGGACTCGCTTGTAACTGTTATTGTTTTGAATGTAGCGAACCCGTTGTTGCTAGAAAGGGAGAAAAAAACGAACATCATTTCGCTCACTCTAGCAATAAAGAAAGTTGCCATATCAACTCTGAAAGTATCCTACACAAGTTTGCTAAGCAAGTCATTATGGAGAAAAAATGTGTGGTATTGCCCCCCTTGCCAGAAACAGATGAGACTGAAGCAAAAAATTGGCAGTTCTCTAGCTTAGTAGCAGAACAGGCTGTTGGCTCAATTCGTCCTGACTTACTAGCAAGTATTGATAATGAGATGCTTTTTATCGAAGTTGCCGTGACATCATTTGTAGATACTCACAAACTTAATTTCATCAAACAATTAAATATCAAGACCATTGAGATAGACTTGCGAGAACTACTAAAGCGCAATGTCTGTATTCCTAGTGATGAAGCAGCACAGTTCATTCTAGAACAAGTAGATAATAAGAAATGGTTATACCCTGAAGCTAAGAAACCTGACGAGCCGTTGGCAGATTGGTTAAGTACGACGCCTTTACCTGAAATCAATACGAACCACGTTGCTGACGATAGTGAAGAATCTCAATCTAAGCTCCCCAACAATTATGTTAAACATCGATTTATTATTAATAATGTATGGGTAGATGCATGGGTGTTTAACGATGGGGGTATTTCAGTAAAAACGGTCAGTTATAATCCAGAGATTGTAGCCTTACTGAAGCAATGGAGCAAAGAAGGTGGTGGTAGATATACACCAAAATTCAAAGCTTGGAAGTATTGTAATCCTTTCTCTCATACCGTGTTACTACGTTTGCGAGAAATGGATACTACACCCAAACTCTAATTTCTTTGGGATAGATATATCAATACTGCTGCAATCTGGATGAAAAACACAATGAATATGAAAAGATTTACAAACCGCAAATTTAAATTTTGTTCTACTTGTAGCTCTAAACAGACACTTAGAGTGATTGAAAAAGATGACTGGAAGCTAGGTGCTTACCATTGTCCAAAGTGTAATGCCGATACTGTTGATAGCTTCGTGCTTGTTGATTCTCATGAAAATGGGTGCAGGATTGTCGCTAAGAAGATGAAAGCCTATGGTTTATTTAATAGAAAGTAACGCTTTAATAAACTATAGTGGAATTGTTGGAAACTCAACAATCTGAGAGGCAGATCCTAGTTCGATACTTGTATAATGCACCAACCCAATAATTAATGACGTGGTAATTGCCGAACTGATTCAATCGGTTCGGTTCCCTAGTGAGGACTTGAACACTAGGCTGTGGGCTAATGATATCAAGGTTTTAACTGTCTGAAATAGTCACAGTGTACTTCATGGTGTACTTACCATACATATTCTATTCGTGATCGATGCGCTATACAGGCATCGATCTGCTAATATTGTATGTGTATTAATAACTACGAAATCGTTAGCAGAGATCAAAACAGTCAATGGGTAACTCAATGGTAAAGATAGAACCAGTAATGGACGCAGATATTGTCCCAGGTATTCAGGCTGCTGGTATAAAGTTAGGGATAAGTTTTGACTATTTTAAAAAAAGCACAGAACATATTTATAAACCTACGAAGGAAGAATGTGATGTGCTATCAACCCATAATTTATGGTTTCTTTTCCATAGAGATGAGATGACTATAGGTGGTACACATATAAATGAGATTTATTGCTACTGGGATAATAATATAGTTTTAGAGTTTAGCGGAGATGAACCTATATTAACTGGCATACATGTAATGAGCAAATATTCAGGGTATTTGTTAAAAACATTAAAAATAGGGGATAGACTTGATCTACTGAAATACGAACTTGGATTTGATTTTTACTATGGCCATGGAGATACTCATTACCTGAAGCCAAATCCGTTGGAATCAGAAGATATACTAGAAGGAGTATATATTACTACAAATTATCTATTACCTTATTCTGCTGAATATCCAGATCACACTGTTAAAGCAATCACAGTATACTTATAAGTACGCCGAAATCCTTAGAGACTATTTAGGCTAAAGCTCAACGATTAATCAACATTGTCAAATGGTTCGATTGGGTTATACCCCAGCGGAACTAGCTACTTAACCCTTCAAACTTATTATCAGACTACTTAAAACAGACTTTAATATGGAACCATTTATAACAGACTTTTGAACTATAAGACAGGTTACTACGCTTTCTCCCTATCATTAGCCTATACCTTAACAGTAAAATAATTAAATGATAATCAATCTATCATTAGAGTTGTTTTCACTATTAAACGATAGTATTATCATTAAACAATAATATTTAAGTCTAAAAGATATGTTGATACCCATGACAGTCAGAATATATGTGAGAGCTAGCACAAAAGACCAAGATGCTAAGAGAGCCTTGTCTGACTTGATTGGCTTTAGTAAAGATTATGCTGATAGTCATGTCGATTACATTGAAAACTATAGTGGTACTAAGTTAGATAGACCAGAACTTACTAAGTTACTTGATGATGCTAATCAAGGAGATGTCTTGCTTGTTGAGAGCGTAGATAGATTAAGCAGATTGTCTCAAGATGATTTTGGTATTTTAAAGCAAAGAATGAAAGATAAAGGCTTAAGGTTAATCGTAGCAGACCTACCTACTACGCATACAATTAATACTGGCATGAGTGGAGAGATATTGGCTGTAATCAACAACATGCTAATTGATTTGTTAGCAACAATGGCTAAATTGGATAATGACAAGCGTAGAGAGCGTATTAAGCAAGGATTAGCTAATAGTGGTTATAAACCTACAGGCAAAAAAGCTAATACACAGAAGCACAAACGCATTAGAGAATTAGCAAGTCAAAACAATATGAAAAAAGATGAAATAGCTAAGGCCTGTGGTGTTGGAGTGGCTACAGTTTATCGAGTACTAAAAGATACGTAATACGTCAGGTAATGAACTTAAATAATTATGCTTTGCTGAATTACTATATCTAAAAATAAAACAGTAGTCATAAGCGCTAACTATCTTCAAGAGCTATCTTAGTATAGTGAGCGTGTAGCAAAGCTTTTACTTCCCTGCTAGTTGCAATTTTACCTTCCTCAAAGTCTTTGAAAATATGCTGAGTATCTGGGTTGATAGGAATATTATCGATTGCAAAGCTGCTCAAAATATCAGAGTTGATGCGGCGGCGCTTTTCTATCTCTTTCTGACTTACTAAAATAGGACGATCGTCAACAATCGGTGTTTTAGATTTAGAATCTTCCATGCTAGCTCCTATCAGTAGTAATAAACTTATTCAGCAAGTCATATAATATTCTATCTAGATAACTTTTCTCTCACTAGTATGGCTTATTCGGCTAATTTAGTTGTATTAATGATTTAGACGTAGGTAGATCATGATTGTTTGATATCAAGAGCTATTGTGACTGAATAAATAGTGTTTCTAGCGTTTCCTAGAGCTGCATAACTTATTGGCTCTAAAGCTTTCTGAGACCTATATGGGCTGAATATCTCATCAATAGTGTAGTGAAAACTACCATCATCTACTCCAAATACATAATCAAAAAATATTTTGGCCATTGCAGACTGAGGATGGCTAGCATCGCGAAAAGATTTATTGCGTTTCCAACTACCACTATGTATTTTACCGAATACTCTTTCTATATTACCAGAAACAGAATTTGAAGCATGTCTTCGAGTAATACCTGGTTTTTGCACGTATGCAGCAGCATTTTCGACAGACTTCCAAATGACATAATGCATGGTTGATACAGAGCATTCAGCTAAACATGCTCTGAGAATGCTAACTAGCTTCTCGCCAATAGGCGGTGCTAGATAGTTCAGTCTTGACCTAGTAATCAGGTAGCTTAAACATTCTCCTAGCTGTACCTTTTCACACCAGCTCTTAAATTGACTATTCTCTACTAGAGCACTGGTATTTTTTTTAGATCTAGCGTTTATCATGATTTTAGTAAGATTCTCAATACTATAAGCAAACTCAAAGATAGCTTGATAGAAGTCTATTTCTAACTCCTGTTCTTCGTTGATGGTTACGTATTCGTAGCTATTTTCAGGAGCTAGTATGAGCAGATTTCGGTTAAAGAGATGATGTAGTATCTCTTCATCTAATTTAGAAAACGGTGATAAAGGTAATGATAAATTGTCGCGTAGAGAGACTGTATTCCTTATATTATCTGCCCCTAGGCTCTCTACAATCGCTGTGTAGTGGTCAACTAATTTAGGACAGCTGATAAGAGGTTTTGATTAAAGTAACGTCTCTCTTTTTCTGCTGGCGGCAAATAATCGTTGAAAGCATGCGGTCTCACGGTCTGATAATAGCCCCAGATG
>NZ_CAJHBO010000038.1 GCF_904846645.1 Psychrobacter sp. Pi2-1
CTGGGGCTATTATCAGACCGTGAGACCGCATGCTTTCAACGATTATTTGCCGCCAGCAGAAAAAGAGAGACGTTACTTTAATCAAAACCTCTTATCAGCTGTCCTAAATTAGTTGACCACTACAGGTGATAATCCCAAAAATAGTGGTTCACCAGTTTTGAACTTATCTATACTGGCTTGCAGCACAGAGCCTTTGTTACCACGATCGATAGGAATAACCCCTATCCAATTTAATAACTGTGCAAACACAGGAACTCTAAATAGCGTGTGCTTGCCCATAATGCTGATTTTAATGTCTAATGCAAACAGACTTGGAATCGCATAAATACCATCCACATTAGAAGTATGGGGCAGCGCAAGCACTACAGCTTGTGAGATATTTGGAATCTCGCCTACCGTACGCCAGCCTGACGCCTTTAACAGCGCGGATGCAATAACAGGCGCAAACTTGTTGCCACGCTTTGGAACCTTGTCTCCCAAATGCTTTTTGCTAAGTTTTGGGAGTACTTTGGAGCGCGCAGGCTTAGAAGCAACAGACTTAGAACGGTTAAAAATCTTCGGTATCATGACAGCACAATATAATGAAAGGTACTGACATAATACCATTAAGCCTTTATGGCTAGGCTGAATTTTGCGTGCTTTTATTATGTGATAGATCGTTTAACCATAAATATAAGTAATGACCTATTTCGATATTCTGTACACCTACTTCTTTAAACTTATTGCTAAGTGTTAAGAAATATCGGCCAAATCACCTTTACTCTCAAGCCACGACTTACGATCAGAGGCACGTTTCTTAGCCAGTAGCATATCCATCACACTATTGGTCAGTACCATGTCATCCATATCTAACTGTACTAAGCGGCGTGTATCACGGCTCATCGTCGTCTCACGTAGTTGCTCAGCACTCATTTCACCAAGTCCTTTAAAACGTGTAATCTGAGCTTTTTTATTGCCCGGTACGTTAGCCAAGATATGTGCAAGCTCTGGCTCATCCAATGCATAATGAACTTCTTTACCTACATCTACTCGATACAAGGGCGGCATGGCCACAAATAAATGACCCGCATCCACTAGCGCAGGGAAATGCTTCACAAACAGTGCGCAGATCAATGTCGCGATATGTAGTCCATCAGAGTCAGCATCCGCTAAGATACATATCTTGTCGTAACGCAGCTCGGACAAATCGTCAGAAGCAGGATCGACACCGATAGCAATGGCAATATCATGAATCTCTTGGCTTGATAGCACTGTATCTGATGATACTTCCCACGTATTTAGGATTTTACCGCGCAGAGGTAAGATTGCCTGATAATGACGATCTCTTGCTTGCTTCGCACTACCACCCGCAGAGTCACCCTCTACTAAGAACAGCTCAGCGCCATCACGCAAGTCACCACGGCAATCGGCCAATTTACCAGGCAATGCGGGTCCCTGAGTAATCTTTTTACGAGCGACTTTTTTGGCAGATTTCAGACGACGTCCAGCTTTATTAATTGCCAATTCAGCAATTTGCGTACCCATGTCCGCATGTTGGTTTAACCATAAACTGAAAGCATCTTTTGCCAATGTCTGTACAGCGCCTGCAGCCTCTCGACTAGATAAACGCTCTTTGGTCTGTCCAGAAAACTGTGGCTCAGAGAATTTAAGAGACAGGATATAGTTCACCCCATCCCAGACGTCTTCTGCGGTTAGTTTCACACTACGTGGTAGCAAATTATGAATATCACAGAACTCACGCAGCGCTTCTAAGATACCCGTGCGCAGACCATTGACGTGCGTACCACCTTGAGCTGTGGGAATCAGGTTTACATAGCTTTCTTGAATCGGCGTGCCACCATCAGGCAACCAAGACAAGGCAAAGGTAATAGCCGCTCGTTCGCCCGCTTTCGCATCATAATTATAATAAAACGGTGCTTCAGGTAAGATTTCCAAACCATCTAATTGTTCGCTTAGATACTCGACTACCCCATCCGTAAACTGCCAAACGACTTTTTCATCATTGATATCATCAGTGAATTCAATCGTCAGTCCAGCGGCCAGAACAGCCTTTGCTTTTAAATTATGCTTGAGCTGTTTTACATTAAATTTGGGCGTATCGAAGAAACTACCATCTGCCCAAAAGTGTACTCTTGTGCCACGTTTGCGTTTGTTTGAGCTGACTGCTTCCGTTAATGGCGTAACTGGTGCGCCATTTTCAAATGCCATATCAAACTGTGTGCTATCACGCCATACCGTAACCTCGACGCGAGTTGATAGCGCATTGACGACAGAGATACCCACGCCATGTAGACCGCCTGATACTTCATAATTAGAGGTCGAAAACTTTCCACCTGCATGTAAGCGAGTTAATATCAACTCAATACCAGATTGACCAAACTCAGGGTGAATATCAGTTGGCATACCGCGCCCGTCATCTTCGACAGACAACGATCCATCACTATGCAATTGCACCTTGATGGTTTTAGCATAACCAGCCAACGCTTCATCAACTGAGTTATCAATGACCTCTTGCGCCAAATGATTCGGGCGCGTGGTGTCGGTATACATACCTGGACGACGACGGACTGGCTCAAGACCTTCTAAAACTTCTAACGATTGCGCATTATATTGACTCACAAATGCATCCTTAACTGTTCGCGTGCGTTTAATTCTATTAAACCATTATAACGAAAAATAGCGACGTTAACGTTAATACTCCATCGCTTACGTCATATAATGTCGTCTATTTAAGGTTGTACTAAACTCTGTAAGATATTCATCACCATCGGCAGCTGCTCATCAAAGTCACTGAAGCGATGATCGCCACCTACTTGCACCGTTACCGATGCGCCATGACTTTGATAAAAATCTTGAGACAATTCAGAATTCAACAACTCATCGCCTTCTTTTAATAGCACAGCAACTTTATCGGGATAATTTACTGATAATAGCTGATTATCTGCAAACCACTGTAAATCAGCAGGCGTAATACTCCAGCCGCCCGCTGTCGTATGCAGAACTTTGCTAGTAGATGACTCATTTAAATTATCTTGACTTGATACTGATTGATTAGAGAAACGCTGTAAAGTGATATGGGGCTGCGTACTAGGATTGAGCAGTAAAACTGGGCAACCTATCTGATTGCTTATCAAAGTAGAAAAATACCCACCTAGCGAGCTACCGATTAATACCGTATTTGATAACTCAGTCTGCTTATCTGCTGATTTTCTATCTGCACTATTATTTAGTGATTTGATTAAAGACAGTAATTGCTCACACACTTGAGCAGGGGTTTTATTTAAATCAGGACGCAGCACATTAATATCAGGATGATGAAGCTGGCAATATTTTTCTAACAACACCCCTTTGGTCGAGTTGGCATCACTGTCCAATCCATGGATATAAATCAAGTTCACGTATCATCTCACTTATTAATTTTGTTATGATTATCTTATAAAGGCTATCAAAGCTAAGCATAGCACCCGCTAGACGGAAATAATAACAATAAAATGGCACACTATTAGTCAGTATTTGCGACATAATAATGTTGTACAGTGATTTTATGCAGGTCAAAGGAATGACGGTAGTCATTATGGAGGAGACATGAATCAACAGTTTGAGCTGTTCGAGATTGCCAATCCATGTATTGGTCTTTGCCAAAGTAATAAGAAGGGTTATTGCTTTGGTTGCCTGCGTAGTCGAACTGAGCGCCAGCTATGGCATGATATGACGACAGAGCAGCAGCGCGAGGTGCTACGGCTTATCGCAGGACGGAAGCTGCGTATAGAACAAATGAAACAGCGTAAAGATGAACAGTTAGGTTTTGATTTTGAAGAGATACCTGAGATAGGTGAGTTGTTTTAAGAAGTAATTAATCAGGCCAGACATGCCAACAGTATCCTCAAAATGCGTTAAATTTCGCTAAAATATATGCCCAATAACCTAACAGTAGAATCAGTAGTACCCACGGTATGGCGAAACACCAATAATATAAATCGCCAGTAGTAAATACGTAAAAATAAACAGCCATTCCAACACTGATTACAAGTGAAGCTGCATATCCAATCAACAAGGTAAAGAGAATGTTATTCTCAATTTTGGTTAAACTTGGGCTTCCCTCTGCACATATATAGAAAAGAAACCCGAAAGCAAAAGCCCCGCCAATAGTAATATGCAAAAATGATATTAAAACTAGCAACCAAATTGACACGTATACTTCCTTATTAGTCTAATGACGGCTTTGTCTTTAATACAGTGCTTTTTACAAGTTAGAAGCGCTTTCAATAAAAAATAGCATACCTTCAAGTTTTTCTATAATCAATACTGCAATACGCTTGCTAGAATAAATTAGACTGAAATCAGTAAATCCGCCATCAAACTGCACGCAAAGAAAATCCCCCGACAAGCTAATGTCGGGGGATATTTCAGAATAGAGAGCTGACGATGACCTACTCTCACATGGGCGAACCACACTACCATTGGCGCTACGATGTTTCACTTCTGAGTTCGGGAAGGGATCAGGTGGGGCCATCGCGCTATTGTCGTCAGCAAAGGGGGTTAGATATGAGTCTGTTTTATAGTTTTACTTATTTGACTAAGTATCACTTAACCTAACTGAATCAAGGTTAAAGGTGATATCGAAATGTTCTTTCTTATTCTATAAGCCACTACAGCTTATACAAGATAGATTAATTAGACTTGTATACAAACCACTTGGGTGTTGTATGGTCAAGCCAAACGAGCAATTAGTACAGGTTATCAAGC
>NZ_CAJHBO010000039.1 GCF_904846645.1 Psychrobacter sp. Pi2-1
TCATACCCTCGTCTAAGCTTTTTAGTACTTGTTTACGAAAATCTAATGAGTAAGTCATGGTCTTTATGATAGCAATTAGGTTTGATAATTAGTTTATAACACTTTTAAGTGGGATTGGTTATAGCGTTCATACCATTCGCTTATATGAATTTTATATGGTTCTTTAAACCCTTACATCATTTAATGACCCACCGTATCAGTAAAGCGCCTTTGTTGTTTGCAAATATAAATACAGACAATGCTGACATTGAAATGTATAAGGGAGCTGATGGCTATAGAATAGCGAGAATAACGGCCTTCACTTCCATTTGCCCAATATGCACAGCCCCTATTGAACTAGCTGATGGCAAACCTGATCAAAAGCAACCGTTAGTTGGTAGATGCAGAGAAGCACCTCATGCCCATGTTTATAGTTTTGACAGGATGACCTTGAAAGGATATTTTCTAGGTCATGAAGGTTATTTGAAGTGAGGGCAGGCATCAAGCAAGTAAATCGAATATTTTCATACTAAATAGTTAAATCAATTCTTTGTAGGCTTTCTTGGTTAAAAGTACAGCCCAAACAGCCGACTATTCCCATAAAGGTATCTTATGGCAAATGATGTTAGATAGAAGGATTCGGTTTCATTGGCTCCATTGGGGCATAGTCTGTTGATAAGTTACTAAGACAATCAGTTGTTACGAACAGGTTTGTACAATTGAGCCTTGAAACTTTATAATGCTCAATGAAATCAAAAGGTAAAATGTATTGTCCACGCAGATCAACAAAAATCACCTTTTGAGCTAAGTTTGTAGTCTAACTAAGGTTATTGAATGAAACAGTATCTAGATTTATGTCAACGTATAGTTGATGAGGGTGTATGGGTAGAGAATGAACGAACTGGAAAACGTTGCTTAACCGTTATTAATGCTGATTTAGACTACAACGTAGGAGCTAATGAGTTTCCCTTAGTAACTACTCGAAAGAGTTATTGGAAAGCAGCTATCGCAGAGTTGTTGGGATATCTACGTGGTTATGATAGCGCAGATCAGTTTCGAGCTATTGGATGTAATACATGGAACGCCAATGCCAATGAAAATGCAGCTTGGCTAGCTAATCCTTATCGTAAAGGTAAGGATGATATGGGCCGAGTTTATGGTGTACAGGGACGAAGATGGCGTAATTCAGTAGGAGAGGAGTTTGACCAACTTCGTAAGATTTATAATAACTTGCGAAACGGTATTGATGATCGAGGTGAAATTCTAACCTTCTACAATCCAGGTGAGTTTCATATGGGATGTTTACGTCCTTGTATGCATACTCATACATTTTCGTTGTTAGGTGGAAAGCTTTATTTGACTTCATCACAACGTTCATGTGATGTACCATTAGGTCAAAATTTCAATCAGATTCAAGTGTTTACCTTACTAGCTCTCATGGCTCAAATTACGGGCCACGAGGCTGGAAAAGCTTATCATAAGATCGTAAATGCACATATTTATGAAGATCAATTAGAATTAATGCGTGACGTGCAATTAAAACGCGAACCTTATCCGGCACCTAAGCTTCATATTAACCCTGAAATTAAGTCTCTCGAAGATATTGAAACATGGGTAACACTGGATGACTTTAAAGTTGAAGGATACCAGTATCATGAGTCTATTGCCTATCCATTCTCAGTTTGATATAAGCATAAAGTGAAAGCTGAGAAAAGTGATAAATTTCTATTAGGCATAAAGTATCAATATATGTGATTTATGCTATAGGGTATATGCTTATTAGCTAAGCTCTCGCTAGCTTTTAAGCAAGAGGAAATTAAGATTATGCTCTTTATAGAATAGATAATTTTTGACAGACTAGTGCATAAGCTGTTTCGTTCTTGTATCTTCTAAAACTAACATTTTTCTCAATTTCTCAATTTCTTGTCTGGCTTCTGATAGGGATCTCTTATCTGTGTCAGATAGTGTTTTATAATAATCTCTTGATTCTCTCATCTTTTGTAACCGTTTATCTGAGTGCTCAGCGACCCTTTTTATATCTTGATATTCATTAAACCAGTAGATAACCTCACTTTGTGCTCGGCTTAGCTTTGCTTCTAGCGCATTTTTTACATTGGCAGTGCTTAAACGTACTTGTTCTTTACGTGATTTCTCTTCGGTTTTCCGAGAGTCTCTGATCTGTTTAAGCTCTTGGACAGGCCAAACGCGGTTTGAGATGGTGTTCCGATGAATACCAGTCATTTCTGAAAGTTGTGCTACAGTGGCTTTCAACCTCTTGTTGCCTCTAATGTCCGACAATGCCTTTTCCAATAGCAATGTGTTTGCATCATAATCATCGCTATTCTTTTGATCATAAGCATTCATAGTTCAACTTCCTCACCAAGATTTTCCAGTACCATTCTCGCTTCGTTCATTGCTGCTAGAACTTGCTCACGATTGTGCGAATATTCTGGTTTATTGAGATTAAGCTTGTTTAACGTATAAACTTCACGCCATTTAGGGGCATGTTTAGTAGTTACAACGGCTTGTTTACATCGAGCTGGGTTGCAACGCAGTGAACCAATACATGGTAGGCTTGAGTCATATTCTTCTGCTCTATTACCATAGCAAATCCCTTGGCCCATATATACTATTGCAACACCTTGATCTACCATAGCCTCATATACTTCCTCTTCCGTGTAGCCTTCAGCCATATATCCGCTAAACGTCTTAATTAGACGTTTTTTATGCTCATTCGCTTTACCGCCATAATACGTGCCATTTGGATTATGGGCTGTTTTAATAGCCTCTAATTCAGCTGCTCGGCGCAATGATTTCTTGTCACCTTTCCGGTTCCCATCTTTTGACAGCATTTCACCTATATCACCATACCCTAGCGTTACTAATGAAGTAGACCCAGCAGAGGTATAGTTAGAGACGCTATCCACAAAATGCTTTAATTGAAACGATATTAGAGGTAGTGACCTATGCTGTCAAATCTGTAGACATTGACTTGGGAGATTTTAGTTACGCAGCCTGACGATAAAAGTCAAACCATACCTGTCTTGGCGTTTTATAGCCTAAACCCTTTTGGATTCTAGTTTCACTGCGAGCATAGCTCTTCACT
>NZ_CAJHBO010000040.1 GCF_904846645.1 Psychrobacter sp. Pi2-1
GTTATTAAAAAAAGTAAAGAGAACTGAATCAAGCGTATAAACATAGGTGATATCGTTATCATAATTAGATTGTATGACACT
This sequence comes from Psychrobacter sp. Pi2-1, assembly GCF_904846645.1. GTDB lineage: Bacteria > Pseudomonadota > Gammaproteobacteria > Pseudomonadales > Moraxellaceae > Psychrobacter. The sequence continues at coordinate 82 of NZ_CAJHBO010000040.1, forward strand.
TAGAAGTCGAAAGACTACTTGGGGTTGTATGGTCAAGTAATGAAGCGCACATGGTGGATGCCTTGGCAGTCAGAGGCGATGAAAGACGTGACAGCCTGCGATAAGCTTCGGGGAGGCGGCAATATCCTGTGATCCGGAGATTTCTGAATGGGGAAACCCACCTAGCATAAGCTAGGTATCCTAATTTATTAGGAAGCGAACGAGGGGAAGTGAAACATCTCAGTACCCTTAGGAATAGACATCAATTGAGATTCCCCTAGTAGCGGCGAGCGAACGGGGAGAAGCCGATTAATGCTAATGTAGAAGAACAGCGTGGGAAAGCTGACCGTAGTAGGTGATAGTCCTGTATTCGAAACATTAGCGTTAACATATTAAGTAGAGCGGGGCACGAGAAATCCTGTTTGAAGATGGGGGGACCATCCTCCAAGGCTAAATACTCCTGACTGACCGATAGTGAACCAGTACCGTGAGGGAAAGGCGAAAAGAACCCCTGTGAGGGGAGTGAAATAGAACCTGAAACCGTGTGCGTACAAGCAGTGGGAGCCCACTTGTTGGGTGACCGCGTACCTTTTGTATAATGGGTCAGCGACTTATATTCTGTAGCAAGGTTAACCGTTTAGGGGAGCCGTAGGGAAACCGAGTCTTAATAGGGCGTTTAGTTGCAGGGTATAGACCCGAAACCGAGTGATCTATCCATGAGCAGGTTGAAAGTGCCGTAACAGGCACCGGAGGACCGAACCCACTGTCGTTGAAAAGCCAGGGGATGACTTGTGGATAGGGGTGAAAGGCTAATCAAACTCGGTGATAGCTGGTTCTCCCCGAAAGCTATTTAGGTAGCGCCTCGGACGAACACCATTGGGGGTAGAGCACTGTTTCGGCTAGGGGGTCATACCGACTTACCAAACCGATGCAAACTCCGAATACCGATGAGTGATATCCGGGAGACACACGGTGGGTGCTAACGTCCATCGTGGAGAGGGAAACAACCCAGACCGCCAGCTAAGGCCCCAAATTCCTAGTTAAGTGGGAAACGAGGTGGGAAGGCATAGACAGCTAGGAGGTTGGCTTAGAAGCAGCCATCCTTTAAAGAAAGCGTAATAGCTCACTAGTCGAGTCGGCCCGCGCGGAAGATGTAACGGGGCTCAAACTAGGAGCCGAAGCTGCGGATTTGAATTTGTTTTCAAGTGGTAGGGGAGCGTTGTGTAAGCCTGTGAAGGTGTGTTGTAAAGCATGCTGGAGGTATCACAAGAGCGAATGCTGACGTGAGTAACGATAATGCGAGTGAAAAGCTCGCACGCCGGAAGATCAAGGGTTCCAGTCCAACGTTAATCGGGGCTGGGTGAGTCGACCCCTAAGGCGAGGCCGAAAGGCGTAGTCGATGGGAAATCGGTTAATATTCCGATACTTGTTTATAATGCGATGGAGGGACGGAGAAGGTTATGTCAGCCTGGCGTTGGTTGTCCAGGTGAAAGGATGTAGGTTTATAGCTTAGGTAAATCCGGGCTATTCTATACCGAGATCTGATAGCAAGCTGTACTTGTACAGCGAAGTGGCAAATACCATGCTTCCAGGAAAAGCTTCTAAGCAATAGTTATAAACGAATCGTACCCTAAACCGACACAGGTGATCAGGTAGAGAATACCAAGGCGCTTGAGAGAACTCTGCTGAAGGAACTAGGCAAAATGGTACCGTAACTTCGGGAGAAGGTACGCTGTTGATGGTGATAGGACTTGCTCCTTGAGCTGTTGGCAGTCGCAGATACCAGGCTGCTGCAACTGTTTATTAAAAACACAGCACTCTGCAAACACGAAAGTGGACGTATAGGGTGTGATGTCTGCCCGGTGCTGGAAGGTTAATTGATGGGGTTAGCGTAAGCGAAGCTCTTGATCGAAGCCCCAGTAAACGGCGGCCGTAACTATAACGGTCCTAAGGTAGCGAAATTCCTTGTCGGGTAAGTTCCGACCTGCACGAATGACATAATGATGGCAGCGCTGTCTCCAGCAGAGACTCAGTGAAATCGAAATCGCAGTGAAGATGCTGTGTACCCGCGGCTAGACGGAAAGACCCCGTGAACCTTTACTACAGCTTTACATTGAACTTTGACCTGACTTGTGCAGGATAGGTGGGAGGCTTTGAAGCCGAGACGCTAGTCTCGGTGGAGCCAATCTTGAAATACCACCCTGGTCATGTTGGGGTTCTAACTCAGGTATAACAATACCGAGGACAATGTATGGTGGGTAGTTTGACTGGGGCGGTCTCCTCCTAAAGAGTAACGGAGGAGTACGAAGGTGCGCTCAGACCGGTCGGAAATCGGTCGTAGAGTATAAAGGCAAAAGCGCGCTTAACTGCGAGACCCACAAGTCGAGCAGGTACGAAAGTAGGTCTTAGTGATCCGGTGGTTCTGTATGGAAGGGCCATCGCTCAACGGATAAAAGGTACTCTGGGGATAACAGGCTGATACCGCCCAAGAGTTCATATCGACGGCGGTGTTTGGCACCTCGATGTCGGCTCATCTCATCCTAGGGCTGAAGCAGGTCCTAAGGGTATGGCTGTTCGCCATTTAAAGAGGTACGCGAGCTGGGTTTAGAACGTCGTGAGACAGTTCGGTCCCTATCTACCGTGGGCGTTGGAAATTTGAGAGGATCTGCTCCTAGTACGAGAGGACCAGAGTGGACGAACCTCTGGTGTTCGGGTTGTCACGCCAGTGGCATTGCCCGGTAGCTACGTTCGGATGGGATAACCGCTGAAAGCATCTAAGCGGGAAGCCCACCTCAAGATTAGATTTCCCTAAAGAGCCGTTCAAGACTAGGACGTTGATAGGCAGGGTGTGGAAGCGCAGCGATGCGTGTAGCTAACCTGTACTAATTGCTCGTTTGGCTTGACCATACAACACCCAAGTGGTTTGTAT
>NZ_CAJHBO010000041.1 GCF_904846645.1 Psychrobacter sp. Pi2-1
GTGAACAAGGACCAGCGGGTCAAAACGGTGTTGACGGTTTAAATGGTACTGATGGCACTAACGGTAAAGATGGTGTTGATGGTTTACAGGGTCCAATCGGTCCGCAAGGTCCAGCAGGATCTGACGGCATCAATGGTCAAGATGGTGCGCAAGGTCCTCAGGGTGAACAAGGTCCAGCAGGTCAGGATGGTATCGATGGTGCTAAAGGTGATAAAGGCGACTCAGGTATTAGCGAAGCAGCTAAAATTGAATTAGAAAGTAAAATCGAAGACAGCCAAGCTCGCTTCTTTAGCGTTAATGGCTCTAGTGAAAATGAAGATGCAGGCAATTATAACAGCAATGGCGCTACTGCTGACGGTGCAATAGCAATTGGGGTTAATGCTCAATCTAAAGGTAAGGACAGCATCGCTATGGGCACTAACAATACGGTGACTGGCGATCAATCTACCAGCGTGGGTAATGGCAACATCGTTTCAGGTGATCGCTCAGGTGCGTTTGGAGACCCGAATATTATCGGCGGCAGCGCTAATTATGCAGTTGGCAACGACAACATTATCGGTGATACTACTAGTAATTCAGTAGTGTTAGGTAGTAATGCGACAGTTGGTGCTACAGCGGCTACAATTGGTGCTAATAGTGCACCAACCTTTGCTAACGAGACTAACGCCTCAAACTCTGTTGCTATCGGTGAGTCGGTGAACGTCCAAGCAGCTAATGCAGTATCTATCGGTGCTAATAGCAGTGCGACTCATAGCAATGCGGTAGCATTAGGAGCAAACTCACAATCAACGGCAGATAATACCGTATCGGTAGGCAGTGCAAACAACCAGCGCCGAATTACCAATGTTGCCGCTGGTATTAATTCAAATGATGCAGTTAACGTTTCTCAGCTTAACCAAAATCGTGCCGAAGCCTTTGGTTATACAGATAGAAGAATAAATGATTTAGAAGGTGAGACTCACTCAGCAGTAGCGGGTGCGCTTGCTTTCGCTGCTCTACGTTATCCCAACACGCCAGGTAAAGTAAGTGTTGGTCTGGGCGGTGGTACATGGGAAGGTGAGACAGGGTACGCATTTGGTGTCGGTTACACTACATCTGACGGACAGTTTTCTATCAGTAGTGCTTTTGGTGGTAGTGGAAGCCAAAATGGTGGCAATGTTGGCGTAAGCTATACTTTCGACTAATATGTAGATCTAAGAAATAAGGAAATACTTGAGCCTACTATTGTCTTTAATAGTAGGCTCAATCAATTCAATTTATCAAGTTAAAATGTTTTTGAAAACTCTTCTTGTTTTCTATCTAAAACTCCGTATAACGCCACCCAGTCGAAAGGGAAGTGGCTTACTGATTTGGACGATGTAAATTGTTTGAATTAAATAGAAAATACTTCTTGACTAAATAAATATAGCGTCTATAATACGCACCTCATCAAGACGAGCTGGAGGTAGATAGTGTGTAGATTACACATTAATAACCCAGTTAACCTGATGAGACAAATTAAAAAAAGAAGTTGACAGACTATTAAAACATGATATGATGGTCAGCTCGCTAAATAGGATAAGTCACATTGGCTGACTTATTTAGTTTGAAATACTAGCACTGGACGACAGTGTCAGACATTATTTAAAAGCATAACTAAAGAACAACTTGTGTGGATTTTTGCTGATTCAGAATGCTAAAAAATAAAGTTGACTATCTTTTCTTTTCGGAAAGATTATTAACTATAAAAATTATCATTTAAGACAGC
>NZ_CAJHBO010000042.1 GCF_904846645.1 Psychrobacter sp. Pi2-1
TATTTAAAAGCATAACTAAAGAACAACTTGTGTGGATTTTTGCTGATTCAGAATGCTAAAAAATAAAGTTGACTATCTTTTCTTTTCGGAAAGATTATTAACTATAAAAATTATCATTTAAGACAGCAGAAAGACTCAAAGTTAATTCATTACGAACATAATTTTTAGCGATTTTGCCAGATTAAATGAGCCAAGTTTAGAAGCTTCTTTAAAGAGCTTCATAGCAAGATTAAACTGAAGAGTTTGATCATGGCTCAGATTGAACGCTGGCGGCAGGCTTAACACATGCAAGTCGAGCGGAAACGATGGTAGCTTGCTACCAGGCGTCGAGCGGCGGACGGGTGAGTAATACTTAGGAATCTACCTAGTAGTGGGGGATAGCACGGGGAAACTCGTATTAATACCGCATACGACCTACGGGAGAAAGGGGGCAGTTTACTGCTCTCGCTATTAGATGAGCCTAAGTCGGATTAGCTAGATGGTGGGGTAAAGGCCTACCATGGCGACGATCTGTAGCTGGTCTGAGAGGATGATCAGCCACACCGGGACTGAGACACGGCCCGGACTCCTACGGGAGGCAGCAGTGGGGAATATTGGACAATGGGGGAAACCCTGATCCAGCCATGCCGCGTGTGTGAAGAAGGCCTTTTGGTTGTAAAGCACTTTAAGCAGTGAAGAAGACTCTTCGGTTAATACCCGGAGACGATGACATTAGCTGCAGAATAAGCACCGGCTAACTCTGTGCCAGCAGCCGCGGTAATACAGAGGGTGCAAGCGTTAATCGGAATTACTGGGCGTAAAGCGAGCGTAGGTGGCTTGATAAGTCAGATGTGAAATCCCCGGGCTTAACCTGGGAACTGCATCTGAAACTGTTAGGCTAGAGTAGGTGAGAGGGAAGTAGAATTTCAGGTGTAGCGGTGAAATGCGTAGAGATCTGAAGGAATACCGATGGCGAAGGCAGCTTCCTGGCATCATACTGACACTGAGGCTCGAAAGCGTGGGTAGCAAACAGGATTAGATACCCTGGTAGTCCACGCCGTAAACGATGTCTACTAGTCGTTGGGTCCCTTGAGGACTTAGTGACGCAGCTAACGCAATAAGTAGACCGCCTGGGGAGTACGGCCGCAAGGTTAAAACTCAAATGAATTGACGGGGGCCCGCACAAGCGGTGGAGCATGTGGTTTAATTCGATGCAACGCGAAGAACCTTACCTGGTCTTGACATATCTAGAATCCTGCAGAGATGCGGGAGTGCCTTCGGGAATTAGAATACAGGTGCTGCATGGCTGTCGTCAGCTCGTGTCGTGAGATGTTGGGTTAAGTCCCGCAACGAGCGCAACCCTTGTCCTTAGTTACCAGCGGGTTAAGCCGGGAACTCTAAGGATACTGCCAGTGACAAACTGGAGGAAGGCGGGGACGACGTCAAGTCATCATGGCCCTTACGACCAGGGCTACACACGTGCTACAATGGTAGGTACAGAGGGCAGCTACACAGCGATGTGATGCGAATCTCAAAAAGCCTATCGTAGTCCAGATTGGAGTCTGCAACTCGACTCCATGAAGTAGGAATCGCTAGTAATCGCGGATCAGAATGCCGCGGTGAATACGTTCCCGGGCCTTGTACACACCGCCCGTCACACCATGGGAGTTGATTGCACCAGAAGTGGATAGCTTAACCTT
>NZ_CAJHBO010000043.1 GCF_904846645.1 Psychrobacter sp. Pi2-1
AATCAGACTAGGATTCAAAAGGGTTTGGGCTATAAATCGCCAAGACAGCTGTGGTTTGACTTTTATCGTCAGGCTGCGTAACTAAAATCTCCCAAGTTTAGTTCTACGGGATTGACAGCAGGGGTCAGACATGAGATCGTTTCACATGGGATGAGTCATGAGAGTAAGTATACTGAGCTGTTAGATGATGAGCTATCGTATGAACTTAAAGATAGTAAAGTCTATCTAGAAGGATTAGTTGAAGGTAAGGTTGAATCAATTAGCCTACCTTTTGCTAGCTATAACGATAAGGTGCTTGAAAAATCATTTCAATCTTATCGTTTTGTTAGGGTTGGAGGTTTTAAGTTCAATGATTTACAAAATATTAGTGGTTTGATTTATGCACATCCTTTAAACAGTAAGTCTGATCTGACTCGTGTAAAAAAATGGATAGATAAAGCTGTTGAGGATAGTAAGTGGATTGTTCTTGTGTTCCACTCTATTAAAGAAAATCCAAGCAAGCAAGAACTTTACACTAACTCTAAAGAGTTCTTGGAGGAGATACTTCGTTATTCAAGCGAATTAATAGAAAAAGGGTTGTTGAACCCCTTACTTTTTAGAGATGCAAAGGTTACTAAAAAAGTAGAGGAAAAAAACAAAGTAGAAAGCAAAGGGAGTGTGGCTTTACCTAATAAGGTTAGTACTCTTGCGGATGAGGAAGGGTTCATGATCACTTTTCATCCTTCAAAAATAAATACTAATAAACTTCTCGTAAGTTTCGGAGGGTTGCCTTCTTCAAAAACTCCTAAAGGTTTTGGAAGTGATTTTGCAATAAATAATGGTTTTCACCATATTTTTGTTGCTCAGCAAGCAAATAGTCAATATCAGAAGTTAAGCTTAGAAAAGTTTCAGGAAGCTATATTACCTTTGTGCAAGGGTATGGATGTCTACACTTACGGTTCTAGTTTGGGCGGTTACTGTGCTATATATTATGCTGGGGTAATTAATGCACAAGCTATATCTGCAGCACCAAAGAACTCAGCACACCCAACATTAAGTTATAACTTGAAGAGACCTGTAAAGTTTTTACATAAAAATATGCTTGATATCCCTAGATCTAGCAAGCCACCTATCATTATTTATGATCCTTATCAGCGTGAGGAAAATAACTTTATTAATAATCTTATATTACCAGCCTATCCAAAATCAAAGCTCATAAAGGTACCATATAGCGGGCATTTAGTCTTACAGGTACTTAAAGATAATAATATACTTAAGAGTTTTATTAACGGTATTATCAATGATAATACAATTATAGATATAAACTATGATACTGAAAATTGTCACATTTGGAATTATGAATATGCAAGAGTACTAGCAAGAAATGAAAATTATCAACAAGCTGTAAAATATGCTGAAAAGTCTATTTTAATTAGAGAGACAAATGAGGCGACTAAATTGTTAAATATTATTAAGTCTAAGATATGCTTAACTTAAATCTGTATTGAGAAATAGCTTGATATTAATATATTTAGAGAAACAAATGTGCTATTTAGGTAAGTGAAGTTCTAAATTATAATTGTGATTAGTAGATATAATTAAATTTAAATACTAAATTAAATAAGGTATTTGAAGAAGTTAATTAGTTTTAAAT
>NZ_CAJHBO010000044.1 GCF_904846645.1 Psychrobacter sp. Pi2-1
CTATTTTCTTAACGGCTTCTGCTTTAAATTCGTCACTGTAGGTTCTTACTTTCTTGGTCATGGTAAACTCCAGTTAATACGCTTAGTTTACCAAGTTTAGTTGTACGGTTTCTTCAGCATAGCTCAATGTACTATTCGTAGACTTTGGTTGTGGCTGTGCTACTTCACTGCTTGCAATATATAGTTACGTGGAGGAAATGAAATCTTTACCTTGGGATACTGTAGCATCTTTACCTAGTAACTTAACCTATATAGGAAAAGACATCAATGACGAGCTATTAGAAAGCGCCATAAAGTTAACTAAAAAAACCTTTAATAACTATTTTACGAGTTACGAAAATCATGCTGATTCTGATGAAAAGTGTGTGATAATTACAACAGATATCGCTAATATTGGCTATAAAAACATCATTTTTAATTTTGCATACATTCTAAGTCAGAATGGTATTGAAGATTATTTGGAATCATTTGTTGAAAAAATTGTCGACTCAGTAAAGCAATATAATTGTAATTACTATTTGGTTTATCAAAATTTCTATTGCGCAAAGAATTATAATAAAATGATAGCGATTTTAGAGAGGAATAAATTGATTGTTACAGAGCTTAAAAGTGAGAAAAATGGATTGTATAGTTACAGTGTCATAAGAAACTTGGATATATTAGACAAAGATTCATTACGATCAAAATACTTAAACTATAGTATTGCTCGAATAGTGAAAGGAGGGTAAGTAGATGTCCTTTAACTTTGATTTGTTTGCATCAGAATATGAACCACACCAACCAAGTCTTGCTAGCGGTTTAAAATACAAACGAGAATTCATAACGTCTGAAGAACAAAAAAGATTGATTAGTTTTATCGATGAAAATGAATGGTCAAATGAGTTAAAACGCAGAGTACAACATTACGGTTACAGATATAATTACAAAGTTAGAAAAATAGATGAGTCTTTAAGAGTAACTTCTATACCTCATGAGTTAGATTTTATTTTAGAACGTTTAGTCAGTGATGGAATATTTGATGCAAAACCAGACCAACTTATCATCAACGAATATTTATCTGGACAAGGTATTACAAAGCATACGGACTGCGTACCTTGCTTCAAAGATACTATTGTGATGATTAGCCTTAATTCGACTTGTGTTATGAAGTTTACTAAAGACAATATGGAAACTATTGAATTATTTCTTGAACCAAGAAGTATATTGGTCTGTAGTGGCGAGTCTAGGTATGAATGGGCACATGAAATACCGCCAAGGAAAAGTGATAAACATAATGGTAATATAGTTTATAGAGACAGAAGAGTTTCATTAACTTTCAGACAGGTAATTTTAGATTAGTAATCATATTAACAATTAATTTAAACTCCACCCAACAAAAAAAAGCCACTCCCTAAAGAGCAGCCTTTCATCATCTGTCATCTGAAAAATGCTAGTTATTGCGGACGGCCTTGGAGACCATCCCGAATTCTGTGTAACTGCCATTTAGATTAAATGCTTACTGATACGGTCATCAAACATAATCATAAAACGATTCAGAGCAGACGTCCAGTTACGGATTGGCATCGACCACTTTTTGGA
>NZ_CAJHBO010000045.1 GCF_904846645.1 Psychrobacter sp. Pi2-1
TGAACCGCCCCGACTTTATCGGAGACTTATTTACTTGAGTCAGGCAGCAATACCTGACAGGATTAAATTATCATAATACCGCTTTTCAAACTCAAAGGGTGACACATATCCAATCGTGCTATGCAATCGTGTTCTATTAAACCAATCCACCCATTCAAGGGTTGCTAGTTCAACATCGTTCACACCAGTCCAGTTCTGTTTTAAATAATGAATCACCTCAGACTTATAAAGCCCGTTGACCGTTTCAGCTAATGCATTATCGTATGAATCGCCTGTCGTACCGACAGAAGCTATAACACCGCATGTAGCCATTTTATCAGTATAGCGAATGGATAAATACTGAACCCCTCGATCACTGTGATGAATCACATCTTTGGGATAGTTTCTATCTGCTATTGCTTGATTTAACGCCGCCATCACCATATCTGTGTTCATACGATTAGATACTTTCCAGCCCACAATAGCGCGAGCAAACACATCAATAATAAAAGCGGTATACACCCAGCCGCTTATCGTCTTGATATAAGTAAAGTCTGCCACCCAGAGCTGGTTAGGGCGATGAGCGCTAAAGTTACGATTGACTAGGTCATCAGCACGCTTTTGGTCGTCACGGCTGTTGGTGGTAATCTTGCCTTTGCCACGCCAGACGCCTTGTAGGCCATGCTGTCTCATTAAACGCTCTATGGTACAACGAGCAACCTTTAACCCGTCAGCTTTCATCTGCTGCCATACTTTACGCGCACCGTAACGGCATTTGCTGTCCTGCCAGATACGTTTAATCTCGCTGATGTAAAAGTCGTCATGTTGGCTGCGCAGTGAGCGTTTTTCAGGGTAGCTCTCCAAGTCTTTAGCACGGTGATAGGTTGATGGGGCAATCGGTAATACTCTACAGATCAGCTCGACCCTATAATTATTCTTATGATCGTCGATGAATTGAATCATGATTTTAGTCAGCGGTCGAGCTCCGCCTGGGCGAAAAAAGCGGCAGCCTTACGTATGATCTCATTGGCTTGCTTGAGCTCTCTGCATTCGCGTTCAAGCTCCTTGATGCGCTCTTTATCACTTTGCGCTTGCACCGATGCAGGAATAGTTTGATCGATGTGTTTTTTATGCCACGACCGCAGGGTTTCAGGCGTACAGCCAATCTTAGGGGCAATGGCTTGAATAGCTGACCAGGTAGAGGGATAGTCGCCCAACGCTTCTATCAGCATGCGAACGGCGCGTTCTTTAATCTCAGGAGTGTAGTTTCGTGTTTTCATTGTCGTATTCTCTCAGAATGTTGAGTCTCCGACAATCCCGGGGCGGTTCATATAACGAAAAACAACCTAATAAGCTTACGGTTCA
>NZ_CAJHBO010000046.1 GCF_904846645.1 Psychrobacter sp. Pi2-1
ACACACTCCAGTAATGCAATGCTTGACTGAACGTGGTGAAGGAAAAATGGGTAAAGTACAATTATATTAAGTCTTAGATTAACACATGAAGTGCAATACCAAATGCAAGGTGAAAAAAAGACCTAGATGCGCTAGCATCAAAGTCTTTATCCACCGACCAAAGTGAGATTGCAACCATGAACTATACGCATCTAAGCCTAGGGGAACGATACCAGATTTATGCCCTTATAGGGGCAGAACATAGTATTAATTTTATAGCGCGGGCGTTAAACAGAAGTCCCAGTACCATATTAAGAGAAATCAGACGCAATAAAAGCCTGCGCGGTTACCGAGTCAATAACGCTCATAAGAAAGCTTGTGCAAGACGATCAAACAATGCGCTCAGCATCATCGCTGACGTATGGGACTGGGTCACAGACAAGCTTAAAGAGAACTGGAGTCCCCAGCAAATAGCAGGTGTTCATGGTGGACTCAGTCATATGAGCATTTATCGCTATATATGGACAAACAAGCGTAAGGGCGGCAGGTTATGGCAGTGTCTCAGACGTAAAGCCAAGCCTTATCGGCAGCGTTTAACTGCTGAGACTCGTGGTCGTATTAATGACAGAGTCTCTATCCATGAGCGCCCCTCCATCGTTGATGCGCGCACGCGGATTGGCGACTGGGAGGCGGATACCATTATCGGTCAGCATCACAAGCAAGCGATTGTCACGCTCGTTGAACGTAAAACAGGGCTGCTGAAGATGAAACGTGTGGATAATAAAACGGCACAGCAAGTATCAGAGGCAATGATAGAGCTCTTAAAGCCAGTGAGGTTGCAGGTTAAGACCATTACCTCTGACAATGGTAAAGAGTTTGCTCAGCATAAAAAGGTGAAACAAAAGCTCTTTAGCTCTTTCTTCTTTGCCGATGCTTATGCGTCATGGCAGCGAGGAACCAACGAAAATACCAACGGCTTGATCAGAGAGTATCTGCCTAAAGGCTGTGACTTTAGACAAGTCTCTGATGATGAGATGCAGGACATTGAGAACAAACTAAATAACAGACCAAGAAAACGCTTAGGGTTTAAAACGCCTATGCAGGCGTTCTATAATATTAATTAGCGTTGCACTTGGTGTGTTAATCTAAGAGATAATAAGTGCTTGTGAGAGTCAAACATGGTTATGCTCCTAAAGGTCGCCGATATATATGAGATGGCTTTCATATATCGCACGCTGTCATTATTAAACGGTCACTAATATTGTAGTGGTTAACGCATGACTCAGCACGATATAAAG
>NZ_CAJHBO010000047.1 GCF_904846645.1 Psychrobacter sp. Pi2-1
TGTAGTGGCATAATAAACTTGGACAGTGCATAAGAGGTTTATACTACCCTAAAAAAGGAAACTAGTATGACCAACAAACGCAACCAATATACCCGAGAATTCAAACTTGAAGCCATCAGCTTAGTCACTGATCACAACCGTAGCATCCCCGACGTTTCTGATTCACTTGGCATTGGCAAATCCACCTTACAGAAATGGCTGAGTCAGTACCGTCAAGAAATGGGTGGACAAGCACCTAAAGTCGGCAATGCCTTAACCGATGAACAGCGAGAACTCCAAGAACTGCGTAAACAAGTAAAACGGCTGACTATGGAGCGTGACATCTTAAAAAAGGCTTCAGCTCTGCTAGCCTTGGACAGTCTGAGCGACTATCGCTGATAAGTCAGCTGGCAGAGCAAGACAAACAGATGAGTAAAACTCAATTGTGTGACCTGTTTGGCATGGTTAAGAGTAGCTATTACTATGGCTTGCAGCCAAAGCCGATAAATATTGAAATGGTCAAGCTTAAAGCCTTAATTCGCCAAATATTTAATGACTCAAAGCAATCAGCTGGCGCTCGCAGCATTGCTGCTATCTTGATGAATGAGCATGGCATTAAGCTGACACGTTACTTAGCTGCTAAGATTATGAGAAGTATGGGGCTCATCAGTTGCCAGCTAAAAACACATAAATACAAGCGAGCTGACGAAGAACACCAAGCTCATGACAACATACTGAACCGTAATTTTAGCCCATCAGCGCCCAATCAGGTCTGGACGGGTGATGTCACATATATTCGTATCAAAGGCGGCTGGTGCTACCTAGCGGTTGTTTTAGATTTATATGCCCGTCGTGTGGTGGGCTTTTCGGTGTCAGATTCCCCTGACAGCGTGTTGACAATCAAAGCGCTGCAAATGGCGTATCAGACGCGCTTAAAGCCAAGTGGCGTGTTGTTTCACTCTGATCAAGGAACCCATTACACTAGCAAGAAGTTTGCTGAATCCGTGGCGAGTTATGAGGGTATGACGCAAAGCATGAGCCGTCGTGGAAATTGTTGGGATAATGCGCCGACCGAAAGATTCTTCAGAAGCTTCAAAACTGAGTGGATGCCAAAGGGCGGTTATGAGGATATCGCTGAGGCTAAAAGCGCCATTGTTGATTACATCTGGGGCTATTATCAGACCGTGAGACCGCATGCTTTCAACGATTATTTGCCGCCAGCAGAAAAAGAGAGACGTTACTTTAATCAAAACCTCTTATCAGCTGTCCTAAATTAGTTGACCACTACA
>NZ_CAJHBO010000048.1 GCF_904846645.1 Psychrobacter sp. Pi2-1
ATCTTGATGGGCAGCACAGTAATATAAGTTTTTCCCTAAATCTAAAAGAATGCTCTTACTATAGGTAAGCGCCTTCTTTCTTTTGCATGTCCTATCCTAGAATGAGTTGATATATTTTAGGCGATATTATGTCAAACCTAGAGAGAGTAACAGAGCTAAGCGCAGTCAAAAAGATTACACCTTAGGCTTTAAATTAAGCGTTGTGGATAGCGTTGAAAAAGGCGACATGACTTACAAACAAGCCCAAGCCATTTATGGCATTCAAGGTCGTAGTACCGTTTTGGTTTGGCTACGCAAACATGGTAAATTAGACTGGACAGGTTCTAACCAGCGGAGGCGTTGTCCTATGTCAGCCCACAACCCTAGTGTAGAAACACCCGCTCAGCAGATAAAACGGCTAGAGCGAGAGCTTGCAGACGAAAGAGATCGCAACCTCATCTTAAATACTATGATTGATATTTATGATAAAGACTATGGCGTAAACTTAAGAAAAAAGTCTGTCACGACAGTCTCTGGCAACTCAGGAAAAACGGACAAGTGAGTTTAGCTAAAGGCTGTCGATTAGTAGGGATTAGCACTCAAGCGGTTTATCAACATAGAGATCGACAGCTCAAGCGAGCAGATGAATTAGCTGTACTGTCTGAATGGGTTGGTTTTTACCGTCAGTTCATGCCAAAGCTTGGTGGACGCAAATTGTACTACTTAATCAAACCTAAGCTTATAGAGGTAGGTATTAAGCTGGGACGTGATGGGTTCTTTGATTACTTGCGAGCGCATAACTTACTGGTAAAACCCAAACGTAGCTATACTAAAACAACCAACAGTAAGCACTGGTTCAAGAAATATCCTAATTTGTTAAAGGATAATCAAAACCAGCCGATTATGCCGGAACAAGTACTCGTGGCAGACATTACCTATGTAAAGTCTGGTGAGGGTACGCACTACTTATCACTCGTCACGGATGCTTATTCAAGACAGATTATGGGCTATCATTTAAGTGAAGACATGAGAGCTTGCAATGTGATTAAAGCGTTAAAGATGGCGCAGTCTAACCGATGCTATCGTCATGCTGCTATTCATCATTCAGACAGAGGACTAC
>NZ_CAJHBO010000049.1 GCF_904846645.1 Psychrobacter sp. Pi2-1
ATTAGTTCAATACGTTAGCAACAACACCAGCGCCTACAGTACGGCCGCCTTCACGAATAGCGAAGCGAAGACCTTTGTCCATAGCGATTGGGTGGATAAGCTCTACGCCCATCTCAACGTTATCACCAGGCATTACCATTTCAGTACCGTCTTGTAATTGGATTGCGCCAGTTACGTCAGTAGTACGGAAGTAGAACTGTGGACGATAGCCGTTTAGGAATGGTGTGTGACGACCACCCTCTTCTTTTGACAATACATATACTTCAGCGTCAAATTTGGTGTGAGGAGTGATTGAACCTGGCTTAGCTAGTACTTGGCCACGTTGTACGTCTTCACGCTTAGTACCACGTAGTAGTACGCCACAGTTTTCGCCTGCACGACCTTCGTCAAGCAGTTTACGGAACATCTCTACACCAGTACAGGTGGTTTTTTGAGTGTCACGGATACCAACGATTTCGATCTCGTCACCAACTTTAACGATACCAGATTCAACACGGCCTGTTACTACAGTACCACGACCTGAGATTGAGAATACGTCTTCGATTGGCATTAGGAATGCTTTGTCGATGTCACGCTCTGGCTCTGGGATGTAGGTGTCTAGTACGTTTAGTAGTTCTACAACAGCTGGTTGGCCGTATTTTTCTTCTGAGCCTTTTAGTGCTTCAGTAGCAGAACCTTTAACAATAGGAGTGTCATCGCCTGGGAAGTCATAGTCGTTCAATAATTCACGAACTTCCATTTCTACTAGTTCTAACAATTCTTCGTCATCAACCATGTCACATTTGTTCATGAATACGATGATGTACGGTACGCCAACCTGACGTGAAAGCAAGATGTGCTCACGAGTCTGTGGCATTGGGCCGTCAGTTGCAGATACTACTAGGATTGCGCCGTCCATTTGGGCCGCACCAGTGATCATGTTTTTAACATAATCGGCGTGACCTGGGCAATCTACGTGAGCATAGTGACGGCTGTCTGTGTCATATTCTACGTG
>NZ_CAJHBO010000050.1 GCF_904846645.1 Psychrobacter sp. Pi2-1
TATAACCAATCCCACTTAAAAGTGTTATAAACTAATTATCAAACCTAATTGCTATCATAAAGACCATGACTTACTCATTAGATTTTCGTAAACAAGTACTAAAAAGCTTAGACGAGGGTATGACCTTTGCTGAGGCGGCTGAGTTTTACAATCTTAGCCCAACCACTATACAGAATTGGAAGAGACGTGTTCATAGTAAAACAACCAGGCAAACCAAACCCTATAAAATACCAGATGACGTGCTACTTAATGATGTCAAAGAGCATCCTGATGATTACCAGTATGAGCGAGCACGTCGTCTAAACTGTAGTAAAACAGGCATTCATCATGCCCTAAAGCGCCTAGGCATCAGTCAAAAAAAAGACCTTAGAGCATCCAAAGGCATGTCCGATAAAAAGAGCGATATATCACAGTAAGCTTAATAGCTTTATGCAGCAAGGCTATCCTATTGTCTATATGGATGAAAGTGGCTTTGAGGCTGAAACCATTCGTTCTCATGGTTACGCGCCTATTGGTAAGCCTTGTATTGATCGCTACAACTGGCAAGGTAAAAAGCGAACCAATGTCATTGCTGCTCTTTATGAGAAGATGCTGTTTGCACTTGATTACTTTAAGTACAACATCAACAGCAGCATATTCTACGGCTGGTGCAAACAAACCCTCATCCCAAGTCTTAAAACCAAATGTGTGATTGTCATGGATAACGCTCGGTTTCATAAAAGCAGACGTATCCAAAAACTACTGAACAGACATGGTCATCGTATATTATGGCTGCCGCCGTACAGCCCAGACTTGAACCCCATCGAAAAGAAATGGGCACAGGCTAAGTTTCTACGCCAAGGCTGGATGGAAAACGACTTATCCAAATTGTTTTATGATATTTGTCCTAACCATAACAATTTTATTTTGAACTGACTATA
>NZ_CAJHBO010000051.1 GCF_904846645.1 Psychrobacter sp. Pi2-1
ATCAGACTAGGATTCAAAAGGGTTTGGGCTATAAAACGCCAAGACAAGTGTGGTTTGACTTTTATCGTCAAGCTGCGTAACTAAAATCTCCCAAGTTTAGTTCTACGGGATTGACAGCAGGGGTCACATTGTCGTTAAATATCCTATCAAAGAACAAGTGTTCTTGCTCTTTAAGCATCCGCTCATAAGACCCCATATGCATCAAAAGATAAGTATATATGTATAAGTAGGCCATCTCTTTTTTAGTAAAATCTGCATGCTCAAATCTTTTACCGTTTTCTAGTATGTCTTCTCTTACATATTTATCTAAGTTGCTGTTATTTTCTTTAGCACTAATAACGCTGTTGCTTTCATTTAAAAATGAAATTACTTCCTTGTTCAGCACTTCTATTATGCAACTCACATCGTTCCCTTTTCTTAGGTTAATTTAATTATACCTATATGTAGTAGATATAGACTATAAATTTATACGGGTAATTCTTAGGTTATTAGGTATTTTTATCAAACCATATTAGACCTCTTACAAAAGTACCAGTTTATTTATTTGTACTGACGTAGTTACAAGGGATAGTGATAACTTATGCAAGAGGTCTATTGTAGACAATCAATTTTAAATATCAAACTAAAATCTAGTATAAGGTTTCTTATTATTTATTTGTTATAACATGGCTATACTAAGATCGCGTCCCTACATTAACCCGCATATGCGAGGAATGACCCCTGCTGTCAATCCCGTAGAACTAAACTTGGGAGATTTTAGTTACGCAGCTTGACGATAAAAGTCAAACCACACTTGTCTTGGCGTTTTATAGCCCAAACCCTTTTGAATCCTAGTCTGATT
>NZ_CAJHBO010000052.1 GCF_904846645.1 Psychrobacter sp. Pi2-1
TAGGGCGTGTCATCAATTAAGCCAAATGACACAAGAAACCAGATAAATAGCACTCAAGAAATGACGGGCTAACTTATCATAGCGAGTAGCAATCGCACGATACTGCTTAATCTTGGCAAAGAAGTTCTCAATTAAATGCCGTGCTTCATAGAGCTCTTTGTCAAAGTCTCTTGGCTGCAACCGATGACACTTAGACGGTATAACTGCGTTGCCTTGTACGGCTTTAATCGGTTCAATGACACGGGCATCAGCATCATAAGCTCTATCGGCAAGCCAGGTTTGGCTAATACTGACATCTAACAACACGTCTGACCCCTGCAAGTCATGAGCGCCGCCACCCGTCAAATAAAAGCCTGTAGGATTGCCTAGCGCATCTGTACGAGTATGTATTTTGGTCGTCAGTCCACCTTTACTGCGACCGATGGCTTGATCCCTTTTTTTCCAGCACTATGCTGATGGGCTTTAACAATAGTGGCATCTAGCATGGCATATTCATCATCGGATTGCTCAGACAACTGATTAAAAACCTGTTCCCATACGCCTTTTTGTGACCAACGGCTAAAACGAGTATGAATCACTCTAAAGTCGCCAAAACGCTCAGGTAGGTCACGCCAAGGTATGCCTGTTTTATAGCGGTACAAGACGGCTTCTACAAATAAGCGGTTATCCTTTGCAGTAACACCAACGTCATTTGGTTGACCTGGCAGAATGTCTTTAATTCTCGCCCATTGGTCATCTCGTAGGGCATGGCGTCTTGTCATGAGGGTTTTACTCAGATTGCTAAATATAGAGTTACTATAGCTTATTCTAAAATAACTGTGCTAATTGA
>NZ_CAJHBO010000053.1 GCF_904846645.1 Psychrobacter sp. Pi2-1
GCTTCATTACTTGACCATACAACCCCAAGTAGTCTTTCGACTTCTAAGTGTCATACAATCTAATTATGATAACGATATCACCTATGTTTATACGCTTGATTCAGTTCTCTTTACTTTTTTTAATAACCCACCCCTGGGATAACAACTGATGTCGTTAAGAGGTGAGTTATTAAGGTTAATGACGACACGTGAACATGTCATCACTAACCCAGACTCATATCTATGTTTTTAAATAGTCTCTATGCTCTCGTCGAGTCACAGATTCTGTATAAAACAGAAAGAAGTAATCTTGTTCAAATCACTTGTTTCTATTTGATACCTATTTTTATTTAGCACTCTAAGCTTAACTAAAGTAGTGGTGGAGCCAAACGGAGTCGAACCGTTGACCTCCTGCGTGCAAGGCAGGCGCTCTACCAACTGAGCTATGGCCCCATTATATAAAATGGTGGGTCTAAGTGGACTCGAACCACTGACCCCCGCGTTATCAACACGGTGCTCTAACCAGCTGAGCTACAGACCCTAATACGTTTGTTAAAAACGTAAGCTTAAACTAAAGAACAACTTGTTGTGAATTCTTGCTGACCGAATGCGTCTATAAGGAGGTGATCCAGCCGCAGGTTCCCCTACGGCTACCTTGTTACGACTTCACCCCAGTCATCAACCACACCGTGGTGAACGCTCCCCCTAAGGTTAAGCTATCCACTTCTGGTGCAATCAACTCCCATGGTGTGACGGGCGGTGTGTACAAGGCCCGGGAACGTATTCACCGCGGCATTCTGATCCGCGATTACTAGCGATTCCTACTTCATGGAG
>NZ_CAJHBO010000054.1 GCF_904846645.1 Psychrobacter sp. Pi2-1
TGATACGGTCATCAAACATAATCATAAAACGATTCAGAGCAGACGTCCAGTTACGGATTGGCATCGACCACTTTTTAGACGCCTGCTGGGTGGCTAAGTACACCACTTTGAATGCTGCCTGATCAGAGGGGAACACCTTACGCTTATTCACCGCCGTCCGAATCACACTGTTTAGCGACTCTATCGCATTGGTGGTATAAATCACTTTTCTGATGTCTTTCGGATACTCAAAGAACACCGTTAAGCCCTCCCAGTTATTGCGCCAAGACTTGACCACGTGCGGGTAATCTTTGCCCCAAGTCTCATCAAAGTGCTCAAGATTGGCCTCTGCCATCTCAAGGGTATCAGCGCCGTAAATGGCCTTTAAATCAGCCGCTACGGCCTTTTTATCCGTCCACGGCACAAACTTCATTGAATAGCGCACCATGTGTACGATACACAGCTGAACCTGTGCCTTTGGATAGACGGTGTTAATGGCATCAGGGAAGCCCTTTAGACCATCGACACAGGCAATGAGGATATCTTGTACGCCGCGGTTTTGTAGTTCAGTGAGAACACCTAGCCAGAACTTAGCGCCTTCATTCTCTGAGAGCCACATACCAAGCAGCTCTTTTTTACCGTTAAGGTTAACGCCTAGGGCTAAGTAAATGGCTTTGTTGATGATCTGCTTGTCTTGACGTACTTTGACGACGATGCAGTCTAGATAGACGATAGGATAAACACTGCTCAGCGGCCGGTTCTGCCAAGCGGTGATGTCCTCTAATATGTTATCGGTGACTCTTGAGACAAGAGAGCTTGAGATGTCGACATCGT
>NZ_CAJHBO010000055.1 GCF_904846645.1 Psychrobacter sp. Pi2-1
ACAGTTGATGAAGTACGTCTTTATCAAGGATAATCAGAAGATATTTAGCATCACCTGTATGTGTCACGTATTAGATGTCAAGCCATCAAGCTATTACAACTGGATAAATCGTGGTGTTAGTAATCAGCAGATCCACCGCAACCAGTGTGAGCTGCTAGTGCGCGTGGCTCATGATGAAACTAAGCAGCGTTATGGCTGTGAGCGATTGCATGCTCATCTTGCAGAGCAAGGCCATCATATCAGTCAATACATGGTAAGACGCATTAAAGAAGAATACGGCATTGCTTGCCGTCGTCACAAGCGTTTTAAAGTTACCACCAACTCAAACCATAACAAGTTTATCTATCCAAACCTGCTCGACCAAAAATTCCATACCAGTCGTCCTAACGAAGCTTGGGTTAGTGACATTACCTATGTCTGGACCAATGAGGGTTGGCTATACTTAGCAGGTGTTAAAGACCTCTACACCAAAGAGCTTGTCGGCTATGCCATCAATAAGCGAATGACAGCAGATTTAGTTTGCCGTGCACTCAATATGGCCATCAAGAACAAACGACCCAACCAACAGCTGATTGTGCATTCTGATAGAGGCAGTCAGTACTGTAGTTATGACTATCATAAGATCATTAAGAAGCATAAATTTAAGGGCTCAATGTCCAGGCGTGGCAATTGCTTTGATAATGCGCCCATAGAAAGCTTCTGGGGCATATTAAAGAATGAGTTGGTGTATCACGAAGACTATAAAACAAGGTTTGAAGCCATCAGTGATATCACTAAATATATTGAGCTTGAGTACAA
>NZ_CAJHBO010000056.1 GCF_904846645.1 Psychrobacter sp. Pi2-1
TTTATAGCCCAAACCCTTTTGAATCCTAGTCTGATTGTAATACAGCTCGATATATTTGATGATGTCAGTAATGGCTGTGAATCGTGTTTTATAGTCCTTATGATATATTAGCTCATTCTTTAATATGCCCCAGAAGCTTTCTATTGGCGCATTGTCATAACAATTGCCACGACCACTCATAGAGCCTATAAAGTGATGCTGCTTAATGATTTTGTGGTAGGCATGGCTACAGTACTGACTGCCTCTGTCTGAATGCACAATTAATCCTTTATTAGGTCGTTTGTTTTTGATTGCCATATTGAGTGCACGGCAAACCAAGTCAGCAGTCATGCGTTTGTTGATAGCATAGCCGACAAGCTCTTTGGTATATAAATCTTTAACGCCTGCCAAATACAACCAGCCCTCAGCAGTCCAGATATAAGTAATATCGCTTACCCATGCATCATTAGGACGGTTTGCATCAAACTTCTGATCCAGCACGTTTGGATAAACCAGCTTGTTATGATCAGAGTCAGTGGTGACTTTAAAGCGCTTGTGACGACGGCATTTAATGCCGTATTCTTCTTTGATGCTTCTAACCATATATTGGCTGATATCGTACCCTTGCGCTCTTAGGTGGGCATGCAGTCGATCTACGCCATAGCACTGCTTGGTCTGAGTATGAGCGACTTTAACCAGTAGTTCACACTGATTGCGATGTATCTGTTGGTCGCTGAGATCACGACCCAGCCAGTCGTAATAGCTTGAT
>NZ_CAJHBO010000057.1 GCF_904846645.1 Psychrobacter sp. Pi2-1
ACATTATGGATGTTATCAGCCATTTGACGCGAACGGTAAGCCCCGCAGTATTGGGAGATGACCGTAGCCCAGCTGAGAAAAACTTGCTTGAGCAATTTTATGCTATTTTTGCTGCTCGCTTGGCAGACAAAGATACTCATGATCGCTTTTCTAACGAGAATATCGCTCGTGATGATCAGGGATTTCATGAGCGCATATGGACGGATAGCACACACCGTGACCAAATAGCTCGTGAGCTTGCTGGTAAACACAATGTCGATGTCACTGCTTCTCGCGGTTTAATCGCGATGGCAGCACCACTTGCGTACCATGAAATAAAGAGCTTGGCAGGGACGACACCTGTGCCACAGTTTTTAAACGATAATTCGGCTAGCTACCAACATCATATTCCTGCTTGGGCGAGCACAGTTTTGCCAGCAGGTATGATTGCCGCTGCGCCTGCAGGTGCACGAATTTCTGATACGGTCAGCACTGCACCGCTTCAGCGCGAAGAAGAAACAGAAGGCAGTTTTATGAAAGCGCTGCTGCCCATCATTGGTCTGATTATTCTAGGCGCTTTGGCTTGGGCATTGCTAGAGGCTGCCAAGAAAATCCTGAGCCCGTTGCTACGCCTGCTGTCACCCAAGAGCAAGCCGCCGAAGGTAATGCAACAGCGGTTGCCGCTGATGTTGAGCCTGCATCATTGCGTATCGCCACAGGTGAGAACGGTGAATCA
>NZ_CAJHBO010000058.1 GCF_904846645.1 Psychrobacter sp. Pi2-1
TTGATGACTGGGGTGAAGTCGTAACAAGGTAGCCGTAGGGGAACCTGCGGCTGGATCACCTCCTTATAGACGCATTCGGTCAGCAAGAATTCACAACAAGTTGTTCTTTAGTTTAAGCTTACGTTTTAACAAACGTATTAGGGTCTGTAGCTCAGCTGGTTAGAGCACCGTGTTGATAACGCGGGGGTCGGTGGTTCAAGTCCACCTAGACCCACCATTTTACAATGGGGCCATAGCTCAGTTGGTAGAGCGCCTGCCTTGCACGCAGGAGGTCAACGGTTCGACTCCGTTTGGCTCCACCACTACTTTAGTTAAGCTTTAAGTGCTAAATAAAATAGGTATCAAATAGAAACAAGTGATTTTAATTGATTACTTC
Organism: Psychrobacter sp. Pi2-1; assembly: GCF_904846645.1. Lineage (GTDB taxonomy): Bacteria > Pseudomonadota > Gammaproteobacteria > Pseudomonadales > Moraxellaceae > Psychrobacter. The sequence goes on from NZ_CAJHBO010000058.1 coordinate 377, forward strand.
TTTCTGTTTTATACAGAATCTGTGACTCGACGAGAGCATAGAGACTATTTAAAAACATAGATATGAGTCTGGGTTAGGAAGAGCGTGTTCACGCGCACTTCTTAACCTTAATAACTCGCCTCTTAACGACATCAGTTGTTATCCCAGGGGTGAGTTATTAAAAAAAGTAAAGAGAACTGAATCAAGCGTATAAACATAGGTGATATCGTTATCATAATTAGATTGTATGACACTTAGAAGTCGAAAGACTACTTGGGGTTGTATGGTCAAGTAATGAAGCGCACATGGTGGATGCCTTGGCAGTCAGAGGCGATGAAGC
>NZ_CAJHBO010000059.1 GCF_904846645.1 Psychrobacter sp. Pi2-1
GATCAGATGCATAAAACCCACGACAATATCCTAAAGCGCAATTTTAGTCCAAGCATGCCTAACCAAGTCTGGACGGGAGATGTGACCTATATCCGTATCAAGAGCGGCTGGTGTTATCTAGCTGTGGTGTTAGATCTGTTTGCCCGTCGTGTCGTGGGCTTTGCCGTATCAGACTCTCCTGACAGTATGCTGACTGCTAAAGCACTACAGATGGCATATCAGACGAGACTTAGACCCAGTAGGGTGCTGTTTCACTCGGATCAAGGCACGCATTACACTAGCAAGGCATTTGCTGAATCCGTGGCTAGTTGTGACGGCATGATTCAAAGCATGAGCAGAAAGGGTAATTGCTGGGACAACGCGCCAACTGAACGCTTCTTTAGAAGCTTTAAAACGGAATGGATGCCAAAGGGTGGTTATGAAGATATCTTTGAGGCTAAGAGTGCTATCACTGACTATATCTGGGGCTATTATCAAACTGTGAGACCCCATACTTTCAACAATTACTTAACACCATTAGAAACAGAGAGACGCTATTTTAACAAAAACCTCTTATCAGGTGTCCTAAATTAGTTGACCACTACAGTTAAATTGATCATAGAGGGCGGCACTGTTT
>NZ_CAJHBO010000060.1 GCF_904846645.1 Psychrobacter sp. Pi2-1
AACTTTATTTTTTAGCATTCTGAATCAGCAAAAATCCACACAAGTTGTTCTTTAGTTATGCTTTTAAATAATGTCTGACACTGTCGTCCAGTGCTAGTATTTCAAACTAAATAAGTCAGCCAATGTGGCTTATCCTATTTAGCGAGCTGACCATCATATCATGTTTTAATAGTCTGTCAACTTCTTTTTTTAATTTGTTTCAACAAGTTAACTGGGTTATTGATGTGTAATCTACACACTAGCTACTCCAGCTCGTCTTGATGAGGTGCGTATTATAGACGCTATATTTATTTAGTCAAGAAGTATTTGCTATTTAATTCAAACAATTTACATCGTCCAAATCTGTAACCCACTTCCCTTTCGACTGGGTGGCATTATACGCTTGTTTGAGTCTGGGTCAAGGTTAATTAAGCTTTTTTTATAATTATTTTACTCGATGAGATTAGCGGCTGTTGATCAAAGAATTATCACCAAACCGCGCGCAAAGAAAATCCCCCGACAAGCTAATGTCGGGGGATATTTCAGAATAGAGAGCTGACGATGACCTACTCTCACATGGGCGAACCACACTACCATTGGCGCTACGATGTTTCACTTCTGAGTTCGG
>NZ_CAJHBO010000061.1 GCF_904846645.1 Psychrobacter sp. Pi2-1
TGATGTCATCGAAGCTTTTCATGCTACCAGCCATCTGCTGGGCCAGTTTTTTAATGTCGTTTTGGTTAGTCATTGCTTATTCTCCTGTTAATGGATTATAAGCAGTTACACAGTTTTTAGGAAACTCTCGAATAGTGACTTACTTATAGTTGTCACGTTGGATTAATATATACCTTATGGCTTCAATATAAATGACATCATATGATAATGGTTACTTTTCACAAGTCTCGTATTTCCACATAAACTCCTTCTTTACCTATTGCACTTACTCAAACTCACGATCGTAATTCCAAAAGATCATTATATTTATATTCTTTTATTTCATCCATCTATCCAAAAGAGCACTGTTTATTGGACGAATACCTATATAAATATAAAGTCAATATATGTTATTGTATATTGATAGCTATTAAAGAATTTCCCCGAACAATAATTCGATCAGACAAATCAACGTGGCTAGTAATATGCTACTGGCAAAATGAACCGCCCCGGGATTGTCGGAGACTCAACATTCTGAGAGAATACGACAATGAAAACACGAAACTACACTCCTGAGATTAAAGAACGCGCCGTTCGCATGCTGATAGAAGCGTTGGGCGACTATCCCTCTATC
>NZ_CAJHBO010000062.1 GCF_904846645.1 Psychrobacter sp. Pi2-1
ACGATGTCGACATCTCAAGCTCTCTTGTCTCAAGAGTCACCGATAACATATTAGAGGACATCACCGCTTGGCAGAACCGGCCGCTGAGCAGTGTTTATCCTATCGTCTATCTAGACTGCATCGTCGTGAAGATACGTCAAGACAAGCAGATCATCAACAAAGCTATTTACTTAGCGCTAGGTGTTGCTCTTGATGGTAAAAAAGAGCTGCTTGGTATGTGGTTATCAGAGAATGAAGGCGCTAAGTTCTGGCTGGGTGTTCTCACTGAACTACAAAACCGCGGCGTGCAAGACATCCTCATTGCCTGTGTCGATGGTTTAAAGGGCTTCCCTGATGCCATTAATACCGTCTACCCCAACGCTCAGGTTCAGCTGTGTATCGTACACATGGTTCGCTATTCCATGAAGTTCGTACCGTGGACGGATAAGAAGGCCGTAGCAGCTGATTTAAAGGCCATCTACGGCGCTGATACGCTTGAGATGGCAGAGGCCAATCTTGAGCACTTTGATGAGGTATGGGGCAAGGAGTATCCGCATGTCATCAAGTCTTGGCGTAATAACTGGGAGGGC
>NZ_CAJHBO010000063.1 GCF_904846645.1 Psychrobacter sp. Pi2-1
GATATCGACTTCTCTGTCAACGTACTTCCATTCCTCTGTTGCACGCAGTTCGGAAAGCAATGCGTTGAACTCAGCCTCATGGGTTGGCGCGAACTCGAACCCATTGAGAAAATCGAACGGTTCATTTTCAGAGAGGTCGCGGCAGTGGTGGAGCTTGCGCGCTACTGCAGGCAAGTAGTTGAGCCCGATTTGGATGTGCTTTGACTTTTCGAAAACGCTCCGGCGCTCGTCTTGCGTGAATTCCCACCAAGCTGCGTTTTTTCGGATCGGTATCAACGCAGCGCAAGTTGCTTCTGGGCGCGCTAGCCCTTGCTGCTTCACCACAATTTCGTTCTTCTCTTCGCGCATGACATACCGTTCATTGCTTGTTATTCCGCGAAGTACCCAGGGTGCATTGGTTTCGGGCTGCAACTCTGAGGCAGATATTACGTTGAGCCTTTTGGCTTCAGGCAGTGACTTGCCAACTATGGTTTCGGTTCCAACGATCCGCCAAAGACCGCTGTCTCCGCCGACGAATGCAAATAATCGTGTATCCATTTCATCCCCTTCATGT
>NZ_CAJHBO010000064.1 GCF_904846645.1 Psychrobacter sp. Pi2-1
GAGTTTCCTAAAAACTGTGTAACTGCTTATAATCCATTAACAGGAGAATAAGCAATGACTAACCAAAACGACATTAAAAAACTGGCCCAGCAGATGGCTGGTAGCATGAAAAGCTTCGATGACATCAAAGACTTCCAAAAGCAGCTCATGCAGTCGTTTATCGACACTGCACTAGAAGCTGAGATGGAAGACCATCTCGGCTATCCTAAGCATGAGAAATCAGACAAGCCAAACAAACGCAACGGTCACACTAAAAAGACCGTCCGTAGCGACACAGGCGAGCTTGAGATATCCACCCCAAGAGACCGTCATGGTGACTTTGAACCTACACTCGTGCGCAAGCATCAAACCCGTATCTCAGGTCTCGATGATAAAATCATATTCCTTTACGCCAAGGGTCAAACCACCACTGAGATCGTAGAGAGCATTAAAGAGCTCTACGATGTCGACATCTCAAGCTCTCTTGTCTCAAGAGTCACCGATAACATATTAGAGGACATCACCGCTTGGCAGAACCGGCCGCTGAGCAGTGTTGCTGA
>NZ_CAJHBO010000065.1 GCF_904846645.1 Psychrobacter sp. Pi2-1
CTCATCAACGGCATTTGGTGCGGTTGGTGGGTAAGCCACAACGATACTCGCTTGGTTCGATTTGTTACCGGTCAGGTCAGAGACCACATAGTTCACCGGTGTCGGATCATTGGTGAAGCCGGCTTCTGGTGTAAAGGTCACTGCGCCTGTCACGGGATCAACTGTCCAAGCACCTTCGCCTGCTACGGTTAAGGTGGTGACTTCAAGACCGCTATTTGGGTCAATCAGTTTGACGCTGGTTGGGTCAATGTCGCCTTCAAGGTCGGTGTCATTGCCAAGCACGTCGATGACCACGGGTTGACCTAGCGTGCCGGTTTGAATCTCATCAACGGCATTTGGTGCGGTTGGTGGGTATGCCACTTCTATACATCCTACGCTGCCGATGATTCCGGCCAGGTCAGAGACCACGTAGTTCACCGGTGTCGGATCATTGGTGAAGCCGGCTTCTGGGGTAAAGGTCACTGCGCCTGTCACGGGATCAACTGTCCAAGCACCTTCGCCTGCTACGGTTAAGGTGGTG
>NZ_CAJHBO010000066.1 GCF_904846645.1 Psychrobacter sp. Pi2-1
TCAGCGGCCGGTTCTGCCAAGCGGTGATGTCCTCTAATATGTTATCGGTGACTCTTGAGACAAGAGAGCTTGAGATGTCGACATCGTAGAGCTCTTTAATGCTCTCTACGATCTCAGTGGTGGTTTGGCCCTTGGCGTAAAGAAATATGATTTTATCATCGAGACCTGAGATACGGGTTTGATGCTTACTAACGAGTACAGGCTCAAAGCTGCTATCACGGTCTCTTGGGGTAGAGATTTCAAGATCGCCTGTATCACTGCGGACGGTCTTTTTAGTGTGTCCGTTGCGCTTGTTTGGTTTATCTGCTTTCTCATGCTTGGGGTAGCCGAGATGGTCTTCCATCTCAGCTTCTAAGGCAGTATCGATAAAGGATTGCATGAGCTGCTTTTGAAAGTCTTTGATGTCATCGAAGCTTTTCATGCTACCAGCCATCTGCTGGGCCAGTTTTTTAATGTCGTTTTGGTTAGTCATTGCTTATTCTCCTGTTAATGGATTATAAGCAGTTACACAGTTTTTAG
>NZ_CAJHBO010000067.1 GCF_904846645.1 Psychrobacter sp. Pi2-1
GGTCATACCCTCGTCTAAGCTTTTTAGTACTTGTTTACGAAAATCTAATGAGTAAGTCATGGTCTTTATGATAGCAATTAGGTTTGATAATTAGTTTATAACACTTTTAAGTGGGATTGGTTATATAATAATAGTGATAAGCGAAGAAAAGAATAACATGGTATATAGAAGAAATATTTCGTACATAAGCTGAATCGCTATAATTTTTTATAATCATTCTTACAAGAAAAGGAAATATTATAAGAATATAAGTAATTTAGAACTATTTTTGTAAACAACAAAGCAGAACCTACAATGCCAAATACAAAGAACCGTATTAGAGCAGTTATAGCCTTCAGAATACTAGAATAGTGAACTTAAATGAATAGTGGAGACCATCCCGAATTCTGTGTAACTGCCATTTAGATTAAATGCTTACTGATACGGTCATCAAACATAATCATAAAACGATTCAGAGCAGACGTCCAGTTACGGATTGGCATCGACCACTTTTTAGACGCCTGCTGGGTG